>JBGAJX010000018.1:0-91015 GCA_044224695.1 Marmoricola sp. | reverse complement strand
CCGGCTCATCACCAGGGTGGCCTTCGGATTCCGCTCACCCGACGCCCTCATCGGTCTAGCGATGCTCAATCTCGGCGGCAACCGGCCGCTGCTGCCCGGCCGATGACCCACGGATCAGTCAGATGAGCCAGAAATCTCGCTTCCGGGCGGCCGAAGGGTCATCGCGTTCGGTACGACAGCGTCGTCATCATGCCGGCCTCCATGTGGTAGGCGTTGTGGCAGTGCGCCGCCCACTGGCCGGGGTTGTCCGCGTCCAGGTCGACCTCGACGGTCTCCATCGGCCGCACGATCACGGTGTCCTTGCGCGCTCCGGTTGCCGCCAGGGCGAACGTGTGGCCGTGCACGTGCATGGGGTGGAACATCATCGACCGGTTGGCGAACGTGAGTCGCACGCGTTCGCCCTGAACCACGGACAGCGGTGGTGAGTCGGGATGCGGTTCCCCGTTGATCACCCAGCGGTACGGCGCCATGGACCCGGCCAGCACCAACCGGTGCCGGCGATCCACCGTGCGGCGACCCAGGGCCACGCCGGCGTCCGGACGGAGGTCGCTACCCAGCAGGAGTCGGCCCTGCAGCTCCCCGACCGCACCGGACGGTGCGGGCGCCGCACCGGACCCCGTACGGACCGTGGCATAGGCCCGACCCGGCTTGCCCTCGGCGGAGCCCACCAGGGCGAACACGCCGTCGCGCAGGGTGACGATGACGTCGTACCGCTCCCCCATCCCGATGATGAGGGCGTCGGTCTCCACCGGCTGCACGGCGAATCCGTCACTGTGGGTCACCGTCATCGGATGCCCGCCGACGGCGGGTCGTCCGGCGGGCGACCGTTGATGAGGTAGAGCGGGTAGTCGACGTCGCCTGCCCCACCGAGCACCGGCGAGGTGAACTCGCTCATCCCCATACCGCCCATGCCGCCCCCCATGCTGCGCATGTCGTGGCTCGACAGCTCGGTCAGCACCTGGTCGGGCGTCCGACCGGTGCCGTCGACCCAATCGTCGAGGTGGACCAGCCACTCCTCGTCGTAGTCGCCGGGATCCGCCGGGTCGTCGATCACCAGCATCCCCGAGAGGCCCGTGTCGAGCTGGAGACCCGTGTGCGGGTGGTAGAAGTACGTGCCCGGGTCGGGTGCGGTGAAGTCGTAGCGGTAGGTCGCGCCGAGCGCGATCGGGTCCTGAGTGAGACCCGGCACCCCGTCCATGTCGTTGCGCAGGGCGATGCCGTGCCAGTGCACGCTGGTCTCCTGCGGCAACCGGTTCTGCACGGTCACCCGGATCGTGTCGCCGGCGGACGCCCGAATCACGGGCCCCGGGAGCCCGTCACCGTAGACCCAGGTGGACACCACGCGTCCGCCGAGGTCGATCAGGCGTGGTTCAGGGAACAGCCGGGCGGTGACCACCCGCCCCGTCCGGGTGCGCGCCGCCTCGGCCTCCGCCACGGCACGCGCCTCGGGTCCGACGAGCCGGGCACCGGCCGTCGTGGCCGAGCTGCACGCGCCGAGTCCACCGAACGTGGCGAGTCCCCCCACCGCGGCGGCACCGGTGAGCAACCGGCGACGGGTGAGCCGGGGTGCGCGCTCGGTCACGGAGTCCCACGCAGGGCAGCCAGGCGCTCCCGGTACTCCTCGACGCCGAGCTCACCAGCGGCGAGCCGGTCGCGGAGGACCTGCTCGGGCGTGCCGGTCGAGCGTCCGTCCTGACGGGGGGCCCCCGACGTACGGAACAACCAGGCGATCATCGCGATCACCGGGACCCAGAAGATCAGCATCATCAGCGTCATCGCCAGCCAGCCGCCCCAGCCTGCGTTGCCGTACCAACCCATCATCGTCCTCGACCTCCTCCGGTCCCTCAGGACCACGGTCAGTCCTGTGTCCCACCTCCTACGGTGCTCCGGAGACATGGTGAGGCCGTGGTGGAACGATGAAGGTTCGGTCAAGATCCGGTGCTCGCGCAGGGAGGACCCCCGCCGGAGACCCCCATGATGGTGCTCATGGAGGAACGACAAGAGGCGCTTGACGATTCACGTCGGGGCCACGGTCGACGCGCCCTGGTCGTGGAAGACGAGGCACCGCTCGCGGACCTGCTCGCCAGCTACCTCACCCGCGACGGGTTCGAGGTGAGCGTGACCGCGAACGGCGCTGACGCCGTACGGCTGGCGCGCGAGGTCGATCCCGACGTGATCCTGCTCGACCTCGGCCTGCCCGGGCTCGACGGCGTCGAGGTCTGCCGCCAGGTGCGCCTGTTCTCCGACGCCTACGTCGTGATGGCCACCGCGCGCAGCGAGGAGGTCGACACCCTCATCGGACTCTCGGTCGGCGCCGACGACTACGTCGTCAAGCCGTACAGCCCGCGCGAGGTCATGGCACGAGTCCAGGCCATGCTCCGGCGGCCCCGCGCCCCCTCTGCGTCCACCGGCGACGTTCTGTCCGCGACCCCCGTCCTGCGGTTCGGGCCGTTGGCCATCGATCCGACCGGCCGTGACGTGTGGCTCGACGGGAACCCCGTCGCGCTGACGCGCACGGAGTTCGACCTGCTCGCGACGCTCGCGGCGCAGCCGCAGCGTGCCTTCAGCCGGAGGCAGCTCATCGACGCCGTCTGGGACGAGGCCTGGGTGGGCGACGACCACCTGGTCGACGTGCACATCGGGCACCTGCGCCGCAAGCTCGGCGACGACGCCTCGGAGGGCAGGTTCGTCCGCACGCTCCGCGGCGTCGGCTACCGGATGGGGCAGGGCTGATGGGGACGGCCCGATGACACGTACCGACGCCAACGGCACCAGCTTCGCCAGCCGGCTGCTGCTGGCTCAAGCCCTCGTGCTGGCTGCAGGCGCGGTGACCACCTGGCTGGTCGCCTCCGTGATCGGCCCTGGCATCTTCCACCGACACCTCATGGAGGCCCACGTCGGGAACACCGACGCCGAGACCCGGCACGTCGAGGAGGCCTTCACCTCCGCCTTGCTGGTCTCGATCTCGGTGGCGGTCGTCGCGGCGATCGGAGCCGCCCTGGTGGTCTCCTGGTACTTCTCCCGCCGCGTCCGGCAGTCGATCGGCACGGTCACCGACGCAGCGAGCGGCATCGGCGCCGGCCGGTACGACGCCCGCGTGCCCGACCCCGGGCTGGGCAGCGAGTTCCAGACCTTGGCCGCGACGTACAACCGGCTCGCCCAGCGTCTGGAGGACACCGAGTCGACCCGGCGACAGATGCTCTCCGACCTCGCGCACGAGATGCGGACCCCGCTCGCCACCATCGAGGCGCACCTGGAGGCGGTCGAGGACGGGGTGCGCCAACCCGACGCCGCCACCCTCGAGATCATCCGCGGCAGCACCGAGCGCCTGAAACTGCTGGCGCACGACCTCGGGGCGGTCACCCGCGCCGAAGAGGGCGCGCTCAGCCTGCGCACCCGCCCCACCCCGGTCCGCAGCCTCGTCCAGGCCTCCGCCGACGCCGCGCGCGACCGCTACGAGGCCGCCCACGTCACCTTGGAGGTGACCCACGACTCCAGCAGGCGCGTCACCGTCGACCCGGAACGGATCGGCCAGGTCCTCGGCAATCTGCTCGACAACGCGCTGCGCCACACTCCCGGCGGGGGACACGTCTCTGTGTCCGTCCGCGACCGGGACGACCGGGTCGAGATCAGCGTCACCGACACCGGGGACGGGATCGCCCCAGAACACCTCGACCACGTCTTCGAACGCTTCTACCGCACCGACACTGCGCGCAGCCGCGATCGCGGCGGCTCCGGGATCGGCCTCAGCATCGCCAAGGCCATCGTCGACGCGCACGGCGGGACGATCGGGGTGACCAGCGACGGCCCGGGAACGGGTTCGCGGTTCACCTTCACGATTCCGACCACCGTCGCGGGCGTCCGGCCCTAGCTCGCCGACGACCGCGCCACGGCGGGGCGCGTCAGGGTGCTCCCGATCAGGGCGGTCAGTAGCGCTACTCCAGCCGCAGGGACGAACGCTGCCGCGAAGCCCGCCGGGCTCATCACCCCCGACCCCGCTCCCCCGACTGCCCCGCCGACGGCCAGACCGATCGCGGTGAACGACGCCATGCCCAGAGCCGCCCCCACCTGGGTTGCCGAGCCGGCCATCCCCGAGGCCAACCCCGCGTCCGCGGGCGGTACGGCGGAGGCGATCAACATCGTGGTCGGCGTGAAGCTCAACGCGACCCCGGCGGCCACCAGCACCAGCCCGGGCAGCACCCCGCCGGCGTACCCGATCTGAGCCGAGGCGAACGCCAGCCAGAGGTGACCCGCCGCCAGGATCACCAGGCCCGCAATCAGCGTGCGTGCCGGGCCGAACGCCAGCAGCACCCGCGGCAGCGCGAGAACCGAGACTCCGAACCCGACCAGCGAGGTCGGGGCCATCGCCAACCCCGCGGCGGCAGGCGCCATCGCCAAGCCCTGCTGGAGATAGAGCGCGAGCAGCACGAAGGTGGAAGCGCGCGCCGCTCCCCCGAGCACCGCGATCACCAGACCGCGGCTCAGCCTGCGGGAGGCGAGCATCCCCAGGGGGACCAGCGGGTCCGCACTGCGCCGGGCGAGCGCGATGAAGCTCGCCAGGAGCGAGGCTGCGACGAGCACGCTGAGGCCGACGGTGGGGTCGGCCCAGCCACGGTCGGCCGCCCCGAGCGCCGCCTGCACCAGCGCCACGATGGCGCCCGTCAGCGCAGCCGCTCCCCAGCCGTCGAGACGCCGGCGTCGTCCCACAGCGCCCGCGGGCAGCAACCGCGGAGCTGCGACGACGGCCATGAGCGTCGCCGGGACCGTCACCAGGAAGACCGCCCGCCAGCCCCAGTGGTCCGCGATCAGACCGCCGGCGACCACCCCGGTCATTCCGCCCAGCGTCGATGCCGCGCCCCAGGCGCTCATCGCTGCGGCGCGGCGCTCACCGGGGGCGCTGAGCAGCAGCAGCGCCATCGCCGCGGGGCTGAGCGCGGCCGCGCCGATCCCTTGGACCACGCGACCGGCCATGAGGAACTCGGGGCCGGTCGCCACCGCCGCGATCACGGTGCCGAGAGTGAACACCCCCGACCCCAGTGCGAACATCCGCCGCCGACCCACCAGGTCCGCGACGCGGCCGAAGAGCAGAAGGAGTCCGCCGTACGCCAGCACGTAGGAGTTCACCACCCAGGCCGCCCCGACGGCGCCGAGAGCCAGGTCGCGCTGCACCGAGGGCAGTGCGACGTTCACGATGGCGGTATCGGCCATGACCACGAACTGTGCCGAGACCAGCAGGGCGAAGGCGGCGCGGCGGCGCGCCCGCCCGGGTGCCACATCCGTGGATACCGGCGCTGGTGCGGTGTGGGTCATGGTCATGTCGGTCGCCTATCGGTGGACTGGAATCGGGACTGGGATCAGGACTGGGATCGGGAGTGGGCGTGGTTCACCGTCGCGCGCCGGGGCGCCCGGTCGCGCCGGTCGAATGGCCGGGTCGGTTCCAGGTGGCCGTCACCGCACCCGGGCGTCAGAGACCGAGAAGCCCGTTGCGCACGCCGTCCATCGCCGCGTGCGCGAACGCGGGCGCGGAGAGGTTGCCGCTGCGACGCCAGGCCAGCGACAGGGGCACCCCGACGGCAATGTGCCAGGCCACCAACGATGCGATCAGGAGCGGCCACGGCATCCCCTCGGAGACCGGCAGGTGCCACACGCCCCACAGCGCCGAGACGAGCACGGCGGACCGCAGACCGTGGGCCTCCCCGGGGTGGTGCAGATGCGCGTCGAGGGCACCGCGGAAGGCGACTTCCTCGAAGAGGAACGTGGCCGGGTAGTACGTCGCCGTCCACACGAGCACGCTGCCCAGCAGGGCTCCCGGCTCCACCGAAGCACCCGTGGCCCACTGCACGCCACCGACGATGACCACGTTGGCGACCACCCCGATGCCGACCGCCCACGCCGCCGTCTGCAGCACCGCCAGGATCGAGGTGGCCCGCAGCGCGTACGCCGCGGCGGCGGCCCCGAGGAAGGCGGCGATGAACCAGACGACCACGAGGGCGCCGCCGTCCTGGGCGGCACGGACTCCTCCGACCACCGGCGCGATCGCGAGCAGCGACACCACCGCCAGGTCCCGTCGGTTCGGCGGAGCACCAGGCCCGCCGTCGCGGACCCACAGCTCACGCAGCGGCCTCCGCCGGACGAGCCGCTGAAATGCCGCGGTCAGCGGGATCCCCAGCAGCAGGTAGGCCTCGGCGTCGCCGCCGACGAGTACCCCGAGACCCATCCATAACGCCACGAAGGCGCAGCCTTCGACGTGGCGCCTCTGCTGGGAGGTACGGCGCACCGCCCGTGCGGCCTGCAGCGTCGCCATCACGGCTCAGTGCAGGTGCAGGCCGGCACCGGCGGCCACGCGGGCCTTCGGCATCCGGGTGGCGGCGAGCAACGCCACCAGCACGGCGATCCCGGCGGCAGCGATCATGCCGCGGGAGAACGCGTCGACAGCGCCCGCCGTCGTGGCCAACGACCCCGCGGTGCTCGCGACGGCCGACAGGACGGCGACGCCCAGGGCCGCACCGACCTCGTGCCCGGTCATCAGGAACCCCGAGGCCACTCCGGCGTGCGAGGACGGGATGCCGCTCATCGACGTCACCGAGACCGGCACGAAGACCATGCCCACGCCCAGACCGAGTGCGAGCAGTCCCGGCAGCAGGTCTCGAGCGAACTGGCCGTCCGCGGGAGCACGAGACAGCGCGACAGCACCGGCGCCCGCGACGACCAGGCCGGCCGCGGCCAGCGCACGGGGGGACACGTGCTCCAGCAGGTGCTTGGCCACGACGGTGCCGACGGTGATCGCCAGGGCGAACGGCAGGAACGCCACCCCGGTGCGCAGGGCCGAGTAGCCGAGCACGGTCTGCAGGAAGATCGAAGTGAGGAACACGGCGCCTACGAGGATCCCGGTAACTCCGAGCATGACGGCGGTGCCGGAGACCAGGGCGTCGAGCTTCCAGACGTGCGGCGGCATCAGCGGCCTGGCCGCGCGGTGTTCATGCGCGAGGAAGACGGCGAGCAGCGTGACGGTCACGCCCAGGCCGACAGCGGTCCACACCGAGAGCCAGCCGTGCGCGGCCGTCCCGCCCAACACGTAGAGCGCGGTCGCCAGCGCCGCGAGCACGGTGACGGCGCCGGGCAGATCGAAGTCCGCGCGGTCCGGCCGCGCCACCGTGTCGCGGGCGATCACCCGGCGACCGGCGAGGAACGCGACAACGCCGACAGGCCCATTGACCCAGAAGATCAACTGCCAGCCGGCCCATGTGGTGATCGCACCGCCGACGAGGACACCGGCGGCGATGCCGAGGCTGCCGACCGCGCCCCAGAGCGCCAAGGCCGTACGACGCTGCGCGCCGGCGTACGTGGTGGTGACCAGCGAGAGCGCCGAGGGCGTCAGCAGGGCCGCGCTGAGTCCCTGGACGGCACGCGCTGCGATGAGCTGGGCGGCGGAGTCGGCGAACCCGCTGGCGATCGAGGCTGCGGTGAACAGGCCCAGGCCGGTGAGGAACACCTCGCGCCGCGACAACAGGTCGCTGAGGCGGCCGCCGAGCAGCAGGGCGCCGCCGGACATCATCACGTACGCGGTGACGAGCCACTGCAGGTCGCTGCCGGCGAGCCCAAGGGAGCGCCCGATCGTCGGCAGTGCCGTGTTCACCACGGAGATGTCGAGCACGACGAGGATCTGGGCCGCGAGCGCGACGGCGAGCAGCGACCACGACCGCCGGGCCTCGGCCTCGGGCGGGTGTTCGTGGTGTCGGTCGTGCAGGGGGGTGTGGGACATCGGAGTTCTCCTTCGGTGGTGAGGGTGGGGATGCGGGTGACGGGCGGGCTCAGGGAGCGGCGAGCGGGCTGCCGGTGGTGACTGCGCGGACCACCCCGGCGATGGCGGCGCTGGACGCCGCGGCGCCGTCGGTGTCCTCGAGCAGTCCGGCGTGGGAGGACGGCACGGTGCGATGCACGCTGTCGCTGGACAGGGCGGTCAACCGCTCCTGCTCGGCGCCCCAGCCCCGCGTCCGCAGGGTGTCGGCGGCGGTGATCACCGCCAGCGGCCGGCCGCCCAGCGTGGTGAGTGCCTGCGCCTGGTGGCACAGGGTCGGGATCATCACAAGCTCATCGCGGGCGTTGCGCTTGGCCCGCACCGAGGAGTTCACGGCGTCGACGCGATCGCCCGCGTCGCCGGGCAGCGGGGAGTCTGGGGTGAGCAGCGGGACGAGCCCGCTCCGGGTCAGCGTGGGCAGGAGGGCGAGGCCGCGCGTCATCACGGCGTACTGCCCGGGGTAGTCCGGCAGCGCGGTCAGCAGGCGCGGGCTGGAGGAGTCCAGCAGCACCATGCCGGCCACGTCCTCGGGATGCCGCGCCGCGTAGGTGAGCGCGTAGAGCCCTCCGGTCGAGTGCCCGGCCAGGACGTACGGGCCGGGTTCGCCGGCCGCGGCCAGCAGCGCGTGCAGGTCGGTGGCGGCGGCGACGCCGTCCTGCGGACGGGCGACGTCGTCACTCCAGGCCTGGCCGGCCCGGTCGTAGGCGCAGATGCGTGTGGTGGACCCCAGCTCGGCGGTGACCCTGGCCCACGAACCGGAGAACTCGCCCAGCCCGTTGAACAGCACCACCGTCGGCGATCCGGTCCCCCGGCAGTCCAGGTGCAGGTCGTGGTCGCCCACGGCGTAGACCGTGCCCGGGGCAGGACCCAGGTCCGCCGCGGTGACCGCCCGGGCGAGGCCTCCGACAGCGACCAGCAGCAGGACGCCGAACACGGGCATGAGCGGCCAGCCGGCTCGGCCGGGCAACGCCCGGCGCGCCGCGGCGTACGACCAGATGACCAGGGCCAGCAGCAGTGGCGCCCATGCCCACACCAGGCTCGCCACCGCGGCGTCACCCGGCCGGGTTGCCACCAGTACGGCTCCGGTGGCGGCCATGGCCGCGGCCGGCACCCGGGCCCACCGCTGCGGATGCCCGGTACGGCGGGTGGACATGGCGAGGACGCCCCACCCGACCGCGAACCCGAGGAGCAGCAGGCCGGTGACGACCGGCTCCGTGGCTCCGGGGGCGACGACGAGCGTCAGGACGCCCGCGGCGACCGCACCGGCGCCGAGGCTCGCCAGGACGACGCGACCGAGGCGTCGAGGGTGCGGGCGCGCCGTCGTGCCCGGGTGCGGCATGGTGGAGGTGGTGTGACTCATCGCGGTCTCGCTCTCGCAGTAGCGGGTGGTGCAGTGCGTCCGAGCGTGGTCGGGATGGCCGGTCGTCACCCCGGTCAGATGGCCAGGTTCGAGGCCGGGTGGGAGGTCAGAGCCGGTTCAGGAGCGGGTCAGCCCAGGTCGAGCTGGGCGAGCTCGCCGCGGGAGGTGACGCCGGCCTTGGCGAAGATGTTGCGCAGGTGGAAGGCGACGGTCCGCGGCGAGATCCAGCACTGGGCCGCGACCTCCTTGTTCGACAGCCCGGAGGTGACCAGGCGCGCGATCTGCAGCTCGGTGGGGGTGAGCTGGACCAGCGTGGAGGGGTCGCGCTTCCGCGCAGTCTCCCCGGACGCGCGCAGCTCCTGGTTCGCCCGCGACTCCAGGGCGCGGGCCTTCAGGTCGGCGAACGTCTCCACGGCGTCGCGCAGGTGCTGGCGGGCATCCACGCGCCGCTGGCTGCGGCGCAACCATTCGCCGTACGCCAGGTGGGTCCGGGCCGCCTCCAGCTGATGTCCGGCCTCGGCGTGCTCACGCAGAGAGGAGACGAAGAACTGCTCGGCCTCGTCCTGGCTCGCTGTCAGCGCCCGGCCGTACGCCACCGCCGCCTGCGCCCACGGACGACCGGTCGCCTCGGAGAACCCGGCCAGCTCCTCGGTCCACGCGCGCGCGGTATCGGTGTCACCGGCCCGCACCGCCGCCTCGATCCGTTCGGTTGCGGCCATCCGGGCCAGCACCGGCAACCGGACCTGGGAGAAGTGGTGCAGCGCCCCGCGGTGGTCGCCCGCGCCGGCGCAGCGTACGGCCTTCGCCCAGCGTCCGACATCGTGCACCGGGTCGGCGAGAATCCCCAACGGGTACGTCGTTTCCAGCGTCTCCAGTTGCTTGACGCGGGCGTCGTACTCATCGCGGTCCTGCAGGGCGTCGAGCACTGCGAGCCACGCGAGTGGGAGCGCCGTCAGCGCAGGCTGGCCGATGCTCTCACCGAGCGCGACCGCCTCCTCCGCGCTCCCCCGCACCGCGACGAGGTCACCGGCAGCGTAGGACCCGAAACACAACCGTTGCAGGCAGTAGATCACCGCGGTGACCGCACCGGCCTCCCGCGCGAGAACCAGCGCACGACCGTAGAAGTGCTGCTGCGCGGCGTCGTCGCCGAGTTGCAGCGCGCCGTTGGCAAGGTTCCACAGCACCTCGCGATCCTCGACCTCCTCCCCTGCTGCCAGGGCGCGATCGAGGGAGGCGACGCCAGCCGTCCAGTCGTGGTCGTACGCCTGCGTCATCGCCACCAGCAGGTGCCGCAGGCTCCGCACCCGCGGGGTGTCGTCGAGCGTGGCGACCAGCACATCGTCGGGGGCCAGCCCCGTCCCGCTGTCGGCGCCGTAGGTCCGCATCACCGCCGCCGCGACCGCGATCTGCAATGCACGCTCGGGATCGGTGCCGACGACCTCTCGTGCCGCTTCGACAAAAATGGCTCTCCTGACTGATCCGTGGGTCATGACCTGCCGGGGAGGACGGGCTTGTGGCCGCCGAGGTTGAGCATCGCGAGGGCGATGAGGGCCTCGGGTGAGCGGAACCCGAATGCGACCCGGGTGATCAGTCGGATCTTGGTGTTCACCGACTCGATACGTCCGTTGGACAGACCGTGCTCGATCGCGGCGAGGATCGAGTCGCGGTGTTTGACGATCCGTCGTTGCAGGTCGATGAAGGCGGGGATCCGGCAGCGGCGGGCCCAACCGATCCAGACCTCGAGCGCGTCGGCGGCCTCGTCGGCCGGGAGCTGGAAGACCAGTCGGAGTCCTTCCTTGAGGAGGTAGGCCCTGTGCAACCGAGGGTCGGTCTTGGCGACCCAGGCGAGTTTGGCTTGCTGTCGGCTGGTGAGGTTCTCGGGGTTCTTCCACAAGGCGTAGCGGGCGTGCTTGAGTGCCTTCGCGTGCCCAGAGGCCCGGCCCGCGCGACGCTGGTGAACCGCACCGCGGGCCTCGTTCCACGCTTGCCGGCGGACCTCGTCCAGGGCGTCGGTGGCCCACCGGACCACATGAAACGGATCAGCGCAGCGGACGGCGTTGACGCAACGGTCGGCGACCACGGTGCTGATCCAGTCCGCACCATCGGCGCTGACATGGGTGATCAGCTGACAGCGTTCGGGCCCCAGGGCGTCGAAGAACGCCTCGAGGGTGGCCTTGTCGCGGCCGGGTGCGGCCCAGACCAGCCGGCCGCTGTCGTGGTCGACCACCACGGTCAGGTAGCGGTGGCCGCGCTTGTAGGAGATCTCATCGATCCCGATCCGACGCAGCTCTGCGAACCGATCGTGCAGCTCCTCGACGTCGGCCCAAACCCGGGTGATGATCGCCCCCACGGTGCGCCAGGCGATCCGCATCAGCTCGGTCACCGCGGTCTTCGAGCACTGGGTGGCCAGCCACGCGACCTGCTCGTCGAACACGACTGTGTGGCCGGCGGCGTGCCGGGCCCACGGCACTGCCCTCACCGTGGGCCCGTGCTCACGGCAGTTCACCCGCGGTGCATCGGCCTCGAGGTGGACCTGGATGGTGCCCAGGTCCAATGCCCGCCACCGACGCCGCCCCTCGCCGTGGTCGTAGCGAGACGAGCGACGCTGACACCGTCCGCACCGGCTTGCGGACCGACGGGTGGGTCGTACGTGCGCCACCAGGACTTGCGCGTCCTCGTCGTACTCGATGTCTTCGACGACCGTCTTCTCGACCCCCAGCAGGGCGCGCCATAAGGTGGCGTTCTGCACGCCGTTCTCCGCTCACTGGTTCCTGTTCCTAGACAGCTCAGAAACCTAGACAGGGAACGGCGTGCTCACGATTCAGGCGCGCTCAACCACCCACGGAAGCGTCAGAAGAGCCACAAAAATGCGGTGGGCGGTCGCTGCGGACCCGAGGTTGACCTCGAGATGGCCACGCAGGCGCGCGATGTCGCTGACCACCAGCGGGTCGCGCGCCGTCTCGCGCGCCGAGGTGAGCAGCGTCTGCGCGTGGGTGGCCCGCCCGCAGGCCCAGGCGCTCCGGGCGGCGGCCACGGTCAACCGTGCCCGCGTCTCGGCATCAGCACTGAAGGACGCCGCCCGTTCGTACGCCGCCAGCGCGGACACATACGCCCCGCGTCGCTGGGCGCGGTCACCGACCGACTCCAGCGCATCGACCACGCCCGCGTCGGTGCCCTCGGTCGCCGAGGCCCGGTGCCACGCCTGCCGGTCCTGATCCCCGTGCTCGGCCAGCGCGTCGGCCAACGCGCGATGGGCCGCCCGGCGTTGCCCAGCCGGTGCGGCCTGATAGATCGCCGAACGCACCAGCGGGTGGCGTACGGCGACCGATGCCCCGTCGCTCACCAGCAGCCCGGAGTCCACGGCGCCCTCGAGGGCGTCGCCCGGAAGGCCGAGCTCGTCGGCAGCGCGGCGCAGGACCGCGAGCTCGCCGGTGTCGTCGGCCGCGGCGACCAGGAGCAGGGACTGCACGCCCGGGTTCAGGCGCCGGCTGCGCTCGAGGAACACCTGCTCCACGTGCGCCGTCAGGTGGAGCTGCTCCGGTAGCGGCGCGCCGCCGCTGAGCTGGGCCGGGCTCAGTTCGCCGGGCAGCTCCAGCAGGGCCAACGGGTTCCCACGGCTCTCGGCCACGAGCCGCTCCACGACCCCCGGGGTGGCGGCGCCGTCGAGGCGGGTCGCGACCAGGTCCCGCGCCAGTGCAACGTCGAGACCGGTGAGTGCGAGCTCCGGCACCCCCTGCGGGTCGAAGCTCCCCCACGCGCCGTCGCGGGCCGCGAAGACCATCGCCACCCGGTCCGCGCCCAGGCGGCGGGCGCAGAACAGCAGGGCGCCCGCGGTGGCGGCGTCGAGCCAGTGGGCGTCGTCGACGAGGCAGAGGACGGTCTCCTGTTCGGCGGCAGCGGTCAGCAGGTTCAGCGTCGCCACTCCGACCAGGAACGGCTCGACGGCTCCTCCGTCCTCCTCACCGAACGCGACCGCCAGCGCGCGCGCCTGGGGGGCCGGCAGCCCGGCGCGTAGGGAGGCCAACGGGCGCAGCAGCCGGTGCAACGCGGCGTACGCCAGCGGCGACTCGACCTCGAGGCCCTGCGTGCGCAGCAGCCTCGCCCTGCCTGCCGCGCGAAGGAGCTCGTCGAGGAGCGCGGACTTGCCGATTCCTGGCTCGCCCCGGACGACCACGCAACCCGCGACCCCCTCGCGCGCCCGCGCAAGGAGGCCCAGCAGGAGCGCCCGCTCCGGCTCACGCCCGACCAGCATTGCTCGAACGTACACGCTCGGGCCGGGCACGCATCCCGGCACTTCGGCCGGGGCGACGGGCCGCCGCCACGACCACGCTGGTGGCACGCCGGGACCCGGCGCCCTCAAACCCCCACCCTCGAACCCCCAGGAGAACTCATGCAGCCCTCACGACCGCTCGCCGACTCCGGTGCCGCACACCCGCGCCGGATCGGGATCCTGCTCTTCGACGGCGTGGAGGAACTCGACGCCGTCGGCCCCTGGGAGGTGCTGTCCACGTGGACGCGGATGCACCCCGGCGACGGCTGGGACGTCTGGTGCCTGTCCGCCGATGGCGGCCCGGTCCAGGGCGCCAAGACCCTGCCGCTCGGGGCCCACCACTCCCTGGCGGACGCACCGCCGCTGGACGTCCTGATCCATCCGGGCGGCCCCGGCACGCGTCCCATGCTGGCCAACCAGGCGCACCTGGACTGGGTGCGTCACCAGCGCAGCGTCGTGCCGCTGATGACCTCGGTGTGCACCGGCGGCCTGGTGTACGCCGCCGCTGGCCTGCTCGTCGGGCGTCGCGCGACCACGCACTGGGCCTCGCTCAACCTGCTCTCCGAGCTGGACCCGACGATCGTCATCGACGTCAGCGCCCGCTATGTCGACGACGGCGACCTGATCACCAGCGCCGGCGTCAGCGCCGGTATCGACATGGCGCTCCACCTCGTCGCGCGCCTGGCCGGCGTCGAGCGCGCCGTCGAGATCCGTCGCGAGATCCAGTACGACCCGATGCCCCCCGTCTGACCTGGCCGTTGTGCCGGGGCGAGCAGGGCGCGGCGGCGGAACAGTGAAGGACACCACCACCCCTCCCGACAGGAGAAGTTCCATGGCAGCCACGCTGATCATCGAGGAAGAGTCCGGGACCTGCCGCGTCTCCGACCTCCGCCACGGCTACTTCGCCGGTGACTTCTCCACCGTCCCGTTCCACCTCATGGCCCCGCTGAACGCCTTCGGTTCCGGCAGCGGACCGTCCCACACCCAGTAGCCCGCCCGAACGTCATCCCCATCGATCCACCTGAACAGAAGGACTCCGCCATGACTCGCCCCGAGACCTCGACCCATCACGCCCGCCCCGGCGGTCCCGTGGCCACGCCCACCACGATGCGGGCCGTCACCCAGGACCGGTACGGCTCCTCCACCGTCCTCCGCGTCGTCGATGACGCGCCCGTCCCCACGGTCGGCGATCACCAGGTCCTGGTCCGGGTGCACGCCGCGGGGCTCGACCGTGGCACCTGGCATCTGATGTCCGGCCGTCCCTACGCCGTGCGGCTGGCCTTCGGGCTGCGCCGCCCGAAGAACCCGGTGATCGGCCGCGACGTCGCCGGCACCGTCGCCGCGGTCGGCAGTGCGGTCACGCGGTTCACCGTCGGTGACGCCGTGTTCGGCATCGGCGAGGGAACCTTCGCGGAGTACGCCGTGGCCCGCGAGGACAAGCTGGTGGCCAAGCCTGAGGACGTCACGTTCGACCAGGCCGGCGCGACCGCGATCTCGGCCCTGACCGCGCTGCAGGCGGTCCGTGACGCCGGCCGCGTACGCCCCGGCCAGCAGGTCCTCATCATCGGTGCCTCCGGTGGCGTCGGTTCGTTCGCCGTCCAGATCGCTGCGTCGTACGGCGCCGTGGTCACCGGCGTCGCCAGCACCTCCAAGCTGGACCTCGTCCGGGTGCTGGGTGCGCGGCACGTCATCGACTACACCAGCGAGGACTTCGCCTCCGGTGAGCAGCGGTACGACGTGATCCTCGACATCGGCGGCAATCCGTCATTGTCCCGTCTCCGCCGCGCCCTCGCTCCCGGAGGCGTCGCGGTCATGGTCGGCGGTGAGGACGGCGGCAGGCTGACCGGTGGGATGGACCGCCAACTGCGCGGCGTGCTGCTCTCGCTGGTCTCCCGCAAGACGTTCCGCGGGTTCATGAACAAGGAGAGCCAGACGGTGCTCGAGGACGTGCGCGGGCTGCTGGCTTCGGGAGTCATCACGCCGTCGATCGAGCGGGCCTATGCGCTGAAGGAGGCACCGGAGGCGATGCGTCGGATGGAGATGGGTGGGATTCGGGGGAAGGTGGTGGTGCGGGTGTAAGCACGGCCGCATTCAGTCGGAGACAACGAACCCCGTCTCATGCAGCATCAGACGGGGTCTTTGCTCCCCCGGTTGGACTCGGACCAACCACCCTCCGCTCGTGGCGACCGGAACAGTCGGTTCTGGTGGCGGCGCCACATCGCACATAGCGCGCGGCCGACCGCTCGGGGTCGATGCCGCACCAGGGTACGGGCACTCGGAGTGTTGATGACTCCTCGGAGCCGCTGAAGGCGTTCCGTAAGCGTGCCAACCCGCCACGGCCTGCAAGGCGCCCGACGCGATATCCGCGCCTGCCGCCAGCGGCCTGTCGCGCGGCGCGCGCGTGTGGGAGGCTCGGCCCTACGCTCTCGGCTGGAATCGACCTCGAGGAGGGACTGTGACGCTGAGTTGTCCACGCCAGGGGCCCACCCGGCCTGTCGTGACGGTGATGAGTCTTGTCCTTCTCGCACTGCTCGCCGTCGGTGGCGTTGCTCTCGGCCCGGCTGCAGCGGCCGCGGGTGGCAAGGTGGTGATCTGTCACCGCACCAACGACGCCACGAACCCCTACAACCAGATCGCCGTCTCCCAGAGCGCGGCGCTGGCAGCGCACGCCGACCATGAGGGGCCGGTCTTCAGGCCCGGGCTCGAGCGCTGGGGCGACATCATCCCGCCGATCCGTCCGGGTCTTCCGGGCGGGCGCAACTGGCCTGCGGGTCGCGACGTACTCGATAACGGCTGTGAGGTGCCGCCCGACGTCGGTCCCCTCCCGACCGCCACGATCGGTGCGGTGGAGTGCGTCGGCCCCGACGGCGAGATTGACATCACGGTGCGCAATGGTGCCGACGCCACCGCAGGTGCCAGGTTCGTGGTCCGGATCGACGGACAGGTCGTCGCCCGGGTGGGACCTGTCCCACCCGGGGGCCAGGAGACGGTGATCGCGGACCTGTCGGGTTATGAGGACCAGACGGTGACGGTGACCGTGTCTTCCGGTGGTGAGGTCATCGCCAGCCGTGCGGTCACGGTCGACTGCGAAGCGCCCCCGCCGGACCCCGCCGTTGTCATCGATGCCGAGATCACGTGCGCGGGGCAAGTCGCCACCGGGTCGACGACCGTCACCAACCTCGGGCCGCAGCCGGTGACTTTAGCGCTCGAGATCGGCGGCCAACCGGTCGGGCAGCCGGTGACCGTACCGTCGGGTGAGACACAGACAGCCACGGTCGACCTGTCGGCCTACGAGGACCAAGAGATCGTCGTCGAACTGTTCGTCGACGGGGACTCCGCCGCCTCGTACTCGATCACGCCGAACTGCATTCCTCCTGCCCCCGAACCCGAGGTCGACGTGAGCGGGCAGGTCTGCTCACCCGCGCTCGCGACCGTGACACTGAGCAACACCGGTGACCCGGATTCGAGCATCGTGTACGCGGCTCGGGTCGACGGGCGGATCGTACAGCGCAGTGCCCCGCTGTACGGCGGCGACACGACCACGATCGTGGTCGATCTCTCGGCCTACGAGGATCAAACCGTGCGGGTCGCGTTGCTGGCCAACGGCGACGTCCTCGGTAGCCGCACGGTGAACGTCGACTGCGAACAGCCCGTGGTCTTGCCCGACCAGGCCGAGCAGGATCAGAACGGCGGCCTGCCCGATGTAGGCGCCACCACCGGGCCGGGTGTGCTCGCCGCCGGATTCGGGTTGGTGCTGATCGGAGTTCTTCTCGTTTTCGCCGGGCGGCGGGGCGCCGGGTCCGGGGCGTGACGCGCGCACGCCGCGTAGGCCTGGTCGCGACGGGGCTGTGCCTCATGGTCCTCGGGTGCGTGCTCGTGGGTGGTGTGGTCTGGGAGCGGACCATCACAGACGTGATCGCCACTCAACGCCGTGCGGAGGTCGTGGGCGAGGCGCGGCAGGCGTGGAAGGCGCCCTCGCCGCAGGAACCTGTGGTCGCAGTCGACCCGGTCCCCGGCGGTGCGAGCGCCCTGGTCCGCATCCCGCGGTTCGGCGACGACTGGGTGGTCCCCGTCATGGAGGGAACCGGGTCCGAACAACTGTCGATCGGGCTCGGCCACCTGAGCGGTTCGTCACCGCCCGGCGGTGCGGGCAACTTCGCACTGGCCGGCCACCGGGTCACCTGGGGGGAGCCGCTGCGTGATCTGCCGCGCCTTCGTCCCGGAGACCGCATCGTCGTGGAGACCCGCCGCCACACGTTCACCTACGCGATCGACACCGGGCCCGGCTCCTTGGTCGTGGACCGGACTGCGACCTGGGTCGTCGCCAATCGGCCGGTCAACCCCGACCCCGCGGGAGTGCAGCCCCCCCACACACCCCGGTTGCTCACCCTCATCACCTGCGCCGAGCTCGTGTCCACAGACGAGAGAATGGTCGTCTTCGGGCATCTGGTCTCTCGCCGAGCTCACCCCGAACCCGGGTAAGTGCACTTCTCAGTGTCGAGGCGACAGCACAAGGGCGAGACCGCCGGCCACCAGTGCGGGCGCTAGTGCCGCGAAGAACCCACGCCGGCGAGCCAGACGGCGTGGAGCAGCGATGTCCCATCCGCTTGCGTCCTACTTGCCGACGCTCGGGAGATGCTCGGTCGTGAAGGTTCGTCAACGGTTCCGGGACGCTGGAACTGTTGGCTGACCACCCACGAAGGCCGAGACCAGGGGCCCGAGTTGCTCGGCCTGCGTGATCAGTCCGAGATGACCGTCGGGGTAGATGTGCAACGTGGCCTTTGGCAGGAGTCGGTTCATGATTCTCGCGTTGACCAGCGGGATGATCGGGTCGTCGTCGCCGGCCAGGATGAGCGTGGGCTGCCGGATGAACGGTAGCGCCGGGAGGCTTGACCATCCGACGCCGGCCAGCAGCTGGAAGAGGTAGCCCCGACGCGAACCTAGTCGCTCATGCTCGTTGAGCAGTTCCCTGGCGAGGCCTGGGTCTTGGCGGAGACGACCGCCGTAAAGATGGGCCGCAATGCTGCGCGCGTACTCGGGGTCGCGGTACCGCCGAGGCGTCACCATCTTGCTCAGGACGCTGAGCCCGCCCGGCACCATCAGGCTGCCGGTTCCTGTCGCGACCAGCACCAGCCGACGACAACGCCGCGGATACTGGAATGCCAACTGCTGGGCCAAGCCGCCGCCCCACGAGATCCCGAGAACGTCGAATCGCTCGTACCCGAGCGCGTCGAGCATGCGGGTCACGAAGTAGGCCATCCCGGCGAAGGTGTACGGGATGGAGGGGGCCGGGGAACCGCCGGCCCCCGGGACGTCGAACGAGACCACGGTGAGCGCCGGGTCCACCTCACTCACGAACGGCTCCAACAGATCGAGGCTCGCCCCGATGCCGTTGCAGAGGATGAGCGGCGGCCCCGACGAGGTCCCCTCGCGCACTACCACCCGCACCTGGTGGCCCAGCACCCGCAGCTGGCGGTGACGCTCGCTCACGAGAAGAGCACGACCAGCTCGGCGACACACGCCGGACGGGAGGAGCCCTCGATCTCGACCGTCAGGCCGACCACGACCTCGACCATCTCACCGCGCCGGGTGGCGTCGACCAGGATGAGGTGGCCTCGCACCCTCGAGCCGACCGGGACCGGGGAGGGGAACCGGGCCTTGTTCAGGCCATAGTTCACCGCCGCCTGGGCCTCATCGACCTCGATCACCTCGGCCAGCATCGGCGCCGCCAGCGACAGCGTGAGGTACCCGTGCGCGATGGTGGTCCCGAAGGGCCCCGCGGCCGCACGCTCCGGATCGACGTGGATCCACTGGTGATCCTCGGTGGCATCTGCGAAGCCGTTGATGCGGGGCTGGTCGATCAGGAGCCACTCGCTGCTTCCGAGCGCCTCCCGCGGCGCCTCGATCAGATCGTTCAGGCTGGTGAAGAGAGTCATCAGACGTGTCCTTGTGTTCGTGCGTTTCTGGTCAGGTGAAGGCGCCGACGCCGGTGATGTCACGGCCGACGATCAGCGTCTGGATGGTCTCGGTGCCCTCGTAGGTGTGCAGAGCCTCCATGTCGGCCATGTGGCGCATGACGTGGAAGTCCAGCAAGATGCCGTTGCCTCCGAGCAGATCCCGAGCCTCGGCAACGACCTGGCGGGCCTTGCGCGTGTTGTTCATCTTGGCGATGGCGGCGATTGTGTCGGTGAGCTGCCCTTCTTCGATGAGGCGACCCAAGCGGAGGCAGTAGAGCTGCATGGAGCAGACCTCCGCCAGCATCTTTACCAGGGTGTCCTGCACGATCTGGAAACTCACGAGCGGCTTGCCGAACTGAGTGCGCCTGCTGCAGTACTCGACGGCGATGTCGTATGCCGCGGTGGCGTGACCGAGGGCGCCCCAGGCCACGGCGTTCCGCGTGCCGGCAAGGACCCGTGCGGTGTCGGCGAACGACTGTGCACCCGGAAGCCGGTCGGACTCCGGCACCCGCACATCATGGAGGGTGATGTGCGCCTGCCACACCGCGCGGAGCGAGACTTTGCCGTCGATGCGGCGCGCGACGTAGCCAGGTGTGCTGGGTCGCACGAGGAACCCCTTGACGCGACCGTCCTCGACGTCGCGCGCCCACACGATCACCACGTCGGCGATCGTTCCGTTCCCGATCCACTTCTTCGCTCCGTTGAGCACCCACACGTCACCCTTGCGGCGAGCGGTGGTCTCCAGACTGACCGAGTCCGAGCCATGGTCGGGCTCGGTGAGCGCGAAGGCGCCGATCGCGTCCACCTTCGCCATCGCAGGGAGCCAGGTCTGCTTCTGCTCCTCCGAGCCCAGCATCGCGATGGACTGCATCGCCAGGCCGGCCTGAACGCCGAGGAAGGTCGCGATGCTTCCGTCGCCGCGGTTCAACTCGAGGTGGATCAGGCCCTGAGCGATGGGGCTCATCGTGGGGCAGCCGTAGCCCTCGATGCCGTCGCCAACCAGACCCAGCTCCCCGAGCCGCTTGACCAGGTCGCGAGGGAACTCCGCGCGCTCCCAGACGTCGGCGATCACGGGCAGGACTTCGGTGTCGACGAACCTCCGGGTGCGGTCCCAGTACTCACGCTCCTCGTCGGTGAGCTGGTCGGCGATCCGGAAGAAGTCCGTTCCTCGGGCTCGTCCGAGGCCCTCTGCCAGCTCGGAGGTCGGGGCCCTCTCGACCCTGTCGGTGCTGTGATCGTTGGTGGTCACGTCGTTCTCCTCAGCTGTCGTAGACGTAGGTGCCGGGGGCCTCGGCAAGCGGCTCCTGACCAGCGCCGCCGAGTCTCACGGGGGCAGGGCGCAAAGCACCGCAGCGGTCGTTCAGCCACTGCGACGCGTCGGCCCACCAGCTCCCCTGGTGGGTCTCCGCCCCGTGGAGCCACTCGTGCGCATCGGCCGGGGTGTCCTTGTTGACCTGGTACGTCGACTTGGGATTCCCGGGCGGGTTGACCAACGCCGCAATGTGGCCCGCGGTGGACAGGACGAACCGGCTGTTGCCTCCGAAGAGCTGCGTGGACTTGTAGCAGGCCTCCCACGGTGTGATGTGGTCGGCGATGCCGGCCAGGATGTAACTGTCGACCTCGATCTTCGACAGGTCGATCGGGGTGTCCAGCACGGTCAGCGTGCCCGGGTGAGCCAGTGCGTTGTCCAGCGACAGATCGACGAAATCGGCGTGCAGTTGGGCACTCATCCGGGTGGTGTCGGCGTTCCAGAACAGGATGTCGAACGCCGGCGGGCGCTTGCCGAGCAGGTAGTTGTTGACCCAGTAGTTCCAGACCAGGTCGCCAGGCCGAAGCCAGGCAAAGACCTCGGCCAGCGCACGCCCGTCCAGGTATCCCTGACGACGCGACTTCGCCTTGGCCAGGGTCGCAAGGCGCCGACTACCGAGAGAGGCGGCCGTCCCGGCCTTGGCGTTGTCGATCACGGTGACTGCCAGGAGCAGTCCGGCGAGGCGACTCTGCTGACCGTGGGCAGCGAGGTAGGCCGCGGTGATCGAGGCCAGGATGCCGCCGGAACAGATGCCGCTCATCATGGTCTGCTCGGCGCCAGAGATCCGCTCCACGGCGTCGAGCGCGGCCAGGATCGCCGTGACGTAGGTGTCGAAGCCCCAGTCGGCGTGACGGCCGTCCGGGTTGCGCCAGGACAGCACGAACACCTGGCGTCCCTGTCGGACGGCATACTCCACCAAGCTCCGCTCGGGCGCGAGGTCGATGGCGTAGTACTTGTTGATGGTCGGCGGGACGATCATCAAGGGCACCTCGTAGACCTGCTCGGTCTGCGGGGTGAACTGGAGGAGCTCGAACTGCTCGGTTCGCAAGACCACCGCACCCGGCGTCGCAGCGACGTTGCGGCCGACCTCGAACCCGGTGGTGTCGACCATCTCCGGGATCCTGGGAGCAGCCGCCAGATCCTTGACCAGTTGACCTGCGCCCCGGACCAAGCTCATACCGCCCGTGTCGATGGCGACCTTGGCCGAGGTCGGGTTCACCAAGGGCAGGTTGCTCGGCGACAGCGCCTCAATGATGTTCTCCACCAGAAAACGGACCCGACGCTCGTCGCGGTAGCCGAGGTCTGCGTCGTCGATCAGTTGCTCGACCGTACGGCCGGTGGCCAGGTAGAGCTGGGTGAGTCGGCGCAGCATCGGGTTCTCGGTCCAGGCCGGGTCGGCGAATCGCCGGTCGCGGCGGTCTGGGCTGAGATTCGAGGTGCCGACCGCGATCCGGCCACCCTCGGCGGCGAGGCCGCGGAGGCGCCGGGCCGTCGTCGTGGGTCGGGCCACCAGGCCTGTGACCCAGCGGACGGTGGACAGGTCCGGGCTGAACTGGCGCACCGGTCCCAGGGCTGCCTTGGTGAGCAGTACATCCAGGGGCGCCGCGGTGTCCGCGAGCTCGGCCTGAGTGGTGTCGGAAGTGATCGACATCGGTGACTCCTTGAAAGTCGTCGGTGGTCAGCGGCCGGATCAGTTGGTCGCGTCGGACTCAGCAGGGGTGGTGATCTCGCGCTTGAGGATCTTGCCGGTGGGGCCCTTGGGGAGCGCCTCGACGACCCAGACCATCCGGGGGTACTTGTAGGGCGCGACCAGGGCCTTGACGTGGTCGCGCAATTCCTGGGGAGTGGAGGTGGCACCGGGACGCAGGGCGACCGCCGCGGCCACCTCTTCGCCCAACTCCGCGTGCGGGATGCCGATCACGGCGGCCTCGGCCACGGCCGGGTGCTCGTACAGGACCTCCTCGATCTCGCGCGGGTAGATGTTGAACCCACCGCGAATGATGAGTTCCTTCTTGCGGTCGACGACGTAGTAGAAGCCCTCCTCGTCCCTGCGTCCCACGTCGCCGGTGCGGAACCAGCCGTCGGCGGACAGGGCCTCGTCCGTGGCCTCGGGTTTGCCCCAATAGCCCTTCATCACGTTGTGGCCGCGGATGGCGATCTCTCCGATCTCCCCGTCACCGAGGGCCTTCCGCTCCTCGTCCACAATCGCCATCTCGACACCGCGGATCGGGGTGCCGATCGACCCCGCCCGGCGGGCGTCCGGCTGGTTGAACGAGGCGACCGGAGAGGTCTCGGACAGTCCATAACCCTCCAGGATGGGCACCCCGAACCGCTCCTCGAAGCGGTTGAGCACCTCGACCGGGAGTGCCGCGCCACCCGAGATGCACCGGCGAAGGCGCAGGTCGCCCGGGGTCTCGGCCGCGGTGAGCAGAGCTGAGTACATGGTGGGGACGCCGGCGAAGACGGTCACGCCGCGCTCGGACATCACCTGCAGGGCCTCACCCGCGTCGAAGCGCGGCAACAGCACCAGCGAAGCGCCGGCCGAGATCGTGGCGTTCAGGCCGACGTTCTGACCGAAGGAGTGGAAGAGCGGGAGGCCGCCGAAGACCACGTCGTCCGGGGTCAGCTCGAGCAGGTCCTCGCGCGCCACTTCGACATTGGAGGAGAGGTTGTGATGGGTCAGTTCTGCTCCCTTCGGCTTACCGGTGGTGCCCGAGGTGTAGAGGATCACGGCAGTGTCGTCACCGGTGCGGTCGACCACGGTGAGCGTCGGGGCGAGACCGGCGAGACGCGCGCGGAGTGCGTCGTCCACGGCGATGCAGTCAGCACCGGGGACCTCAGCCGCCCCGCGTCCGGCTTCCTCAATCGCCGCAGCGGAGGTGAAGATCACCCGGGCGCCGGAGTCGGCCAGGTAGTAGGCCACCTCGCGTGCCTTGAGCAGCGGGTTCATCGGGACCACGACGGCGCCGACGCGCAGGATGCCGTAGTAGATCACGGGGAACTCAGTGACGTTCGGAAGCATCACGACCACCCGGTCGCCGGGCTGCACACCGCGGTCGGTCAGCAGCGTGGCGACGCGGCCCGCAGCCTGGTCGAGTTCGGCGTAGCTGACGGTGACGGAGCCGAGACGGAGGGCGACCCGGTCGGGGTCGGTGCCGGCGCTCTGCGTCAGAACGGTCGAGAGATTCATCGTGGCTCCTGATTGCGGGAGATGGCGTGTGGGTATGGACCAACTTTCTCCAAGACGACCCCTCGGGCGCTTCGGCCCCGAGCATCAAGATCAGCCGTGACGGACTGTGCTCGGGCACAGTCGCCCGCTAGGGTCCGGGGGTGACTACGTCCGAGGTCGACCCCGCCGTCGTCGAGTTGAGCAGGAGGCTCCTGCCGCGTGCCGATGAGCTCGCGGCGGGCATGGTCGGGCTGATCCGGAGCGAGATCGCGTCCTATGCCAACGATGAGCTGGTCGGCCCGGAGGACCTGCACGCCTCCTGCGTGAACAACATGCGCTTCGTCTTGGGACAGCTCGCCGGCGAGCCCGTCGGCGCCGATGCACCGCGCAGGACCGGGGTCGCCCGCGCCGAGATCGGAGTTCCGTACGCCGACGTGCTGCGCGCCTTCCGCGTGGGCAGCCGATACATCTGGGAGACCCTGGTCGCCCATGCCGATGCCGACGTTCGGGAGCGGCTGCTGCTGGCCGCGGCTCAGGTGTGGGAGGTCAGTGATGACCTGAGCGAGCAGGTCACCGAGGCCTTCCGCGCCGTGCAGGCCGACGCCGCCCGCCGGGACGCCCAGAAGCGAGCAGCCCTCCTCGGCCAACTCCTCGAGGATCTCACCGGGGCCGAACAGTCCGCAGAAGCCGCCACGATTCTCGGGCTCCCCCGCACGGGAGAGTTCGTCCTGGTCACCGCCGAGTGCCCAGCGCCGGGAGAGGAGGCTCTCCCCATGGCGGAGACCCTGCTGATGCGTCGTGGCGTGGTCTCGGTCTGGCGCTTGGAGCATGACCTCCAGGAGGGTTTGGTCGTCCTGCGGCGCGGCTTCCGAGTGCCCGAGCTGCTCGCCGCGCTCAGCGAACTGGCCAGGGGCCGGGTCGGCGTGAGCGCCGTGTGCACCCGACTCGACCATGGCCCCGCGGCGCTGACGCAGGCGCGTTTGGCGTGCCGGGCCGCCACCGTCGGGGTTCGGGACGTGGTCTTCCATCCTGACCGGCCGCTCGGCGTCCTGCTCGCCACGACCGGAGGGCAAGCAGCAGTGTTCGCCACCGCCGTCCTCGGACCCGTCCTCGATCTTGGTGAGGAGGACGCGCGAGTCCTGACCGAGACCGCCCGCGTCTGGCTCGACGTGGCCGGTTCGACCTCGGGTGCAGCCGCACTTCTCTTCATCCATCGGAACACCGTCCGCTATCGAATGCGTCGTCTCCAGGAACTCACCGGTCGCGACCTGAGCGTCCCCGTCCAGGCAGCCGAGGTGCACGTCGCCCTGGAGTGCCTGAGGATCAGCGGCCTGCTCCGCTGATCCCCAGGCGCTCTGGTGCCAGGGCGGATCACTCAGCCCCGTAGGGCTGAGGCGAAGATGGCCGGCAGCTTCCCCAACGAGGGGTTCGCCGCGAGCCGGGTCAGCCGACGCCCGGTGGTAGCCGCGGTCCGGTTGTGCACGAACCACGGGGGCATCGGGCTGATCGTCAACTCACCGTGCGCGATCGAGCGGGGCATCGGACGGAATGGGCCACGCACCACGGTGCGCTCCGGCTTCTCCAGCAGCAGCGCATTGTGGACCACCCCGATGCCGCTCTGGACGTCATCCAGGCTGTGCCCGGGGAATGCTCCCCAGGTCGCGTTCGCGGTCAGATAGCCGACGCCCGTCCAGGAGTTGATCCCGATGGTGCCGTACCGCATCTGCGCCACGAGTTCCTCGAACTCGTTGCCCATCTGCTTCATCGTCCGCGGGTGGATGATGATGTTCGCGCCGAGGGTGCCACGAAGGCGCTCGTTGGCCGCCTCGACGGCACCGCGGAGGAAGGTGGCGCCGGTCCCAGGGAGTTCGGTCACGCCGAGCACCGGAGCGAAGTACTCGTCTTCGAAGGCCCGCTCCTCGCGGTTATCGAGGTCCAAGCCGGTGATGATCGTCCGGTCCTCGGTTCCGCCCGGCTTCACGACGTGGCCGGGGTGGGTCTCGGATGCCGCCCGGACCCGGTCCCCCGATCCGGGGTACCAGGACGGCCGGGCAGGAGCGGCCGCGAAGGCCTCCTCCACCAGACGCAGGAACTCGTCCTTCTGGTCCCAGTCCGAGCTCACCACGACGACCTGCGCCGCGATGCAGTTCGAGCCCGAGTTGTGCAGCCGCTGCGTGGCGACGTGCTTGGCCTGGAACTTCAAGTCCGCCTTGGACCACGACCCGGGAACGACGATGACCGGTGCTACCCCACCCAACTCGCTCGTCATGGGCTTGGTCAGCACGGGTGTCCCGGCCGCCTTGTTCTTGGCCTGGTCCTCGCCCGTACCCCACACGATCGCGTCGTGGGTGGCCTCACTGCCGGTCATGTGCACGGCGGCGACTCCGGGGTGAAGGGCCAGCGTGCCGCCCAGTTGGACTCCGCCGCTGTGGATCTCGATGAAGCCGCGCTCGATGAAAGGTGCGAAGATCGCCTCGAACACCGGCTTCAGCCGGTCCGTGATCGGGTTCAGGTTCAGCGCCACTACGCGGTTCTCGGCGTACAACTGATAGATCGCATCCAGCGGAGCGATCGAGAAGATGTTCCCGGCGCCGAGCACGAGGGTGACGCCACGCGTGGCGGCCGGGTCCAACAATCCGAGGCCCGCCGTCGAGCGCGCCTCCTCCTCGGCGACGCCTGGCTCGAGCCAGACCTCCGCTGAGAACCCGTTGAGGAGCAACCGGTCGTAGGTCGAGTGCGGGAGCACCTGGACCGCAATCCGGTCACCGGGAACCTGGCGGATCCCGAATCCGTCGGTGGCGCCCCGCCCCTCCAGGAGACGGCCCACCGTCTGACGCAGGCTCTGCAACCCTGACACCGTCGCCCAAGGGCCGGAGATCCACTCCTCACCGACCAACGAGCTGTCAGGGGCCAGGCCCTTGATCTCGGCGGCCCGGGCCACCCATTCCTCGGCGTGTCGGTCGATCAGCTCGACCATCCGGCCCAGCAACTCGCCGCGTTCGGCCAGCGTGGTTTCGGCCCAGGCCTTCTCGCCCTGAGTCAACCGCGCGACGATCTCGTCCGCCTGTGCGGCGACCCCGGCGCTCATCGACTTTCCTTGATCAGGTCCGCCGCCTTCTCGCCCACCATGACGGCGGGGGCGTGCGTGTTGCCGTGCGGAATGGTCGGGAATACCGAGCAGTCCGCCACCCGCAGGCCGGCGATGCCGTGGACCTGGAGCCGTTCATCGACCACGCCCTCGCTCTCCGAGCCGATGCGCGCGGTGCACGACGGGTGGTACGTGTGCTCAACGGTGCGGCGGATCTCGGCCTCCAGCTCGGCCCGGGTCCGCGCCTGCGGTCCAGGGTGGAGCTCAGGTCCGGCCAGACCCTTGAGCGGGGCGGTCGCCGCAACCTCGCGGGCCCGCTCCACCGCCGTGACCATGGCCTCCATGTCAGCCGGATCGGAGAAGTAGTCGAAGCGGACGGAGGCGTGCGCGGTCGGGTCCGCGGACTTGAGCCGGACCCGTCCGGTGCTCTGCGCGCCGACCATCGAGCAGCCGATCGCGAACGCCGGACGGGCGTGGGTCTCGAAGCCGTGGTTCCAGAAATAGCCGGGGGCGGCGATGAACTGCATGTAGGGCGCGTCGTCACCCGAGCGTGTGTGGAAAAAGGCCCCGGCCTCGCCGATGTTCGAGGTAAGGAGGCCTCGTCGGCGCGCGAAGTAGTTGATCAGTTGGAGAGGCTTCTCGGCGTCGGCCAGGGTGCCGGAGGCGGTCGTCTCGAAGTTGACCATGTACATCGGGTGGTCCATCAGGTGCCCACCGACGTTCGGGTTGTCGACCAGGACATCGATGCCATGGTCGCGAAGGTGGTCGGCCGGCCCCACGCCCGAGAGCATCAGCAACTGGGGAGTCGCGAACGCTCCGGCCGACAGCACGATCTCCGAGCCGGCCCGGACGGTCTGGGTCCGGCCCTCGCGCTCGACCACGACGGCGGTAGCGCGACCGTTCTCGATCTGGATGCGGTGCACCAGGGAGTCAGTCCACACCGTCAGGTTCGGCCGCTTACGCGCGGGGGCGAGGTACCCGTCAGCGGTCGTCCAGCGCTGGCCACGACGCTGCGTGACCTGGTAGAAGCCGGTCCCGAGCTGCTCGGAACCGTTGAAGTCGTCGTTGCGCGGCATCCCGGTCGCCGCCATGGCCTCGACCAACCTCCGGCTCAGGTCGTTGGGAGACCGCGGGTCTTCGATGTGCAACGGGCCGTTCGCCCCGTGGAAGCGGTCACCGCCCCGGGAATTGGCCTCCGACCTCTTGAAGTAGGGCAACACCTCGTCGTACGACCATCCCTTGGCGCCACCGTCGGCCCAGCTGTCGTAGTCGCTGCGGTGACCGCGGATGTAGATCATCGCGTTCTGGCCGCTGCACCCTCCGAGCATCTTGCCGCGGGGGTGATAGACCTCCCGCCCGTCGAGGAAGGGCTCCGGCTCGGTGCGGTAGTTCCAGTCGTGCTTGGTGGTGAACTGCTTCGAAAAGGCGGCGGGGACCTGGATGTTCAGGTGCCGCCCCTTGCCGCCAGCCTCAATGAGCAGCACTCTGGCGTCCGGTCGTTCCGACAGTCGTCCTGCGACCACGGCTCCCGATGAGCCGGCACCAACGACGATGTAGTCAAACTCCACGGGTCTCCTCCTCGTTCCCTGCGATGCCCACGAGCGTGGCACCAGGCAGCGGCGCGCGGCATGGATGAGTTTCCAGAGTTCTCTGAACCGTTTGGAGATCCCTCCAATCGGGGGTTGCGGGGCGGACCGAAAGACGGTCGAATCCTGGATCAGCCCACAAAAGGCCAGTTGTGATACCACGGTCGGGGTGGTGGGGTGGTGACACACGGCGGTGGGGTTGACGGCGCACCGCTCCCGACGTGCAAGGTGGTGACCTGTGACGGAGGACTCGGCTCTGGTCAACTGGCTGGACCAGTTTGTGCAAACCTCTCTCAATGAGGACGCCGTCGCGCGCTTCGTCGAGGTGGTCGACCACGAGATCCTGCGAACGCTTCCCGAGCTCGCAGTCGACGCGGTTCTGGTCGAAGACCTGCATCGCAGCACGCGGCACCAGTGGCTCGCGTTCCTGACGGCTCTCCGCAGGCCGACCCACGAACTCGTGCTGCCGTCCCAGGCTTTCGACCTGGCCCGTTCCCTGGCTCGGCGCGGGATGGAGGTCCGGGTGCTGCTCCGTGTCTACCTCAACGCGCACCACGGGGTCTTCACCTACCTCGGGGAGGAGATCGACCGCATGTCGGCCGAGCGCCCCGCGCCCGAAGGCGTACTGCGCACGGTGTGGCGACGGGCCGACCTCTGGATGGACGAGTCGGTCGAAACCTTGATCGAGAGCTTCTACGAGGAGCGGCAGCGCGAGGTCGCCGGTTCCGCGGCTCGCAAGTCCGAACTGGTCGACACGATCCTGGCCAACGGTTCCGTCGACGTGGAGGCCGCCTCGAGGTCCTTGGGTCATCCGCTCCAGCTCCACCACACCGCGTTTCTGCTGTGGGCGCAGGACGTGGACGATCACACCCCCTCCACCCTGCAGACTGCGGCGGAGAAGTTGACCCGCCGTTTCCCCGGAGGCAGCCTGCTCACTCAACTCACCGGAAGCAGGGATCTGCGGTGCTGGGTCGCCACCCCGAAGGCACCCTCCGCCGACATGCTTGATGCCCTGCCGGGTCTCCCATGCGACAACATCTCCGTCGCCATCGGCCGACCAGCGCTCGGCATCGAGGGGTTCCGCATCAGCCACCTCGACGCAAGAGCAGCCCAGAGACTCGGGCTCGCGGCCACGACTCCCACTCACCACGTGGACTACCGCAAGGTCGAGCTCCTCTGCCTCGCGATCGCGGATGGTCCGGCGCTCGAGCGCATGGTCCGGCGTGAGATCGGGCCACTGTGTCGGGCTGACAAGAACCTGGCGCCGATCCGCGACACGGTCCTGCTGTACGTGCAAAACCGGTTGAACGTGGAGGCAACCGCGGAGTTGCTCCACGTCCATAGCAACACGGTGCGTTACCGGCTCGCCAAGGCCGAAGAACTCTTGGGACACCAGTTGGCGGACCGCTCCCCTTTCATCGAACTCGCGCTCCAGCATGTCGTGTACTTCGGCCTGCCGTCGGAATGAATCTTTCGAGCATTGGGCCCCGGATCCGTCCAAGGCCGGCTCACGAAGTGCCTATCTTTCCTAGCAACTGACCCGCGAGACTGGTGGCCTCCGCTTCGGTGAAGTTGCCGGAGATCTGCACCTTTCCGACGGTGATCGCGGCCATCACCGACGGGGCCGAAAGCACGCGCCCATCCATCACCAGTGCCAGCTGTTGGCTGGTCCCCGCCAGGCTGCTGGTAACGTCTGCGAGCGACTGTGTCGCCTCGTCATCGAAATCAATCGACACCCGCCACCCCGTGCCCCCGACCGCCGGCTCTCCCTCGGCCCTCTCGACACCCCCTACGATCACGGCTGGCCCCAGCAGGTACTTGAGCCCGGAAGTATCGCACGTGAGGAGGAACACCGCAGGCGGAGCCACGGTCGGCGGTAGCTCGTCCGGGCAGTTCGCGGCGTCGAACGCCTCCATGAGCTCCGGTGGTGTGCCCGGCTCCAATGGATCGGTGCCGGCGGGAGCCTCCAGAACCGCGGGCAGTTCGAGCTGTTCGCCGTCCTGCGGCTCCTGCGTCGTGGGATCACCCGGGAAAACCGTGGAGACCACCCTCACCTGCAACCCGGATCGGGTTTCGGTGGAGGCCGAGGAGACGGGACTCGGAGGGCCGGCGTCGCGACTCTCGCCGCTGCAGCCGGTGAGAAGTGGTCCTGAGACCACAGTGATCACGGCAAGTGCGACTCGGCCGGCCCACTGGCCGCCTCCGGGCGACCTCCACGATCCGGTCGAACCGACCCCGTCGGGACTGTCCCAATCACTCGCCCGCATCGCCCATCCCGTCTCCTCGCCTGCGCTCGGCGATGGCGTAGGCGCGTGTCAAGGACTCCATGAGGTGCTCCTGCTCGAGGAGCACCGAATCCTCCCCCAAGAAGTCGGGCTCATCTGACTGATCCGTGGGTCATCGGCCGGGCAGCAGCGGCCGGTTGCCGCCGAGATTGAGCATCGCTAGACCGATGAGGGCGTCGGGTGAGCGGAATCCGAAGGCCACCCTGGTGATGAGCCGGATCTTGGTGTTGACCGATTCGATGAGGCCGTTGGACAGGCCGTGGTCGATGGCAGCGAGGATCTCGGCGCGATGCTTGGTGATGCGCTGCTGGAGCTTGACGAACGATGCGATCCGGCAGCGCCGTGCCCACGCGACCCATCGGTCCAGCGCCTCGGCGGCCTCGTCTGCTGGGAGCTTGAAGACGGTACGCAGGCCTTCTTTGAGCAGATAGGCGCGGTAGAGCCGAGGATCAGTCTTGGCGATCCACGCAAGCTTCGTCTGCTGCTTGTCGGTGAGGTTCTCGGGGTTCTTCCACAGCGCGTAGCGGGCGTGCTTGAGAGCGCGAGCGTGTCCGGTTGCGACTGTAACCGCCCGGCCGTTCTGCCAACCGGCGGGGCGGGTGTGGCCCGCGCGTCTGGCCTGATTCCAGGCGTCTCGTCGCACGGCGTCGAGGGCATCGGTGGCCCAGCCGACGACGTGGAAGGGGTCGGCGCACCGGACCGCGGCTGGGCAGCGTCGCCGCACAACGTCCGCGATCCAGTCCGCGCCGTCGGCTGTGACATGGGTGATCTGGGCGCACCTGCCTTCGCCGGAGGCTTCCAGTGCGTCGAAGAACTCCTCGAGGGTGGCGCGGTCGCGTCCGGCCTTGGCCCACACTTGTGGTTGCGCTTGTAGGAGATCTCATCGATGCCGATGCGGCGCAGTCCGGCGAAGGCGTCGATCCCTTCGGCGGTGTCGGCCCAGACCCGGGCGATGATCGATCCCACGGTCCGCCACGCGATCCGCATCAACTGGGTGATCGCGGACTTCGAGCACTGGGTAGCCAGCCAGGCGACCTGCTGGTCAAAGCTCAACGTGTGACCAGCCGCGTGACGCGCCCAGGGCACATGCCGCACCGTCGGCCCATGGACCGGGCAGTTGACCCTTGGCGCGTCGGCCTCGAGGAAGACCTCGACCGTGCCCAGGTCCAGGCTTCGCCACCGTCGGCGTCCTTCTCCGTGGTCGTACCAGGCGGCTTTGATGCCGCATCGTCCGCAGCGGCCTCGAGCAGCTCGTCGCGGTCGAACGTGCGCGATCACAATGTCCTCGACATCGCTGAACTCGATCGCCTCGATGACGGTGTTCTCGACGCCCAAGAGGGCGCGCCATAGGGTGGCGTTTCGCACGCCGTTCTCCGTTCCGTGGTTCCTGACTATCGACAAGCCAGAAACCTAGAGCGGGAACGGCGTGCGGCCATTCAGGCGCGATCAACCACCCACGGAAGCGTCAGATGAGCCAGAAGTCGAGGACTCGCGAACGTTTGAGCACGTCGAATATCGGCGGCGACACGCCGCAGAGGACAAGGTCGATGTCGCGGGCCCGGAGTCGGCGAGCCGCGCGCTCAAGGGCCTTGAGGAAGGTGGCCGAGGGGATGCCGCCGGAGCCGCGCAGGGAAACCACGACGGCCGCGTCGACTGCGTCGGCGAGATCCGGCCATTCGTCCTCAAGGCGGTTCACTTCGGCGAAGAAGCTCGGACCGTCGTAGTGGAGCACGGTGGTCCGGTGGCTCGGGAGAACTGCGGGTGGGTCCTCGACCAGCCAGCCGCCCTCGCTCACGGGTGTCAGTTGCACGATCCGCCCCCGCCTGGATGCCGCAACGGCGTAAAGCAGAATCGAGAGGCCGGCACCGATGAAGATCGCCTGTTGAAGCGGAAGTTGGGTGGTGGCGAGGAAGGTCACAACCATGGCGGTCGTGGAGAGTCGGGAGGTCCGCCACACCAGTAGCAGGTCGGGTATTCGACCCATCACGAGCTCACCGCCAATGACGATGAGGAGCCCTCCGATGACGGCCATCGGGATCTCTCCTGCGCGAGGTCCGACCGCGAGCACGATGACAGCGAGCCAGAGTCCGGCGAAGATCCCGGACCATCGGGTGCGAGCTCCCGCGCTGGTGCCGACGCCGGTGCGCGAGAGCGAGCCGCCCGTGGGCAGGGCCGAGAAGAGGCCGCCGCCGATGTTGGCCAGGCCCTGGGCCCGGAAGTCGGTCGAGGCGTCTGGCCGGGAGCCGTCGGGATTGGCGACGGCCGCGCCAATGCCGGCCGCCTGGGCGAGCGCCACCAGGGCGATCGCGATCGCTCCGAAAACCAGTTCGGGCACAGCGTCGAGGTCGGGCACCGAGAACGGCGGCAGCGAGCGCGGGATGCTCGCTATATCAGCGACGAGCTCGACGTCCGGTTGGACCAGCGCACACGCAACAGTCACGACCAGGAGCGCGATAAGCGTGGCGTAGGACTCCAGCCGGCGAATCGCTCGGAAGACCGCCCACACGGCCAGCGTCGCGGCAGACACCAGCACCGTGGCACCGTTCCACTCCCCGATGTGGACGAATGCCTCGACGAGTTTGGCGATGGTGTTCTCAGCCCGCGGATCGTAGGCCGTCGCGTCCTCGATGACGCCGGCGATGATCTGAAGGGCAATGCCGGTGGTGAAGCCGGTCATCACCGCTGTGGAGACGAACGACATCACCGAGCCGAGCTCCAACAGCCCCATCACCAGCATGACGAGCCCCACGAGCAGCGTGAGTGTTGCCAACGCGCCGGTGTCACCGGGGTCGAGGCCGGCGCCGGCCAGCACGCTCTGCGAGGACAGTGCGATGGCACTGGTCAACGTCGTCACCATCAGCACGGTGCGGGAGAAGATCGATCCGACGATCGTCGGGACGACCCCCGACCAGAGGCCCAGCGGCGCCGCAAAGCCTCCGATGCTCGCGTAGGCCATGCCCTCCGGGATGGAGAACAGGCCGGTGACGAACCCCGACACGGCGTCCTGGCGTGTCGGCCGACCCAATCTCACGATTCCGGGGCGCCTCACAGCAGCACGATCCCGTCGCCGACGAGCTTGGCTCCGATGACAAGCAACAGCATCGTCATGATCACCGCGTTGTTGTGCACCAGCCAGGTGCGCAGCTCTCCCAGAATCGACGCGGCGCGCTCACCGGCGACGACATAGACCACGACCGGCACGGCCACGCCGACGCTCGCGGTGAGAGCGAACAACGCTGCAGCCCCGAGGCTGGCCCCGATCTGTCCGCCGGCGACGCTAGCGATTGCAGCGCCTCCGGAGACCGCGAGCAACAGGTTCTTCGGGTTCACACCGCCGAGCAGGGCTGCCAGACCCGCTGCTTTAACGGGGGTGAGGGCATCCACCGCCTCCATCCATGCCGGGATGTGAGGCTCCTCGCCGTCGCCCGGGCGGGCCTGCCACTGACGTACGGCGAGCAGCAGCATCAGCACTCCGAGGACGATCTTGAGCCACCCGGTCCACGGGCCGGGTCCGCCGGACTCGTCGTCCGCCGACCCTGCGAGCAGGGACACTGCAGCCACGATGCCGCCGATCGTCACGAACCAAGTCAGCACGAACGCGACCGCGTTCTGCGCACTGGCACTCGCACTGGCCAGCATCAGTACCACCGCCACGATCGGCAGCGGGCTCACCGCCACACCGACGGCAATGGGCAGCGACTGCCCGAAGGCATCGCTCACGGAGTCACGATGGCGAAGTCCGGGTCGCCGGCGTCGAGCACGGCCATAAGCCGTTGCAGGGCGGTTCCGTCGCCGTCGAGGCCCTGGGGGGTGACCTGGCCGAGCGCGACGCCGGGCAGTTCGGCGCGGGTGGTGGTGAGCGTGGCGTCGGCGGGGGTGCTTTGGGGGCGGGGGCTGTAGGTGAGAACGCCGTTCGCCAGGCTCAAGCGGTAGCGCTCGCCAGTGTCGGAGACGACGACGTCGATCGTGAGCCGCTCGTCCCAGGCCGCGGGTCCGTTGACCCGGATGGCGAGGGCGTCGAAGAGCATGTCGGGAGTCAGTTGGCGGATCATGTCTGCCACCGCGGTGGTGGTCGGGGTGCCGAACTGGCCGTCGCGCAGTTCCATGGCGCCCGAGAGGAAGAAGTCGCGCCAGGTGCCGTTCTCCGAGCCGTAGCCGAGTTGCTCGAGGGTGTCGGCGAGCGCTTCGCGCGCTCCGGCATGGTCCGGTTCCGCGAAGACGGCGTGGCTCCCGATCTCGGCCGCCCAGCGGAAGTCGCCGGCCTCGAATGCGGCTCGGGTGGCGCGCACGATCGCGTCGATGCCGCCGGCAAGTTCGACGTACCGTTTCGCTTTTTCCGTGGGGATGTGCTCCCACAGGTGAGCAGGGTTGCCGTCGAACCACCCCAGGTAGCGCTGGTAGATCGCCTTCACGTTATGGCTGACCGACCCGTAGTACCCACGCGTCGACCACGTGTTCTCCAGCGCCGGCGGCAGTTCGATGCGCTCAGCGATCTCGGAGCCGACGTAACCTTGGTTCAGCATCCGCACCGTCTGGTCGTGCAGGTAGGCGTAGAGGTCGCGCTGCAGCGCCAGGAACTCCACGGCACGCCCCCGGCCCCAGGTCGGCCAATGGTGGGACGCGAAGACCACCTCGAGATCCGCTCCGAACAGGTCGATCGTCTCGGTGAGGTACTTGGCCCATCCGTGCGGGTCACGCACGACCGCGCCGCGCAACGTCAGCAGGTTGTGCAGGGTATGCGTAGCGTCCTCGGCTGCGCACAGAGCGCGGTGGTCCGGAAAGTAGAAGAGCATCTCTGCGGGCGCCTCGGTGTTGGGTGCCATCTGAAAGATGATCCTGACCCCATCGACGGTCTCCTCCTGCCCGGTGGTGGTGATCTCGACCGTCGGCGCGATCAGCGAGACGGTGCCGGTCGACGTCGTCTGCCCAAGACCCGCTCCGACCCCTCCCCGCGGCCCGCGTGCGAGCGCTGCGCCGTACATGTAGCCGGCCCGGCGGGCCATGGCGGTGCCGGCATAGACGTTCTCGGCCACGGCGTGTTCCACAAATCCCTCCGGCGCCAGGACGGGAACCCGGCCCGCGTCGACGTCTGCCTGGGTTGTCACCCCTTTCACGCCGCCGAAGTGGTCCACGTGGCAGTGGGTGTAGATCACTCCGGTGACGGGCCGGTCGCCGCGGTGGGTGCGGTAGAGCGCGAGAGCTGCGGCGGCGGTCTCGGTCGAGATCAGCGGGTCGATCACGATGACCCCGCCTGTGCCTTCGACGAAGGTGACATTCGAGAGGTCCATCCCGCGCACCTGGTAGATGCCCGGCACGACCTCGAACAGGCCGCCGGTTGCCACCAGCTGGGACTGACGCCACAGGCTCGGATTGACCGTGTCCGGGCAGTCACCGTCCAGGAAGTCGTAGGTCGAGTTGTCCCAGACCACCCGGCCGTCGTCAGCCGTGACGGCGTCTTCGATCGGGGCGATCAGCCCACGTCGAGCGTCCTCGAAGTCCTGGGTGTCGTGGAACGGCAAGCGATCCCGGATGCCGTTCTGCTGCTCGCGGATGGTGGAGGTGGCCGACTTCGGCGTCGTGGTCATGACCTGCATCCTTCAGGCTGCTCCGAGACTCGGCAAGCCTGTCACGCCGTCAGCGGGACCAGCCACTCCACCACCGTGACGCCGTTCTCGCGCGGTCCGACTCGAGGATCGCCACCCGTCCCCGGTCTTCAAGACACGTCGACTTCCAACGGGGCTTGCCTATTAGTTAGCAGGCATCGAAGATCTCAATACGCCAACGCCGAAGTCTGTGGAGAGACCATCGTGCTTGAGCAAGTGTGGCTGGGCGGCGCAGGCTTTGGTCCCCTCGTGACCAGCATCGCCATCGTGCTCGCGCCCGTCGTGGCCAGCATCGCCCGTCGCCCTGCAATCTGGGCCGCCGCGGTAGATCTGGTGATCATCGCCGTCGTCAGTGGTACTGCCAGCGGTGTAGCCGGTATCGCCGGGAAGCGCGCAGAATGGGAGAAGACCCTCACACCTATGGCAGCTGCGGTGGTGACAAATCCTGATGCGCGGCAGGTGGGTCACGTTGTATCGACCAACCCGTTCAGCCGGATCACGGAGGAGGACGACGCAGGTCGACAGCGTCCGGGTCTCACCGTGATCAGTCTCCTGGGAGTGTTCGCGACCCACCCACCACCAGGCTCACGACCACGTCCACGCCCGGCATCCCTCCCTCGTCGAAGGCCTGCCGAAGGTCCGCGGGATCGGCCTCGGGAGGGCCTCCCAGTGAGACGATGTGAAGCGTGCCGCGCCGAACGAAGACGTCGGTGATCGTCCAGCCCTGCGCCGTCGCCCACGCATCAGCGATGGGCCGGGCTCTGGCGATCAAGGCCTGCTCCCGGACAACGCTCGCGCTGCCGACTCCGAGAGGCACAGCGACGATGGCCAGCGACGCCGCCACGGCGGCGAGCGAACGTCCCTCCAGCTTGCCGACGGGGTAGCCGCCCTCGCGCGCCGTTCGCCGTAGCCCAGCCACCATGAGCACGGCGACGCCCGTGGCAATGATCGCGGCCACGTTCGTGCCGAACAGGAGTAGCGCGCCGAGAGCCTCGTCCGGAGCCCCCGACTCGAGCGTCAGCCCGACCACGGCCAGCGGGGGCACCAGCGAGATCGCGATAGCGACGCCGGGAAGCGCGTCGGAAACGTCGGAGCGGATGAGCGCGAACGTTCCCACACACCCCGTCGCAATGGCCGCGACCAGGTCGATCAGACGGGGGCTCACCCGCGAAGCGACCTGACTGTTCGTCGCTGAGACCACGTCGAGCTGAACGCTGAGACCGAGGAGGAAGCCGACGACCACCACTGCCGCCGAGGCCGTGAGAACGAGCCCGAGGTTCCATAGGAGTTGGCGCTTGTCGGCCATCACGATCGCCAGAGCCGTCCCCAGGATCGGCGTCATCAGCGGCGCCACGATCATCGCCCCGATCACGGTCGCGGTGGAGTCAGCGACGACTCCGGCCGAAGCGATCACCGCAGCCAGGACAAGGAGGATCCAGAAGGCACTGAGATTCCGGGCCCGATCACCACGGGAGAGGAACAGCCGTGACGTGATGCGCTCGATGTCGGCCGCCGTCATGGAAAGGACTCCGCCCATCCCGTGATTATGGGCGGAGTCCTCGTAAGATTCGGCCGACACCCCGAGAGCCGACCACAGGCTGGGGGCCCGCAAGGCTGGTCACAACCTGCGGGCCTGCGGTCAGTGATAGACCCGGACACTCACGGAGAAGCAGCCGTTGCCGTTGCGCGGCACGGCGTCATTGATGCGGAGCTTGATGGTCTGGTCGTAGGCGTAGGTCGCAGTGCGCACGAAGGAGGTACCTGCGTATCGGTAGCCGCCGTCCATCTTGACCACCAACGCGTACTTCGGCTTACCCGGCATCGGGTACACGTTGTCGGCCGCCTGCGGGCGTCCGGTCGGCGTCGTACGGTCCTGGAACCACACTCCCGACCAGACGTCCCCGGTCGCGTAGAGCGACACCTTGTCGCTTGGCCGGACCAAGAGCGCTATTGGTGCTCGCTAGGGGCCGTCCACGCCAATGTGGGCACGAAGTGGTGAACAAGCCCGTCGGCACTCAGAAACGACAAACCCCGCCTGACGCGTTTCCGCGGGTCAGACGGGGTCTTCTTGCTCCCCCGGTTGGACTCGAACCAACAACCCTCCGGTTAACAGCCGAATGCTCTGCCAGTTGAGCTACAGGGGATGGGCTGCGGCGACCGCAGCGCGGCAAGACTAGCAAGTCACGCGCGCCCCCGCACATCGAACCCCCGAACGGCGCGTCCGGACCGGGTCCGGCTGCGTCACACCCCCAGCGACTCCCGCCCGTCCGCCAGGGTGGCCTCCACCATCGCCTGAATGTTCGGGTCCGCGGGGTCGATCCCGGCGTCGTACTCGACGTTCCAGGTGAGCGCCTCAGCGGTGAGGCGGGGTCGCACCGCCCCCGCAGGGGCTCGGCGGGCAACCACCGTGAACCCCTTCTTCTTCACCACGTCGACCCGCCGTCGCAGCACGATGCTGGAGGTGACCCGCTCGCGGACCAGCTGGAGCAGTTCGGCGGCCTGGTCGAGCGAGAAGAGGAACACCTGCAGCGGCTCCCCGTCGATCACCCGTTCGACCTTCAGCAGGGAGGTCTCCTGGTCCCACTCGGCCCGCTGCACCCGCTCCCAGGCGAAGGCGTGCACCCGGGTCACGGGCTCGCTGTGGTGTGACTCCTCGACGTACTCGTCGCGGCAGGACACCACGTAGAGGTGCGCGTGGGTGCCCACCAGGTAGGTGCCGTCGCCGGTCCCCCGGCCCTCCTCGTGGATGCCGCCGTCCACGGCGCGCGTCCACGCAAGCACCTTCTCCCCGCGCCCCAGGCAGGCGTCGCGCACCCAGTCCGGCGGCGCGGGCCGCCGCGTGAAGACCTTCACAGCTCCCCCGTCCCGATCGCCCGGTCGCGCAGCGTCCGCCGATGGCTCTCGAGTGCGACCAGTTCCCCGAACATCCGGTTGTACTCGGTCGCCTGCTCCACCGGGTTGGTGCGCTGGAGCCGCGACTTCAGGTCCGCGATCCGCCGCATCGCGGTCAGCTCCTGAAGCCGGAAGACGTGCGCGGCGGCGAACGAGCGGTCGATGTCGGCGTGCGCCCGGACCGGCTCGACGGCCAGCGCGTTCAGCAGCCGCAGCGTCGCCTCCGCCAGCTCGCCGGTGCCGCCGGTCTGATCGCGCAACTTCGCCAGCCACACCTCAGGCTCGGTGGCGGCGACCGGGCCGCCGACCGCGGCGACCACGTCCCACACCGCGCGGTAGCCGGGGTGGGTGAAGTCGTTGTCGCCCAGGTCCGCCGACAACGGCGCCACCAGCTCCGGGTGCTGGACGGTCAACTTCAGGGTCTCCCGTTCCAGCGCGTACTTCGGGTCGCGCAGGTCCGCGGCGGGTGTGGCTGCAACCGCCGGCGCGGCAGGCTGGCGCGCGTCCCCGCCCGTACGGCGACCCACGCGGCGTACCTCCGCGCGGGCCTCCTCCACGTCGACTCCGACCAGCCCGGCCAGTTCGCGGGCGAAGGCGTCCACCTTCGACTTGTCGCGCACGCTGGTGACCAGCTTGGCGGCCTCGCGCAGCGCGTCCACCCGGCCGTCGGCCCGGTCGAGGTCGAAGCGGGATACCACGTTGCTCAGCACGAACCGGTAGAGCGGGATCCGCCGCGCGACGAGTTCGCGCACCGCGGCCTCGCCCTGCTGCAGTCGCAGGTCGCACGGGTCGAGCCCGCTCGGCTCGACCGCGACGTACGTCTGGGAGACGAACTGCTGGTCGCCGCCGAAGGCTCGCAGCGCCGCCTTCTGACCGGCGGCGTCACCGTCGAAGGTGAAGATGACCTCGCCGCGGAACTCCTCGTGGTCGCGCAGCAACCGCCGCAGCACCCGGCCGTGGTCCTCGCCGAAGGCGGTGCCACAGGTGGCGACCGCGGTGGTCACCCCGGACAGGTGGCAGGCCATCACGTCGGTGTAGCCCTCGACGACGACGGCTTGGGAGGTCCGGGCGATCTCACGCCGGGCCAGGTCGATGCCGTAGAGCACCTGGGACTTCTTGTAGATCGGCGTCTCGGGGGTGTTGAGGTACTTCGCCTCGATCCGGTCGTCGTCGAAGATCCGCCGCGCGCCGAACCCGATCGTCTCCCCCGACGTCTCCCGGATCGGCCACAGCAGCCGTCCCCGGAAGCGGTCGTAGTGGCCGCGCTGGCCCTCGGCGACCAGGCCGGCGGTGACGAGGTCCTTGTCGGCGTACCCCTTCTGGCGCAGGTGCTTGTAGAGCGCGTCGCCGTCGCGTGGGGCGAACCCGAGGCCGAACGTCTCCGCAGCACTGCGGTCGAAGCCGCGGTCGGCGAGGAACTGGCGCGCGACCGCTGCGTCGGGGCCGCTGAGGTGGTCGGCGTACCACTCCTGGGCGAGCTTATGGAGCTCGATGAGCCGGTGCCGGGGGGCGACGTCGCGCCGAGGCTGGTCGCCCGAGCCCTCGGTGTAGCGGAGTTGGATGCCGGTGCGGTCGGCCAGATACTCCACGGTCTGGGAGAAGGTCAGCCCGTCGTGCTTCATCAGGAAGCTGATGACGTCGCCGCCCTCGCCGCATCCGAAGCAGTGCCAGCCACGCCCGGGCCGCACGTGGAAGGACGGGCTCTTCTCGTCGTGGAAGGGACACAGGCCCTTCAGCGCCCCGCCGCCGGCGTTCTTGAGGGTGACGTACTGCCGGACGATCTCGACGAGGTCGGCCCGCTCGCGCACCGCCGCGATGTCCTCCTCGCGGATCAGCCCGCGACCCCGACCTCCGACGTCTGTCACGGGCGTGAGTCTACGACTCAGCCCCACGCCCTCCGCGGCCGCACACGACCCGCTCGTGCCAGCGCAGCGCGGAGGCGTCGGTGAGGCTCGCGACCTGGTCGACGACCACCCGCAACCGGGCCGCGTCGTCGGCCGCCTCGGCGTAGTCCGCGGCGAACGCGGGCTCCAGGTGCTCGGGCGCGCTGGCGGCGATCGCGGCGACCAGTTCGCTCATCAGCTCCCGCTGCCGCACCAGCAGGGCGGCCCGCTCGGGGGCGCGCATCACCAGGTGCGCGGCGGTGCCCTTGAGCACCGCGATCTCCAGGGCGGTGTCCTCGGGCACGACCAGGTCCGCGGCGTAGCGCACCAGCGGGCCCGGGCCGAAACGCTCCCGGGTCGCCTCGGTGGCCGAGGCGCAGAAGCGGCCGATCAGGGCCGACGTCAGGTTCTTCAGCGCGGCAAGCTGTGGCCGGGTGCCGGCGTACGGCGCGGTCGGCCACTGCGGCAGCCGCTCCATCCGGGCCACGGCTTCGTCCAGCGCAGCGTCGGAGGCGTCCGGGACATACCACTCCCGCACGGTCGCCCAGACCTGCTCACGCAGGTCGGGGCCGGCCAGCGCCCGCAGGTCGATGCTCCCCCCGACGACGCCGTCCTCGACGTCGTGCACGGAGTAGGCGACGTCGTCAGCCAGGTCCATCACCTGCGCCTCCAGGCACCGCGCACGCGTCGGTACGCCGTCGCGCAGCCACGTGAAGACCCCGAGGTCGTCGTCGTACACCCCGAACTTCTGGATCGCGCGTGGGGTGCCGTCGGCATGCGCACCGTACGGCGCCTCGGCCTCCGCCAGCGGCCACGGGTACTTGCAGGTGGCGTCCAGGGTGGCCCGGGTCAGGTTGAGCCCGACGCTGCGCCCGTGGGCGTCGGCCGACTTCGCCTCCAGCCGGGTCAGGATGCGCAGGGTCTGGGCGTTGCCCTCGAAGCCGCCGGCCGAGCCGGAGAGCTCATCGAGCGCCCGCTCCCCGTTGTGACCGAAGGGCGGGTGCCCGAGGTCGTGGGCCAGCGCCGCGGTCTCGACGACGTCGGTGTTGCAGCCCAACTGCCGGGCGAGGTCGCGGGCGACTTGGGCGACCTCGAAGCTGTGGGTGAGCCGGTTGCGGACGAAGTCGTCATGCTGCGGCCCGAGGACCTGGGTCTTCGCGGCCAGCCGGCGCAGCGCGCCGCTGTGCACCACCCGGGCGCGGTCACGCTCGAACGGGGTCCGCGAGGCGTCCTTGGGCGGCTCGGCCACCCAGCGGGCGCGAGCGGCGTCGTCGTACTCGGTGTTCGACCCCATCGCAGCCGACCCTAGTGGGGGTCACCGACATCCGGGCGAGTTCACTCCGGCTGGACGACGAGAGGCTCCACGGTGATCAGGTCGGCGAACCGGGCGAAGTGACGCACGTTGTCGGTGACGATCGCACTGGCGTGGTGCGCGAGCGCGACGGCGACGAGGTTCGCATCGTGCACCTGCTTGCCGGTGACGGCGTGGGCCCCCACCAGATCCATCAGGTGTGAGGTGGCGACCGAGTCCTCGGCCAGGAGGACCATGTCCTCGAGGAACTGCCCCACGTTCGCCACCGCGTCGACCCCGGCCAGGCCGAAGCCGTTGGCCTCGAGTGGGCGCGTGGAGACCGCGAGGTACTCGCGCACGATCTGAGGCGTCAGTGCGAGTCGGCGTTCGTCTTCGTTGAGAAACGCCAAGGCGGCCGCGTGGGCCGCACGACTCCGGTCCGTGGCGGCGAGCAGAACGTTCGTGTCGACGACCACCAACGCGGTCGGGTCAGCGCTCGTCGTCATCGTAGAAGTCAGCCCGATCGAACGACTCCTCATGTCCGGTCGACACCATGCGAAGGTTCAGGCGGCGGGGGCGCCCACCAGGGACCGGTTCCGCTGCCACCTTCTCCAGAACCTCCCGCAACTCCTGCTGCACCGAGTGACCGCGCCGGGCAGCGCGCCGCTTGATCGCGGCGACCGTCTCCTCGGGAACATCCCTGATATGCAGTGCAGGCATGAGGAAATGCTAGCACCGAGCGCTAGCACGCCGGGCTAACTGTGATGGGCTCAGTAGACGGCGACGTGCACGTGGTCGTAGTGGTTCGCGGTCACCGAGCCGCGGTCGCTCATGTAGCGCCAGCCCTCACCGGCCCGCTCGGGGGTCCAGATCCGCTGCGACCAGATGAGGCTGCGGATCTGCAGCGCCGCGGCGTTGGCGCGCAGCCACTCGGCGATCTGGTCACCGACGCTGCCGGTGATCATGATGTCGATGGCGCGGCCGTCGACGTGCTCGCCGTGCGGGTCCCGCCCGCCGTACACGCTGGGCTGCGGGAAGGCCGCGCACACCGCGCGGTAGACGCGGTCGGCGGCGTCGGTCAGGCCCGCCTCGATGGCGGAGCCGTCGGGGCAGGGGGCCATGGACAGACCGCCGACGGCGGCACCGGCCACGGGCTTCTTCGCCGAGAGGTACTTGGCGTTGACGAAACGCACCTGGCCGTCGCGCAGGATCTCGGCCCAGCCGTCGATGACCTTGCCGGTCACCGCGAGCTTGGAGCCGGCGTCGATGAGGCCGACCTTGCCGACCTCACCCGGCTCGCGCCACAGGTTGAGGGCGGAGGTGGCCCACTTGTGGCCCGAGGCCTGCGGCTTCAGGGTGACCTCGCGGACCACCCGCGTCGCGGACCGGGAGACCGTGGCGCCACGCTCGGAGAGCGACTCGAGGTTCGCGCTCGCTCCGGCACTGTTCAGGGCGGCCGCACCCGCGGAGGCGGGGACGTCCACGGCCGGGGACGAGCCGGCCACTCCGGCGGTGACGGCCATCGCCGTCAGCGAGGTGGCCACCACGGCGGGGCCGAGGACGCGGCCCACCACGGGGCGCAGGGCAGAGCCCCGCGTCGACCTGGCGGCAGGTCGCTCCTGGTCACGATGTCGCGGCTTGTACACGGGAACCCCGGTTCTCTGACTCGACAGCTTTGGGCAACAGCCTGGGAGTCAAGCACAGGCCAGGACCCAAGGTCACATCGTGGTCCTGACCTGTAAGGAGGTTCACACGCGCTCAGGCGCGGGTCATTTCGGGTTAAAGCCACCCGTTCTGGTCGGCGATCCGCGCGGCTTCGGCCCGCGTCGCCGCGCCGGTCTTGCCAATCGCCGACGAGAGGTGGTTGCGCACCGTGCCCTCCGAGAGCGAGAGCCCGCCCGCGATCGCGGCGACGGTGGCCCCGCCCCGGGCGGCGCGAAGCACGTCCACCTCGCGCGGGGTCAGTGGGGACTCACCGGCCATCAGCGAGTCGGCGATCAGGGTCGGGTCGATGACCCGCTCCCCCGCGTGCACCCGGCGTACGGCGGCGGCGAGTTCGCGCGCAGGGGTGTCCTTGACGACGAAGCCGTCCGCGCCGGCCTTGAGCGCGCGCCGGACGAACCCGGGGCGGCCGAAGGTGGTCACGATCAAGACCCGCACGTCCGGAGTCCGGGCCTTGACCAGCGCGGTGGCCTCGATCCCGTCCATCCCAGGCATCTCGACGTCGACCAGCGCGACGTCGATCTCCTGGGCCTGGCAGGCCGGCAGCACCTCGTCACCGCGGCCGACCTCGGCGACCACCGCGATGTCGGGCTCGAGGTCCAGCAGCGCCGAGAGCGCTCCGCGGACGAGTGCCTGGTCATCGGCGATGAGCAGACGGACGGTCATGCTGCCCCCACTTCCAGCACGAACACTTCGGTCCCTTCCTGGTGCACTCGCACGGTGGCTCCGACGAGGTGGGCCCGCTCCTGGAGCCCCCGAAGCCCACTACCCTCCGCCAGCGACGCGCACACTCCGTCGCGGCAGTCGTTGCGGACCTCGATCCGGTCCCGGTGGACCTCCACCGCACAGTACGTCGCCGCCGCATGCCGCACGACATTGGTCACCCCTTCGCGGATCACCCACGCGAAGAGCTCGCGGTACCGCGGGTCCACCACGTCGACCGCGCTCGGCAGCCGCGCGTCGATGCCGGCCGCGGCCAGTGTCATCCGGGCCCGGGTGAGCTCGCCGGTCAGGGTCACCTGATGGAAGCCCTGCACGGCCTCGCGGACGTCACTGAGCGCCTCGCGCCCGAGCCGCTCGAGATCCTCCAGCTGCTGAGCGGCGCGGTCGACATCGGTCTCCATGAGGCGACGCGCCAACTCCGCCTTGACGGTGATCGCGGTCAGCGAGTGCCCGAGGAGGTCGTGCAGGTCGCGCGCGAACCGGTTCCGCTCCTGCTCCAGCAGCAGGTTGCGGTACTCCCTGCGCATCGTGATCAGCTCGACGTTGCGCAGCAGGATCTGCTTGACGCCCCACATCACCAGGCCGATTGCGGGGAGCACGTAGAGGTAGCCGGCGTTGGGGTGGAACTCGCCGACGAGCACGCTGGTCGCATAGCCGACGACCGACAGTCCGACCACCCAGACGGCCGCGGCCAGGCTGCCGACGGCGAAGGGGGCGGCGATGACGACGTAGGTCATCAACGCAAGCCCGGACTCGCCCCAGACCAGCGTGAGCACGACGACGATCAGCCCCATCCCGCCGAGGAGCAGCCACGCGAGCGGTCGGGACAGCTCGATCCCGGTGGTGAGCGCCTGGCGGCGGGCGAGTTCGAAGACCGCGAGGTAGGCCGCCACGAACGGCACGAGGAGCACGTAGGAGAGCAGGAAGGCCGGCTCGTCGAGCCGGTCGGCGAACTGCACCATGGGGAAGAGCAGGAAGATCAGCCAGATCGAGGTGATCAGCAGCACGAAGCGGCCGGCGTGCTGCTCGGTGAGCTCGGCCACGCGCGTCGGCGCGGTCTCGAGCTCGGTCTCCAGCTCCAGGGGGGTGCGGTCCGTGTCGTCGATCCGGGTCACCGTCCGCCCCCCTCACCCGGAGGCTCGGCGGGCTCTCGGCGGGACGGGCGGCCCACCACGAGCTCGTAGACGTGGTCGTCGCGGCGGACCTCGGTCACCAGCCCGAGGGCCAACGCGCGGCTGCGCAGCCCGAGCAGACCCGACCCCGGGGTCTTCCCCGGAGGCTCCATCGGAGCAGTGGCGCGGGGCCCGAGATCGTTGCGGATGCTCACCCGGTCCTCACCGAGCGCCACCTCGCACCAGGAGGCATCGCCGTGCCGGACCACGTTGGTGACGCCCTCACGCACCACCCAGGCGAAGAGCTCGCGCAGGTCGGGGCTGACCTGGTCGACGGCCAGCGGGGTGCGCGCCTCGATCCCGGCGGCGTCCAGCGCCGAGCGTGCCCGGGAGATCTCCCCGGGGAGCGAGGTCTCCCGGTAGCCGTGCACCGCGGTCCTGACCTCGGCCAGCGCCTCGCGACTGAGCCGCTCCAGGTCGGCGACCTGCTCGCGGCCCTGGTCGTCGTCCCCGAGGTCCAGCAGCCGACCGGCGAGCTCCGCCTTCACGGTCAGCAGGGTCAGGGAGTGGCCGAGCAGGTCGTGCAGGTCGCGCGCGAACCGGTTCCGCTCCTGCTCCAGCAGCAGGTTGCGGTACTCCAGCCGCATCAGGACCAGGTCGATGTTGGCGACCAGCGCCGAACGGACACTGGCCATCACGAACCCCGCGCCCAGCAGCACCAGCGGGACGTTGATGTCGTTCTCCCACCCCGGGAACCAGACCGTGAGCAGGTAGGCCACCGTGGAGACGACCGGCACGAAGACCGCGGTCTGGCGCTGGGGCAGCACCAGCGCGCCGGCGAGCACCGGATAGGCGGTCAGGTTGATCGCGTCCTGGCCCCATCCGGGCTCGGTCAGCGCACACATCACCAGCAGCGCCGCGATGCCGCCCCACGCCTGCTTCGCCGGGACGGTGCCGCGGGCCTCGAGGGGGAGGTCGCGCATCGTGACCAGCAGCCAGAGGTAGACGCCCACGAAGGGCACCATCACCACGTAGGCGAGCACCACCGCAGGGTCGGGCAACAGGTCGATGTGGCCGAGGATGGGGTTGATGAGGAGCACCAGCCAGAAGCCGGCGATCAGGGGGGACAGCCTGCTGGCGCTGACTTCGGTGGTCGCGGCCAGGGCAGCCTGAGTCGCGGTCGCCGAACCTCCGGCCACCGCGTCCTCCCCCTCCGGACTCCGGACCCTCACCCGCCCACCGTATGCCGGACGGCGTGAGCGCGTGGGGACTTGGGCGGAACGGGCGTGCCTCAGCCGCCCTCGACCAGTTCCTCCTCGACCACACAACCTGACCCGTCGGAGTCGTCGAGCCAGCCCTCGGGGAGCACCACCCGACGCGGGCTGCCCTGGCGCCCCCGCGGAGTGCCCAGGGTCGCCACGGGGTAGGCCTCGGCGGGGTCGAGCCGGTCGAGCAGGGCGTCGAGCGCGGCGTACGACGACACGAGCGCGAGATCGTGCCGCAGCTCCCCGCCGGCAGGGAAGCCCTTGAGGTACCAGGAGACGTGCTTGCGGAACTCCACGCAGCCACGCTCCTCACCGAAGTGCTCGCCGAGGAGCCGGGCGTGGCGACGCATCATCGTCATCACCTCGCCCAGCGTCGGCAGGGTGGTGGCCTCGGCCCCGGTCAGCGCCGCAGCGAGATCGCGGAAGAGCCACGGGCGACCCAGACACCCCCGGCCGACGACGACGCCGGCGGCACCGGTCTCGGTCATCATCCGGACCGCGTCCTGGGCCTCCCAGATGTCGCCGTTGCCCAGCACCGGGAGGTCGACGGCGGCGACGAGTTCGCCGATCGCGTCCCAGTCGGCCCGCCCCGAGTAGGCCTGCGCGACGGTGCGGCCGTGCAGGGCGATCGCCGCGCAGCCGGTGTCCTGGGCGATCCGACCGGCATCGAGGTAGGTGAGGTGGTCCTCGTCGATGCCCTTGCGGGTCTTCATGGTCACCGGCACGCCGTACGGCTGCGCGGCCCGCACCGCCGCGGTCAGGATGTCGCCGAGCAGCCCGCGCTTCCACGGCAGCGCTCCCCCGCCGCCCTTGCGGGTGACCTTGGGGACCGGGCAGCCGAAGTTCAGGTCGACGTGGTCCACGCCGTACTCGCCGCAGAGGATCTCGGTGGCCTTGCCGACGTACGTCGGGTCGGTGCCGTAGAGCTGCACCGAGCGGACCTGCTCGCCCTCGCCGAAGGTGAGCATAGCCAGGCTGGTGGTGTCACGCTCGACGATGCCGCGCGAGGTGATCATCTCGCAGACGAAGAGACCCGGCAGCGTGCCCTCAGCGGTTCCCCGGGTGGATCCGAGGGCCAACCCGTCGGCGGCCTGCTCGCGGCAAAGCGTCCGGTACGCCGCGTTGGTGATCCCTGCCATCGGCGCGAGCACCACGGGCGCGGCCACGTCGAGACCCCCCAGGCGCAGGCCGCTCACGGCTGGTTCTTGTCGCCCTTCTTGGGCTTGTCGGCGGGCTTCTTGACCACGCCGCGCCACTCGATCGGCTCCACGTCCTCCGTCGGCCGGTAGCTCAGCCCCTCCAGGCTCCCCTTGTCGGGCGAGAGGTAGACCAGGCAGGTGCCGAACCGGTCGCCCGGGCCGAAGCGCTTGGGCAGCGGCTGGGTGTTGCACTTCTTGAACGGCGCGGTGAACTTCACGATCGGCAGCAGCGTCGAGTTGCCACTGATGCCGTAGAGGGGGACGTCGTAGCCGCCGACGGTCTTGTCGCCCTCGTTGGTGACCTGCACCCGCACGTAGAAGTAGTTCGCCTTCTTGCGGTACGGGTCGTCGAGGTTGAAGCCGACGAAGTCGTCGATCGAGCCCTGGGTGGCGCTCTGGACGGTCAGGCCGAGCAGCGTCGAGGAGCCGCCCTCGCGGTGGTCGACCACGGCCTGGTCACCGAAGGCCAACTGGGTGCCCTCCGGGGTGACCTCGGGGCCGGAGTCGGTCGACTCGGTCGCCGAGGGGGACGCGGTCGCCGTCGGCGTCGGGCTGCTGTCCGGCTCGGGATCGTCGTCGGAGGCGCCGCAGCCGGCCAGGACACCGAGGGCGACGCCGAGGGACAGGGCGGGCACCGCCAGGCGCGCGGTGCGGGCGCTGCGTCGAGGCAGGGAGGTCACGCGGGACACCCTAGCGTCAGCAGCCCAGCAGGCGCTCGGCAAAGTACGCCTGGATCCGGTCGAGCCCGACCCGCTCCTGGCTCATCGTGTCGCGGTCGCGGACCGTGACGGCCTGGTCCTCGAGGGTGTCGAAGTCCACGGTCAGACAGAACGGCGTACCGATCTCGTCCTGGCGGCGGTAGCGGCGCCCGATGGCACCGGCGTCGTCGAACTCGACGTTCCAGTGCTGACGCAGGTCCGCGGCCAGTTCCTTGGCCTTCGGGGTGAGGTCGGCGTTGCGCGAGAGCGGCAGCACCGCGACCTTGACCGGAGCGAGCCGGCGATCCAGCCGCAGCACGGTCCGCTTGTCGACCCCGCCCTTGGTGTTGGGGGCCTCGTCCTCGGCGAACGCGTCGACGAGGAAGGTCATCAGGCTGCGCGACAGGCCGGCTGCCGGCTCGATCACGTAGGGCACGAACCGCTCACCGGAGGCCTGGTCGAAGTAGGACAGGTCCTGTCCGGAGTGCTGGGCGTGGGTGGACAGGTCGAAGTCGGTGCGGTTGGCGATGCCCTCGAGCTCGCCCCATTCCGACCCGGGGAAGTTGAACCGGTACTCGATGTCGACGGTGCGCTTGGAGTAGTGGCTCAGCTTCTCCTTCGGGTGCTCGTAGTGGCGCAGGTTCGCAGCGTCGATGCCGAGGTCGACGTACCACTGGGTGCGGGCGTCGATCCAATGCTGGTGCCACTCCTCGTCGGTGCCCGGCACGACGAAGAACTCCATCTCCATCTGCTCGAACTCGCGGGTGCGGAAGATGAAGTTGCCCGGGGTGATCTCGTTGCGGAAGCTCTTGCCGATCTGGGCGATGCCGAACGGCGGCTTGCGGCGCGCGGTGGTGACCACGTTGGCGAAGTTGAGGAAGATGCCCTGCGCGGTCTCGGGGCGCAGGTAGTGCAGGCCGGACTCGTCCTCGATCACGCCGAGGTAGGTCTTGAGCAGGCCCGAGAACTGGCGGGGCTCGGTCCAGGCGCCGCGGGTGCCGCAGTTGGGGCAGGCGAGCGTGGCGAGGTCGACGTCGTCGGGGTTGTCGATCCCCTTCTTCTCCGCGAACTGCTCCTGGAGGTGGTCGGCCCGGAACCGCTTGTGGCACGACTGGCACTCGGTGAGCGGGTCGGAGAAGGTCGCGACGTGGCCGCTGGCCTCCCAGGTCTGCCGCGGCAGGATCACGCTGGAGTCCAGGCCGACGACGTCCTCCCGAGCCTGCACCATCGAGCGCCACCACTGGCGCTTGATGTTCTCCTTGAGCTCGACGCCGAGCGGTCCGTAGTCCCACGCCGAGCGCGTGCCGCCGTAGATCTCGCCGCACGGGTAGACGAACCCGCGCCGCTTGGCGAGGCTCACGACGTTGTCGACGACGGCACCGGGCTTGCTGGACACGGTCTGACTCCTGGACTGGGACGTGGGGTCTCGGGGGTTGAGGAGGCCGACGAAGGAGGCCGTCTCGAAACCCCCCAACCCTAACGGCCGCACGCCGTCCCCCCGCCAGGGGGTTTCGCGTGCGGCCGTCGGTGCCGAGAGGCTCAGAAGTTGACCCCGTCGGTGAAGGCGCTGCAGCGCAGGTTCTTGGTCTGGCACTTGTTGTCGCTCAGCGCGTTCGGCAGCACCGCGGTGTAGGCCAGCAATTGGCCGGTGGTGGCGTCGTTCCAGACGATGAAGTAGTTCACCCGGTAGCCGAACCGGTTGTTGGGCACGTTGGTGGGCGACCAGGTCCACGAAGGGATCCGGAGGCTGCCGCTGCCGCTGACGGTCCCACTGAAGGTGCGGCTCTGAATGTCGACCCAGCGCCCGTCCCAGCGCTGCAGAGTGCTGACCGCGGTGACCTTCTGGGAGTACGACGACGGGCTCGCCTTGACCAGGTAGCTGCCCACGTTCCAGTTCTTGGTGTAGAAGTACGTGCCGTTCGCGAGCCGGATGCCGAGGTCCCAGGCGGTGATCATCGGCCCGTCGAGCGTGACCTGGCCGATCCGGCCGGCGTTCCCGGCGTACATCGCGGCATCGGCCTTGACCGGCGACACCAGGCTCAGCATCAGGGCCACGAGCACCGCAGCCATCGCTGCGATCGAGACGCGTCGGCGTGTGGGCGGGGGAACCGAGACGGGGGTGAGAGTGGTCGACATGGCGTGCTCCTGAGCGGGTCGGGATGGGATACCCCGACGGTAGGAACGCACGCATCTACGGACCGTCGCGTCGCCGACAGTCGCTGCGCCCGGTGCCCGACAGGTCGGGTCAGCCGCCGCGAGCGAGGGCGTCGTTGGTGTCCTCCCCGGGCACGACCACCTCGTAGGCGCTCGGCTCCTCCAGGGCCTGGCCGAGGAACGCCCAGGCCTCCATCTTGACCTCGTACGCCGACAGGGCCCGCCGGTAGGAGCCGACGTTCGCCCAGCGGGTGACGAGCAGCCACAGGTCGGGCTCGTCGACGTTGCGGCCGACCTGCCCGTCGACGTACCCCCGCTGGCGCGCGAGCACCGCGTGCGCCGCCTCCAGCGACGTCCGCAGGGTCGTCTCCTCGCCGGGAGCGGCCCGGAACCGGTTCACCACGATCACCCGACCATTCTGCCGACCACACCCACCCGCCGTGGTCGACGGACATGGACGGGACCCGACGGCGGGCCTAGCGCGTAGAGATCACGGGTTGGGGTGACACCCAGCCAGCCTCCGTGCGGGTGTGGGTCACGGGAGGCAGTCTCTGGATTGCTGAAGATCTAGAGATAGGAAGCCATCCCGTGACCCACGACGACATTGTCTATGACCGTCGCGTCCGTTTGATCAACTACGCCGCCGAGATCGGCAACGTGACCGAGGCTTGCCGGGTGTTCGGCGTGTCTCGGAAGACCTACTACGAGTGGGTCAAGAAGGCCGAGTCCTACGGCTTGTCGGCGCTGCTGCCCCGCGGGCGTCGCAAGCCCCACCAGCCCAACGCAATGACCGCTGAGGAGGTTTCGGTGATCCTTGCCGAGGCGATCGCCCGGCCGACCCTGGGCGCCAGGTCCCTGCTGCGGCACCTGGCGGCTCGCGGGGTGCACCGATCGGCCTCGGGAGTCGCGAACGTGCTGCGCCGGCACGGCCTGGGCACCGCCCGGCAGCGGGTAGCGGCGCTCGCCTCGCTCACCGCGGCCGAGACCGGGCAGGTGACCTCTCAGGCGATGGAGGGGCCGTTCGGGTTCTGCATGTTCGCCTCCCGCCCTGGTCAGGTGGTGTCTCTGGACACCTTCTACGTTGGCCGACTCAAGGGCGTCGGTGCGGTCTGGCAGCTCACCGCGGTCGATGTGGCCACCCGGATCGCGGTCGTACAGCTGGTCGTCGGGGACAAGACTGCCGCTGTCGCCGCGAAGTTCCTGGATCACCTGAAGAAGGCACTGCGGCGGCACCAGATCACCCTGACGGGGGTGCTCAGCGACAACGGGCCCGAGTTCACCGGGAAAGCGTTCAAGGCCGGGGTCGAGGCGATGGGGCTCGAGCATCACCGGATCCCGCCGAGGTCGCCGAACCACAACGCGGTCTGCGAACGGTTCCACGGCACCGTCCTGCACGAGTTCTACCGGCCCCACTTCCACCGCGGCCGGGTCGACGACATCGCCCTGCTCGACCGCTCCCTCCAAGCCTGGATCCGCGACTACAACCAGCACCGCCCCAACCACGGCGACTACATGCGCGGACGCACCCCGCTGGAGGTGAAGAAGGAACTCCGCCGACGGCTCAGGCAGACTGCAGCCTGACAACCAACAACAGGCAGCCCAGAGCCGCCGACCTGTCACCCCAACCCGTGAGCCGCAAGACCTAGAGGGCCCCGCGAGCCGGACGAGGGGCGGATCGCTCCGACCGTGTCGACCACCCTGTTTTGGGTGCCCCGACCATCGCCCGAACGGGCGGTGTGGCGGGGGGAGGGACGCCGTACGATGAAACCTCTGTCGTCTGCGGGGTTGGTGGGCGACAGGTTTCCACGGGGTGTGGGGACACTCGGGGACAACCACAGGCCGGACGGCCTGACAGGGGGCTGGAGATGTACGCGCGACGAGGCGCCAGTAACTACCGACCGCGGCACCGGCTGCAGCAGCCGGCCCGTCTGACACGCCAGACGATGCTCGCGGCGATGTCGTTCGGGCTGCTGCTCATCGTGCCCAGTGCCGCGGCGCAGCTCCAGCTCGGGCTCGACGAGGAGCAGGCGGCGCTGGCCTCCTCCGCCGTCGACGACTCCGCCGGCGAGAGCGTCGTGACCGCGCCCCTGCCGGCGCCGCTCCCGGTGGTCCCGCCGCAACGGGTCGCGCCGACCAAGGCCGCCTCGGTCACCCGGGTCCCGGCGAAGACTCCGGTCTCGGCCGAGGATGCCCGGGTGCGCCCGCCGCTGGTCGCGGCCTACCAACTCGCGGTCGCGGTCGCTCCCGAGAAGTGCGACATCACCCCCGAACTGCTGGCCGCCGTGGCCCAGGTGGAGTCCGGCAATCTCGCCGGGCGGCGCCTCGACGCGGAGAACAGGGCGAAGCCCGCCCTCATCGGGCGTCCGCTGAACGGCGAAGGTGCCGCCCTGGTGCCCGACACCGACGCGGGCGAGCTCGACGGCGACCGTCGCTACGACCGGGCCGTGGGACCGATGGGCTTCCTGCCCAGCAGTTGGCGCGTGGCAGGGGTGGACCTCGACGCCGACGGCACCCGCGACCCCCAGGACATCGACGACGCGGCGGGCGCCGCGATGGTCTACCTCTGCTCCGGCGGCGTCGACCTCGGTGTGCCGGCGCAGGCGCGCAAGGCCATCCGCACCTTCAACCGGTCCGAGGGCTATGTGCGTCAGGTCCTGGCCTGGCAGCGCGCCTTCGAGGAGGTCGGCCTGGCTCCCCGGGTCCCGACGTCCGGGCCCTCGGCCGAGCCGGGTTCCCGGGACCCGCGCCCGGGTACGGGCGACCAGGGCGGGAAGGGCCGCGACCCCCGCGATCCGCAGCGTCCCGAGCCCCTGCTGGGTCACGAGGCGACGCTGATCCCGCCGCGGCAGCCGTCCCCGTTCGTCCCGACCCCGCCGCCGGACCCGACCCCCACTCCGGACCCGACCCCGGACCCGACCCCGGACACCCCGACCGGCGGGACCGCGGGCACGGGGGGCACGGGGGGCACGGGGGCACCGAGCGAGGACTGCACGACGGACCCGGGCGACACGACCACGCCCGGCCCCTCGCCGACTGCCCAGCCGACTGCCCAGCCGACCACCCAGCCGAGCCCGGACACCAAGGGGCTCGAGGGTGAGACCGACTGCGCAGCGCCGCCGGAGGAGGGCCGCCCGGCAGAGGGTCCGGCAGGGGGTCCGGCAGGGGGTCCGGCAGAGGGGCCGACAGCCGGGCCGACCGCGGGCTGACTTCTACCCCGCCGGGTGCCAGAACGCCGCGCCGAGGTCCACGCGACCGGAGACCCGGTGCACGGGCGTCGCCTCCTCGGCGTACGCCTCCCGGGCACGCGCCGCGAGGTCGGCAGGAAGGCTGCCGTCGGCGCGGACCACACGCCACCACGGCACCGCACCGCCGTAGGTCGCCATCACGCGCGCGACCTGGCGGGGCCCGCCGCGGCGCAGGTCGACACCGACGGCCTCGGCCAGGGCGCCGTACGTCGTCGCGCGCCCCCTCGGGACGCGCTCGACCATGCCCAGGACGGCCTCGACGTACTCCTCGTCCACCCGCTCACCGTACGTGCGCGGCACCCTCAGCCGCCGAAGGCCTCCGTGCCGGGCACCAGGCGCAGCCCGGGGATGCCGGAGTGCCGCTGGGCGAACGACAGCGCCTTCCGCAGGCTGATCACGCCGTTCTCGCCGGGGAGCGGCGCCAGCGCGAGCGTGGAGAGGACGCCGAAGGCCTGCCCGGCGGCGTCGAGGAAGCCGCTGCCGGAGTCCCCCGGGATCCCCGGGGTGAGCGTGTAGGTGCCGACCACCCAACCGCTGGGGTCGACGCTGGTGACCAGGCCACGCTTGGGGCTGAGCAGCGTCAGTCCCAGCCGCAGCGAGGAACTCCCGTAGGTCAGGACGGTCTCGCCGGTCATCGGGGTGGTGCTCCGGACGCGCGTGGGGCCGCCGAAGGAGGGGATCGAGGGGTTGACCTTCGGCCGGTCCGCGGGTCGGATCCGGACCAGGGCGAAGTCGTTGAACGCGCAGGCGGCCGGGTCCGTGGTCTTGAGCCGCTGCATCGTGGCCCACGAGGAGTAGGCCAGGCGACCGCGACCCACGACGGTGCCGGCGGTGAACTGGGACCCGCCGACCTCGAAGCGGACCGGGGTGCCCAGCGGCACCGAGCCGGTGGTGCAGCCGTTGGTCTGGGTGGCCTCGCCGAGCCCGGCGCAATGCGCGGCGTACCCGAGGTAGAGCCGGTCGCGCTTGTCGCGGAAGACGTAGTTCGCCGTGCACTGGGCGCCCTGGGTGATCATCTGGACGCCCGGGGTGATCGTGGCACTGGCGACGGGAGCGAAGACCGGGGCCCCCTGGGCGCCCGCAGGGATGACGGCCCCCGTGGTCGCGACCGTGGCGAGCGCGGCGAGCACCGCGGTGGACAGGGCAAGCAGGCGGGTGCGGAACGGGGTCACGCCATGAGAAACGACCGGGCCGCCCACCGGTCACGGCGGGCGGCCCGGTCTCAGGTCCGCTTCCCGGCCCGATCCGGGCCGGTGGATCGCGTCAGTACGACGGCTGCGAGGGGTCGATCTGGTTGACCCAGGCGACCACGCCACCGCCGACGTGGACGGCGTCGTTGTAGCCGGCGCCCTTGACGATGGCCAACGTCTCCGCCGAGCGCACCCCGCTCTTGCAGTGCATCACGACCTGCTTGTCGCTGGGCAGCTTCTCCAGGGCGGAGCCGTTGAGGAAGTCGCCCTTGGGGATCAGCACCGAGCCCGGGATGCGGTTGATCTCGTACTCGTTGGGCTCGCGGACGTCGATGAGCACGAAGTCGCGCTCGCCGTTCTCCCGCTCCTTGAGCCAGGTCTCCAGCGTGGTGACCGAGATGGTCGCGTCGGCGGCGGCGTCGGCGGCCTCCTCGCTGATCGCCCCGCAGAAGGACTCGTAGTCGATCAGTTCGGTGACCGTCGGGTTCTCCCCGCACAGGGCGCAGTTGGGGTCCTTGCGCACCTTGAGCTTGCGGTACTCCATCTCGAGTGCGTCGTAGATCATGAGCTTGCCGACGAGCGGCTCGCCGATGCCGGTCAGCAGCTTGATCGCCTCGTTCACCTGGATCGAGCCGATGCTGGCGCAGAGCACGCCCAGCACGCCGCCCTCGGCGCACGAGGGCACCATGCCCGGCGGCGGCGGCTCGGGGTAGAGGCAGCGGTAGCAGGGCGCCTCGGAGCGCTCGCCGTCGACCGACAGGGTCGGCCAGAAGACCGACGCCTGACCGTCGAAGCGGTAGATGGAGCCCCACACGTAGGGCTTGTTCAGGAAGTACGCCGCGTCGTTGACCATGTAGCGCGTGGCGAAGTTGTCGGTGCCGTCCACGATCAGGTCGTAGTCGGCGAAGATCCGCATCACGTTGTCGTTGTCGAGACGCTCGTTGTGCACGATCACCTCGACGAGCGGGTTGGTCTCCTTGATGGAGTCGCGCGCCGACTCGGCCTTGGGGCGGCCGATGTCGCTCTGCCCGTGGATGATTTGGCGCTGCAGGTTCGACTCGTCGACCTCGTCGAACTCGGCGATGCCCAGCGTGCCCACCCCGGCCGCGGCCAGGTAGAGCAGGGCAGGCGAGCCGAGGCCACCGGCCCCGATCACCAGGACCTTGGCGTTCTTCAGCCGCTTCTGCCCGGTCATGCCCACGTCGGGGATGATCAGGTGACGGCTGTAGCGCCGGACCTCGTCAATGGTCAGCTCGGCGGCCGGCTCGACCAGGGGGGGTAGGGACACGTCTTCTCCTCGGCTGCGTTGTCCTCGACACCTACGACCAACAGCGAGGTGCCCGTCCATGTTCCCGAGGCACTTCGACCCGGGGAGCCATCGCCCACCATACGGACGCCCGTCTCACCTGTCGGCACCGCAGGCGTGCGGAACCGGCCGCGGCGCGCCGCCTGATCCGGGTTCGCGACCCTGACCACACCCGGGCCTACCCGGGAGTAGGCTTTCGACCGCGGTCGCCGGCCGGTGATTGCGAGAACTGCTGCGAGCTGGAACTGCTGTGAGGGAGACACGAGGTGAGCCCCATCGACGAGGTGCGTCCCCGGGGCGCCCGGATGCCGAGGAAGGCCCGCCGCGCCCAGTTGCTCGACTCCGCGCTCGAGGTGTTCGTGGCGCAGGGCTACCACGCGGCCGCCATGGACGACATCGCTGAGCGGGCCGGGGTCAGCAAGCCCGTCCTCTACCAGCACTTCCCCGGCAAGCTCGAGCTCTACCTCGCGCTCCTGGAGCAGTCCTCGGACCGGATCATCGACGCGACCCGCGAGGCGCTGGCCTCGACCCACGACAACAAGCTCCGCGTGCTGGCCACGATGCAGGTCTTCTACGACTACGTCGCCAACGCCCAGGGCGCCTTCCGGCTCGTGTTCGAGTCCGACCTGACCAACGAGCCCGCGGTGCGCGCGCAGGTCGACCGCGTGCTCGCCACGTGCGCCGAGGAGATCACCAAGGTGATCCACGAGGACACCGGCCTCTCCGACGAGGCCTCCCGCCTGCTGGCGGTCTCGCTGGTCGGGATGGCCCAGGTCAGCGCCCGCTACTGGCTGGACAGCGAGGGCTCGTTGAACCAACACGACGCCGCGACCTTGGTGGCTGGACTAGCCTGGCGCGGGATCAGCCGATTCCCCAAGACCGACGACCCGTCGGTCTACCAGTCCGGCGAGGACGCCGCGGCCGGTCCCGACAGCACAGCCTGACGGCACCCTCAGAAGGAGCACATCGTGGAGGTCAAGATCGGCGTCCAGTACGCCGCGCGCGAGCTGGTCATCGACAGCAACCTGTCGAGCGACGAGATCGAGGCCGAGGTCGGCAAGGCACTCTCCGGGGAGAACGCCGTCCTCTCCCTGACCGATTCCAAGGGCCGCCGGGTGCTGGTGCCCAGCGCCAAGCTCTCCTACATCGAGCTCGGCTCGCCCACCGTGGGTCAGGTCGGCTTCAAGGCCTGAGCCGGGCTCCCGAGCCCGGCCCCGACCCTGACCGGCCGCTCCGGACCGGTCCCTCAGGCGTCGAGCCCGAGGTTCTCCATCCGCTTGGTGTGGTTCTCGGTCATCCGGGTGAAGAGCCGGCCGATGGCGGCCAGGTCCAGCCCCGGGCGGTCGACCCCGCCGGCCAGCAGCGCGGTGAGCGCGTCCCGGTCGGCGGCGACGCGCTGCGCCTGGGTGAGCGCCTCCCCCATCAGCCGGCGCCCCCACAGGGCGAGCCGGCCGGCGACCCGGTGGTCCTCGGCGATCGCGCCGCGGACCCGGTCGACCACGAACTCGGCGTGGCCGGTGTCGCGCAGGCTCTCCACGATGACCGTCCGGGTGTCGGGGTCGAGGAAGGCCGCGATCTCGCTGTAGAAGTCGGCCGCCAACCCGTCGCCGACGTACGCCGTGACCAGGCCCTCCAGCCAGTCCGAGGACGCGGTGCGGGCGTGGAAGGCGTCGAACGCGACGACGAACGGCTCCATCGCCTCGATCGGGTCCGCGCCGAGCGCGCCCAGGTGCCCGCAGAGCCGCTCGTAGTGCGCCAGTTCGGTGCCGGCCATCCGGGCCAGCTCGGACTTGTCGCGCAGCGTCGGCGCCATCCCGGCGTCGGCCGCCAGCCGCTCGAAGGCGCTGATCTCGCCGTAGGCGATCACACCCAGCAGATCGACCACGGCGGCGCGGTAGGTCGGGTCCGCCAGGGCGGCGGACAGGGCCCCCGAGGAAGCCCCCGTCGAGGCCGGGGAGGTCGACGCGGACGGGGCGGGCGACGACGGTTCGGTCATGGCCGCAGCCTACCGATACGATGAGGAGTCACATCCCAGAGCAAAGGCACTGATCCTGACCACGTTCCGAGACCTCGGGGTGCTCCCCGAGATCGCCGACGCCCTCGAGCGCGGCGGCATTTCGACTCCCTTCCCGATCCAGGAGATGACCCTCTCGGTCGCCCTGCTCGGCACCGACCTGATCGGCCAGGCCCGCACCGGCACGGGCAAGACCCTCGCCTTCGGCATCCCGCTGCTCCAGCGCACCGTCGCGCCGCACGATCCCGACTACGCCGACCTCGCCGCCCCCGGCAAGCCGCAGGCCCTCGTGGTCGCCCCGACCCGTGAGCTCGCGCTCCAGGTCCACGGCGACCTCACCCTGGCCTCGGCCGACCGCGGCACCCGCATCCTCAACGTGTACGGCGGCGTCCCCTACGAGCCGCAGCTCGAGGCGCTCGAGTCCGGCGTCGACGTCGTCGTCGGCACCCCGGGCCGGCTCATCGACCTCGCCAACCGACGCAGCCTGGACCTGTCGCACGTCAAGGTGCTGGTGCTCGACGAGGCCGACGAGATGCTCAACCTGGGCTTCCTGCCCGACGTCGAGCGGATCCTGTCCAAGACCCCCGAGACCCGGCAGACGATGCTGTTCTCGGCGACGATGCCGGGCGCGATCATCGCGCTGGCCCGCACCCACATGCGGCACCCGATGAACATCCGCGCCGAGTCGTCCTACGACAACGCCACCGTGCCGGCGACGGCACAGTTCATCTACCAGGTGCACGACCTGGACAAGGTCGAGATCATCGCGAAGGTGCTCCAGGCGGAGAACTCCGGCAAGACGATCGTCTTCACCCGCACCAAGCGCCAGGCGCAGCGGGTGGCCGACGAGCTCGTCGACCGCGGGTTCCCGACCGCGCCGCTGCACGGCGACATGGCGCAGGCGGCGCGCGAGAAGGCGATGGCACGGTTCCGCGAGGGCAAGGTGACCGTGCTGGTCGCCACCGACGTGGCCGCACGCGGCATCGACGTCCAGGACGTCACCCACGTCATCAACTACTCCTGCCCCGAGGACGACGCGACCTACGTGCACCGGATCGGGCGCACCGGCCGCGCCGGCGCCTCCGGCATCGCGATCACCTTCGTGGACTGGGCCGACGTGACCCGGTGGAAGGTCATCAACAAGACGCTGGACCTGCCGTTCGAGGACCCGGTCGAGACCTACTCCACCTCCGAGCACCTGTTCCACGACCAGGGCATCCCGCCGGGCACCAAGGGCCGCCTGATCCCGGAGAAGCCGCCGGAGCCGCGGCGTACCGAGGAGCGGTCCGCGCCCTCGCGACCCCGCAACCGTGACCGGCAGCGGACCCGCACCCGCAGTGGAGAGCGCGTGGGCAGCGAGGCCACCGGTGGCGACGTCGCCACCGAGGCCAAGCCCGCCTCAGCCGACGCCGAGGGCTCGACCGGGGGCGGCGCTCCGCGCAAGCGCCGGCGTCGCCGTCGCCCCAGTGGAGGTGGCAGTGGCGGCGGCGAGGCAGGACAGGCTCCCGAGGCCGGTTCGACCCCGGCTGTCTGACACCGAGCGGTCCGAGAACGACGTGAGCCCGCGCCCGGCGTGACGCCGGCGCGGGCTACGCGACGACGGTGACCGTGGTGCCGATCGGCGCGAACTCCCAGAGAGCCTTCGCGTCGGGCCGCCACTGACGGATGCACCCGTGGCTGCGCGGGGTGCCGAGCTGGGCGCGCGTCTGCACCAGCTCGCCGTCCAGCGTGGGGATGCTGTGGAAGCCGATCGCGGCCCGCTCCCCGTAGGTGAAGCGCACCATGAACTCCATCGTCCCGGAGTCGTCGATGCCCCACGCGCGAGCCGAGCGGGAGTAGACCTCGTAGGTGCCGGGGTCGAGGTTGTCCGAGATGCTGCCCGAGACCAGGTACGTGCGGACGATGTCCTCGTCGTCGTCGACCAGCCAGACCCGCTGAGCCGACTGGTCGAACACCACCCGACGCCCCTCGCCGGAGTCGGCGGGCACGGCCAGGGACGTCAGTCCACGATCGCCGGGCGTGCTCAGCCCGTCGGAGGGGGCGGCGTTATCGGCGGCAGCGCCGCTCGGGGCGACCGCGGTCCGCTCCACCCCGCTGAGGGCGATCGCACCACGCCCGTCGGCCGGCGGCGTCGCGGCTCCGGCCGGGGTGCCACCTCCGGCGAGCAGACCCACACCGCCGCCGAGGCTGACCGCCGTCAACACGACCGCGGCACCAAACGCGGCAGCTCTGCCTCGGCGGAGCTGGCCGCGTCGAGGTGGGCGACCGGCGTGCTGGACACCGGAACCGCCCACCTCCGCCGCCGTCATGACGTGGTGCTCCCGGACCGGGCGAGCAGGTTGCCGGCGACCTCGCGGTAGGCGTCGGCGCCGCGATGCTTGCGCGTCGTCCGCAGGATCGAACGGCCGGCGGCCGGCGCCTCGGCGAACTTGATCGACTTGGGGATCGGCGGCTCCACCACGTCCAGCCCGTAGGCCTCGCTGATGTTCTCCAGGACCGCGCGTGAGTGGTTGGTGCGGCCGTCGAAGAGCGTCGGCAGCACCCCCCAGACCTCCAGGTCGCGGTTGGTGAAACGGCGTACGTCGTGCACCGTGTCGAGCAGCTGGCCCACCCCGCGGTGCGACAGGGTCTCGCACTGCAGCGGGATCAGGACGCCGGTGGCGGCGGTCAACGCGGCCACGGTGAGGACGCCGAGCGACGGCGGGCAGTCGAGCAGCACCCAGTCGTACTCCGGCACCTCGTCCAGCGCGCCGCGCAGGACGAACTCGCGCCCGGTCCGGGTGAGCAGGTCGGCCTCGGCGCGGGCGAGTTCGATGGTCGCGGGCAGCAGGTCGACGCCGTCCTCGGTGGACAGGATGACCTCGGTCGGGTGGACGCCCTTGGTGAGCACGTGGTGGACCGACAGGTCGAGATCCTCCGGGTCGATGCCGAGGGAGAACGTCAAGCAGGCTTGAGGATCGAGGTCCACGAGCAGCACCCGCTGGCCCTTCTCGGCGATCGCGGCGCCGAGGGAGGCCACCGTGGTGGTCTTGGCGACCCCACCCTTCTGGTTCGCGACGGCGAGTTTGGTGCTCATCGCGCCCATTCTGCCCGAGCCCCGGGCCTCGACCGGGGAGGCGTCCATGGAATCCTGACGGCATGTCGCGTCCCGTCGCCCTCGTCACCGGCCCCACTGCGGGCATCGGCCTCTGCTTCGCCCGGGAGCTCGCCGCTCTCGGCTACGACCTCGTGCTGGTCGCCCGCAACCGCGAGCGGCTCGAGGAGACCGCGGCGGAACTGCGCGCGTCGTACGGCGTGGAGGTGGAGGTGCTGCCCGCCGACCTCGCCGACCGCGACCAGCTGGCCCCGGTCGAGGCCCGGGTCGCCGACGTCGACCGCCCGGTCGACCTGCTGGTGAACAACGCGGGCTTCGGGCTCAAGAAGGGCTTCCTGGACAACGACATCGCCGAGGAGCAGGCGATGCTCGACGTGCTGGTCACCGCCGTCCTGCGGCTCAGCCACGCGGCGACCCGTTCGATGGTGGCGCGACCCGCCACGGCCGCCCCGCTGCCGCGCGGCATCATCAACGTCTCCAGCGTCGCCGGCTACCTCCCGCGCGGCACGTACTCGGCGGCGAAGGCCTACGTCACCCAACTGTCGCAGTGGTCGGACCTGACCTACCGCGACCAGGGCGTGCGCACGATGGCGCTCTGCCCCGGCTTCACCAGGACCGAGTTCCACGAGCGGATGGACGTGAGCCGCGAGTCGGCCCCGTCGTGGCTGTGGCTCGACGCGGACGCCTTGGTCGCCGACGCGCTGTCGGACTACCGCAAGGGGCGCAGCGTCTCGGTGCCCGACGTGCGTTACAAGGTGCTGACCGGGCTCGCGCGCTACGTGCCCGCCGGCCTCACCGCGCGACTGCAGTCGATGGGTCGCCGCTGAGGACCGACACCGCGTGAGGCCCGAGACGGCGACGGCGGGGGCCCGTCAGCCCTCACCGGCGACGAACGCGCGCACGGAGTCGGCCACGAGCTGGACGGCGATCGCCGACAGGAGCAGGCCCGCGATCCGGGTCACGAGCATGACGCCACCCTCGCGCAGGACATGCAGGATCGGCAGCGAGAAGCGCATCGAGAGCCACAGCGACACGTGGACCAGGACGACACCCAGGGCGACCGCGTTGAACTCCGCCCAGGAGTCGACGCCCTGGGAGAACACCATCGTGGCCACGATCGCGCCGGGGCCGGCCAGCAGCGGCGTCCCCAGCGGTACCAGCGCGACGTTGACGTCCCCGTTCGCGGCCGGCGCCTGGTCCTTGCCGGTGAGCAGCTCCAGCGCGACCAGCAGCAACAGCAGGCCGCCGGCGCCCTTCAGCGCGGGCAGGGAGATGTGCAGGTAGCCCAGGATCTGCTGGCCGAAGAACGCGAAGGCCGTGATCACGCCGAACGACACCGCGACCGCCTGCCAGGCGGCCCGCCGGATGGTGGCCTGCGAGCGCCCGCGGGTCAGGGACAGGAAGATCGGGATGGTGCCGACCGGGTCCATGATCACGAAGAGCGTCACGAACACCTCGGTCATCAGCCCCAGGGCGAGGTACTCGCTCATCGGCCCGCCCTGTCCCGCGCCTCTTCGGCGAGAGCCCTGAGCCGCTCGTACTCGGCGGGGTCGGTGGTGTTGCAGCCGAGGTCGTGACCGACCTTGCCGGCGCCGTGGAAGTCGCTGGAGCCGGTGACCACCAGGTCGAGGTCCGCGGCGAGGCCGCGCAGGGCGGCGCGAGCCCCGGCGTCGTGGTCCTGGTGGTCCACCTCCAGTCCCGCGAGGCCGAGACCGGCCAGCCCGGCGAGGGCCTCGCCGTCCAGGGCGGCGTTGCCGTGCCGCCCCCAGGGGTGCGCCAGCACCGACACCCCACCGGCCGCACGCACCAGCCCGATCATCTCCTCCACTGGCACCGCGTAGCGGTCGACGTACGCCGGGCGGCCGGGCGAGAGGTACTTCTCGAAAGCCTCGTCCCGGTCGCGGACGACCCCGAGGCGGACCAGCGCGTCCGCGACGTGCGGGCGTCCGATCGCCGCGGCCTCCGCGGCCTGGCTGCGCACGAGCTCCTCGGTGATCTCGATTCCCAACTCCTGCAGTCGCGCGCAGATCCGGGGCGTCCGTTGGTCCCGGCCGGCGAGCACCTCCTCCAGGGCGGTCACCAACGGCGGATAGGTCGGGTCCGGCAGGTAGGCCAGCAGATGGGCGCTGCGTCCGGCGTGCCGACAGCTGATCTCCAGACCCGGGACGAGTTCCACTCCCAGCGCCTCGGCCTCAGCGCTCGCCTCCCCCCACCCCTCGGTGGTGTCGTGGTCGGTCAGCGCGACGACGTCGAGCCCGGCCTCGGCCGCGGCGCGCACCACCGCGGCCGGCGGCATCGTCCCGTCGGAGCGGTCCGAGTGGGTGTGGAGGTCGATGCGCACCGCGACAGGATACGAGTCACCAGGCGCGCGGCATCTCACCGAACGGCAGCGCCACGAGTTCGGGTCCCAACCCGGAGACGTCCTGCAACGCCGTGAGCTCCGGGAGCATCAGCGCGACCGACGCCGGCCGGAGCACGAGCCACAGCCACCGCCCCTGCGCCTCTCCCGCGAAGACCGACCGGTCGAACTGGCCGTCGCCCTCGGACGTCGACACCGCCCAGACCGCCACGGAGGTGTCGTCGACCCGGACCTTGGCGTCCGGCGGCTGGGCCAGGGTGTCCTCTCCCGGGTCGGTGTAGGGCACGCCCGCGCAGCGCGCACCGAGGCCGACCCCCGGTTCCTCGGTCAGCACGGTGATCTCGACCGGTCCGTCCACGGTGCTCAGGCCCGAACTCGTGACGAAGGCTGCCCGCGGGGCGGCACCGTCCTCGCCCACCACCACCCCGAAGTCGGTGACCTGCCACCCGGGGGGCATCGGCCACGGGAGCCACGACGGCAGCGGCCGGGAACGCATCAGGTGCTCGGCGAACGCGTCGTACCCCACCTCGTGGGCGCGCAGGAGCGGGACGGTGGCGCCGTGCACGAGACAGGACCACGCCCCCTCCCCGCCGACGAGCGGCCCGGGGCAGCGGGGGCACTGTGCGGTCAGCTTCATGCCGTCACCCTCATGGCGCCACCTTCATGCCGTCACCCTCACAGGTCCACGGTCCTGGTCACAGCCAGCGACGTCAACACTTAGCGCCCGTGTCGCCCGGGGCCCGGCGGACCTACGCTGGGGTGATGGAGGTGGGGTGATGCAGCCGTCCGGCCCGCGAGGGTCTCGCACCGTCCCCTGCGTGGGGGCCATCGTGCGTGACGGTCGTGGTCGCCTGCTCCTGGTCCGCCGCGCCCACGACCCCGGGGCCGGGCAGTGGTCGGTGCCGGGTGGACGGGTCGAGCCCGGGGAGTCGCCGCTGGCCGCGGTGTCGCGTGAGGTCGCCGAGGAGACGGGTCTGCTGGTGGTGCCCGACGGTCTCGCCGGTGTCGTCGAGCGCGACTTCGGCGACCTCACCTACGTGATCGAGGACTTCTACGCCGCGCTGGAGCCGGGGTGCGACCCCGCCACCGCACGCCCGGGCGACGACGCAGCCGAGGTCGACTGGTTCTTCGACGAGGAACTCGACGACCTCGACTGCGTCGAGGGACTTCTGGACGCGCTGCGCCGGTGGAGGGTCGTCCCCCCGCGGCACTCCTGACGTCCCAGCACTGCCGACCAGCGTGACCGGCCCGGACCGGGTCAGGCGCCCCCGCCGCCGGCCTTGCGACGATGCAGGTGCGCGCCGCCCTGAGGACCATGCGTCTCCGGCCCGCGCTCCTTGCGGTGCTGCGGCCGATCGGCGACGTCGTCGTGGGGGTTCTTGCGCTCGAGGGCCTCGCGCATCTGAGCCTTGAGATCGTCGTTCGCCATGTCCGCCTCCTGGGGTGGTGTCGGGGTCTCCTCCCCACCGTGGCACCGCACGGGCGCCGGCGTCGACCCCATTTACGGCGCCGTGGTCAGTACTGGAACGCCAGCAGCGCCGACAGCGGCACCAGCAGCACCCAGGCCGCGGCGAGCAGCAGCAGCGCGCCCAGGCCCGCGGTGCGGGCCCGCGACCAGGATGTCGGACGTCCGAGCGCCACCCCCGTCACCACATAGCTGGCGATCACCAGCAGGACGATCGCGGTGAAACTGGCGAAGCCGTCGCCGTAGGCGTTCGCGACGTCGCGGGCCGCGTCCTCGGTGATCGCCAGCAGGGCACTGACGATCAACAGCGGTGCCAGGAAGACGGTCAGGCCGATGAACAGCCAGCGGGCGCGCTTGCGGAGCCGTTCGACCTTCTCGACGTAGGTGCTCACGCGCCGCCCAGCGTCGCCGACACCAGGTCGCGCGCTGCGGCCTGCACCTGCGCGAGGTGATCGGGTCCGCGGAACGACTCGGCGTAGATCTTGTAGACGTCCTCGGTGCCGCTGGGCCGGGCCGCGAACCACGCCGACTTGGTGGTGACCTTGAGGCCCCCGATCCGGGCACCGTTGCCCGGGGCGGCGACGAGCTTGGCGGTGATGGCCTCCCCCGCCAGTTCGGTGGCGGTGACGTCGTCGGGCGACAGCGCGGCCAGCCTGGCCTTCTGCTCCCGGTTGGCCGGGGCGTCCACCCGCGCGTACGCCGGCGCGCCGTGCCGCTCGGTCAGCGCGGCGTAGTGCTCGCTGGGCGAACGACCCGTCACCGCCTGGATCTCCGAGGCCAGCAGGGCCAGCAGGATGCCGTCCTTGTCGGTCGTCCACACCGTTCCGTCCTTGCGCAGGAACGAGGCCCCGGCGGACTCCTCGCCACCGAAGGCGATCGACCCGTCGATCAACCCGGGGACGAACCACTTGAAGCCGACCGGCACCTCGGTGAGCGTGCGCCCCAACTCGGCGGCGACCCGGTCGATCATCGAGGAGGACACCAGCGTCTTGCCGATCGCGGCTCCCCCGCCCCACCCCGGGCGCGCGCCGCCGTACAGGTAGCCGATCGCGACCGCGAGGTAGTGGTTGGGGTTCATCAGGCCGCCGTCGGGGGTGACGATGCCGTGACGGTCGGCGTCGGCGTCGTTGCCGGTGGCGATCTGGTACTCGTCCTTGCGGGAGATCAGCGAGGCCATCGCCGACGGCGAGGAGCAGTCCATCCGGATCTTGCCGTCCCAGTCCAGCGTCATGAAGCGCCAGGTCGGGTCGACGGCCGGGTTGACCACGGTCAGGTCGATCTTGTGGCGCTCGGCGATCTCGCCCCAGTAGGCGACGCTGGCCCCGCCGAGGGGGTCGGCGCCGATCCGGACGCCGGCGTCCCGGACTGCGTCGAGGTCGAGCACCGCGGGCAGGTCGTCGATGTAGGAGCCCAGGAAGTCGTACCCCTGCGCCTCGCCGCGCGCTCGCGCGAACGGGATCCGCCGGACCCCGGCCAGCCCGGACTCCAGGTAGTCGTTGGCGGTGTCGGCGATCCACGAGGTGGCATCGGTGTCGGCGGGCCCGCCGTTGGGCGGGTTGTACTTGAAGCCGCCGTCGCGCGGCGGGTTGTGGGACGGGGTGACCACGATGCCGTCGGCGAGCCCCGTGCTGCGGCCGCGGTTGGCCTGCAGGATGGCGTGCGAGAGCGACGGCGTCGGGGTGAACCCGTCGCGGTCGTCGACCAGCACGGTCACGTCGTTGGCGGCCAGCACCTCCAGGGCGCTGGCCCACGCCGGCTCGGAGAGCGCGTGGGTGTCCCGCGCCAGGAAGAGCGGGCCGTCGTAGCCCTGCTGCCGGCGGTAGTCGCAGATCGCCTGTGTCGTGGCCAGGATGTGGGGCTCGTTGAACGCGTTGTCCAGGCTGCTGCCCCGGTGCCCCGAGGTGCCGAAGGCGACCCGCTGGTCGGGGTCGGTCAGGTCCGGCTCGCCGGTGTAGTAGGAGGTGACCAGGTGAACCAGGTCGACCAGGTCGGACGTGCTCGCCGGCTGCCCGGCCCGCGGGTTGCTCATGCGCCCGAGCCTAGTCCTCCCCGGCCTTCACTCCCAGATCGTCGGGATTCCGTGCCCGACCGTGCGACCGAGCAGGCGTTCCTCGCCACCGGGCCACTCGCGGAGCCGGACCAGGAACTCGTGCGCCGCGCCCGGAGCGCGCCGGGACGGCTCGGCGCGCAGGTGGGCCACCCGGCGGGTCGGGGTCGCGCCCGCCCCCAACGCGTCCAGCCCGTCCAGGATCGCGGCCCGGTCCGCGGACGAGAGGTACTGCCACATCACCGAGTGCATCAGCACCGTGGTCGCCCCCTCGACCAGGTCGAGTCCGGCGACGAACTCCCGGGCGTCCTGCTGCAGCACCGGCGCGGGGACCCGGTCCGCGACGGCGAAGGCGGCCCGGAGCCGCTCGAAGCGGTCGGTCTGGTCGGCCCACACGTACGCCGTGAGCGCCAGCCGGCCCGCGGTGGAGGCGACGTCGACCGGACGCAGATCGCAGCCGAGCCGGTCGGTGACGGTCACCTCGCGCCGGGTGAGCGTGCGGCCGCCCCAGGCGCCGGCCAGCACCAGCGGGGAGTCGGGGTCGCCGTACGCCGTCCCGCGCTCGTCGCGGTAGCCGAACCGGTCGCAGCGCAAGTTGAGGCCGCCCGAGGAGCCGATCTCCCGCAGCCGGACCGGCAGGTCGCCGGACAGCTGGAGCAGTCCGCCGTAGAGCGCGGAGGCCCGCCCGACCTCGTTGGTCTGCGGCGGGTGATCCAGCCACTCCCGGATGGTCCCCGGCTCCGCCTCGGCGAGGTCGCGCAGCGCGGCCCAGCAGCCCTCGGGCTCCCAGGTCCCGCCCACGGACGGGTAGAACACCCCCAACGCACCCGCGCGCCGCTCGAGGACCAACCGGTGCACCGAGCCCAGGAGCCGCAGGCCGAGCGCGGACGGACCGGGGTCGTCCTCGTGACCGGCGAGCACCGCGGCGAACGGCCCCGCGTCGGCGACGTCGTCGCGGATCCGCAGCAAGAGGTCGGCGTACATCGGCGAGCCCATCGCCGCGCAGGCGTCGGCCTGCTCGGTGAGCATCGTGTGCAGGTCCATGCCCGTCAGGCTAGGACCACCCACAGCAACGGTGGTTGAGGAGCGAGCGCAGCGAGCGTCTCGAAACCCGTGTCGGCCTCCTCCACCACAGGGACGTCAGGCCTTGAGCTTGTAGTCCTTGAGCATGTTGCGGCCGATGATCATCTTCTGGATGTCGGAGGTGCCCTCGCCGATCAGCATGAACTTGACCTCGCGCATGATGCGCTCGATCTCGTACTCCTTGGAGTAGCCGTAGCCGCCGTGGATCCGGAACGAGTCCTCGACGACCTCGTTGGCGTACTCGCTGGCCAGCATCTTGGCCATGCCGGCCTCGACGTCCATGCGGCGACCGGAGTCCTTCATCCGCGCGGCCTTGACCATCATCGTGTGCGCGGTCTCGACCTTGGTGGCCATCTCGGCGAGGCGGAAGAGCACCGCCTGGTGGTCGGCGATCGGCTTGCCGAAGGTCTCGCGCTGCTGGGCGTAGGCGATGCCGAGCTCGAAGCCGCGCCAGGCCAGGCCGCAGGCCCGCGCCGCGACGTTGACGCGGCCGACCTCGACGCCGTCCATCATCTGGTAGAAGCCCTTGCCCGGCTCGCCACCGAGGATCTGGTCGGCGCCGATCTTGTGGCCCTCGAACACCATCTCGGTGGTGTCGATGCCCTTGTAGCCCATCTTGTCGATCTTGCCGGGGATGGTGACACCCTGGGCGGTCTCGCCGAAGCCGGCCTCCTTCTCCACCAGGAAGGTCGTCATGTTCTTGTAGACCGAGTCCGCACCCTCGTCGGTCTTCACCAGCACCGCGACCAGGGTGGAGGAGCCGCCGTTGGTCAGCCACATCTTCTGGCCGGTGATCGAGTAGGACCCGTCGTCGAGCTTGGTGGCCTTGGTCGAGATCGCCGAGACGTCGGACCCCAGCGACGGCTCGGACATCGAGAAGGCGCCGCGCACCTCACCGGTGGCCATCCGGGGCAGGTACTTCTGCTTCTGCTCCTCGGTGCCGTGCTGCATCAGCATGTACGCCACGATGAAGTGGGTGTTGATCACGCCGGAGACGCTCATCCAGCCGCGGGCGATCTCCTCCACGCACAGCGCGTAGGTCAGCAGCGACTCGCCGAGACCGCCGTACTCCTCGGGGATCATCAGGCCGAAGATCCCCAGCTCCTTGAGCCCCTCGACGATCTCGGTCGGGTACTCGTCGGCGTGCTCGAGCTCCTGGGCGACCGGGATGATCTTCTGGTCCACGAAGACCCGGACGGTCTTGAGGATCTCCTGCTGGATGTCGGTGAGGCCGTCGGTCTCGCAGAGGCGGGGCACGGGGGGTCCTTCCGTCGGGTTCGCGCGCGTGGGGCGCGCGGTGGGGTTCGGGCGGATTATGACCCACCGGTAACCGGACGGGCTATGGACTGGGCCACACTCCGGCGCCTCCGCACGGCCCGTCGGGACCGGTCCCGCCTCAGGCCGGAACGACCTCGTGGGATTCCTCACTGCGGTCGTAGACCAGCACCAGCACCGTGCCCGCCAGCAGCAGTGCGACCCCCAGCGCCGCGGCAGGCGAGGGCACCTGGCCCAGAAGCGGCCAGGCCAGCAGGGCGGCTCCGGGCACCTCGAGCAGCAGGACCAGGCCGATCACCAGGGCCGAGAGTCGGTCGAGGAGGTGGTTGAAGACCGAGTGCCCCAAGAACTGCGCGGTCACCGTGAGCAGGGCCAGCAACGCCCACTGCTCGGCGGGGAAGCCCAGCAGCGGCACCCGCCCGATGGCGCAGACCAGCAGCAGTGCCAGGGCGCAGGTGCCGTAGCAGCCCCACGTGTAGACCGTCGTGGACAGCCGCGGCCGGACCCGACCGCCGATCACCATGTAGGCGGCCGTGCCGATGCCGGAGACCAACGCCAGCAGGTCACCCAGGAACGCCTCCCGGGAGACCTGCAGGTCCACGCCGGTGACGACGACGACCCCGGCCACCGCGATGCCCAGGCCCAGCAGCACCCGCGGGTCGTAGCGCCGGCCCCGCAGCGTCTCCCACAGGGCCACCCAGCCGACCTGCAGCGACAGCAGCGCCATCGAGGACGCGACCGAGGTGAGCCGCAGCGAGACCACCCAGGTGCCGAAGTGCAGGGCCAGGGCCAACCCCGCCGCGACCACGGCGATGCGGTCACGCCGACTGGTGGCGCGCGCCTCCTCACGGCGTACGGCGACCAGCGGCGTGAGCGCGACCGTCGCGGCGGCGTTGCGCCAGAAGGCGACCGCCAACGCCGGAATCGTCATGAACGCCACCAACGGGCCGGACAAGGAGACGGCGAGCACCCCCACCACGAGCAGCGCGACCGTCAGCATCGGCCCATCATCCCCGTGTGCCAGGCTGGCGGGGTGCCCCAGGACTCCCCACCCGCACCGGACCCGGCCTACGTCCGTGCCCTGGTGGGCGAGGGCGCGCGGCGCAGCAACGCGTGCTGGCTGCGAGCCGGCGGCGTCGACCGTCTGGTCTGGCACGCCTGGGCCGACGACGCCCTGTGGGTCGTGGACGACCGGGGCGACGGCGCTGCATCGCCCGCTGGGTCATCTGCTGGGTCACTCCCCGGCGCGACGGTCGAGGTGGTGCTCCGCAGTGCCGACACGCGAGCCCTGCTCGTCGTGGCCGAGGTGTCGGTGACGGTGGTCGAGCCCTCCGATCCCCGGTGGGAGGCGGGGACGGCCGCCCTCGCGGCGGCCCGCCTCAACGGCCCCGGCGCCGACGACCTCATCGCCACCTGGTCGCGGACGTCGCGGGTGCTGCGCCTGGAGCCGACCGGTCAGGCGTCCAGCGTCCCGCCGCCCGCGGACCCCTCGCCCCGGCGGGCTCTCTCGCCGGCAAGCCGCCTCACCAGGTAGGCGATGGCCTCGACCGCGGCGTCGAGCTGCTCCTCGGTGCCGACCTCCCCCGGGGGCGTCCCGGGCACGCCGACCGGCTCGAGATCCGCGAGGTCCCCCACCACGCGCAGGCCGGACGCCACGAGTTCGTCGAGCCGTCCGCGGACCCGCCGTGCCCGTCGCCGCAACCACGGCGGCGGATCGAACCCGATCGCCGGCTCCCGGGACCTGCGCGAAGCCAGGCCTTCCTTCGCCAGGCCGTGCTTGATCAGCCTGTCGTAGTCGGCCCAGGACAACCCGCCCGCCTCCAGCACTGCGTTGACGCGCGTGAGCAGGAGCGCGGACGCCGCCCCGAGGGCCTGGTTCTGCTGCGGCCGGGGCGGCGCCCAGGCGGGGTCGATCCCGGCAGCCTCGCAGAAGCGGTTCCACAGCAGGTCGGGGTCGGCTCCTGGTGGGGGCACCGTCACCATCGTCACCCGCTGCGGCCCGACCGCCTCGGCCCAGCGGGCGGCGATGCGGGCGATGTCCTGCTGGCGCCAGAAGCGACGTCCCGCTCCGCCGGGCACCACCGGGTCTCCGGGCGTGCGCGCATCGGCGACGTACCCCGCCCAGTCCCACGTGCGCCCGTTCTGAAGGGTCTCCTGCCACATGGCCGGGAGGTTGCGGCCCAGGTCCCGGGCCGTGATCACGACCTCGACGTCACCGAGGTCCTCGACCACCCGGCGTACCTTCTCCGGTCGGGCCGGGCCCAGGAACTCCTGGGAGAGCACCGCCCGCCCCGGATGGGCGCGGATCTTCTCCACCAGCTGCGGCCAGCGCCCCGCGTGCGGAATCGCGCCCTGGCGGCGGACCTCGAGCAGATCCAGAACGGGCAGGACGATGTCGCTGTGAGACGCGGGCACCAGGACGTCGTACCGGGCGAGGGTGGCGTGCGCGGCGCACAACCGGTCCTGCACCGAGGAGGTCCCGGACTTCATCGCGCCAACGTGCAGCACCGTGGGGGGACGCCATGCCCCGGACTGTAGCGGCGGGGCGACTATCGTCTCCGGATGTGAGCACCTCCCCGAGCCGCGTCTTCGTGGGCCGCCTGTCCGGGCTGCCCGTCTTCGACCCGGCCGGCGACCAGGTGGGCCGGGTCCGCGACCTCGTCGCGGTGATCCGTCCGGGAGGTCGACGCCCCCGGGTCCTCGGCCTGGTCGTGGAGGTGTTCGGCCGCCGCTCGGTCTTCGTGCCGATGACCCGGGTGACCAGCATCGACCGGGGTCAGGTGATCACCACCGGCGTGCTCAACATGCGTCGCTTCGAGCAGCGCTCCAGCGAGACCCTGGTGATGGGACAGATGCTGGACCGCACCGTCCGCGTGCGCGAGTCCGGGTTGAGCGGCGCCGTCTACGACATCGCCATCGAGCAGGAGCGCAACCGGGACTGGGTGGTCAGCCGGGTCGCGATCCAGGAGGGCTCGAAGCGCTTCGGCCGGCGCGGCCAGACCCACGTGGCCGAGTGGGGCGAGATCGAGGGGTTCGACGTCGAGCAGGCGCAGGGCGCCACCCATCTGCTGGCCGCCCTGGAGGAGATGAGGCCGGCCGACCTGGCGACGGTGATCCACGACCTGCCCGCGAAGCGCCGTGGCGAGATCGCGGCGGCCCTGGACGACGAGCGTCTGGCCGACGTGCTCGAGGAGCTGCCCGAGGAGGACCAGGTCGAGATCCTCGGTCAGCTCGACGAGGAGCGGGCCGCGGACGTGCTGGAGGAGATGTCGCCCGACGACGCCGCCGACCTGATCGCGGACCTGCCTCCGGAGACGGCCGAGACGCTGCTGCGGCTGATGGACCCCGACGAGGCCGAGGACGTCCGGCGGCTGCTCACCTACGAGGAGCGGACCGCCGGCGGCATGATGACGATCGAGCCGGTCATCCTGCCCCCCGACGCGACGGTGGCCGATGCCCTGGCCCGGGTGCGCATCGAGGAGTTGACCCCCTCGCTGGCCGCGGTCGTCTACGTCACCCGCGCCCCCTTCGACACCCCCACCGGACGGCTGCTGGGCGTGGTGCACATCCAGCGCCTGCTGCGCGAGCCCCCCAGCACGATGCTCGGGGCGCTGGTGGACGGCGGCACCGAGCCGCTGCGCCCGGACGCGACGCTGGAGGAGGTCGCCCGTCACCTGGCCACCTACAACCTGGTCGCAGCCCCGGTCTCGGACGAGGCAGGCCACCTGCTGGGCGCGGTCACGGTCGACGACCTGCTCGACCACCTGCTCCCGGAGAACTGGCGCGACCGTCCGAAGCCGTTCGTGGGGAGGTCCCGTGGCGCGGTCTGAGCAGGGCGGTGACCGGGCGCGCCGCGGGGGGCGCCCCCGCCGCGACCACGACACCACCGAGCGGCGTCCGCGCCTGGACCAGCCGCGCGAGCGCACCCGGTTGATCCGCGCACCGCGGTTCGAGGACGACGCCTTCGGCCGCTTCGCCGAGCGCTTCGCGCGCTTCATGGGGACCGCCCGGTTCCTGCTCTACATGACCTTGTTCGTCGCGGCCTGGCTGCTGTGGAACTGGCTGGTTCCCGAGCGCAACGGGGGGTTCGACCCCTTCCCCTTCATCTTCCTCACGCTGATGCTCAGCCTGCAGGCGTCGTACGCCGCGCCGCTGATCCTGCTGGCGCAGAACCGCCAGGAGGACCGCGACCGCGTCATCGGGGAGAACGACCGGCTCGCCAATGCCCGCGCCCACGCAGACATGGAGTTCCTGGCCCGGGAGATGGCCAGCCTGCGGATGGCGTTGGGCGAGGTCGCCACCCGCGACTACGTCCGCTCGGAGCTGCGGGCGCTGCTGGCCGAGCTTGAGGAGCGCAGCGTCCGCGAGAGCGCGGAGGAGTCCCCCGCCGCCGCGGACACCGACGGCCAGCAGCGACCGGCTCCGCCGTCCTCCCCGGCCTGACCGTACGCTTGAGGCCATGAGCCTTCCCACCGCCGAGCAGATCATGGCTGCCCTCGCGGGCGTCAACGATCCCGAGATCCGCCGTCCCATCACCGAGCTGGGGATGGTCGACGGGATCCAGGTCGGTGCCGGCGGCGAGGTCGCCGTCCACATCCTGCTCACGGTCTCGGGCTGCCCGATGCGCGACCGGCTCACCCGCGACGTGACCGAGGCGGCCCGTTCGGTCGCCGGCGTCACCGACGCCTCCGTCACCTTCGGCGTGATGAACGACGAGCAGCGCTCGGCGCTGCAGTCCACCCTGCGCGGTGGACAGGCGAGCCGCGAGATCGTCTTCAACCAGCCCGGGTCGCTCACCAAGGTGTACGCCGTCGCGTCCGGCAAAGGCGGCGTCGGCAAGTCCTCGGTGACGGTGAACCTGGCCGTCGCGATGGCCCGGCAGGGGCTCAAGGTCGGCATCGTCGACGCCGACATCTACGGTCACTCGGTGCCCGCGATGCTGGGCGTGGCCGATGTCCGGCCCACCCAGGTCGAGGACCTGATCATGCCGGTGCCGACCGAGGCCGGCCCGTCGGTGATCAGCATCGGGATGCTGAAGCCCCGCCGCGACCAGGTGGTGGCCTGGCGTGGCCCGATGCTCGACCGCGCCCTGGTCCAGATGCTCTCCGACGTCTTCTGGGGCGACCTCGACGCCCTGCTCCTCGACCTTCCCCCCGGCACCGGCGACGTGGCGATCTCACTGGGTCAGCACCTGCCCAACGCCGAGGTCGTGGTCGTCACCACGCCGCAGGAGGCGGCCGCCGAGGTCGCCGAGCGCGCCGGCACGATGGCCTCGATGATGCATCAGCGCGTCGTCGGCGTGATCGAGAACATGGCCTTCCTCGCCTGCCCGCACTGCGGTCCGGAGCACCGCCTCGAGGTCTTCGGCAGCGGTGGCGGCGATCGGGTCGCCGAGACCCTGACCCAGCGGCTCGGGTTCGACGTACCGGTGCTGGGCCGGATCCCGCTGGAGACCCCGCTGCGCGAGGGCGGAGACACCGGCCGGCCGATCGTGCTCTCCGACCCCGCGTCCCCCGCCGCGCGCGAGCTCACCCGGATCGCCGAGACGCTCAGCGGACGCGGACGCGGTCTGGCCGGGTTCCAGCTGGGGCTGACCCCGGCCGGCAAGTTCTGAGGCACGGCCCATGATCGGGATCGGCGTCCCCGAGTTCGGGGTCCTCCTCGTGATCGGGCTGCTGGTCTTCGGCCCCGACCGCCTGCCCGAGTTCGCCCGGCAGGCCGGACGCTTCGTCCGCCAGTTCCGGCAGTTCACCACCCAGGCGCGCGACGACATCCGCAACGAGCTCGGACCGGAGTTCTCCGACTTCGAGCTGACCGACCTCGACCCCCGCAAGGCGCTGCGCAAGCACATCATGGAGGCCTGGGAGGAGGACGAGACCCCGGCCGGCACCGCGGTGCGGGACGTCCCCGAGCTGGCCGAGGGCGAACTGCCGCCCTACGACTACGACGCGACCTGAGCCGCGCCGGCCGTCGTGGGTCGTCGCTGGTCGAGGAGTGGGCCGGCTCAGCCGACCTTGGCGTCCAGCGTCACCGGCACGGTCAGCTCGTCTCCGTCCCGCACCACCTGGAGCTCAATGGTCTCTCCGGGCCGGTGGCTGCGGATCGCGACGATCAGCGAGATCCCGTCGGTGACCCGGGTGCCGTCCACACCGACGATCCGGTCGCCCGCGCGCAGCCCCGCCTTGCGCGCCGGTGAGCCCACGGGGACCTCCACGATCTCCGCGCCGGCGTCGGTCACCGAGGTGTCGACGTTCGCACCGATCACGGGGTACTCCGCCCTGCCCGTGCGGATGATCTGCTGCGCGGTGAAGCGCACCTGCTCCATCGGGATCGCGAACCCGACACCGATGTTGCCCTCGGCGCCGCCGGTGGTGGCGATGGCCGAGTTCACGCCGACCACCTCGCCCCGCAGGTTGACCAGCGGGCCGCCGGAGTTGCCGGGGTTGATCGCGGCGTCGGTCTGCACCGCGTTGATGTACGACGAAGCGTCCGAGGGCCCGGTGGTCACCGGCCGGTCGAGCGCGGACACGATGCCGGAGGTGACCGTGCGGGACAGCCCCAGGGGCGAACCGATCGCCACGACCGTGTCGCCGACGTTCATGGCGCGGCTCGAGCCCAGCGCCACGGGCGCGGCGTCGGGGGCGTCCCGGACGAGCAGCACTGCGATGTCGTAGACCGGGCTCCGCCCGACGATGGTCGCGCGGAACACCCGGCCGTCGTTGTCGACGATGTCGACCCGGCCCTGCTCGGCCGCGCCCTCGACCACGTGGTTGTTGGTGATGACGTGGCCCTTGTCGTCCACGAAGAACCCGGACCCGGTCGCGCCCCCGGCCGCAGCCCCCTCGCCGGCGCTGACCCGCACCTGCACGGTGCTCGGCAGCACCGTCTCCGCCACCGCCGCTACCGAACCGTCGGCGGCGTCGGCAGGGGCGGCTCCGCCCAGGCTGGGCAGATCGTCGTCGGTTGCGGTGCCGAGCACGAGGGCCCCGCCCAGGAGACCGCCGATCAGGCCGAGCCCCAGCGCGCCCGCCGTGATCAGGCCCACGACCCACGCGGGGACCAGGCGGGGCCCCCGCGGTGCGGCGACAGGCGGAGCCAACCCCGGAGGCGGCGGCCACGTCGGAGCCTGGGGAGGCCCTCCCCAGGCCGGCCCCGGCCCCACCGTGGGAGGCGCCGCCGGAGGAGGCCCTGCCGTGGGAGGCGCAGCCGGCGGGGGTGGGGGCGGCGACGGCGACATCGGCACCGCCGGGATCGGGGCCGTCACTGCCTCGTCGCGCTCGGGAGCGGCCCCGAAGGGGCGTCCCACGAAGGCGGGCGGCTGCGCCCGCCCGGACGCTGGGTGCTGCGCCGGGTCCTGCGCGGAGTCCCGCGTCGGGGCGTCGTCGTACTGGGGCGACGACTCAGGGGACTCGGACGGGGGTGCGCTCACCCCGCCATTGTCCCTCAGGGGTGGTCGTCCGCGCAGGCGCCTGCTCGTCCGGCCGGGTGCCGGCCCGGGTGAGCTCCTCCAGGACGATCTCCGTCAACGACGGCCGCAACACCGCCGGAACTGTGGGCCGGTCAGGCACCGCGTCACCGATCGAGGCCTCGCGCGGGGCCTCGTTGAACGGCGAGGGAAGGCCTGGACCGAGCGTGAGGACTCCCACGACGGCCAGGGAGAGCGAGCCCGCCCCCACCACGGCCCAGCCCGTACGCCGGGTCCGGTGCCGGGACTCCAGGACGCCGACGGCGGACCAGGCCTCGGCCACGCGATCGTGCCGTCCCCCATCGACCAGGGGCAGGTCGACCAGGGGCAGGTCGGCCAGGCTGGAGCAGAGCCCCGCGGGCGGCTGCACGCCGAGCCCGAAGGAGAGCCGGTCCTTGACCCAGCGCTCGTGTTCCACGAGGTCCCGGCAGGCACCGCAACCCAGGACGTGGTCCCAGGCCCGGTCGGCCTCACGCGCGGGCAGGCGACCGTCGATCAGGTCGCTGACCCGGCTGCCGAGGTGACCTCCGAAGTGCATCAGCGCACCCCCGACGCCGCGCTCGTGGTGGCCGAGGAGACCTGGCCCTCCGGAGGTCCGGAGTAGCGCTGCCGCCCACGATCGGGCGCACGGTGAGCCAGCGCGGAGCGCAGCTGCGCGCGCCCGCGGTGGATCCGGGAGCGGACCGTGCCGAGCTTGAGCCCCAGGACGTCGGCGATCTCCTCGTAGGAGAGACCCTCGACGTCGCAGAGCACGACCGCGGCCCGGAAGTCGGGGCTCAGGGTCGCCAGCGCGGCCTCGACGTCGTCGTCGAAGAGGTCCTCGAGAAGTTGCTCGTCGGGAGCCAGCGCCCGGCCCGGCAGACGGTCCTCGGCGTGGTCGGCCAACGCGTCGAAGCGGATCCGGGCGCGGCGGCGTGCCTGGTCCAGGAACAGGTTCGTGGTGATCCGGTGCAGCCAGCCCTCGAAGGTGCCGGGCCGGTAGGAGTCCAGCGACCGGAAGACCCGGACGAAGACCTCCTGGGTGAGGTCCTCAGCGTCCGCACGGTTGCCCGTCAACCGGTAGGCGAGCCGGTAGACGCGGGCGGAGTGCTGCTCGACGATGTCGTGCCAACTCGGCACGACCGCCACCGGGATCGCCGGCTCGACGGGGTGCTGCGTGCTCATCCTGCGCTCCTCGGCCGGTCTCTGCTGATCGCGGAACAGCGTCAGCCGACGTCGTGCGCCCTGATCGGACGTCGCGGACCGCGTCGGCACCACTGGCCTCCTTCGACGCTAGGCATCCGGACTGAGAGATCACTGAACGGATGCCGAGCGCAGGCCACGAGCCCGGTATCCGTCCCCTTCTCAACTCCGAGCGCGCGTCTTTGGTTCCCCCTCGATCGGTTAGAGTCCGGCTGTTGACCTGACACGACCCGAGGGGGCCACCATTTCCACCGGACTGAAGCCTGCGAGCTGGGCCTACGCCGAGGAGTTCGTCGCCGAGGACGAGGTCCTGGCGGCGGCACGGTCCCGCGCCACCGAGGTCGGCGTCGCCCCGATCGGACCCGGCGGAGGGGCCGCGCTGCGGTTCGTCGCCGCGGTGATCGAGGCCAAGGCGGTCGTCGAGATCGGCACCGGCACCGGCGTCTCCGGGCTGTGGCTGCTGCGTGGGATGCGCTCGGACGGCGTCCTGACCACCGTCGACACCGAGGCCGAGCACCAACGGCTGGCCAAGAAGTCGTTCGCCGAGGCCGGGATCCCCAGCCAGCGTGCCCGGCTGATCACCGGCTCGGCGTTGGACGTGCTGCCCCGGCTGACCGACGGGCACTACGACCTGGTGTTCTGCGACGGCGACAAGGTGGAGTACGGCGACTACCTGACCGAGGCGCTGCGGCTGCTGCGCCCCGGCGGCGTGGTCGCCTTCGACAACGCGCTGTGGCACGACCGCGTGGCGGACCCCGCTCAGCGAGACGCCGAGACGGTCGCGATCCGCGAACTGGGACGCGAGATCCGGGAGAACGAGTCCCTCACCCCGCTGCTGCTCCCGATGAGCGACGGCCTCCTGCTGGCGCGCAAGACCACTGCCTGAGCGGTCGCGCGTCAGGCGTACCTGGCTGCCGGGGTGAACCCGTCCGCGCCCTCGGCCACGGCCACGATCACGCACGGCTCGATGAGCTCCGGCGGGGCCCCGACGAGCACCGACCCCGGGGCGGTCGCGGCGACGGCGGTGAAGTCGGCCTGGAAACGCTCACGCTCCTCCACGGTGGCGAAGACGTAGCAGCCCTCGAACCACTCCCCCGGGCGCATCCGCCAGGTCTTGAAACGCAGGCCGGCCATCCCGGTGAACCGGGCGTGGGAGGTCTCCTCGACGTACGCCGCCAGTCGCTCCTCCACACCGGGCTCGGAGACGGCCAGCGACCACCGCACCGTCAGTCCGTGCATCATCGCGAGACCCCTCTCCGCGTCGGCTTGGTCGGCACCTGCGGGTGCTCCAGCCAACGCAGCAACAACCGCGCCCCGAAGCCGGTAGCCCCCGACGTCCATTCGTAGGCGTCGATCGGGGAGTCGCCGACCGAGGCGATGTCCAGGTGCGCCCAGGGCAGCCCTCCGGTGAAGGGCTGCAGGAACAGGGCTGCGGTGATCGCGCCCGGCCCGCCGGGCGCGTTGTCTGCGTCCGCGACCGTGGAGTCCAGCAGGGCCGCGTACTCCTCGTGCAGCGGCAGTCGCCACAGCGGCTCCCCCGAAGCGGACCCCGCCTCACGCAGCGACGCGGCCAGCGCATCGTCGGTGGCGAAGAAGCCGCCGGTGCGCTGCCCCAGCGCGACCTTCATCGCGCCGGTCAAGGTGGCCACGTCGAGCAGCAGGTCGGGCCCGAGCTCGGCCACGGCGTAGGCCAGGGCGTCGGCGAGGACCAGGCGTCCCTCGGCGTCGGTGTTGGTCACCTCGGTGGAGCGGCCGCCGTAGTGCCGGATGACGTCGCCGGGACGCAGCGCCCGACCGCTCACGGCGTTCTCGGCCAGCGCCAGCAGACCGGTGACGCGGACGGAGCACCCCTGCGCGGCCAGCGCCTCCATGACGGCGAGCACGACGCCGGCTCCGGTCATGTCGCGCTTCATCGTCATCATCGCGTCGGACGGCTTGATCGAGAGCCCGCCAGTGTCGAAGGTGATCCCCTTGCCGACCAGCACCACGTGCGGCGTACGGCGCGTGGTCGTGGCGGGCGTGTAGCTGAGCTGCACCAGCGCGGGCGGGGTGTCGGAGGCCTGGCCGACGGCCAGGATGCCGCCGAAGCCGTCGGCGCTCAGCGCGCGACGGTCCCAGACGCGGACGTCGAGCCCGGCGCCGGAGGCGGTCTCCCGGGCGCGCTCGACCATCCACCCCGGGTTCTTCTCGTTGGAGGGCACCAGCGCCAGCGCCCGCGCGGTCCAGGCAGCGCGTGCCTGGGCCAGCGCCAGGTCGAGCACGGCCTGACGGGCCGCCACGTCGTAGGTGAGGGAGAGCACCATGGTGCCGACCGGTGCCGGAGGCGCAGTGGTACGGCGATGGAAGGTGAAGGACCCCAGCACCAGACCCTCGACGAAGGCACGCAGACCGGCGTCGTCGGCGGCTGCCGCGATCGACGTCGCGACCACGGAACGACCCTTCACCCGTCGCGCCAGCGCGGCACCCGCGCGACGCAGGTCGGCGGGAGCATCGGAGCCGGTCCCGACCAGCAGCGCGGAGCGCGGCCCGTCCCCGGACAGCAGGGGGAGCTCGATGATCTCGCCGGCCTTACCGGTGGCCTGCTGGTGCTCGAGCAGCGCCAGGAGGTCCGTGTCGACGGCGTCGTCGATCTCCGGGGCCCCGGGCCCGAGCACCAAGGCTCCGTCCGCGGTGCCGAAAGGCACCGCGACGATCTCGACCCCCGTGGTGTGGAGCAGCCCGTCCGGGCCGAGCCGGATCTCGGGCGGCTCCACGCCCGACCACCCGGTCAGCCGACAACCTCCTTGAGCGCCGCGCCCAGCGCTCCGGCCTCGTCGGCGTTGAGCTCGACCACGAGGCGTCCGCCACCTTCCAGCGGGACGCGCATCACGATGCCGCGACCCTCTTTGGTGACTTCGAGCGGACCGTCGCCTGTCCGCGGCTTCATCGCCGCCATGTGCGAACACCTCTTTCTGAGACTGCAGCGCGCCGGACCTGGGTCGAAACCGCCCGGGGGCGCGCCGGATGACACCCCATTATCGCGCACCCGGCCAGCGAGGGAGGCATCGGACCCGCCCGGTCACACCGGGAGCTTGTCGAAGACCAGGTAGAACGTGAAGATCAGGACGCCGACGAGCATGCCGACATGGGCCAGGATCGAGAGTCCGGGCCCCTCCCCCCAGCTGTCGCCCACGGGTTCGGCCGAGTGCCGACCGCGGGCGGGCAGCCACCGCACCAGCACCAGCAGCCCGGCGAACACGGTGACCCACCACAGCGGCAGGGACAGCCAGCCGAGGTCCTCGCGGCCGGTGATCAGCATCCCGGACCACAGCAGGATCGCGCCCGTGCCCGCCAGAGTGTGCACCCAGGCCACCATCGGAGACACCGAGAGCCGGCCGGCCGAGCTCTGGGAGGACAGCCGTACCCGGGTCAGGACGACGACCACAGCGGCCAGCACCGTGAGCAGCAGGGCGATCTTGTCCGGGGTCACGGGAGCAATATGCCGTACGCGGCGCCGGGCAACCACCGGAACGAGTCGACCGCTTCCCCGCGCTCACTCCCCACGGGCGCAGCAGCCGAGCAGATGGTCGTCGACCATGCCGGTGGCCTGCATCAGCGCGTACGCCGTGGTCGGGCCCACGAAGCGGAACCCGCGTCGTTTCAACTCCCGGGCCATCGCGGTGGACTCCGCGGAGGTGGCGGGCACGTCGGCCAGGGTGCGCGGCGCCGGGCGCGCGCCGGTCGGGGCGAAGGACCAGAGCAGGTCGGTCAGGCCACCGTCCAACGCCACGACGGCGGCTGCGTTCGCCAGGGTCGCGTCGATCTTGGCGCGGTTGCGGACGATGCCGGCATCGGCCAGCAGTCGTGCGCGGTCCGCCTCCCCGAAAGCGGCGACGGCCGTGGGGTCGAACCCGGCGAAGGCGCTCCGGAAGGCGGGGCGCTTGCGCAGGATGGTCAGCCACGACAGCCCCGACTGGAACGCCTCGAGGCTCAGGCGCTCGAACAGGGCCGCCTCGCCCCGGACGGGACGACCCCACTCGGTGTCGTGGTACGCGCGGTAGTCGTCGGTCGAGACTCCCCAACCGCAGCGCACGAGCCCGTCCGGGCCGGCCACGAGATCGCTCACGGGTGCGCGGAGCCCGGCTCGCCGGGAGCCCGCCCGGGCTCCGGCCGGACGTCCGGCTGGATGTCCTGCTGGGCGTCCGTCCGGGCGTCCGGCTGGGCGTCCGGCCGGGCCTGCTGGTCCTGGCGTGCGGCCAACTCACGTCCCAGGCGCGCCAGCAGGGCGTCGACCTCACTGGCCCGGTAGCCCCGGAAGGCCGTGGTGAAACGGACCTGCGCCAGGTCGGCGGCGGTGAGCGGACCCGTGGCCGGCACGCGGGCGTCGGGCCGGTCGTCGTACGTCTGCTGCAGCGAGCCGCCGCGACCGGTCGCGACCACCGCGGTCACGCCGAGCACCGCCACGGCCAGCAGGGCGAGCACCCAGGTCATGGGGCGATCGTGCCACGGCCGCGCTCGCGGGCGGCGGCGACCATCCGCTCGACGGCTTCGGCCGGGTCGTCGGTCACCGTGAGCAGGTCGAGGTCGTGCGGGGAGATCTTGCCGTCGGCCATCACGGTGCCGCGGAGCCAGTCGACCAGCCCCGACCAGTACGCCGTGCCCAGCAGCACGATCGGGAAGGAGGTGATCTTCTTCGTCTGCACCAGGGTCAGCGCCTCGAACAGCTCGTCGAAGGTGCCGAACCCGCCCGGCAGCACGATGAAGCCGCGGGAGTACTTCACGAACATCGTCTTGCGCGCGAAGAAGTAGCGGAAGTTGACGCCGAGGTCGACGTAGGGATTCAGCCCGGTCTCGAAGGGGAGCTCGATGCCCAGCCCGACCGAGACCCCGCCCGCCTCGACGGCCCCCTGGTTCGCCGCCTCCATCGCGCCGGGGCCGCCACCGGTAATCACCGCGAAGCCGGCCTCGGTGAGGAGCCGGCCCACCTCCCGGCCCCGCTCGTAGTAGGGGTGGTCCGCCGGGGTCCGCGCCGACCCGAAGACCGCGACCGCCGGGCCGAGCTCGGCCAGCGCACCGAACCCGTCGACGAACTCGCTCTGGATCCGCAGCACCCGCCAGGGATCGGTGTGCACCCAGTCCGCAGGACCGCGGTCGTCGAGCAACCGCTGGTCCATGGTGAGCGACTCGACCTGCTCACCGCGCAGGCGGACCCGCCCCCGGAACCGCTCGGGCCGGGTGGGTTCCTCGTCGTGCTCGGTCATCTCAGCCCTCCAACCACGACCGCAGATGGGCGGCCACCTGCTCGATCTGCGCGATCGGCACCCGCTCGTCGCGCCGGTGCGCCAACGAGGGGTCGCCCGGACCGAAGTTGACCGCGGGCACGCCGAGTGCGCTGAAGCGGGCGACGTCGGTCCAACCGAACTTCGGGTTCACCTCACCGCCGACCGCGGCCACGAACGCGGCGGCCGCCGGCAGCCCGAGACCCGGTTGCGCGGCGGGGGCGCTGTCGGCAAGCGTCACGGCGTACGGCGCGAAGAACTCGGTCACGAAGGCCAGCGCCTCGGCCTCGCTCCGGTCGGGCGCGAAGCGGTAGTTCACCGTGACCCGGCACTCGTCCGGGATCACGTTGCCGGCGACCCCGCCCTCGACGTGCACGGCGTTGAGCCCCTCCCGGTAGCGCAGCCCGTCGACCACCGGCTCCCGCGGTTCGTAGGCGGCCAAGCGGCCGAGCACGTCGGCCGCCGCATGGATCGCGTTGCTCCCCATCCAGGCCCGCGCCGAGTGCGCCCGCTCCCCGTCGGTGGTGACGACCACCCGCAGGGTGCCCTGGCAGCCCGCCTCGACGACGGCGTCGGAGGGTTCGAGCAGGACGGCGAAGTCCGCCTCGAGCAGGTGCGCGTGGTCGCGGGCCAGCAGCGTGAGCCCGTTGCGCTCGGCGTCGACCTCCTCGCACTCGTAGAAGACGTAGGTGACGTCGCGGTTCGGCGTCGGCACGGTCGCCGCCAGGTGGAGCGCGACCGCGACCCCGCCCTTCATGTCGCAGGTGCCCAACCCGTGCAGGAACTCCTCGTCGCGCCGGCAGGGCAGGTTGTCGGCCTCCGGGACGGTGTCGAGGTGACCTGCCAGCACGACGCGCTCCGCGGCTCCCTGCATGGTCCTGGCCACCAGGGTGTTGCCGACGCGGACGACGTCGAGGTGGGCCAGGCCACGCAGCGACGCCTCCACGGCGTCGGCGATGCGCCGCTCGTCCCCGCTCACCGAGGGGAGGTCCACCAGGACCTGCGTGAGGGTGACCGGATCGAGGGTGGCATCCAGGGCGGCGTCCATTCACCCATCCAACCAAACGGCCCCGCCCGGCGACCGCGGCCGGAGCCGTTGTCGGGCTTGGGTAGCGTTGCCCCGTGACCAGCAGCGAGACCGCACCGTCCCTTCCCCGCGAGGCCTTCGGCGTCGGCCTGGCCACCGTGGCCGGCCTCGACGACACCGCCGAGGGTGCCGTGCTCGACGTGTGGTTCCCCTCCCCGCACCTGGGTCCGGAGCAGGACGAGGACGCCGTCGGCGACCTCGGCGCACTGGCCGGGGTGGACAAGGCCCGCGGAGTACGCCGCGTCGTGGTCCGCGTCGAGGTGGCCGACCTGCAGGCGGCCCCGAGCGACCCGTACGACGCCTGGCTGCGCCTCCACCTCCTCAGCCACCGGCTGGTGCAGCCGCACACCGTGAGCCTGGAGGGCGTCTTCGGCCTCCTGACCAACGTCGTGTGGACCAGCGCCGGTCCGTGCGCCGTCGAGGGGTTCGAGCTCACCCGGGCGCGGCTCAAGGCCGACGGCATCCCGGTGCACGTGTACGGGGTCGACAAGTTCCCCCGGATGACCGACTACGTGGTGCCCTCCGGGGTCCGCATCGCCGACGCCGACCGGGTCCGCCTCGGAGCGCACCTGGCCTCCGGCACGACGGTGATGCACGAGGGGTTCGTCAACTTCAACGCCGGCACCCTGGGCACCTCGATGGTCGAGGGCCGCATCAGCGCGGGCGTGGTCGTCGGCGACGGCTCCGACATCGGCGGCGGGGCGTCGATCATGGGAACTCTGTCCGGTGGCGGCAAGGAGGTCATCTCGGTCGGGCGCCGCTGCCTGCTGGGTGCGAACTCCGGCATCGGCATCTCCCTGGGCGACGACTGCGTCGTCGAGGCCGGCTGCTACGTCACCGCCGGCACCAAGGTGCTCCTGCGCGACGGCGCCGGGGAGAGCCGCGTGGTCAAGGCCGCCGAGCTCTCGGGCGCCGACAACGTGCTGTTCCGTCGCAACTCCACCACCGGCGCCGTCGAGGCGGTGCCGTGGAAGGGCGAGGGGATCGCCCTCAACTCCGCCCTGCATGCCAACGACTGACCGCCACCGCTCCAGGACGCCCGGCCGTCCACGCCGTCGCGACGAGGCCGGGCGGGCCCGAGGCTGGGTCCTGCTCGCCGGGGTGACCGCTGCCGCGGTGGCCGGCCTGCTGCTGGTCCGGCTGGGCGCGGGTCCCTTCCCCGATCCCGAGGGCTGCACCGCGCAGGTCGCCGGCACCTCGGTGGACCTCTCCTTGGAGCAGGCCCAGAACGCCACGCTCATCGCCGCGATCGGGGTCCAGCGCGGGCTGCCGGCGCGCGCGGTGTCGATCGCCCTGGCCACCGCCTTCCAGGAGAGCAAGCTGGTCAACATCGACTACGGCGACCGCGACTCCCTCGGCCTCTTCCAGCAGCGGCCCTCCCAGGGCTGGGGCACGCCGGCGCAGGTGCAGGACCCGGTCTACGCCACGAACGCCTTCTACGACGCGCTGGTGGAGGTGGAGGGCTACCGCGACCTGCGCATCACCGAGGCCGCCCAGGCGGTGCAGCGCTCCGGGTTCCCCGAGGCCTACGAGCAGCACGCGGAGGGCGCCCGGGCGCTCGCCTCGGCCTTGACCGGCTACAGCCCCGGCGCGTTCTCCTGTGTGGTGGACCGGCCGGAGGGCCCGCGTCAGGAGATGGGCGAGAACGGACTGACCCCGCGCGCCGACGGCGTCCGTCGCGACCTCGAGACCGCCTTCGGGGACCTGTCCCTGGGCGGCTTCGCCCCCGGCGGCGTGTCCACCGGGCACCAGGAGGGCTCCACCCATTACGACGGCCGGGCGATCGACGTGTTCTTCCGGCCGGTCACCGACCAGGCGCGGCGCGAGGGCTGGGCGATGGCCCACTATCTCCAGGCGCACGCCGGTCGACTCGGCGTGCAGTACGTCATCTGGGACGACCGGATCTGGTCCACGGGCTATCGCTCGCAGCAGGGCTGGCGGGACTACCGGGCCCCTGTCGACGATGCGACCCCCGCGGACACCCGGGCCATCCTGGAGCACCGCGACCACGTCCATGTGGATGTGGTCGAAGGGGGCTGACCGGGCGAACCACCCGAATGGGCTGTATCGCTCGCGGTCCGCATCCGCGAGGATCACACCCTGCGGCGATGTCGGGGGGTCCGGCGGTGGGGTCCGCGGGTCAGGCCTTGGGGGACTGCCATGAGTTCGATGCTGTACACGATGGGCATGGCGATCGACCGCGCCCACGAGAACGGGTACGACGTCTCCGTCCTCGTCGACGGTTGCTGGATCGACGGCGTGGTGGCCGCGAACGACGGCCACGGGGTGGTGCTGGAAACCGGGGAAGGCCACCACGTGGTGGTCAGGTCCGAGCGCATCGCCGCCGTACGGGTCGTCGCGGAGTCCCCGTTCCGGGGGCGGATCACCCGGGGTGCGGACTTCGCCCCGCGCTTCGACGAGGCGATGCCGATGCCCGGCCCGTCGGCCGACCCGAACACCGTCCCGGAACCGCGCAGCGCGCAGCCTGCCTGAGGCTCGCCTCGGCGCTCAGGCGGTCAAGCAGTCAGGCGGGCTACCGCAGCCGCGACGCGCTCGTCGGTCGCGGTGAACGCGACCCGGACGTGCCGCTCCCCGGCCGCGCCGTAGAACGCCCCGGGCGCGACCAGGATGCCGCGTTCGGCGAGCGCGGAGACCGTGTCCCAGCACGGCTCGTCGCGCGTGACCCACAGGTAGAGCGAGGCCTCGGAGTGGTCGACGCGGAAGCCGGCCGACTCCAGCGCGGAGCGCAGCAGGGCGCGGCGTGCGGCGTACCGGCTGTGCTGCTCGGCGACATGCGCGTCATCGGCGAGCGCGGCCTCCATCGCCACCTGCTGCGGGAACGGCAACTGGAGCCCCAGGTTCTTGCGGACCGCGAGCAACTCCCCCACCACATCGCGGTCGCCGGCGACGAATGCGCAGCGGTAGCCGGCGAGGTTCGAACGCTTGGAGAGCGAGTGCACCGCCAGCAGTCCGCGGTGGTCACCGTCACTGACGTCGGGGTGCAGGATCGAGACGGCCTCGCCCTCCCAGACCTCCTCGAGGTAGCACTCGTCGGAGACCAACAGCGCACCGCGTTCGCGGCACCACGCGACCATCTTGCGGAGGTGGTCGACCCCGAGGATGCGGCCCGTCGGGTTCGACGGCGAGTTGACCCAGACCAGCGCCGGGCGCTGCGGACCCAGCGCGGTGAGCGAGTCGGTAGCGACACAGCGGGCCCCGGCCAGCACGGCGCCGACCTCGTACGTCGGGTACGCCAGCGCGGGTTGCACCACGAGGTCGCCGTCGCCGAGACCCAGGTGACCCGGGAGCGAGGCGATGAGTTCCTTGGAGCCGATCACGGGCAGCACCGCGTCGGTGTCGAGGCCGGTCACGCCGAACCGCCGCTCCAGCCAGTCCACGGCGGCCTGGCGGGTCGCCACCCGTCCCACGGTGAGCGGATAGCCGGGTGCGTTCGCGGCCGCGCGCAGGGCCTCCTGCACCACCTCGGGGGTGGGGTCGACGGGGGTGCCGACCGAGAGGTCGACGATGCCGTCCGGATGCGCCCGCGCCTTCTCGGCGGCAGGCGCGAGGGCGTCCCAGGGAAAGTCGGGGAGGCGCCCGGAAACGGTGCGTGCCGCCCACCGGGGTACCCCGGCGGGCGGCACGGACACGAAGTCGGTCATGCGCGAGGGTCGATCGGAGCTCGCCCTGCGTCACGCACCTGCGTCACGCGCTCGGGCTCACTCGCCCTGGGGCGGCAGCGCCGCCACGAGGGCGTGGTCCTTCTCGATGACGCCGAGCTTGGCGGCGCCACCCGGCGAGCCGAGGTCGTTGAAGAACTCCACGTTGGCCGTGTAGTACTCCTTCCACTGCTCCGGGGTGTCGTCCTCGTAGTAGATCGCCTCGACCGGGCAGACCGGCTCGCAGGCGCCACAGTCGACGCACTCGTCGGGGTGGATGTAGAGCATCCGCTGGCCCTCGTAGATGCAGTCCACGGGGCACTCGTCGACACAGGCCCGGTCCTTGACGTCCACACAGGGCTGGGCGATGACGTAGGTCACCTGGTTCCTCCTCGCCAGAGGGCTGGTACGGGTCGCGCTCGTCGCGACGTGCGACAGCCTAGTATCCCCACGAGGTTCTCGGAGCAGGACCCGCAGTCATCGATCCGGACCGGAGGCAGGCGTTGTCACTTCCCTCCGGACTCGGTCCGCATCGCGTCGGCGAACGCGTGGTGGTACGGCGGCTCGTGCCCGGCGAGCAGGGCCCCACCGGGGGGCCGGCACTCACCGACGTCCTCGGCGTCCTGGAGGCCTGGGGCGAGGCCACCCTGACGGTGCGTACGGCGGCCGGGGAGGCGGTGGTGATCGAGCGGTCGCTGATCGTGTCCGGCAAGCCGGTTCCGCCGCGCCCTTCGGTGCACGCACGGTTCTCCGCCGACGAGGTCGAGCACCGACTCGTCGCGGCGTGGCCCGCCCCGCGCGTACGGCGACTCGGCGACTGGGTGCTTCGCGATGCGGGCGGCTTCTCCTGGCGGGCCTGTTCGGCGCTGGTCTGCGGGGATCCGGGGGCGCCGGTCGCGCAGGCGCTGGACGAGGTGGTCGCCTTCTACGCCGCGGCAGGTCTGCCTCCGCTGGCCCAGGTGGTGGTCGGCTCGTCCGAGGAGGCCGATCTGCGCACGCACGGCTGGACAGAACCGCCCGGGGACGAGGGGGAGGCGCTGGTGTTGCTGGGCGGGACAGCCCGGATCGCACGAGCGCTGGGTTCCTGGCCCCGGTCGGAGGCGTCGGTGTCGGTCAGTGCGGCGTCGAGCGCAGCGTGGCTCGCCGGGGACCCGCGCGTGAGCGAGCACGCCGACGACGCACTGGCGGTCCTGACCGGCCCCGCCTTCACCCGATTCGGAGAGGTCGTCGGATCCGACGGCGCGCTGCTGGCCGGTGCCCGACTCGCCTCCGCCGGGCACAGCGACGACTGGGCTGTCCTCACCGATGTCCGGGTCGACCCCGCGCACCGACGCCAGGGCCTCGCCCGCGCCCTGATCCGGACCCTGGTGGCGGAGGCCGCCGAAGCCGGCATCACAACCCTGGCCGCCCAGGTCGTCGCCACCAACTCCGCGGCCCTCGCTCTGTACGACTCGCTCGGCTTCACCCCCCACCACTCCTACCGCTTCCTGACCCTGCCCGCCCTTGATGGTTGAGGAGGGCGAGGAACGAGCCCGTCTCGAAACCACCCCAACCCAGCCCTGTGGACGAAACCCGGCTTGCCCGAATCCCCAACCCTGCTTGACGATCCCCTGTTCACAGCCCACCCGAAATTGTCGGTGGCCCCTGGCAGAGTCACCTCATGCCAGGCACCCCGACCCACCAACGCACCCACCCGAGGTGGGCCTTCGCCGGACGCCTACCCGAAGCCCTCGCCGAAACCGCGACCGCACCCCCATCGACCCTGACCCTGGACGCGTTGGTCGAGACCATCGACGACCTGATCCGCGGCATCAACGGCCTCCACGCGAGGCTGTTGGAGGAACTCGCCGAAGCCGAACGCCGCGACCTGCCCACCCACCTCGGCGCCACCTCCACCGCCGGTGTCCTCCGCGGCATGGGGT
>JBGAJX010000017.1:0-93327 GCA_044224695.1 Marmoricola sp. | reverse complement strand
CAGACTGGGGCAAGGCCATCGGTGGACCTCTTTCTTCGATGAGTGCTTGGCCGTACACACCGAAGATCCCGCCGATGGCCCTCTACGTCCTCACGCCGCGCCGCCAGCCCTCAAACCCCACCACTCCCCGGGACTCTCCTCCGCAGCCGACCGCGAGCCACGCCGGCAACAGCGGCCTGAGCGGGGGTGAAGACGCGAGGGAGGGAGTCCGGCAGAAGTTCACTCATGCACGCACGGTGACGCCTCAGGAGACACCGCAGCACCAGCAGGTGCTCACCTGTGGATCAGTGGCCGATGCAGGCCCTGGGGTCACAATCTGGCCGCCACGCGACGCCACTGAAGCGACCGCGAGGAGCAACTCGCGCGACCATAGGACCCAACTCGCGCGACCACACGGCGCAACTCGGCTCAGGACAGGGCGGAGGCCGCCTTGTAGTCCTTCCACGGGACGTTCCAGTCGCCGTACCCGTTGGTGGGCTCCATCGGCCGGTCCGTGCCGGTCACGTCGACGACGTCGCCGCGCTTAGTGATGGAGTAGAGCCAGGCCGCGTTCTCGGTGCTCATGCCCACGCACCCGTGGCTGACGTTGGCCGATCCCTGGTCACCCACCGACCACGGCGCGGCGTGGATGAACTCTCCCGAGTAGGTGAGCCGCTGCGCGTACTCCACGTCGGAGATGTTGTAGTACTCCGGGTCACCCGGGCTGATGCCGGTCGTCGCGGCGTCCATGGTCTTGCTGCGGAACTTCTCGATGATCACCTTGATGCCGGAACGGGTGGTGAAGCCCGGCTTGCCGGCGCTGATCGGGATGGTCCGCAACAGATCGCCGTTGCGGAAGACCAACATCTCGTGGTTCGCGACGTCAGTGCGCACGATGACCGCATCCCCGACGCGGAAGCGGCTGACCCGGTCCTCCTGACCGTAGACGCCGTTGCCCGCCTTCACGCCGTTCAGGTCGGCGTCCACCGTGACCGTAGTCCCTGGCTTCCAGTACGACTTGGGCCGCCAGTGGACCTCGGAGTCCGACAGCCAGTGCCACGATCCGGGCTGCGCCGGGCTCGCGGTGACCGTCAGGTGCCGCTCGAACTCGGCCCGGTTCTTGACCGGCACGTCGAAGGTCACGATGACGGGCATGCCGATGCCGACGGTCTCGCCGTCGAGCGGGGCGATGCTCGGGTAGGTCTGCTCGTCGAGGGTGAGGTCCTGGCTGCGGAAGGTCCGCTTGAGCTGCGTCGCGGTGCCATCGGACGTCGTCGCAGTCGCCGTGAGCCGGTAGCGCATGCCAGGCTCCAACCGATCGGCGGCGACCCAGCGCTCCCCGTCCTCGCTGATGGCGCCCTTCACCCGTCCGCTCCCCTGGCCCGTCAGGGTGACCCGGGACAGTTGCGTGTTCTCGGCGGTCACCGAGACCAGTGTGTCCACCGAGACTCCCGCGGCGCCCGGCCTGACGTTCGTGCGCAGGACCGCCGAGGAGGCGGAGACCGCCGACGGCTCGGCACCGGGTGAGGTCGCGCTCGGCTGCTGGTCGTTGCCCACGGCCCCGCTACAGGCGCTCACCAGGGCCAGCGACCCTGCCAGGGCGGCCGCGGTGGCCGCTGTGCGTACTCGCACCTGCATCACTTCTCCGAGCTTCGAGGACAGACTCGGCAAGCGTAACCGTGGCCGGCCCCCAAGATCGCCAGGAAGGGGGTTAGGCCGGTCACGCGTGACAAACGGGCCAACTCGCCCGGCAAGACGTGACCAGTCGGCGGGAAAACGCGACCAGTGGGCGGGAAAACGTGACCAGTCGGCGAAGGCCCCGCGCGACCGGAGTCGTACGGGGCCTTGGCCGTCGTGCGCGAGGTTCGGCGAACCGCTGGGCTCAGTGAGCGGCTGGCTCGGGAGCGGTGGGGCTCAGTGGGCGTGCTCGCCGACGTAGTACTCGAAGACCCAGCCCGAGAGGGCGGCGACACCGAGGACGGCGCCGATGATCAGGAGCCACCACGCGGTCAGGGCCAGCGCGAGGACGCCGATCGCGGCGCAGGCGGCGCACCACAGCGGCCACCAGGAGTACGGCGGGAAGAAGCCGAGCTCACCCGCGCCGTCGGCGATCTCGCCGTCCTTGCGGTCCTCCGGACGGGGCTCCATGCGCGAGGCGTGGAAGCCCAGGTAGAAGGTCACCAGGAGGGCCAGTAGGGAGGTCATCACCAGCGCCGAGGTGCCCGTGGGCTCCTCGGTGATGAACCAGTAGGTCGGCGTGATCAGCACGAAGAACGCCGAGCAGATCGCGAAGATCCATGCCTCTGCCTTCATCAGGCACCCTCACCCTTCGTGCCGATGCCGGCAGCCTCGTAGTGCTCGCCCGCCTCCATCGCCGCCACCTCAGGGTGGTGCAGGTCGAAGGCGGGGGACTCGGAACGGATCCGCGGGATGGTCACGAAGTTGTGACGCGGCGGCGGGCAGGAGGTCGCCCACTCCAGCGAGCGGCCCCAGCCCCACGGGTCGTCGACCTCGACCTTGGGCGTCTTCGACGTCTTGTAGACGTTGATGAAGAACGGGATCATCGACGTCGCCAGCACGAAGGAGCCGACGGTCGAGACCTGGTTGAGGAAGGTGAAGCCGTCGCTGGGCAGGTAGTCCGCGTAGCGACGCGGCATGCCCTCGACGCCCAGCCAGTGCTGCACCAGGAACGTGGTGTGGAAGCCGATGAAGAGCATCCAGAACTGGATCTTGCCCAGGCGCTCGTCGAGCATCTGGCCGGTCATCTTCGGCCACCAGAAGAAGAACCCGGCGAACATCGCGAACACCACGGTGCCGAAGACGACGTAGTGGAAGTGCGCCACCACGAAGTAGCTGTCGGAGACGTGGAAGTCCAGCGGCGGGGCCGCCAGGATCACGCCGGTCAGTCCACCGAAGAGGAAGGTCGTGAGGAAGCCCAGCGACCACAGCATCGGGTTCTCGAAAGTCAGAGACCCGCCCCACATCGTGCCGATCCAGTTGAAGAACTTCACACCTGTGGGGACCGCGATCAGCAGTGTCATGCCGGAGAAGAAGGCCAGGTCGACCGCGCCGGTGACGAACATGTGGTGCGCCCACACCGCGACGGAGAGCACCGCGATCGCCAGGGTCGCGCCCACCAGGCCGATGTAGCCGAAGATCGGCTTGCGGCTGAAGACGGGGAGGATCTCGGTCACGATGCCGAAGAACGGCAGCGCGATGATGTAGACCTCCGGGTGCCCGAAGAACCAGAACAGGTGCTGCCACAGGATCGGGCCGCCGTGGACGGCGTCGAAGACGTGGGTGCCGAGCTGGCGGTCAGCCTCGAGCATCAGCAGCGCGGCGCCGAGGATCGGGAAGACGATCAGCACGAGCAGGCTGGTGATCAGCGTGTTCCACACGAAGATCGGCATCCGGAACATGGTCATGCCCGGGGCGCGCATGCAGATGATCGTGGTCACGAAGTTGACCGAACCGAGGATCGAGCCCAGACCACCGAGGTAGAGGCCCATGATGCCGAGGTCGCCACCGATGCCCGGAGAGCGGACCTCGTCGGAGAGCGGCACGTACATGAACCAGCCGAAGTCCGCGGCACCCGAGGGGGTCAGGAAGCCGGAGGCGGCGATCAGGCCACCGAAGAGGAAGAACCAGTAGCTCAGCATGTTGAGTCGCGGGAACGCGACGTCGGGCGAGCCGATCTGGAGCGGCATGATCACGTTCGCGAAGCCGAAGAACAGCGGTGTCGCGAAGAGCAGCAGCATGATCAGGCCGTGCATGGTGAACAACTGGTTGTACAGCTGGTCGCTCACGACCTGGGAGCCGGGGAACGCCAGCTCCGAGCGGATCAGCAGCGCCATGATGCCGCCGATGATGAAGAACGCGAACGACGTCGCGAGGTACATCTTGCCGATCAGCTTGTGGTCGGTCGTGGTCAGCAGCCGCACGACCTGGGTGCCGATGCTGGGCCTCGGCGAGACGTACTCGGAGCCGACCTCGACCCCTTCACTCACCCCTGCGCTCATTCAGCGGCTCCGTTCTCTTCGTTCAGACCGTCCTGGATGGTGACGTTCGAGCCACCCAGCACGACACCGGTGTTGCCCGCGGCCCGCAGCTCCTCGAGCTTCTGGGCATAGACCTCGGCGGTGACCACCTCGACGTTGAACAGCATCCGCGAGTGGTACGCCCCGCACAGCTCGGCGCACTTGCCGACGAAGGTGCCGGTGCGCGTCGGGGTCATGTTGAAGTAGTTGTCACGCCCGGGGATGACGTCCATCTTGTAGGTGAACGCCGGCACCCAGAACGAGTGGATGACGTCGGGCGAGGACAGTTCGAAGCGAACCGACTCCCCCACCGGCAGGTAGAGCGTGGGCGCCTGGGCCGGCGTACCGGGCTGGTAGACGCAGGTCTCGTTGCCCGGCGTGTCGCAGTTCTCCAGGTCGTTCGAACCGCCCAGCGCCGAGCTGTCGATGTAGTTGAAGGACCAGGACCACTGCTGGCCGACGACCTTGATCACGTGGTCGGGGTTCTCGACCTCGGCGGTGATGCTGTCCTGCTCGTCGACGACGAACTTGAAGAAGACCAGCACCATGACCACCGGAGCGATCGTGTAGAGGATCTCCATCGGCAGGTTGTAGCGCGACTGCACCGGGATCTCGTCGTCGCTGCGACGGCGGAACTTGATGATCGCGTAGCCGATCAGGCCCCACACGAGGACACCGGTGACCAGGGCCGCGACCCAGGTCCACTGCCACATCGTGATGATGCCGTCGGAGTGGTTGGACGCCCCCTCCGGGATGGCCCCGCGTTCCCAGGCTTCCTGGGTCTCCTCGGAACAGGCGCTGAGCAACAGGAGGGCAGGAATCGCGAGCGCCAGGGTGCTCGCCTTCCGCGCTCGCTCAGGGAGTTTCAGACCCACGCCGGACGGCCTCTCTCTACACGAACATGGACGCATCGCAGCCTACTACTCACATTGACCAACATCAGCCCCAGGGACCCCCCTCGGACAGTCGCGTTGTGATCGTCACATCCGCGGCGCTCTCCGCCCACCTCTCGGCCCACTCCACGGGGTGCCTGGCCCCCGGCCTCTACAGTCGGTGCGTGGCCCCCTCCGAGCCCCATGACGGGCCCCGTTATCTCGACTCCGTCTCGAGCGAGCCGCTGCATCCCGTGGCGCGCGAGACGCTGCTGGCGGCGCTCGATCACGGGTACGCCGACCCGCTGAGACTGCACCGCGCGGCACGCGAGGCGCGGCTGTTGCTCGACAACGCCCGGGCCGCGACGGCGGAGGCGCTCGGCGTCCGCGAGGACGAGGTCAGCTTCACCGGGTCCGGCACCCGGTCGGTGCACCTGGGCGTGCTGGGGCTGCTCGGCGGCCTGCGCTCGGCCACCCCGACCCTGGCCCACTCGGCGATCGAGCATTCCGCCGTGGCCGCGGCGGGCCGCTGGTGGGAGGCACGCGGGGCGGGGACGACCCGGGTGATCCCCGTGGACGACCTCGGACACGTGTCGACCGACGCGGTGCCCGCCGGTCCCGACGTGGTCGTCGCCGTCCAGCAGGCGAACCAGGAGATCGGCACGCTGCAGGATCTCGACGCGGTCGCCGCGGCGGCCGGCGACGCACCCCTCTTCGTCGACGCCTGCGCGGCCGCCGCCCGTGTCCCGCTCCCCCGGGCCTGGTCCGCCGCAGCGCTCTCGGCGCACAAGTGGGGCGGACCGGCCGGCGTCGGGATCCTCCTCGTACGCCGCGGCGCACGCTGGCGGGCTCCCTTCCCCACCGACGACCGGGTCGACCACCGGGTCAGCGGGTTCGAGAACGTCCCGGCCGTCCTGGCCGCGGCAGCCGCCCTCCAGGCGCGCGTCACCGAGCGCGAGACGCTCGACCGGCGCCAACGCGACCTCACCACCGTTCTGCGCGACCGACTGGCCCACATCGACGGGGTCGAGGTGCACGGCGATCCCGACCGGCGACTCCCGCACCTGGTGTCCTTCTCGTGCCTCTACGTCGACGGCGAGGCCCTCGTGGGCGAACTCGACCGCCGCGGGCTCGCGGTGGCCAGCGGGTCGGCCTGCACCTCCAGCGCCCTGGAGCCCTCCCACGTGCTCAGGGCGATCGGCGCCCTCACGCACGGCAACGTCCGGCTGGGGTTCCCCGCCGACGCCGATACCTCCGACGTCGACCGGCTGCTCACCGCACTCCCCGAGGTGCTCGCCGACCTCCGCGCCCGCCTCGGAGGGCCCCATGGGTGAGCGAGAGGCACCCGGCCTCGACCTGGCGGCCGTGGAGGTGGCCCTGGAACTGGACTGCCGCGGACTGCGCTGCCCGCTCCCGGTGATCCGCCTGGCCAACAACCTTCCCGATGTCGAGATCGGAGCGGTGGTGGCGGTGGTCGCCGACGATCCGGCGTCCCGCCCGGACGTGCCCGCCTGGTGCCGGATGCGGCGCCAGGAGTACCTCGGCGAGGACACCGCTCCCGACGGAGTTCCCCGCTACCTCGTCAGACGCGTGCGCTAGCTGCTCTCCGCCGGTCGGGTCAGGGGCGGCGTGTGCGCACGTGCGCGGCGATCTCGGCGGCCGCGTCCTCGCCGTACGCCCGCGCGAAGCGCTCCACGAACGCGCCCTGGTGCAGCGCGTACTCCTGGGTGCCGACCCGCTCCACGACGTACGCGGCGAGCACGCAGCCCAACTGGGCGGCCCGCTCGTGCGACAGGCCCCACCCGATCGCGGCGAGGAAGCCGGCCCGGAACGCGTCGCCCACACCGGTGGGCTCCACGGCCTCGACGTCGGGCACCGCGGAGACTTCGACCGGCTCGGTCCCCCGCTGCTCGACCCGGACGCCCCGAGCGCCCAGGGTGACCACCCAGGTGCCGACGCGGCTGCGGATCTCGTCGGCGCTCCACCCGGTCTTCTGCTCGATGAGGGCGGCCTCGTACTCGTTGGAGAAGAGGATCTCGGCGCCGTCGATGAGGTCGCGGATCATCTCGCCGTCACCGAACGCGAGCTGCTGGGAGGGGTCCGCCAGGAAGGCGTACCCACGATCGCGGCACTCCTGGGTGTGGCGAAGCATCCCCTCGGGGTCGTTGGGGGCGATCAAGACGTACGTCGCACCGCCGACCCGGTCCACGATCGGCTTGAGCTCGATCTCGCGGGCCTCCGACATCGCGCCCGCGTAGAACGAGGCGATCTGGGCCATGGTGGTGTCGTTGGTGCAGACGAACCGCGCGGTGTGCTTGGAGTCCGACACGTGGATCGACTCGCAGTCGACGCCGTGCCGCTCCAGCCACGAGCGGTAGTCGACGAAGTCCTCACCGACGGCGCCGACGAGCACCGGTCGCAGGCCCAGGCTGCCGAGCCCGAACGCGATGTTGGCCGCGCAGCCCCCACGGCGGACCTCGAGGTCCTCGACGAGGAACGACAGCACGAGCTTGTCGAGCTGGTCCACCACCAGGGAGTCGGCGAACCGGCCCGGGAAGGACATCAGATGGTCAGTGGCGATGGACCCTGTGATGAGAAGCGACACGGCGCGAACACTACTCGCTGGTACCGCTGGGGCGACTCATCGGTAACACCTAGCGTGAAAGGTATGACGCACCAACGGTTGGCCTACGAGGACCTGTCCTCGCCCACACAGATGACGCACGACTGTCTCGCCGCCGAGCACAACCTCGCCGTTCCGGAGCAGCGCCCCGACACGACGCACCCTGCGCTCGCCGACTTCCGCAGCGAGGCCCCGCAGATCACCCCTGACCTCGCCGACCTCGCCGCCGGCTTGGAGCTCCACTTCGGCTGATCCGGTAGCCGCCCCCTGGCTACGCTGGCAGGGTGTCCGGAATCGACGGTTCAGCGCGCCCGCAGCGGCGTCTCACCAGTGGCGCCACGGCGCTGGTCCTGGCCGTCGTCGCGGTCTTCGTCTGGTGGTTCGCGAGCGGCAACAGCCCCTTCGCTCCGCGCGGTAACGGCGAGACGCTGCCCCAGCCGCAGGGCGGTGTGACGCCACCGGCGGACACCTCGGGCGGTGGCCCCGAACTGGTCGGTGACGCCGCGGTCCCTCTGGAGTCGTTCGTGACGCTCGACGGGAGCCGGATCGCGCTGAACTTCACCACCCGGGACCCCGACTGCGTCGGGGATCTCGACACGCCCCGGATCCTGGAGAACGACGGCTCGGTCACCGTCACCCTCGCCGTCGTCCCGCTCGACCCGGACGCCGTGTGCCCCACGATCGCCGTGCCGCGGACCCTGGTGATCGACCTGGACGGCCCGCTCGACGGGCGGTCGCTGCTCGACGGTTCCTACGCTCCCCCGATCCGGGTCGAGCCGACGACGCGGACCAACGAACCGGTCGACTGACCCGCTCGCGACCTGCTCCGAGCACGCACCCCTCCGAACGCGCACAGGGCCCCCGCCGTTCCCGGCGGGGGCCCTGGTGGCGTCAGCGGCGGTGCCGCGCGTGGGGACTCAGTGGAACGAGTCGCCGCAGGCGCAGGAGCCGGTCGCGTTGGGGTTGTCGATGGTGAAGCCCTGCTTCTCGATCGAGTCGACGAAGTCGATGACCGCGCCGTTGAGGTAGGGGCCGCTCATCCGGTCCACGACCACCTCGACGCCGTCGAAGTCGGTCACGACGTCGCCGTCGAGGTCCCGCTCGTCGAAGAACAGCTGGTAGCGCAGACCCGAGCAACCGCCGGGCTGCACCGCGATGCGCAACTTGAGGTCGTCACGGCCCTCCTGGGTCAGGAGGCTGCGGACCTTGTCGGCCGCGGTGGCGGAGAGGTTGATCCCGTCGGTGCGGATCTCGGTGTTGGTCTCGACCTGCTCGGTCATGCTGGGTGACTCCCTGGGCTCGACGTCTGGGCGCGCGGACGGACCGCGCTGATGTCTTCTTCAATGGTCGCACACGCTGCGATATTCCCCGACCGGTCTAGCGGGACCACGTCCGCGCGGTGCGCTCCGCCAGCCGGGCGAGGCTGCCGGCGGGGTCGGTCAGTGACCGCTCCTCCCCCACCAGGTCCGCCGCGGCGTACGCCGCCTCGATCCCCAGCGCGCGGGTCTCGCGAGCCCCGACCAGCACCTGCCCGGCCAGCGCGATGCAGGGCTTGGCGGCCTGGGCGGCGAGTTGCGCGACGCCGTAGGGGACCTTGCCGGAGCGGGAGGAGAAGTCGAAGGCGCCCTCCCCGGTGACGACCAGGTCGGCGGTGGCCGCGCGCGCGGTGAGCCCGACGGCCTCGGCGACGTAGGCGATCCCCGGCTCACGGCGCCCGCCGAGCAGCAGGAGGGCGTACCCCAGTCCCCCGGCGGCGCCGGCGCCCGGCGTCAGGCCCAGGCGCTTGTCGGCGAGCGTGGCCAGGCGCTCGAGCGTCGCGTCCACGGCCTGGAGCCGGTCGGGGTGCACCCCCTTCTGCGGCCCGTAGACGTTGGTGGCCCCGATCAGCCCCAGCAGCGGGTTGTCGACGTCGGTGGCCGCGATGAGCTCGACGCCGTCGGTGCGTTCGCGCGCGGCCGTCAGGTCCAGGGCCGTGATCCCGGCCAGCCCGGCGGGCCCGGTCCGCAGAGCGTCCGTCGGCTCGCTGGTGGCGCCGAGGGCCGCCAGCAGCCCGGCCCCACCGTCGTTGGTGCCGCTCCCCCCGAGCCCCAGCACGACCCGCATGGCGCCGGCCTCCAGGGCTACTGCCAGCAGTTCGCCGACGCCGTACGACGTGGCGCGCTCCGGGTCGCGCTGCTCGGGGGCGACGAGGTGGAGCCCGCACGCCTGCGCCGACTCCACGTACGCCGTGTCCCCGACCACCAGCACCGCCGCCGGGACCTGCTCCCCCAGCGGACCGGTCACCTCGCAGCCCAGCAGTCGGACGTCGGGACGGTCGCCGTACGCCGCCGCCAGCACGTCGAGGAATCCGGGGCCGCCGTCGGACATCGGAGCCAGGTCCAGGTCGTCGCCGGGGGCCTGGCGCGCCCAGCCCTCGGCGATCGCCCGGGCCGCCTCGGGGGCCGTGAGGGTGCCGGCGAACTTGTCCGGGGCGATGAGGACGCGCATGCGGTGATCCTGCCAGTCGGCGCACAGGCACCGAGGTGGGAGGATGGCCGGGTGAGCACGCAACTCCCTCTCCTGGTCCTCGGCCGCGGCACCGACCCCCACTCCGAGCGAGGGGTCGACTGCCCCGGCGATCTCCCGCCCGCCTCCGACCCCGCCCTGGTCGAGCGCGCCCGCGCCGCCCGCGCCGCGCTGGGCGACCGGGTCTTCGTGCTGGGTCACCACTACCAGCGCGACGAGGTGATCCAGTTCGCCGACGTCACCGGAGACTCCTTCAAGTTGGCCAAGGACGCGGCCGCACGCCCCGACGCGGAGTACATCGTGTTCTGCGGGGTGCACTTCATGGCCGAGTCCGCCGACATCCTCACCGCCGATCACCAGAAGGTGATCCTCCCCGACCTGGCCGCGGGCTGCTCGATGGCCGACATGGCCCGCTTGGCCCAGGTCGAGGACGCCTGGGACGCACTGAGCGCCGCGGGGCTCGCGGACTCGGTCGTACCGGTGACCTACATGAACTCCTCGGCCGACATCAAGGCCTTCTGCGGCCGTCACGGTGGCGCCGTGTGCACCTCCTCCAACGCCGAGACCGCGCTGCGCTGGGCCTTCGACCAGCACGGTGAGGACACCAAGGTGCTGTTCTTCCCCGACCAGCACCTGGGCCGCAACACCGCTGTCCTCCAGCTCGGCTTCTCCCTCGACGACTGCGTGGTGTGGGACCCGCTGCGCCCGCACGGAGGGCTCACCCCCGAGCAGCTCGCCTCCGCCCGGATGATCCTGTGGAAGGGCCACTGCTCGGTGCACGGTCGCTTCTCCGCCGACGTCATCGACGAGCTGCGCGAGCGCATCCCGGACGTCAACATCCTGGTCCACCCCGAGTGCAGCCACGAGGTGGTCCTCAAGGCCGACCTGATCGGGTCGACCGAGTTCATCATCAAGACGATCGCCGAGGCGCCTGCCGGCTCCTCGTGGGCCGTGGGCACCGAGCTCAACCTGGTGCAGCGGCTGGCCGACACCTACCCGGACAAGAACATCGTCTTCCTGGACAGGACGGTCTGCTACTGCGCCACGATGAACCGGATCGACCTGCCCCACTTCGTGTGGGCGCTGGAGAGCCTGGTCGCCGGCCAGGAGGTCAACGTGATCAGCGTGGACGCCGAGACCGAGAAGTGGGCGAAGGTCGCCCTGGACCGGATGCTGGCCCTGCCGGCGGCCACCGCGTCGAAGGACTGATCGGTCCCGGTCGCCCGGGCGCCTGGCGCCGGGCGGTCACTCAGGGAAGCGGGGCGCCCCACAGCGCCATCCATCGCGACAGGTCGGGCTCGACGGCGATCTCGCGGCGGACGAGTTCGCGCACCTGGAGTTCCAGCACGTTGTCGCGCTGGTGCGGCCCGACGGGGGCGAAGGGGTAGAACGTCCCCTGCTTGTAGAGGTAGACCAGCCCGAGTCGCCGCCCCTGCGGATCGGCGAAGCCGACGACGCTGCACAGCAACCCGTCCGCGAAGCCCTGCATCTCCAGGCTGGTGTTGACCGCGTGCAGGTCCGTGACCAGCGAGGACATGTCCTGCTGCTGCGCGACCAGCCAGGTGTAGCCGAACTCGTCGGTGCTGCGCTCGATGTCGGGGTCGTCGTCGTTGTCCAGCAGGTCCACCACATCCGCCACGGTCTGCGCGAACGCAGGGCCCTCGACGCCGCGGAAGCAGACACCACCGCGTCCGGTCATGGTGAAGTTCGCCGCCGTCTGCAACGTGATGGCGGCGTCGGGGAGGGCGAACAACGCGTCGAGCTTGGCCGCCTTCGGCCGGGTCCGCCCGGTCAGGGTGGTCCAGAAACCCACGCTCAGCTCCTCGGGGTCGGGAAGCCGCCGTCGAGCGGGCGGCCGAGTTGCGCGGCGACGTCGGCCAGCTGGTCGAGCCTCTGCTCGAGGCTGGGGTGGGTCGAGGTCAGCGTCTTCAGCGAGACCCCGGCGACGGCCGGCGCGATGAAGAACGCGTTCATGCCCTGCGCACCACGCAGGTCCCGCTGCGGGATCGCGGAGATGTCGCCGGTGATCTTGGTGAGCGCACTGGCCAGGGCCGTCGGCTTGCCGGTCAGGAACGCCCCCGCACGGTCGGCCGCCAGCTCGCGGTAGCGGGAGAGCAGCCGCGTGGCGAAGAAACTGATGGCGTAGACGACCAGGGAGACGAGCAGGATGACCAGCCACACCGGGAGGCCGCTGCGCTCGTCACGCCGGCCCGCTCCGAAGAGCCCGCCGTACTGTGCTCCGCGCATGGCCATCCCGGCGATGATCCCCGCCGACGACGCCAGCGTCATCACCAGCACGTCGCGGTGGGCGACGTGCGACAACTCGTGGGCCAGCACCCCCTCGAGCTCGTCCAGCGTGAGCCGGTCCAGGATGCCCGTGGTGACGCAGACCGCCGCCCGGCTCGGGGAACGGCCCGTGGCGAACGCGTTCGGCATGTCGGTGTAGGCGATCGCCACGGTCGGCTTGGGCATGTCCGCCATCGCGCACAGCCGGTCGATCATCGCGTGCAGTTCGGGCGCCTCGTGGGGCGCCACCACCCGCGCGCGCATCGCCTTCAGCGCGAGGGTGTCGGAGTTGTACCACTGCAGCCAGGCGCCGCCGAGGCCGATGGCCCCGATGATCGGCACCCAGGCGGGCGGGACCAACGCGATGGCCAGGACCATGAAGCCGACGAACAAGGCTCCGAGCAGGAACATCGTCGCCGTCATCCGGGCCGTCAGACCGTGGTCCGGGACGAAGCGGGATCTGGCCATCGCGGGTGGGTCACGCCTCCTTGTCGCGCTCGACCTCGACGGGCTGGGCCACGGGCTGCGCCACCGGCTGGGCCTCGAGGGCCGCCGGCTCGGGGCCGTCGGCGTCGATCGCCTTCATGGGTTCGGCCGCGGGGACGGCGGCCGGAGCCGAGGCCGCCTTGAGGGCGGCCAGCTCGGCCTCGACGTCGCTCTGCGAGGACATCGCTTCGAGCTCGCGGGCGATGTCGTCGCCACGGTTGAGCGCGGTGGCGTCGTCGAGGGCGCCGGTGGCGATCAGCTCGTCGATCGCGCCGGCACGCGCCTGCATCTGCGCGGTCTTGTCCTCGGCCCGTTGGATCGCCTGGCCGACGTCGCCGAGCTCGTCGGAAATGCCCGACACCGCCTCGTTGATCTTGGTCTGCGCCTGGGCGGCGGTGTACGTCGCCTTGATCGTCTCCTTGCGCGTGCGGAAGGCCTCCACCTGGGCCTGGAGCCGCTGCGAGGCGGTGGTGAGCTTCTCCTCCTCGGCCTGGAGGGTGGCGAGCTGACCCTGCAGGTCGGTCATCTGGTTGGCCAGCCCGCTCTTGCGGGTCAGCGCCTCACGGGCCAGGTCCTCGCGGCCCAGACCGAGCGCCTTCTGCGCCTGGTCGGTCAGCTTGTCCATCTGCTGCTGGAGCTGGGCGACCTGGAGCTCGAGGCGCTTGCGGCTGGTCGCCACGTCGGCGACGCCCTTGCGCACCTTCTGGAGCAGCTCGAGCTGCCGCTGGTAGCTGTAGTCCAGGGTCTCGCGGGGGTCCTCGGCGCGGTCGAGCGCCTTGTTGGCCTTGGAGCTGAAGATCAACTTGAGACGCTTCCAGAAGCTCATGGCAGTGCGAACCCCTTCTCCGGGTGGCAACGATGTGTCCTCTCCACCCTACGAGGCCAACGCTCACCCCTGCGAGATGGTTCCCGGCGCACGCCGTGCCCCGAGCCGGCCGGGTAGGCTTCCCGGGTCAGTCCACGCCACGCAGAGGGTGCCCGTTGTTCCGTCGCCAGAAGTCCGAGAACTCCGCCGAGACCGCGGAGGCCACCGCCGAGGGCACCGCCGTCGGCAAGGGCCGGCCCACCCCGACCCGCAAGGAGGCGGAGGCCGCCGCGAAGTTGCGTGCCAAGGCCGCCGTGGACCCCAAGCAGGCCCGTCGCCAGCAGCGCGACATGCGCCTGGAGAGCAGCCGCTCGATCCGCGAAGGCATCAAGCAGGGCGACGAGCGCTACCTGCCCAAGCGCGACCAGGGCCCCGTACGTCGCTTCGTCCGTGACTTCGTCGACGCGCGCCTGTCCATGGCCGAGTTCACCCTGCCGCTGCTGATGTCGGCGCTGCTGATGATCGCCGCCGGACTCCCCCAGGTCGGCAACGGGATCATGAACGCCACGATCCTCGTCGTGCTGCTGGACTCCCTGCTGCTCCGTTTCCGACTGCGCCGCGAGCTCAAGCGGCGCTTCCCGGACGAGAGCCTGAAGGGCACCACGTTCTACGCGTTCATGCGGGCACTCCAGATGCGCTTCCTGCGACTGCCCAAGGCGCAGGTCCGGATCGGCACGAAGCTGCCCGAGACGTACCGCTGACCAGCGGCCTGAAGATCTCAGAGATCGCCTACGGCAACTGGCTGACCCACGGCTCCCAGGTGGAGGCCGACCAGGCCACCGCCTGCGTCCGGGCGGCCCTCGACGCCGGGATCACCACGTTCGACACCGCGGACGTCTACGCCAACACGCGCGCCGAGCAGGTCCTCGGTGACGCGCTGGCGGGCGAGCGCCGTGAGGGCCTGGAGATCTTCACGAAGGTCTACTGGCCCACCGGCCCCGGCCACCACAACGACCACGGACTCTCCCGCAAGCACATCATGGAGTCGATCGACGGCTCCCTGCGTCGCCTCGGCACCGACTACGTCGACCTCTACCAGGCGCACCGCTTCGACTACGAGACTCCGCTCGAGGAGACCATGGAGGCCTTCGCCGACGTGGTCCGCTCCGGCAAGGCCCTCTACATCGGGGTCTCGGAGTGGCGCGCGGAGGAGATCCGTCGCGGCCACGAACTGGCCCGCGAGCTGAGGATCCCCTTCGTCTCCAACCAGCCGCAGTACAGCATGCTCTGGCGCGTCATCGAGGAGGAGGTCGTCCCGACCAGCCGCGAGCTGGGCATCGGCCAGATCGTCTGGTCCCCCATCGCCCAGGGCGTGCTCACCGGGAAGTACCTGCCGGGTCAGCAGCCGCCCGAGGGCTCCCGCGCCACCGACACCGCCGGCGGGTCGGACATGATCAAGCGCTGGCTCGACGACGACCTGCTGACCGCGGTCCAGGAGCTGAAGCCGATCGCCGAGGACCTCGGCCTGAGCATGGCGCAGCTGGCCGTGGCCTGGGTGCTGCGATGCGACAACGTCTCCGCCGCGATCATCGGGGCCTCGCGTCCCGAGCAGGTGCACGACAACGTCAAGGCTTCCGGCGTCACGCTGGAGCAGGACGTGCTGGACCGGATCGACAAGGTGCTCGCCGGTCACGTGCTCACCGACCCCGCGCTGACCCAGTCCCCGTCGCGTCGGGACTTCTGAGCCCGCAGGATCGACCTAGGGCCCGGTGTCGCTCACGCGTCGAGCGACATCGGTCCGTAGACGAGGCGGTCGCCCTCGAACAGGGTGACCGCCTCGACCCCCTCCTCACGCAACTGCCGCCAGACCTCGCCCACCCACGACTCGGCGTCGGACTGGGAGGTGAAGCGGGGGCCTTCCGCCCCGGCCGTGGCCGGAGCGGAGACCTCGCCGCCCACGGAGTCCTCCAGGCGCCAGTGCCAGATGGCGTGGGCGGGCGGGTTGTCCGCCAGGAACCCGGAAGGGTCGGTCGGGTGCGTCATCGCAGCTCCTGTCAGTCCGTGCGGATGCATCAGGACCCCCGTACGCCGGGGGTGACGAACGGCGGCCGGGTCACCACGAAGATCTCGCGTCGCCCGCGCACGTCCACGACGAGCTCGGCGCCCTCCTCGACCTGGCTGGCGATGTAGGCCAGCGCGATCCCGCGTCGCAGGGTCGGGGAGAAGGTCCCCGAGGTCACTTCGCCGACCGGCACGTCGGCGGTGAGCAGCACGCGCATGCCCGGGCGGGGGATCCCCCGTCCGGAGGCCAGCAGACCACGCAGTTGCCGCGCCGGTCCGGCCGCCTTCTCGGCGCGCAGCGCCTCGTGCCCCCAGAACGCGGGCTTCCCCCAGCCCACAGCCCAGCCGAGCCGTGCCTGCACGGGTGTGATCGAGCGTGAGAGCTCCTGGCCGTGAAGCGGGTAGCCCATTTCGGTGCGCAACGTGTCCCGGGCGCCCAGCCCGCACGGCAGCAGGCCGAACGGCTCGCCCGCGGCGACCAGGGCGTCCCAGACGGCGACCGCCACCGCCACCGGGACGACGAGTTCGTAGCCACGTTCCCCGGTGTAACCGGTGCGGCAGACGATCACCGGGCTCCCCTCCCAGGACACCTCGACGAAGGCCATGTAGTCGTGGCCCGTCGGCAGCCCGAGCGCGTCGAGCAGCTCGTCGGAGGAAGGCCCCTGCACCGCGAGGACGGCGAAGTCCCGGTGCTGGTTCTCGACGGTGACGCCGTCGGGCGCGCCGGCCGCGAGCAGGTCGACGACCTCCGCGGTGTTGGCGGCGTTGGGGATCAGGAAGACGTCGTCGTCGGCGCGCAGGTAGGCGATGAGGTCGTCCACCACCCCGCCCTGCTCGTCGCAGCACAGGGTGTACTGCGCCTGGCCCGGGCCGATCCGGCCGAGGTCGTTGGTCAGGCACGCGTTGACGTACGCCGCCGCTCCTGGTCCGCTCACCCGCGCCTTGCCCAGGTGACTGACGTCGAAGAGCCCGACGCGCTCGCGCACCGAGGTGTGCTCGGCGACCACGCCGGACGGATATTCCAGCGGCATCTCCCAGCCGCCGAACTCCGCGAGCTTGGCACCCAGCGCGACGTGCCGATCGTGGAGCGGAGAGCGCAGCAGCGCGGGCGGCTCGGTCATGCTCGCGAACCTACCGCAGCCCATGGGCCGCACCGCGCTCCCCCGAGCGCACTACGCTGGCGCGGTGACGAACTACATCCTGCGCAAGGGAACCGCGGACCGCACCGGCACCGACGCCGTGGTCGTCGGTCTGGTCTCCACCTCGAAGGGCCCCGTGCTGGCCGACGGCGGCGAGGGCGTCGACACCGCCTTCGGTCGTCGCTGGAAGCCACTGCTGGCGAGCCTCGGCGTCACCGGCAAGGCCGGGCAGGTCGTCACCCTGCCGACGCAGGGCACAGTGAAGACGCCGTTGCTCGTGCTGGTCGGGATCGGCGACGCGGCCGACCCCGGTGCCGTACGCCGCGCCGCCGGCACCGCCGCCCGGTCGCTGACCAACGCCGCCTCGGTCGCGCTCGCGCTGCCCACGACGACCCCGGAGCTGGTCCGCGCGGTGACCGAGGGCTACGCACTCGGGGCGTACACCTTCGACGCCTACCGGTCCGCTCCGGTCAAGGACCGGCCGGGCGAGGTCGTGGTGCTGGCCGAGGGCGCGCGCCGCGCGGAGATGGTCGCGGCGTTCGAGAGCGCGCAGATCGTGGCCGCCGCGGTGGCTGCGACGCGTGACTGGGTCAACACCCCGCCCGGAGACTTCACCCCGGGCCGGTTCGCCGACGCCGTCGTCGCCCGCAACAAGGCCCGCGCCAAGGGCGCCGGTCGGGTCACCGTGAAGGTCATGGACGAGAAGGCGCTGGCCGAGGCCGGGTGCGGTGGCATCCTCGGCGTCGGCCGCGGTTCGGACGCTCCGCCGCGGATGGTCCAGCTGACCTACCGGCCCGCGGGCGCGACCGCACACCTCGCGCTGGTGGGCAAGGGCATCACCTACGACTCCGGCGGCCTGTCCATCAAGCCGGCAGGCTCGATGACGACCATGAAGATGGACATGGCGGGTGCGGCCGCGGTCGTGAACGCGACCCTGGCCATCGCGGATCTGGGCCTGCCGGTGCGGGTGACGGCGTTCGCGCCGATGGCGGAGAACATGATCTCCGGGTCCTCGACCCGCCCGGGCGACGTGCTCACCATGTACGGCGGCCGCACGGTCGAGGTGCTCAACACCGACGCCGAGGGGCGGCTCATCCTGGCCGACGCGCTCGTGCACGCAGTGGAGGCGAAGCCGGACCTCGTGGTCGACGTGGCCACCTTGACCGGTGCCTGCATGGTCGCCCTCGGCGACCGGGTGAGCGGCCTCTTCGGCAACGACGACGAGACCGTGTCCCGCGTGGCCGCGGCTGCCGAGGCGGCCGGAGAGTCGCTGTGGCACCTGCCGATCCCGGACGAGATGACCGAGAAGGTCCGCAACAACTCCAAGATCGCGGACCTGGCGCAGCACAACCTCGAGCGGTGGGGCGGCGCGTCGTACGCCGCGGCCTTCCTCCAGGAGTTCGTCGGCGACCTGCCCTGGGTCCACCTCGACATCGCGGGTCCGGCCTTCAACGAGAAGGCGGCCTACGGGCACGTCACCCCGGGCGGCACCGGGGTCGCGGTCGCGACCCTGGTCGAACTGGCCCGGGCGATGTCCGAGACCGACTGAGGTCGTCAGTAACCCTGGGCCTTGCGGCGGGCGTTGTACTCCCGCATGCGTGCGGGGTAGCCGACCACCGCCGCGTCGTAGCTCGGGATCCCGTGCGAGTTGGCGAAGTCGTGGGCCCACTGCACCGACGGCACGCGACGGCGCGTCCACTCGCCGTCGTGGGCGACCAGCAGCAGGGTCACGTCGCTGACCGCGGTGCGGGGCTCGACGAAACCCTCGACGCCGCGGCGGCTCTGGGCGAACTCCTGGAGGTGTGCCTGGTCGCCCGCGTCAGCCACGCGCACGGTGGTGAACCCACCGTTGGATCGGCGTTGCTTCGGGCCACGGCGCTTCATCCGGTCGAACATCCCCATGGGTCCAGTGTTACCTACCGGAGGTAGCAGCCGCCGTCTCTCACCTGAGCAGGACCTGACTGGACACGTGACGCTGAGGTGGAAGGATGGGCCCGCGACGTGTCCGAACCGGACACCACCCCCTGCCTGAAGGAGCGAGAACAGCGCATGGCGACCTCTGTCACTCTCCCCGCCCTCGGCGAGTCCGTTACTGAAGGCACCGTGACCCGGTGGCTGAAGCAGCCGGGCGACACCGTGGCCGTGGACGAGCCGCTGCTGGAAGTATCGACCGACAAGGTCGACACCGAGATCCCCTCACCCGTTGCCGGAGTCCTGCTCGAGGTCAAGGTCAGCGAGGACGAGACCGTCGAGGTCGGCGCCGAGCTGGCGGTGATCGGATCGGCCGACGAGGCCGGCAACGCGGCCTCGGCCCCCGCCCCGGCGGAGCCGGCCCCCGCGGCCGAGCCCGAGCCCGAGCCGCAGCCCGAGCCTGAGCCCGCACCTGCGGCTGCTGCGCCCGCTGCCCCCGCCCCCGAGGCGCCGGCTGCCGCTCCGGCGCCTGCCGCCGCCGGCTCGGGTACCGAGGTTACTCTGCCGGCTCTCGGCGAGTCGGTCACCGAGGGCACCGTGACTCGCTGGCTCAAGCAGGTCGGCGACTCGGTGAGCGTGGACGAGCCCCTCCTCGAGGTGTCCACCGACAAGGTCGACACCGAGATCCCCTCCCCCGTCGCCGGAACCCTGCTGGAGGTCAAGGTCTCGGAGGACGAGACCGTCGAGGTCGGCGCGGTGCTGGCCCTGATCGGCTCCGGCGCTCCCGCGGCTGCTGCCCCGGCTCCCGCCGCACCCCCGGCCCCGGCCCCGGCACCCGCCCCCGCTCCGGCGGCTCAGGCACCCGCCCCCGCGCCGGCACCGGCGGCTCCCGCACCGGCCGCCCAGACGACCCCCGCCCCGGCGACGACCGCGGCGCCGGCGGCTCCCGCTGCCCCCGCCGCGGCAGCGCCCGCGGAGGACGACAGCCGCGACGAGGGCTACGTGACCCCGCTCGTGCGCAAGCTCGCCGCCGAGCACGGCGTCGACCTGTCGACGGTCAAGGGCACCGGTGTCGGTGGTCGGATCCGCAAGCAGGACGTCCTCGACGCCGCTCGCCCGGTGGCCGCCCCGGCCCCGGCTGCTGCCGCTGCTCCGGCCGCCGCCGGCGCGCCCGCCGCCGCCCCGGTCGTGCCCAGCCCGCTCCGTGGACGCACCGAGTCGCTCTCCCGACTGCGCAAGGTGATCGCCAAGCGGATGGTGGAGTCGCTGCAGACCTCCGCCCAGCTGACCACGGTCGTCGAGGTCGACGTCACGTCGATCTCCCGACTCCGGGACGCGCACAAGGCCGACTTCGCCGCACGTGAGGGCGTGAAGCTGTCCTTCATGCCGTTCTTCGTCAAGGCGGCGGTCGACACCCTCAAGGCGCACCCGACGCTGAACGCCTCGATCGACACCGACAAGGGCGAGGTCACCTACTACGACCACGAGAACGTCGCGATCGCCGTCGACACCGACAAGGGTCTGCTCACCCCGGTGATCAAGAACGCCGGCGACCTCAACGTGGCCGGCATCGCCCGCAAGATCTCGGACCTGGCCGACCGGACCCGGTCCAACAAGATCGGACCGGACGAGCTGTCCGGCGGCACCTTCACCATCACCAACACCGGCAGCCGGGGCGCGCTCTTCGACACCCCGATCCTCAACCAGCCGCAGGTCGCGATCCTGGGCACCGGTGCCGTGGTGAAGCGTCCCGTCGTCATCGACGACAAGAACCTCGGCGAGACCATCGCGGTGCGCCAGATGGTCTACCTCGCGCTGACCTACGACCACCGGCTGGTCGACGGCGCCGACGCCGCCCGCTTCCTCAGCGAATTGAAGCAGCGGTTGGAGTCGGGGGTCTTCGAGCTCTGATGCGCTATCTCCTCGCCGGTGCGTCCGGGTTCCTCGGACAAGCCTGGGCTCGTCATCTGACCGGACAGGGCCACGAGGTCGTGCGGCTGGTACGCCGTACGGCCTCGGGGCCCGGCGAGGCACAGTGGGACCCGTACGCCGGGACCCTGGACGCCGCGCTCGTGGAGTCCGCCGACGTCGTGGGCAACCTCGCCGGAGCGCCGCTGGCGCACTGGCCGTGGACCGAGGCCTACAAGAAGGAGTTCCTGGACTCCCGGGTGGTCACCACGCGCCTGTTGGCGCAGACCATCGCCGCGACCGGCGGCAAGGCCGTCTACGTCGCGCAGAACGGCATCGCCGGGTACGGCGACGGCGGCGACCGGGTGCTCACCGAGGACTCCCCCACCAACGGCGACGCCTTCATCGCCGACGTCACCCGCCAGTGGGAGGCGGCGACCGCGCCTGCGGCCGAGGCGGGGGCTCGCGTGCTGGTGCTGCGCACCGGCGTCGTCCTGGACGGTTCCGGCGGCGCCCTCAAGGCGATGCTGCCGGCCTTCAAACTGGGCGTCGGCGGCCCGATCGGCAGCGGCGAGCAGTACTTCGCCACGATCTCGCTGGGCGACTGGCTCGCCGCGGTCGACTTCCTGGTGGACTCCCCGGACGCACGGGGCGCCTACAACCTGACCGCACCCGGCGCGGTGACCAACAAGGAGTACACCAAGGCGCTCGGCGACCTGCTGCATCGCCCGACGGTCTTCAAGGTGCCCTCGCTGCCGCTGCGCAAGCTGGGCGGGGTCGCCGGCAACGAGTTGCTGAGCTCGGCCCGCGTGGAGCCGGCCCGGCTGCTCGAAGCAGGGTTCACCTTCCAGCACCCCACGATCACCGACCAGTTGACGGCCGCCCTGGCCTGACGGCCGCGACCACCCAGGGCCCGCCCCGGTCGTCGGCCCGACGTACGAGGGTGATCTCCCGCCAGCGGAACGCGCTGGCCGGGAGGTCCTCCTGCCAGGACCCGTCCGGGGTGCCCACCCGGGCGGACGCGAGCCGGTCGCGCACCAGCACGATGCAGCGGTCGGTCGCGCAGCCGCGCACGTGCACCTCGTGCACCTGCCTGCGCATGCCGGTGATCCGCAGCCCCCGGGCCACGTACGCCGACAGCAACCGCCGGTCGGCAGCCGCGAGGCGCGGGGTCCGGTAGAGGGCGGTCACCTCCGCCAGGCTTCCGCGGGCATAGGCCTGCTCCCGTGCCGCGTCCCACCCGGCCAGGATCGCCGTGGCGCGGACGTCGGGGTCGGTGGCCCCATCCGTCCGCGAGGGGGTCGAGGAGTCGGCAGGTGGCGCGGGGGCCGGCGAGTCGGCCGTCGGGATCGCGGTGTCGGCGCAACCCGACAGGGCGACCAGAAGCACCAGCAGGACAGCAGAGAGACGCGCAGCGGCGAGCGAACGGAACACAGGCGTCATGGTGGCTCGATCCGCGCCGCTGCCACCGAAGTTATCCACAGGCCTCGACGGTAGGCTGACCCGGTGAGGGAGTTGCGCTTCGAGACGCCGGGCTTCGGTGACCAGGCGATCGAGTACCAGCAGGCCTGGGATCTCCAACGGTCGCTGCATGCGTCGGTGGTCGAGGGCGGCCCGGAGACGGTGCTGCTGCTCGAGCACCCGCCGGTCTACACGGCCGGCAAGCGCACTGAGGACCACGAGCGACCCACCGACGGCACACCGGTCGTCGACGTGGACCGCGGCGGCAAGATCACCTTCCACGGGCCCGGGCAACTGGTCGGCTACCCGATCGTGCGGCTGCCGGGCCACGTGTACGTCGTCGACTACGTCCGCCGGCTCGAGGAGGCGCTGATCCACGCCTGCGCCGACCTCGGGCTGGAGACCGCCCGGGTGCCGGGGCGCAGCGGGGTGTGGTTCCCGCCGAGTGGGGTGAGCCCCGAGCGCAAGGTCGCCGCGATCGGCATCCGGGTCTCCCGGGGAGTGGCGATGCACGGCTTCGCCCTCAACTGCGACCTCGACCTCGACTGGTACGCCCGCTTCATCCCGTGCGGCATCACCGACGCCGGCGTGACGACGCTGTCGGCCGAGCTGGGCCGGCGCGTCACGGTCACCGAGATGGCGCCGCTGGTGGAGCGGCACCTGCGGACCTACCTCGCCTGGGAGCCGTTCGTCCCGACGCCGAGCCTCCCGGCCAAGCCCGAACCCGGGACCCGGACGCCACCGACGGTGCGTGTCCCGGTCGTCAATCCCCTTCGCTGACGCGGTTCTGGGGCATCGTGGGCGGGTGAGCCCGACCGCACCGTCCGCGCCGTCTGCGCCCGCCTCCCCGGAGGTGCTGGTCGAGGCCCGGGGACTCACCAAGCGTCACCGCGTCGGGCTCCGCGCGCATGCCACCGCGGTGTCGGCCGTCGACCTCGACGTCCCGCGCGGGGGGTTGCACGGCGTGCTGGGACCCCACGGTGCCGGCAAGACCACCCTCCTCCGGCTGTTGACCGGGCTGGCCCGCCCCACGGCCGGCACGGCGACCGTGCTGGGGGTGCCCGCCCATCGCCTTGCGCGGGTGTCTCCCCGCGTCGGGGCCGTGGTCGGCGGGCCCGGCTTCACCGCGACCGGCACCGTGCACCGCAAGCTCGGTCTGGCCGCGACCGCCCTGGGTCTGGGCGAGGTCGAGATGGCGGCCGCCCTGGACCGCACCGGGCTCACCGGGCGCGAGCACACGCCGTACCGGGCGCTGAGCCGCGGTCAGCGCCAGCGTCTCGCCCTGGCCGTCGCCTTGCTTCCCGGGCCTGAGTTGCTGTTCCTCGACGAGCCGACCAGCGGCCTCGACCCCGCCGAGGCCCGAGCCGTCCGCCTGCTGTTGCGCGACGTGGCGCGCGGTGGCGTGACGATCGTGCTGACCACCCACCTGCTCGCCGACGTCCAGCAGGTCTGCGACACCGTGACCGTCCTCGAGGACGGTGCGGTGAGCCGGCAGGGACGGGTGCAGGACCTCGTCGGCCGGGACCTCGCCGCGACGGTGCGCGTCAGCGTGGACCAGGCCGAGCGCGCCGCCGACTACCTGCGTGCCCGTGGCTGGACGGTCACCACGGATCCGGGCGGAGACCTCGTGGTGTCCGGGGCCACCGACCCCGCCGCGATCACCGCCGAACTCGCCGGCCACGGGCTCTTCCTCCGAGCCCTGGTCTCCGACGACGCCACGATCGACCGCTCGGGCGGGGGCGCCCGATGAACCTGCTGCGCGCCGAGCTGGCGAGGCTCGCCTCCCGTCCCACGATCGTGCTCGTCCTGGCGGCGATGGCGCTGGTCGCGGTCATCCTGGCCGGCGCCGAGGCCTGGGACACCCGACCGCCCTCGGCGACCGAGCGTCAGGCCGCCGAGCGGTCACTGGCGCTGGCCGAGGCCGTCGAGCGGCCGGGCGACGACCCTGCTCCGGTGCTGGCCGACTTCCTCCCGCGCGACGAGCTCGACCTCGGCCGCGTCGCGGAAACGCGTGGAAGCTTCCTGGTGCTGATCCTGACCGCGGCGGGCGTGCTCATCGGAGCGACGTTCACCGGCGCCGACTGGGCCAGCGGCGCGATGCGCACCCAACTGCTCACCACCCCGCGACGGCTGCGGGTCTGGTTGACCAAGGGCCTCGCCGTCGTGATCGGCGCCACCGGGGTCGCCGCCCTGGTCCTGCTCGGATTCTGGGGCGCCCTGGCGACCCTGGGCGCGGCGCGAGGGCTGGACGTGGACCAGGCCACCTGGTCCCTGGTGGCGCAGAGCACCCTGCGCGGGCTCGCGCTCGTGGCGGCGGCCACGCTCGGGGGCCATGCGCTGACCATGCTGCTGCGTCACACGACCGCCACCCTGGGACTGCTCTTCCTCTACGCCGTGGCCGGGGAGGGCGTGGCTGCGGCGGTCTCCTCCTCCGCCGCGGACCGGCTCTCCCTCCCGGTGAACCTCACCGCCTGGGTGCGGGACGGGGTCGTGGTGTTCAGCACGGAGGGGCCGCAGCCCGTCACCGCGACGCACGCGGCGTCGTACCTGGGGGCGCTGCTGCTGCTCGCGGCCGTCGTCTCGGTGCTGGCCTTCACCCGGCGCGACGTAGCATGACGGAGTGACTTCGCCCGACTCCTCCCCCGCCGTGCCCGTCCCTGAGGGGCGCAAGCTCCTCCGGTTGGAGGTGCGCAACGCGCAGACTCCGATTGAGCGGAAGCCGGAGTGGATCAAGACGCGGGCGCGGATGGGGCCGGAGTACACCGCCCTGCAGAAGTTGGTGAAGGACGAGGGCCTGCACACGGTGTGCCAGGAGGCAGGCTGCCCCAACATCTTCGAGTGCTGGGAGGACCGTGAGGCGACGTTCCTGATCGGTGGGGAGCAGTGCACCCGGCGGTGTGACTTCTGCCAGATCGACACCGGCAAGCCCGCGGACCTGGACCGCGACGAGCCGCGGCGGGTGGCGGAGTCGGTGCGGTCGATGCAGCTGCGGTACGCCACGATCACCGGCGTCGCGCGTGACGACCTGGCCGATGGTGGGGCGTGGTTGTACGCCGAGACCGTCCGCCAGATCCACGAGCTCAACCCGGGCACCGGGGTGGAGAACCTGATCCCGGACTTCAACGGCGTGCCGGAGCTGTTGGACGAGGTGTTCGCCTCGCGCCCGGAGGTGTTGGCGCACAACGTGGAGACGGTGCCGCGGATCTTCAAGCGGATCCGGCCCGCGTTCCGTTACGAGCGGTCGCTGGATGTGCTGACCCAGGCCCGGGCCGCGGGCCTGGTGACGAAGTCGAACCTGATCATGGGGCTGGGTGAGACCCGCGAGGAGGTCTCCACCGCGCTGGCCGACCTGCACGAGGCCGGGACCGAGCTGATCACGATCACCCAGTACCTGCGTCCCTCGCCCCGCCACCACCCCGTCGAGCGGTGGGTGCGTCCGGAGGAGTTCGTGGAGCTGGCCGAGGAAGCCGAGGAGATCGGCTTCGCCGGGGTCCTCTCCGGGCCCCTGGTGCGGTCCTCCTACCGCGCGGGCCGCCTCTACCAGCAGGCCCTCGACCGACGCACGCTGAGCGTCTGAGCGGCTTCTGCCAGAATCAGCGAGGAACACCGCAGGACGAGAACAGCACTACCCACGACAGGACCCACCATGGCCAAGTCCGGCAAGCCGGGACGCATCGCGCAGTTGCGCCAGGCGTACAAGATCACCAAGCAGGGCGACCCGCATCTCGGCTGGATCCTCCTCGGCACCTTCCTCTTCGGCTCCGCCGTCGGCATCGCGCTGTTCACCCTGATCCCGCCGTCCTGGCTGGTCTTCGACGCGATCAGCGGCGTCCTCATCGGCGTCCTCGCGCTCCTCATCGTCTTCGGCCGGCGCGCCACGAAGTCGCAGGTCAAGCAGCTGGAGGGCCAGCCCGGCGCGGCCGTCGCGGTCCTGAGCCTGCTCAAGCGCGGTTGGAAGTCCGACCCGGCGGTGGCCTTCAACAAGCAGCAGGACGTCATCCACCGGGTGGTCGGTCCGCCCGGCATCGTCCTGATCGGCGAGGGGAACCCCAATCGGCTCAAGCCGCTGCTGGCCGAGCAGCGCCGGACGCATGCGCGTGTGGTCGCCGACGTCCCGATCCACGAGATCATCGTCGGCTACGGCGAGGGCGAGGTGCCCCTGGGCAAGCTCACGAAGCACGTGACCAAGCTCGGTCGCAAGGTCACCCCCGCGCAGATCACCGACATCAGGGCCCGGCTGAAGGCGCTCGACGCGACCCGGTCCTCGGTCCCGCTGCCGAAGGGGCCGGTGCCGCAGAACATGAAGGGCATGCGAGGCAACCTCCGCGGACGCTGATTGCATGACCCGGGTCACGCCGGCACCCTCACCCATCCGTTGCGGCCCAGGAAGCGAACAGCCTGTATGACCGAGTCACCCCTGCCGACCAGCGCCCGCACCGCTGCCGGCACCGCTGACAACCCTGTCGCCGATCCCGGCGCCTCCGACCGGCCTCGGGTGGCCGTGGTCGGTGCCGGTATCTCCGGCCTGACCGCCGCCTACCTGCTGCAGCGCGACCACCACGTCACGCTCTTCGAGGCCGAGGGGCGGCTAGGGGGTCACGCCCACACCCACACGGTGCCGTTGAGCGCCGGAGAGGCGCGCGTCGACTCCGGGTTCATCGTGCTCAACGACCGCACCTACCCCCTGATCAACCGGCTCTTCGGTGAGCTCGGCGTTCCCATCCGTCCCACCGAGATGAGCATGAGCGTCAGCTGCGCCGGCTGCGGACTGGGCTACGTCGGCGGTCGCAGCGCGAAGGGCATCTTCGCCCAGCGCCGCCGGGTCCTCGACCCGACGTTCTGGCGGCTGCTGCTCTCGGTGCGCCGCTTCATGAAGGCCGCCGACGCCCTCGTCGACTCCGGGTCGCAGGAGTCGTACGGCGAGTTCCTGGCCCGCGAGGGCTTCGACGACTTCTTCATCCACCACTACGCGTTGCCGATCGTGTCGTGCGTGTGGTCGATGGGCCACCAGGAGACCCTGGACTACCCGGCGCGCTACCTCTTCGCGTTCCTGCGCAACCACGGCTTCCTCAAGCTGCGCGACGCCCCGCAGTGGTACACCGTCGTCGGCGGCTCCCGGACCTACGTCGACAAGGTCGCCGAGCGACTGGACGTCGTCCGCACCGCCACCCCGGTGCAGGCGGTCAGCCGCAAGCCCGACGGCATCCTGCTGCAGACCCGCGCCTGGAACGGCGAGACCGAGACCCAGACCTTCGACAAGGTCGTCATCGCCACCCACGCCGACACCGCGCTCAGCCTGCTGACCGACGCCGGCGAGGACGAGCAGCGGATCCTGGGCAGCTTCGGCTACTCCACGAACCGCACCTTCCTGCACCGTGACGAGTCGTTCCTGCCCGCCCAGCCTGCCGTGCGCGCCAGCTGGAACTACCGCCTCGACAGCTGCCACGCCACCGACGACCGGACGCGGGTGTCGTACTGGATGAACAAGCTCCAGGGGCACCCCGAGAGCGACCCGCTGGTGGTCACCCTCAACCCGCCGGAGGGGCATGAGCCGGGCAAGGTCATCGCCGAGATGGAATACGCGCACCCGACGTACACCGCCGACTCGGTGGCGGCGCAGGCCGAGTTGCCGTCGCTCAACTCGTCGCGCGTCGCGTTCGCGGGGGCTTACCACGGGTGGGGCTTCCACGAGGACGGCTGCCGGGCCGGGGTCGCCGCCGCGAAGGCTCTGGGAGCCTCCTGGTGAGCACGCTCGCTCCGGCGTACGTCGTGGAGGCGGAGGTGACGCACCGGCGGACGCGCCCCTTCGACTACGCCTTCACCCACCGCACCACGTCGTGGCTGGTCGACGCCGCCGAGCCGGAGGCTCCCTTCGAGCGATCGCTCCCCTCGTGGGCTCGGCGCCTGGTCGGGATCCGCAGCGCCGACCATCTGGCCGACACCGACGCGGGACTGCTGGAGAAGGTGCGGCACTACCTGGCGGCCAACGATCTCCCCTGGAGCGCAGCCCGGGTCCAGGTGCTGGCCAACGCCCGTACCGCCGGCTACGTGTTCGACCCGCTGACGACCTACTTCTGCTTCGGCGCCGACGGCACCCTGGAGGGCATCCTCGCCGAGGTGCACAACACTTACGGCGAACGGCACTGCTACCCGCTCTCGGCCGACACCACCCGCAGGGGCGACAGCGTCACCAAGGAGTTCTACGTCTCCCCCTTCTTCGCCGTCGAGGGTCGCTACGACATCCGGGCGCGCCTGACCGACGACCGGGTCTCGGTCTCCATCTCCCTGACCCAGGGCGAGGAGAAGGTCTTCCACGGGGCGATCGACGGGCGCCTGCGCCCGGCCACGCCCCGCGCCGTACGCCGCGCCCTGCTCCGCAACCCGCTGGCCTCGCAGCGGGTCTCCCTCCTGATCCGCTTCCACGGGATCCGGCTCTGGCTCCGCCGGCTGCCCGTCATCCCCCGACGTCCCCATTCGGCACCGAGAGGACTGGCATGACTTCCACCATCGACCCCCACGAGATCGAGATCCCCGAAACGCTGATCGCGGGCACGACGGCCGAGGCGCGCCCGGTCGAGCCCGCGCCGGCGTACGGCTTCCGCGGCAAGGCGGCCCGCTGGGCGCTGGAGCGGATCGTGCGCAAGGTGCCGGTCGCGGTCGTGCTGGCCGACGGCACCCGGTTCGGAGGCTCGGACCCGTCGCTGCCGACGTTGGAGATCCTCGACCCCGACGCGTTCTTCGCCCGTCTCGGCGAGAGCCCGATGATCGGCCTGGGTGAAGGCTTCATGGCCGGTGACTGGCGCCCGGCCGAGGGCACCGACCTCGCCGACGCGCTGGCCCCCTTCGCCGAGCGCCTGACCAACCTGATCCCGCCGACCTTCTACCGGCTGCGCCACGTGGTGCTGCCGCGTCTGAAGGGCACCGACGAGAACACGATGGTCGGCGCCCGCAAGAACATCCACCGGCACTACGACCTGTCGAACGAGATGTTCCAGCTCTTCCTGGACCCCTCGCTGTCTTACAGCTGCGCGATCTTCGAGACCCTCGACCCGGCTCCCACCCAGGAGCTGCACGAGGAGGCGCAGTACCGCAAGATCGACGCCGTCCTCGACGCCGCCGGCGTCGGCCCGGGCAGCCGGGTGCTCGAGATCGGCACCGGCTGGGGCTCCCTGGCGATCCGTGCCGCGCAGCGCGGCGCGGTGGTCACCACCCTGACGATCTCCGCCCAGCAGGCCGAGTTGGCGCGCGAGCGCATCGCCGCGGCAGGAGTGGCCGAGCAGGTCGAGGTGCGCCTCCAGGACTACCGCGACGTCGAGGGCACTTTCGACGCCGTGGTCAGCGTGGAGATGATCGAGGCGGTCGGCGAGAAGTACTGGCCGACGTACTTCCGCAAGATCGACGAGGTCCTCGCACCGGGCGGCAAGGCGGCGATCCAGGCGATCCTGCTCGAGCACCACCGCATGGTGGCCACCCGCGACACCTACACGTGGATCCACAAGTACATCTTCCCCGGCGGCCTGCTGCCCTCCACCGAGGCGATCGAGGACGTGCTGCAGCGCCACACCGGGCTGCACACCACCGACATCAACGCCTTCGGCACCCACTACGCCCACACGCTGCGGCTGTGGCGCGAGCGGTTCCTCGGCAACTGGGACCAGGTGGCGGCGCTCGGATTCGACGAGACCTTCAAGCGGATGTGGGAGTTCTACCTCGGCTACTGCGAGGCGGGCTTCCGTACCGGCTATCTCGACGACGCGATCCTCACTCTCGAGAAGCGTCCCGTCTGAGCCTGCCGTGGGTGTCTTCGCCGACCTGACCGCCTGGTCGATGCAGCGGGCCGGCGAACGCTCGGCCCGCTACGGCGACGCGCTCTCCTTCACCGGCACCGACCTCCCCGACCCGTCCCCGCTGACGGTCCGCACCCGTCGCGGGGACGTACGGTGCGAGGTCTACCGCCCGTACAGCGAGCCCACGGGCGCCTACGTCCACCTGCACGGCGGGGCGTTCATCATGCGCTACCCGCGGATGGACGACTTCTTCGCCCGGATCGTGGCGGCCGAGGTGGGTGCGGTCGTGGTGAACGTCGACTACGACGTGGCGCCGCAGGCCCGCTACCCGGTCGCGCAGGAGCAGGCGCACGACGTGCTGGCCTGGGTGGCGGAGAACCTCGACGCGCTGGAGGTGGCCGGCCCGGGCGTCGCCGTCGGTGGTTTCTCCGCGGGCGGCAACCTGGCGGCCTCGGCCGCGCTCCAGGCCCGCGACCTGGACTCCTGCTCCCCCGCGCTGCAGCTCCTCGGGGTGCCGTCGCTCGACGTGGCCGAGGACGCCGCGGCAAAGACCTCGCCGCTGGCAACGCCGATGATCTCGCCGGCGCTACTGCGGCTCGTGCGGCGGACTTACTTCAAGGACGCCTCGCGCCGCTGTGAGCCGTACGCCTCTCCCCTGCTCGCCGACGACCTGACCGGGGTCGCTCCGGCGCTGGTGATCACCGCGGAGTACGACGTGCTCCGTGGTGAGGGCGACCGGTACGCCGCCCGGCTCGCGGAGGCGGGAGTGCCGGTCGACCACCTGGTCGTGCCGCACCGGGACCACTACTTCCTCGACGGCGACCGCCGTCAGGCCCGCCAGGTGCTCGACCGGATGGTCGCCGCATTGCGGGGTGCGCTGGTCGGCGCCAGCCCCGCCTGAGCCAGGTGCGTTACCGCTGGTTGAGGAGGGCGACGCAGGAGCCCGTCATCGCTGGTTGAGGAGGGCGACGAAGGAGCCCGTCTCGAAACCCAGCTCAGCGGCGCACGGCCACCGTGCCGACCGCGAGGTCGTGCAGCCCGCGGTTGTCCCGGTTGAAGACCACCGGGGGGATGACCAGACAGATCAGCACGGTCCGGATCAGCGCGTCCAGCAGGCTCAGCCGACGTCCGTCGAGACGCACGACAGCGACCCGGGTGGCCAACTGCCCGAACGACGCTCCGAAGAGGAAGGTCGCCAGCGTGACCTCGAGGAGGAACACGATCAGCGGCATGAGGGTGCGCAGATCGGTGCCCGCACCGATCAGGTCGGCCACGAACGAAGCCACCAGCGACGAGGCGATCCAGTCGATGAACAGGGCGCCGATCCGCCGGCCCCATCCCGCCACGGCCCCCGGACCGTCCTCGGGCATGCCCAAGCGGTAGCCGGGCCAGGGTTGGGCGAGGGGGTCGGTGCTCACCCTCTCGACGCTACCGAACCGGGGCAACGTGGACGCTGTGCCCCGCGGACGACTGAGACGACGTGTAACACGCGTGAAACAAACGAGATACGGTGCAGAAACTGCCCCCGCATAGCGTCTCGGGCAGTGGTGCAAAGTTGCATCGACTCATGCCCCGTTCAGCTCACGGCCGCAGGTCCGCGGTCAAGGAGGACGAATGTTCGCTAACCGCGACGAGCTTCTGAAGTACATCAAGGACAACGGTGTCGAGATGATCGACGTCCGTTTCTGCGATCTTCCCGGCATCATGCAGCACTTCACCGTCCCGGTCTCGTCCTTCGACGAGTCGGTGTGGGAGACCGGACTCTCCTTCGACGGTTCCTCGATCCGCGGGTTCCAGGCGATCCACGAGTCGGACATGTCGCTGTTCCCCGACGAGACCACGGCCTACATCGACCCGTTCCGGACCTCGAAGACCCTGGTCGTCAACTTCTTCATCCACGACCCGCTCACCGGCGAGGCCTACTCCCGCGACCCGCGCAACATCGCGCGCAAGGCGATGGCCTACCTCGGCAGCACCGGCATCGGCGACACCGCGTACTTCGCGCCCGAGGCCGAGTTCTACGTGTTCGACTCGGTCCGCTTCGAGACCGGCGTGAACCAGGGCTTCTACCACATCGACTCCGAGGCCGGCGCCTGGAACAGTGGCTCGGAGACCAACAACCGCGGCTACAAGGTGCGCTACAAGGGCGGCTACTTCCCCGTCGCCCCGTACGACCACTTCGGTGAGCTCCGCGACGAGATGGTCATCGAGATGGAGAAGGCGGGCCTGCTCGTCGAGCGCGCCCACCACGAGGTCGGCACCGCCGGTCAGGCCGAGATCAACTACCGCTTCGACCAGCTGCTGCCCGCGGCCGACGACGTCATGAAGTTCAAGTACCTGGTCAAGAACGTCGCGTGGCGCAACGGCAAGACCGCGACCTTCATGCCCAAGCCGATCTTCGGCGACAACGGCTCCGGCATGCACTGCCACCAGTCGATCTGGAACAACGGCGAGCCGCTGTTCTACGACGAGTCGGGCTACGCCGGCCTGTCGGACATGGCCCGCTACTACATCGGCGGTCTGCTCAAGCACGCTCCGTCGCTGCTGGCGTTCACCAACCCGACCGTGAACTCCTACCACCGTCTGGTGCCGGGCTTCGAGGCTCCGATCTCCCTGGTGTACAGCCAGCGGAACCGGTCCGCCTGCGTCCGGATCCCGATCACCGGCTCGAACCCGAAGGCCAAGCGCATCGAGTTCCGTTGCCCCGACCCGTCGGCCAACCCCTACCTCGCCTTCTCGGCGCTGTTGCTGGCCGGTCTCGACGGCATCAAGAACAAGATCGAGCCGCCGGCTCCGGTCGACAAGGACATCTACGAGCTGCCGCCGGACGAGATGGCCGAGATCGACCAGGTGCCGACCTCGCTCGGCGCGGTGCTCGACAACCTCGAGGCCGACCACGACTTCCTCACCGAGGGCGGCGTGTTCACCCCCGACCTGATCGAGACCTGGATCGACTACAAGCGCGAGAACGAGATCCTGCCGGTGCAGCTGCGGCCGCACCCGCACGAGTTCGAGCTGTACTACGACATCTGATGTCTGCGGTGGTTGAGGTGCGAGCCGCCTCGGCCCCGGTGGTTGAGGTGCGAGCGTAGCGAGCCTCGAAACCACGTCGACCGGCCCCTGACGAGCAGGTACATCCTCGGACGTCCTGTCTCGGCAGGGGCCGGTCTGCATGTCCCCCGGAATCGCCGCGCCACCATAGTCCGGTCGAAGGTCGACCTGGATGCTTCAGCTCATCGCGTCGGTTGTCGAAGCCGTGGTCGGCCCGAGCAGCTCGACCAGCCCCTGACCTCACCCCGCCAGAGCCACCCGGCGGACGACGATGACGTGCAGGTGCCGCGGCCCGTGGACGCCTTCGACGCGGTTGAGTTCGATGTCGCTGGTGGCCGAGGGTCCGCTGATCCAGGTGAGCGGCCGGCGCGGGTCGAGCAGGGCGACGGCGTCCGGGACATCGGCGACGATCTGCTCCTCACCCACGATGCAGACGTGGCGGTCGGGCACGAGGCTGATCGCGCGCCGCCCCTGGGTGTCGTCGTGGTCGAGCACGATCGTGCCCGTCTCGGCGACCGCGACCCGGGACCGGGTGACGACCACGTCGACGACGTCGAGCCCGGCCGCGTCCAACGTCCCGTCGTCGACGACGGCTCCCGGAACCTCCAGACCCAGCCCCGGCGGGACGATGACACTCGCGCCGGGCGGGATCGCGGACGCCAGCACCGCGTCGAGCTCCGTGGCCGTACAGACCTGGGCCTCGGCGCGGTAGTCGACGACGCGTTCGACGAAGTGATCGACGAGTCGCTCGTCGAGCACCCGCGCGCCGGATGGCGCGACCACCGGTGTGTCGGCGACTGTGCCCCCGTCGATGTCCGGGCCGAGGGCTCGGCGTACGGCGTCGAGGATGTCGGTGCGGGCGCTCATCGGGTGCCCCCTGCGGTGCGATCCCACCAGTCGCGGAACGACTCGGGCGCCGGGGCCGGGACGTCGCGGGCGCTCGACCAGCCCGGCACCGGGAACGTGGGGCGGACTAAGCGTCCCGCGCGGCCGGCCAGCCGTTCCACCCGTCGCAGCCGCCGTGGCGCCGAGAGCATGCGCGAGGCCAGGCGCATCGCCACCGCCTCGACCTTCGGGCGTCGATCCCCGCGATGGCCGTCGACGACCTGTGCCCGCAGGTGCACCAACACCTCAGGGATGTCGATCCGCACCGGGCACGCCTCGAAGCACGCCCCGCACAACGAGGACGCGTACGGCAACGAGTCGATCTGCGGATCACCCGTCCCCCGCAGCAACGGGTTCAGGATCGCGCCGATCGGACCCGGATAGACCGACCCGTACGCGTGTCCCCCGGTGCGCTCATAGACCGGGCAGACGTTGAGGCAGGCCGAGCACCGGATGCACCGCAACGCCTGCCGCCCCACAGTGTCACCCAGCGCGCGCGTGCGACCGTTGTCGAGCAGCACCACGTGCACCTCCTGCGGTCCGTCGCCGGGAGTGACCCCGCTCCACGTCGAGGTGTACGGGTTCATCCGCTCCCCCGTCGAGGAGCGCGGGAGCAACCGAAGCAGCGGATCCAGCTCCGCCCACGTGGGCACCACCTTCTCGATGCCCACGACGCTGACCAGGACCTCGGGGAGCGTCAGGCACATGCGGCCGTTGCCTTCCGACTCCACGACCACCAGCGTGCCCGAGTCGGCCACCGCGAAGTTCGCCCCCGAGACGCCCACCTTCGCGCGCAGGAACTTCTCCCGCAGATGGGCCCTGGCCGCGGCCGCCAGCACCGCGGGCTCGTCGGTCAGGTCCGCCGGCGCGGGTCGTCCGACGGCGGCCATCTCGCGCAGGAAGATCTCCCTGATCTCGGCCCGGTTGCGATGGATCGCGGGCACCAGGATGTGGCTGGGCAGATCACCCCCTAACTGGACGATCAGCTCGGCCAGGTCGGTCTCCCAGGCCGCGATCCCCGCCCGAGCCAGCGCGCCGTTGAGGTCGATCTCCTGGGTGACCATCGACTTGACCTTGACGACCTCCTCGGCGCCATGACGCCGTGCGATGTCCACGACGATCGCGTTGGCCTCGGCGGCGTCGCGGGCCCAGTGCACGACCGCACCGTTGGCGACCAGCGACGCCTCGAGGGTCTCCAGGTGCGTCGCCAGGTCGAGCAGGGCCCGCTCCTTGACCCCGGCGCCGGCCAGCCTCAGTTCCTCCCAGTTCTCGACCTCACCCACGACCACTGCGCGCTTGGCACGGATCGTGCCGGTCGCATGCGCCAGGTTGTGCCGCAACTGGCTGTCGGCCAGCGCCGTGCGCGCAGCGCTCGGGAAGGCCGGCATGCCGACGAAGGTGCCGGTCATGTGCTCGCTCCGGGGATCAGTGCGGGCTCGGACTCGGTGGAGGCGAGGATCTCGGCGAGGTGCATCACCCGGACGCCGGCACGCTGTCGCGCCAGGATCCCGCCGACGTGCAGCAGGCAGGAGTTGTCACCGGCCACCAGCACCTCCGCACCGGTCTCGCGCACACGACGCACCTTGTCGACCCCCATCGCCACCGAGGTGTCGGCGTTCTTCACCGCGAAGGTGCCGCCGAACCCGCAACACTCCTCAGCAGCCGGCAAGGGACGCAGCCGCAGCCCGCGCACGGCCTCCAACAGACGCTGCGGCCGATCGCCGACGCCGAGCATCCGCAGCGAATGACACGTCGGGTGGTAGGTGACCGTATGCGGGAAGTAGGCACCCACATCGATCACCCCGAGCACATCGACCAGGAACTCCGAGAGCTCATACACCCGCGGCCCGACCTCGGCCACCGCCTCCTGCAACCCCACGTCACCGCTACGGGCGGCGACCAGGGCGTGCTGGTGGCGCGCCGATCCCGCGCACGACCCGGACGGGGTGACCACCGCGTCGTACCCGGCGAAGGCCTCGACGAAGGTGCGCAGCACCGGCACCGCCTCGTCGAGGTAGCCGGTGTTGACCATCGGCTGACCGCAACAGGTCTGCGCGGCGGGGAACTCGACCTCGACGCCCAACCGGCGCAGCAGCCGTACCACCGCCTGCCCCGTGCCCGGCTTCAGCACGTCGTTGATGCAGGTGACCATCAGGGCCACCCTCAGGCCGCGGCCCTGCCCCGTCGTGGTCATGAGGACAGACTCTCGTGCAGACGCTGCTCGGCGCCATCCCTTCCGCACTGAGCCCGAGGCCCGCATGCGGCAGCGCCCATTAGGCTCCCCGCATGGGTGTCCCCGCGATCGTCATCGCCTCGGCCCACCACGGCGACGTGCTGGCCGACGCCTTCCTCCGCTACACCCACGAGTACGACGTCCGGCTGGCGCAGGACGAACACACCGCCCGGGCCTGCGCCAACGAACTGCTCGCCGACGACCACCAGGTGGCCCTGCTGGTCATCGACACCGACCACCCGCAGGAGAAACTCGACGACCTGATCCACGGCACCCGGAGTGTCGTGCCCACCGCGCGCCGGATCCTGGTCTCGCACGTCAGCCGCTTCCTGGCGGACAACCAGGAGTTCCGGCCCGCGGTCGCGGCCGGCAAGGTCGACGCGCTGCTGTTGATGCCGCAAGGTCCCCGCGACGAGGAGTTCCACGGCGCGGTCGGCGAGCTGCTCAACGAGTGGAACGCCACCGTCGCGAACCCCGTCGTGGAGAACGTCCGGATCATCACGCCCGAGAAGGACGAACTGACCCGCGAGCTGCTGGACTACCTCGGCCGAGTCGGGATGCCCGCCGGCGTGCACCACCCCGACAGCGAGGTCGGTCGCACGGTGTTGGCGACCTACCCCCAGGGCGAGGGGCACTGGCCGGTCGTGTCCTCGCTCGCCGGGTGGCACGGCCACTGCGCGAGCGTGCGCGACCTGGCCAACCAGCTCTACGGACGCCCCGACGACATCGAGGTGGACGGGGTGGTCGACCTCGTCATCGTCGGTGCCGGCCCTGCAGGCCTCGCCGCCAGCGTGTACGCCTCCAGCGAGGGCCTCTCGACGGTCTGCCTCGAGGCCGAGGCCATCGGCGGTCAGGCCGGCACCAGCTCCATGATCCGCAACTACCTCGGCTTCCCTCGCGGCATCTCCGGCATGCGGTTGGCCCAGCGGGCGCGCAGCCAGGCGCTCCGCTTCGGCACCCGCTTCTTCACGGGCTGGCCCGCGACGGCGGTGACGCTGGCGGACAACCTGGCCGACAGCGGGACGCACGTCGTGCACACCGACGGCGGCGACGTGCGCGCCCGGTCAGTGCTGATCGCCACGGGCGTGGACTACCGCCGCCTGGGGGTAGAGGCGATCGAATCGATGGTCGGGCGTGGCGTCTACTACGGGGCGGCGATGGCCGCCGCGCGCGAGCTGGCCGGTGACCACGTCGTGATCGTCGGTGGCGGCAACTCGGCCGGGCAGGCAGCCGTCCACGCAGCCAGGTTCGCCAGCCGCGTCACCATCGCGGTCCGGCGGCCCGATCTCACGGCGACCATGTCGTCGTACCTGATCCACGAGATCGAGGCGAACCCGCGCATCACCGTGCGGGGGTCCACCCGGGTCGTCGACGGGGGTCCCGACGACCTCGGCCACCTGGTGTGGCTCGACCTGGAGGACGTCGAGAGCGGCGCCGTGGAGCGGGTCGAGGCACGGGGGTTGTTCCTGCTGCTGGGCGCCGCGCCCGAGTGCGGCTGGCTGCCCGAGGAGGTGCTGCTCGACGACGACGGGTTCGTGCTCACCGGTCGCGACATTCCGCGCGAGCGGTGGAGCGACGGCCTCCCCCCGGCCGACCTGGCCACGAGCGCGCCCGGTGTCTTCGCAACGGGCGACATCAGGTCCGGCTCGATGAAGCGCGTCGCGTCGGCCACGGGTGAAGGGGCCTCGGTGGTGTCGCTCGTGCACGCCTGGTTGGCGAGCCGGGAGTCGACTACCTAGATCGTGGCGGGGTCGGTGTTCGCTCCGCACAGCACGACCACGACGCGCTCGCCGGGTTCGGGGACGTACGCCGACGTGGTCAGCGCGGCGATCGCGGTCGCGGCACCGTGCTCGACGAGAAGCCGGTAGCGGTCCCACAGGAGCCTGCGCGCATCCACGATCGCCTCGTCGCTGACCAGCACCGACTGCACACCGGTACGGCGAGCGACCGCGAACGCGATGTCGCCGAGGCGACGTGCCCCCAGCGAGTCCGCAGCGATGCTGTCGACGACGACGTCCGTCGGCGCACCGGCGGCCAACGCGGCGTGCAGGGTCGGGACACCGGTCGGTTCGACGCCGACGACGCGCGCCGCACCCTCAGCGGCAGCAGCCACGCCCGCCAACAGGCCACCACCACCGACGGCCACCACGATCGTGTCGACCTGACTCTGGAGGTCCTCGAGGATCTCGAGGGCGAGTGTGCCCGCACCGGCCGCGATCTCGGGTTGATCGTAGGCATGGCAGAGGACCGCACCCGTGCTGCTCGCGTGGGCCACTGCGGCGTCGTACGCCACGGCGTACTCCTGGCCGTGCAACACCACCTCGGCCCCCAGCGCCCGGAGCTTGGCGACCTTCACCGCAGGCGCGTTCTCCGGCACGAACACGGTCGCGGGCACCCCGAGGGAGCGTGCGGCGAAGGCGTGGGCGAGGCCGGCATTTCCTCCCGAGGCCGCGACGACTCCAACCTCCGGGTCGAGCACGCCCCCCTCCTGGGAGGACAGGATCCGGTTGAAGGCCCCGCGAGCCTTGAAAGAGCCGGCGTGCTGCAGGAACTCCAACTTCAGCCAAGTAACTCCCCCGAACTCGTCGCCCACGTCGAGCAGGGGCGTACGCCGGACGCGGCCCTCGATGCGACGGCGGGCGCTCTCCACCTCACTTCGCATCACCATGCGACGTCCTCCCCGGCGAGACGGTGCCTGGCACCAACCTACGCCGAGGTCAGCCCGCGCACGGTTACCCGAAGTCGAGTCCCTCGAGCGAGGTGGAGGGACGTAGGTCCGGCAGCCGCAGCATCCGGAACGAGGTGACGAGCCCCAGGAGCGCGGCGAGCAACGGGATCAACAGCGCGATCTGCAGTGAGAGGTTGCGGGCGTCGTTGTTGATCGCGATCACCTCGGCCTCGACCTCGGCAGGCTGTCCCTCGATCTGGGCCGCGAGCTGGCTGTTGCTCATCACCTCGGCATCCTCCTCGAGTGCAGCGGCGATCTGGTCCTGCTGCGCGGCCGGGATGACGTCGCTACTGGAGGACAGGGCCGTGAAGCTGACGGACAGCGCCGCCAGCATCAGACCGCCGGCCATCGCCAAGCCGAAGGAGAGCCCGAACGAACCAGCTGCGGAGTTCACGCCGGCGGCCTCGCTGACCCGCTCCTCCTGCACGGGCGCGAGGGTGTAGTTGTTCAGCTGAGAGACCAGGAGCCCGAGCCCTGCACCCGTGACAACCAACGGCGCCACCAGGAACCACCCGCTGTCGACGCGCGGCACGAACGGGATGATCAGCGCGACGCCGGCCGCCGAGAGGAGAAAGCCTGCCCGGATGACCGAGGCAGGGCGCCGAGCTCCGGCCCTGCGTCCCGCCACCAGCGCGGCGGCGAACATGGTCAGCGAGAGCGGGGCCATCGACAGGCCGGCCTGCATGGCGTCGTACTCCAGGGTCATCTGGAAGAACAGCGGCAGCGCGATCATGAGACCGCCGAGCGTGACCTGCTGCGCCATCTGACCGGACACGCCGGCGGTGAAGTTCGGCTGGCGGAACAGTCCGGGGTCGAGCAGCGTGACCTTGCCCTCGCGCTCGCGCCTGACCAGCCACCGCGCCAGGAGCACGAGGGCGAGCGCGCCCACGAGCATCAACGCGCCGACGTACTCGCCGCCCTCCTGCCAGACCAGAATGCCCAGCACCACGCCGCCCATGCCCACCACGGAGAGCACCGCCCCGGTGACATCGACCTGACGCGATCCGGTGTACTCGACGTCACGGACCAGGGAGATCCGACTCAGCACCACCGCGATGATCACCACCTCCAGCGCGAACCCGACGCGCCAGGACAGGTAGGTGGTGACGAAGCCGCCGAGCAACGGTCCGATCGCGGCGGCGATGGCCGCAGAGGCACCCACGAGCGCGTACGCCTGCTTCTGCTGGGCTCCGGAGAAATTGCCGTGGATGAGCGACTGCATCGCCGGAAGGAGGAGGGAGGCGCCCAGACCGCCGATCACGGCCCAGAAGATGATGATGGCCGTCAGGCTCTGCGCCAGGGTCATGGCCAGCGCGCCCAGGGCGTAGGCACACAGCCCGAGCACGTAGGCGCGCTTGCGGCCGATCAGGTCGCCGACCTTGCTGTTGATCAGGATGAAGGCCGCCGACACCAGCGCCTCGAGCGCGATGGCGGACTGCACCCCGCTCGCCGTGGTGTCGAGGTCCTCGATCACCGCGGAGATGGACACGTTCATCAGCGACGTATCCACGACGAGGACGAACATCGCCATGGCGAGCAGCACCATCAGTCCACGGCTGCCGCCGGGGGACGCGCCGACCTCGTCGCGTGCCATCCGACCTCCTCGCTCCCTCCGCCCGAAACTACTCCGGTAGGGGCCCGACGGCTACGGGCGCAGGGGCGGTCAGCGCACCTGCGAGGCCGCCTCGACGTACGCCGCGAAGCACGGGTCGGCGGACTCGAGCCGCCCCATCTCCTCGCCACCGTCGCAGGTCAGCAGGCTCACCCGGACGGTGTCGGTCATGCTGAGCAGCCGCCACTCGCCGCCGGACGCGACCCAGCGGACGAGCTCGCCCAGGGCGTCGTCGGAGGTGGATGTCACCGGACGGCCACGGTGAGCACCACGACGGCATCCTCCAGCGCAGTGAGCGCGTGCCGTTCCTTCGGGATCGGCAGCAGGTCGCCCACGGCACCCTCCTGCGCCGAGTCCCCGTGGGTCAGCAGCACCCGCCCGCGCAGCACCTGCAGCGTGGCGTCACCCGGCGCGGTGTGCTCGGCGAGCTCGCTGCCCTCCCGCAGGGCCATGACGGTCTGGCGCAGCGCGTGGTCGGAGCCGCCGGTGACGGTCCGTGCGGCGCGACCGTGCTCACTGGCCACCGCGGCAGCGAGGAGCTCGTCGGCCAAGCTGGTCAGGGACGTGGCGCTCATGGCGACCCTCCTTTCCGTGGGTGGTCGGCGACCCCGTACCCCGGGGTCGCGTTTTCACCATCTCGCATCCGCGAGATGCGCACTAGGGTCGGCGTGTGGGAGACACCGATGAACCTCTACGGCCTCGCGACGCCGGATCAAGGCGCGACTTCTGGGAGGGGGTACACCGCGAAAAGGACGTGGACGCGGTGTCCTGGTGGCAGCCCGAGCCGACGCTCTCGCTCGACCTGATCGCACGCAGCGGAGTCGACCCGGAGGATCCCGTGATCGACGTCGGAGCCGGTTCATCCACCCTGGCCGATCGCCTGCTGGAACGCGGGTTCACCGACGTGACCGCGGTGGACGTGTCCCGCACCGCCCTGGAGACCGTCCAAGCACGCGTCGGTGATCGACGGCAGCACCTAACCGTGGAGGTCGCGGACGTCCTCGACCTGGATCCGGGACGCCGGTTCGCCCTCTGGCACGACCGCGCGGTGTTCCACTTCCTCACCGAAGCGCACGAGCGTGACGCCTACCGAGCCTCGGTGCAACGGAGCCTGCGGCCGGGCGGGTGGCTGATCGTCGCCACGTTCGGCCCGGAGGGACCCACCGCGTGCAGTGGTCTTCCGGTCGCGCGCTACTCCCCCGACGCACTCGCTCTGGAGTTCCCCGAGTTCGCCCTCGTCCACGTGGCCGCGGACGACCACCTCACGCCGTGGGGCACACACCAACAGTTCGCCGCGGTGCTGATGCAGCACCGCGGCGACTGAGGGTCCGGAGGTTGGGGATCAGCCCTTGGTCGAGCCCAGGGTGAGTCCGGAGACGAACTGCTTCTGCAGCACGAAGAACACGATGAGCACCGGCAACGCCACCATCACCGAGCCGGCCGCGACCAGGTTGGTGTCGGTGAAGAACTGTCCGCGCAGGTTGTTCAGCGCACTGGTCATCGGCAGTTTGTCGAAGTCGGAGATCAGCACTGTCGCCCAGAAGAACTCGTTGTAGATCCAGGTGACCTCCAGCGTCGCCAGTGCGGCGAGCGCCGGGCGCACCAGCGGCATGGTCATCTGCCAGTACTGCCGCCAGACACTCGCCCCGTCCAGCTCGGCCGACTCGTAGATCTCCATGGGAATCGTCTTCATGTAGTTGCTCAGCACGAAGGCGCAGAACCCCAACTGGAAGGCCGTGTTGACCAGGATCAGGGCCCAGAAGCTGTTGAGCATCAGCCCCGAGTCGCTCATGAAGGTCGGGAGCGGGATCTCCTTGAACATGCGGAACACCGGGATCAGCAGCGCCTGCGGCGGCAGCAGGTTCGCGGCCAGGAAGAAGCCGAGCAGTGCGAGGTTGAACTTGAAGCTGAACCGCGCCAGGACGAAGCCGATCATCGACGCCAGCAGCAGCGTCAGGATCACCGCGGGGACGGTGATGTAGAGCGAGTTGATGAAGTACTTCCCGAAGTTGCCGCGCTCCCAGGCCTCGACGTAGTTGCCGAAGGTCCAGCCGCCGAACGACAGGTAGCCGTTGCGCTGGGTGTAGGTGTAGTCGCGGAAGGAGTTGACGATCGCCCAGAGCACCGGGAAGAGCCACACCAGCGACAGGCCCAGCATGACGGCGGTGGCGATCGTGCCTCTGGGCTTGCTCAGCGCTCCGCCGGACATCTTGGGCGGCGGAGCACCGTGGGTGTCCACGGCGGCGACCGGGGCGGGCGCCGGAGCAGGGGTTTCGACACTCATGCCCGGTCCTCCTTGAAGACGATGCGCAGGTAGATCGTGATGAAGACCGAAGAGATCACCATCATGATCACCGCCAGCGCCGAGCCGAACCCGAAGCGGGTGGCCTCGCCGACGACGTTCTGGCTGACCAACGCGCCGATGAGTTCCAGGCCGTTGCGGCCCTTGTTGATCACCCAGACCAGGTCGAAGGCGCGCAGCGACTCGATGACGACGATGACCAGGACGATCAGGTTGATCGGTCGCATCACCGGGAAGATCACGTGGAAGAAGGTCTTGACCTCATTCGCCCCGTCGACCGCGGCCGCCTCGCGCAGGGACATATCGACGCTCTTCAGGCCGGCTAGGTAGAGCAGCATGATGTAGCCGGTGTGTCTCCACGCGGTGGCCACCAGGACGGCCCACAGGTTGACGTTGGGGTCGCCGTACCAGTCGACCTCGCTGCCGAACACCTGGTTGATCAGGCCCTGGTCACGGGAGTAGAAGAGCTGCCAGATGAAGCCGACGAGAGCCAGCGACAGCACCACCGGCATGTAGAACGCGGTCTGGTAGAACCGGCTCCCCCGCATCTCCCGGTCGAGGATCACTGCGAGGAAGACCCCGAACAAGGTCGGGAAGACGAACAGGAACACCAGCCAGATGATGTTGTGCTGGACCGCCGGCCAGAAGGGCGGATAGATCGTGACGATGTCCTGGTAGTTCTGGGTGCCGACCCATTCGATCCCGCTGATCGGGCCGATGCCGTTCCACTTGCCGAACGACAGGATGACCGACCCCAGGGCCGGCAACCACACCAGCCAGAGGACCAGCAGTGACGGGACGAGGATCATTGCGCCCACCACAAGACGGTCGGCGGTTCGCATCCGCCTCCCGCGAGTGGGAGGAGCGGCCGAGGCTGTCTCGCTCAGCGCTGGTTGAGTCTGTGCAGAGGCCATCGGCCGCTCTCCCTCTCGAGCCGGATCAGAAGATGGATTCCTTCTGCTGCTGGATGCTGGCCACGAGACCGTCGATGTCGTCGGGGTTCTTCAGGAACTCCTGGATCGAGGGGATCATCACGGTGGACGCGAAGTTGGAGTCGGTGTCGCGGTCGAGGAACTGCGCGATGTTGTCCGCAGCGCCCACGACCTCGGCCGACTTCTTCTGCAGCGCCGAGTAGCTGTCGGTGCTGGCGTTGGCGTTGGCGGCGATGAAGGGCGCCTCCGCACCGGCGTTGGCCGCGTCGGCCGCCTCCGCGGTCCCGAGCCACTTCAGCATCTCCTTGCCGGCGTCCTGGTTCGGGCCGCCGGCGGCCAGGCAGAAGCCGTCGATCGGAGCGTCGAGCGCGCCGTTGCCGATGCTGTCGTCCAGCGCCGGGAAGGTGAAGAAGTCGAGGTCGTCGATGACGTCCGGGATGGCGTCGGCGACGAAGGTGCCCAGCAGGTACATACCGCACTCACCGTTGGCCATCGAGGTCGCGGCCTCCTGCCAGGTCCGCCCCAGCGGGTCGGCCTGGTGGAAGGGAAGCAGCGTCCGCCAGGTCTCGAAGACCTGCTTGACCTCGGCGCTGTCCCACGACTCGTCGCCGGCCATCAGAGCCATGTGGTAGTCGAAGCCGTTGATGCGCATGTTGAGGATGTCGAAGGTGCCCATGGCCGGCCAGCCGTCCTTGTCGCCGAAGGCGAACGGCGTGATGTTCTTGCCCTGCATGGCCTCCATCAGGGAGGTGAAGTCGTCGTAGGACTCCGGGACCTCGAAGCCGTTCTTCTCGAAGACGGACTTGCGGTAGAAGACCGCCCACGGGTAGTAGCTCACCGGCACGAAGTACTGCTTGCCGTCGGCGGTGGCGGCCTCCTTGAAGGAGTCGCCCAGGCCGTCGATGGGCCACACGTCGCTGATGTCGCTGATCAGCCCCTGCTCGGCGAGCTGCGCCATCCGGAAGCCGGCGAACCAGGTGAAGACGTCGTCGGGCGAACCCTGCAGGTAGGTGTTGAGGCTCTCCTGGAAGGTGTTGTGGTCGACCGCGTTCAACTCGACGTTCACACCCGAGGACGACGCGTAGGCGTCGGACATGGCCTTGAGACGGTCGTACGCCGGGCCCGAACCCTCGGCCTCGTTGATGCCGAACTTCACGGTGCCGCCGCCGCCCCCGCTGCCGCCGCTGCCCCCGTCGTCACTGCCGCAGGCGGACAGCAGGGTGGAGCCGCCACCGATCAGGGCGCCGCCGATGAGGGCGTTGCGCAGGAAGGAACGCCGCGTGGAAGCCATGGTGACCATGGCGGACGGCGGGATGGGGAGGCCGGGTGCCGGCGACGGGCGGCTGTTCATTGTTTCTCCAGTCTCACAGAATCCAACAGGGGTTGAGGCAGTCTTGAGCCGCTATCGGCCCTTGTCAAGGGTGGAATAGGGGTGGTATCAAACTGAAACGAACAGAACCGCGCACCAAGGGCGCACCCATGTTGGTTCTTGGTTGATCGACGACGGAGGTGGGTGTGCCGCAGTCTCTGCCCGCGATGGCCTATGGGGGCGACTACAACCCCGAACAGTGGCCACGCGAGATCTGGTCCGAGGACATCCGCCTCATGCAGGAGGCCGGGGTCAACCTCGTCACCCTCGGCGTCTTCTCCTGGGCCCTGCTCGAGCCACGGCCCGGCCACTACGAGTTCGGCTGGCTCGACGACATTCTCGACCAGTTGCACGCGGGCGGGATCGCCGTCGACCTCGCCACCGCCACCGCCTCGCCGCCCCCGTGGCTCACCCGCCGCCACCCGGAGATCCTGCCGGTCACCGCCGACGGCACCACCCTGTGGCAGGGCGGCCGCCAGTCCTACTGCCCCAGCTCACCGGTCTTCATGGAGCACGCGCTGCGGCTGACTCGCGCCATGGCCGAGCGCTACGGCTCTCACGACGCGCTGGCGCTGTGGCACGTGAGCAACGAGCTCGGCTGCCACAACGCGCTCTGCTACTGCGACGTCAGCGCGGAGGCCTTCCGCACCTGGCTGGCCGAGCGCTACGGCGACATCGACGCGCTCAACGACGCGTGGGGCACCGCATTCTGGTCCCAGCACTACGCCGACTTCGACGAGATCCTGCCGCCGCGGGTGGCGCCGAACTTCCCCAACCCGACCCAGCAGCTGGACTTCCACCGGTTCAGCTCCGACCAGCTGCTGGCGAACTACATCGCCGAGCGCGACATCCTGCGCGAACTCTCCCCCGGCGTCCCGGTCACCACGAACCTGATGGTCATGGAGCACACCCGGGACATGGACTACCTCTCCTGGGGTGACGAGTTGGACGTGGTCTCCAACGACCACTACGTGATCGCCTCCGACCCGCGCGCCTACCGCGAGCTCGCCTTCTCCAGCGACCTGGTCCGCGGTGTGTCCAAGGGCCGTCCGTGGTTGCTCATGGAGCAGTCGACCAGCGCGGTGAACTGGCAGCCCCGCAACGTGGCCAAGCGTCCCGGCGAGCTGCTGCGCGCCAGCATGCAGCACGTGGCGCGCGGGGCCGACGGCATCCTGTTCTTCCAGTGGCGCGCGTCGAAGGCCGGGGCGGAGAAGTTCCATGCCGGCCTCGTCCCGCACGCGGGCACCGACTCGCGCCTGTGGCGCGAGGTCACCGAGCTCGGGGCCGCACTCGCCGCGGTCTCCGAGGTCGCCGGAGCCCGGTCGCAGAACCGCGCCGCCCTGCTCGTGGACTGGAACGCGCGCTGGGCCAGCGAGCTCGACAGCCACCCCAGTATCGACGTGCGCTACCTCGACCGGCCGATGGCGATCCACGCCGCGCTGACCGAGCGCGGCATCGGCGTCGACGTCGTACACCCCTCGACCGACCTCGACGGCTACGACCTGATCGTGGTCCCGACGCTCTATCTCGTGGGCGACGACGTCGCGCCGGCTCTGGCCGCCGCCGCGGAGCGTGGAGCCACGGTGGTGGTCACCTACTTCAGCGGCATCGTCGACGAGCACGACCACATCCGGCTCGGCGGTTATCCCGGTGCGTTCCGCGACCTGCTCGGCGTGCGGGTGGAGGAGTTCCTGCCGCTGCGCGAACACGAGGAAGTGCGTCTCTCCGACGGCAGCACCGCGGACGTGTGGGCCGAGGACCTCCACCTCCACGGTGCCGAGGCGATCGTCGAGCACCTCGACGGACCGGCCGAGGGCAGGCCCGCGGTGACCCGCCGCTCCGTCGGTGCGGGCGCCGCCTGGTACGTCGCCACGCGCACCGAGGAGGCCGCCACCGCCCGTCTGGTCGACACCTGGCTCGCCGAGTCGGGGGTGGCTCCGGTCGCGGAGACCACGCCCGGGGTCGAGGTCGTCCGCCGCACCACCGACGAGCAGGGCTGGACCTTCGTCATCAACCACACCGACGCCGAGCACACCCTCGCGATCCGGGGTCACGACCTCCTCAGCGGCCAGGACTGCGGTCCCGACGGCCTGGTGGTGCCCGCCGGCGGGGTCGCCGTGGTGAGGGAGAGCTAGATGCTGGCGGCCCAACGACGCGCGCACATCCTCGCCGAACTCGAGCGAGACGGGATGGTGCGTGTCAGCGGGTTGGTGTCGCTGCTGGGGGTCTCGGACATGACCGTGCGCCGGGACCTGAGCGTCTTGGAGCACCAAGGCATCGTGGAGAAGGTGCACGGCGGAGCGATGCTGAAGGCAGAGCCGGCGACCAGTGAGCCCGGCTTCGAGGCGAAGTCCGCGCGCCGTCTCGCCGAGAAGGAGGCCATCGCCGCCCAGGCGGCCGAACTGGTCGCCCCCGGGTCCGCGATCGCGATCTCCGCGGGCACCACCACCCACCACTTCGCCCGGCACCTGATCGACGTCCCGGACCTCACGGTGGTCACCAACTCGGTGTGGGTGGCCGACGTCCTGCACCGCTCGGCGGGCGACTCGATGTCGGTGCTGCTCACCGGCGGACTGCGCACGCCCTCCGACGCGCTCGTCGGCCCCCTGGCCATCGCCGCCCTGAGCTCCCTGCACCTGGACGCGGTTTTCCTCGGCGTCCACGGGATGGACCCACAGGCAGGTTTCAGCACGCCCAACCTGCTGGAGGCCGAGACCAACCGGGCGATGATCCGCAGCGCCCGGCGCCTCATGGTCCTTGCGGACTCGACCAAGTGGGGCGTCGTCGGCCTCTCCTCGATGGCCGAGCTCTCCGACGCCGCGGTGCTGATCACCGACACCGAGCTATCCCCCTCAGCGCGTCAGACCCTCGCGGAGAGCGTCGGGGAGTTGATGCTCGTCGATCCCGACGCCGGCTGATCGCTGCTGGCACAGTGGGCCCCATGCCCACACGCCCTGAGATTCTCGGCCGGATCAGGCGCCGTGCCGGCCGAGCGGTGACGCGCACCCGACTGGCGCGCGGCACCGACACCGTCCCCGCGAGCACGATCCGCACCGTCGCCGGATCACTCCCCGAGGGCTGGTTCGTCAACCCCGTCGCTGAGGGCGCCGATCCCTACGTGACCCGCGACGGCACGGACTACCTCTGGTGCCACAGCGTGGGCGACCGCGGTGTCGCGGTCGGGCGCTCGGACCGGCTGACCAGCCCCGGCGACCGGCGCGTGGTGTGGACCGCGCCTGAGGACGGACCGTTCTCGCGCGAGGTCTGGGCCCCTGAACTGTTCCTCCTCGACGGACGCTGGCACATCTACGTCGCCGCCTCCGACGGGCGCAACGAGAACCACCGCGCCTACGTGCTGGTCGCCGACACCGAGGATCCCCAGGGCCCGTACACCCTCCACGGCCCGCTGGAGACCGGCGACCGTCCCGGCGAGCCGCTGTGGGCCATCGACATGACCGTGCTCGAGCACCAGGGCCGCCGGTACGCCGTGTGGTCGGGCTGGCCCGACCAGCAGACCCCGGTCCAGCACCTCTACCTGGCGCCGATGTCCTCACCGACCGAGCTGGCGGCGACGCGGGTGCTGCTGGCCGCGCCGTACGACTTCGCCTGGGAGCGGATCGCCGAGGACCGCACCGAGGCGATCAACGAGGCACCTCAGGTCCTCCAGCACGGGGGACGCACGTTCCTGCTCTACTCGTGCGGTAGCGCGCTGCTGCCGTCGTACAAGCTGGGGTTGCTGGAACTGGTCGGTGCGGACCCCGCCGACCCGGCCTCGTGGCGCAAGCATCCGGAGCCGGTGTTCTCCTCCACCGACACCGCCTTCGGCGTCGGCCACGGCACCGTGGTGCGCTCCCCCGACGAGACCGAGTGGTGGCTGGTCTACCACCGCAAGATCGTCCGCGAACGCAACTTCAAGCGCGTCATCCAGACCCAGCCGTTCACCTGGGACGAGGACGGGCTGCCCCGCTTCGGCGACCCGGTCTCTCCTGGCGTCGCGCTCCGCGAGCCCTCCGGCACCCGGCACCGGCCACGCCGCGTCGCCGCCCGCTGGGACTTCAGCGAGGGCAGCGTCCGCCGCGACTTCGACTACTTCGGGCACCAGCAGTTCCTGACCGTCGACAGCGACGGACTCCACCTGGGCCGCGTCCCCGAGCACCCCGTCAACGCCTTCCGCAGCGGGGAGAAGGTGGTGCTCCGCGACGGCCGGTACGACGACGTGCGCGTCACCACCAGGTTCTCCGTCCCCGGCCCGGGCAAAGCCGTCGGCGTGCTGATGCGCACCACCGGACCGGCCGTCGGCGTCGACGCACAGCGCGGGTACGTCGCGGCGTGGGTCGAGCAGCACCGCCGGTTGCTGATCGGTCGCACCGACGGGTCCGGCTGGACGCTGCTGGGCACGCTGACCCTCGGAGAGGCGGCCGGGCCCGGCCCGGAGCGAACGCTGTGGGCCGAGGCCAGGGGCTCGGTGCTCCAGGTCGGGGTCGACGGGGTCGACGGGGTCCTCGAGGTGCGCGACGACGCCTACCCCACCGGCTCGGTGGGGCTGCGTGTCGTCCACGCCCACGCCGTCTTCCGCGACCTGGAGGTCACCCCCCTGACACGTGACGTGGAACGCGACGGGGACTAGGCCCGGGCCACCCAGGGCGTCCAGGACCGCGGCTTGCCCAACCAGTCCACGACCGGCTGGTCCCCGTCGACCGCGGCCACCTTGACCGCCACGCGCACCTCGTCGGTGTCCTCGCCCAGCACGCCACGGGAGATCCGCAACCGGACCTGCTCCAGGCCGTACTTCATCCTCAGCGAGTAGTCGCCCGACACCGGGTCGCCGAAGGTCTTCATCGCGAAGCCCTCGGTCTCCAGCAACTGGTAGTCGGTGCCGTCGAAGAAGCCTCCGGCCAGCACCAGTTCGGGGCCGGCATCGGAGCGGTCGGTGTCGAGGTAGATGAGACCGCTCATGCCGAGCTTGGGCGACTTCTTGAGGTTCTTGTGCGTGAGGGTGACCCGGAGGTTCTCCTCACCGTGGCCGACCTTGACCGACAGCAGGTCCACTTCGCTGGCCACGTCGCCGGCGGCGTCGGGGGTCACCGCCGTCGCGGCGAGCGCAGGGGCGGCCAGCGCCAGCGACACGGTGGCGGCCACGGTGGTCGCCAGTGTGGTGGCCAGCGAACCCCGGGTGATGCGCGTGCTCATGGTCATCTCGTTTCTCTCGTGTTGCCTGCGGGTCAGCGCCCGGACGGGCACGACACCAGGACGCGGGCGACCGGCGAAAGGTTGCCCCCAGTGTCCCTGGTCCGGACTGGTCCTGTCGGGCAGTTGACCGATCCCGTGCCGTTCCGTCGGCAGCACCCTCCGCCCCGGAGCCTGAGGACTCCTGACTACGGTTGATGAGCATGTTGACTGTGCAGCGACTCAGACGGACGTTCGGGGACCGGGTCGCGCTCGACGAGGTGACCTTCGAGGTCCGCCCAGGGCGCATCACCGGGTTCGTCGGCGGGAACGGCGCCGGCAAGACCACCACGATGCGGATCATCCTCGGCGTGCTCGAGGCCACCTCGGGCGGCGTGACCTGGGACGGGGAGCCGCTGGGCACCGACGTCCGCCGCTCGATCGGCTACATGCCCGAGGAGCGTGGGCTCTACCCGGAGATGCGCGTGCTGGACCAGTTGGTCTTCTTCGGCCGCCTGCACGGGATGTCGACCACCGCGGCCACGCGCCGGGCGACGGACCTGCTGGAGCGGCTGGGGCTGGCCGAGCGCCGGGGCGACGTCCTGGAGTCCCTCTCGCTGGGCAACCAGCAGCGCGTCCAGATCGCCGCCGCCCTGCTCCACCACCCGACCGCACTCGTCCTTGACGAGCCCTTCAGCGGGCTCGACCCGCTCGCCGTCGACGCGATGGTGGCCCTGTTGCGCGAGGAGTTGCGCCCCGACCTTCCGGTGCTCTTCTCCAGCCACCAGCTCGACCTGGTCGAGCGGCTCAGCGACGACCTGGTGATCCTCTCCGGCGGCCGGGTCGTCGCGGCGGGCGCGGTGACCGACCTTCAGCAGTCCCAGGAGGCCCACTACCGGGTGGAGTACGCCCCCGGTACCCCTGCCGGCTCCACCGTCCGCGACCTGGCCGGGGCCCGCGTGCTCGAGGCCGAGGGTGCCGCAGCGACGCTGGTGCTCCAGGCGGAGCCCCAGGGTGTCCTCGACTCACTGCGCGAACGAGGACCGGTGGTGGAGTTCCACCGGGTCGTCACTCCCCTGTCCGAGCTCTACCGCGAGGTGACGGCCCGATGACCGCCCTCGACCCCACCCCGTCCCCCGCGGACACGAACTCCGCGGACCCCGGGACCCGGAGGGCTCTGGGCGTGCGGGAGCTGTGGCCGCTGATCGCCGAGCGCGAGGTGCGCAGCCGGATGCGCGACAAGACGTTCCTCGCGGCCACGGGCTTCACCCTGGCGATCCTGGTCGGGCTCTTCGTGCTCATGGGGTTCCTGGGCGCCCGCGCCGATGAGTACCGGCTCAGCCTCGGCCCCGGGATCCCCGCCGAGACCGCGGCCTCGGTGGAGTCCGTGCTGCGGGCCACCGGCAGCGAGGACGCCGTCGTCGAGGCAGAGTCGGCCGGTTCGGTCGCGGAGGTGGAGGCGGCAGTGGGCGACGACGCCGACGCGGGCGTCCTCCTGGAGCCGGGCCAGGTCGTGCTCGTCGGCGACACCGACCTCGACCCCCTGCTGCAGTCGGCCCTGACCGCGGTGGTCACCGAAGCGCGCACCCAGACCAACGCGGCCAAGCTCGGCGTGGATCTGGAGGCCCTGCGCGAAGGCACCGTGCCCCAGGTCCGGCTCCTGGACCCGGCGGACCCGTTGGCCGACGAACGCGGCGGAGTGGCGTTCGCCTTCGTGGTGATCTTCCTGGTCACCGCGCTCTCCTTCGGCATGAGCATCGCCCAGAGCGTGGTGCAGGAGAAGGAGAGCCGGGTGGTGGAGATCCTCGCGGCGGCGGTGCCCATCCGCGCCCTGCTGTGGGGCAAGATCGCGGGCAACACCCTGCTGGCGTTGGGCCAGGTCGTCCTGCTGGCCGTGGTCGGCGTCGCCGGACTGCTGGCCACCGGCAGGCGGGATCTCCTCGCCGGAGTGGGGTGGTCGATCGTCGGCTACGTGCTGTTCTTCCTGCTCGGCTTCCTCGCCCTGGCGTGCGTGTGGTCGGTCGCCGGGTCACTCGCGGCACGCAACCAGGACCTGCAGTCCACGACCCTGCCCGGGCAGGTGATCCTGCTGGTGCCGTACCTGGCCGCGGTGATCGGCGGAGAGGGCCTGCGCACGGTGCTGTCGATGGTGCCGATCGCCTCGACGATGATCATGCCCGGGCGGTTGGCCGAGGGTGACGTGCCCTGGTGGCAGGTCCTGGTGGCGATCGTCCTCACGCTGGCCACCGCGGTGGTGCTGGTGCGGCTCGGGGCGCGGCTCTACGAGCGCACCCTGCTGCGCACCGAACGTCGGCAGACCTATCGGGAGGCGCTGTCGATGCTGCGCCGTCCCGCCTGACGCCGGGTCCCCCGCCGAGGCGCGCAGATCGGGAGCCCTCAGCCCTCGTGGGCCGAGGGCTCCTGGGCGTCCTCCTCGCCGGAGGAGCCGGCGGTCGGGATCTCTCCGGGTTCGGCGATGTGGACCACCGCGTCACCCGAGTGCACCAAGGGCGCCTCGGTGCGTCCGATCACGATGCCCGCGCGGTCGGCGTGCACCAGGCGGACCCGCTTCCCGAAGGAGTCGAACAGCCCGCCCAACCGCTGACCGGCCTCCACCCGGGCACCGAGCCCGACGTCGAGGTGCAGCATCCCGGTGCCCCGGGCGCGAACCCAACCGCTGCGGTAGCAGGCGACGCTGGGCACCGGAGGCTCCTCGGCCACCGGGTCGGTCATCCCCAAGGTCGCCAGCACCCGGCGTACGCCGAGAACGCCGGCCTCCACCGCCCAGGAGTCCATCCGCCAGGCCTCGCCGGCCTCGTAGAGCAGCACCGTCGCCCCGCTCTCGCGTGCGGCGTAGCGCAACGAGCCGTCGCGCAGCTTGGCGTGCAGCATCACCGGTGCCCCGAACGCCAACGCCAGTTCGCGGGACCGCGGGTCGTCGAGGTCGGTGCGGATCTGCGGCAGGTTCGTGCGCCGGTCCGACCCGGTGTGCAGGTCGATGCCGACACTGCACTTGGCCACCACCTCGGTCATCATCAGGTGCGCGATCCGCGAGGCCAGTGACCCGCGTGCCGACCCCGGGAAGGAGCGGTTCAGGTCACGTCGGTCCGGGAGATACCGGCTTCCTGACATGAATCCCAGGACGTTGACGATGGGCACCGCGATCAGCGTGCCCCGGAAGCGTTTCGGGTCCAGCGCGGCGAGGACCTGGCGAACCACCTCGACCCCGACGGCCTCGTCGCCGTGGATGGCGGCGTCGATCCACACGGTCGGACCGTCCTCCCGGCCGTGCACCACGCGCACCGGCAGTTCGACGTCGGCACCGGTCACCAGCCGGGTGATCGGCAGCGAGACCGCGCGCTGCTGGCCGGCGCGGACCCGCACCGGTCCGATCTCGAAAGAGGGCCGGGGCATCAGCGGCCCCGGTTCCGTCGGCGCAGCCGCAGCGGCGGCCGTCGCCCCAAGTACGACGCGCCTGCATCGACCAGGTAGCCCTGGCTGAGCGCCTCCCGGCCGACCAGCATCCGGAAGCCCATCTCGTCGCGCCGGCTCAGCGTCACCTCAGCCGGCACGGTGCGTCCGCGCAACGTCAGGTCGAGCACGACGACGTACCGGTCCTCGGCGTGGCCGGAGGAGGATCGCACGGCCCGCACGTCCAGCACGGGCAGTTCCACCCGGACGGCGTCCTCGTCGGTCGCCTGCCAGGGATGCACCTCGAACCGCACCCAGGGCACGCCGTCGCGCTCGAACTCCTCGAGGTCGAAGGCGTGCAGGGCGGACGTGCGGGCCCCGGTGTCGACCTTGGCCTTGATCCACGGGACCTCGAGACCCGGCAGTTTCACCCACTCGCGCCAACCCACGAGAAGATGGGTAGGTTCGTCCGTGAGCCCGTCGGTCACGAGGCCTCCTTCCGGCGCCGTGGACCCGAGCCGCCCCTGCCCATCACCCTGAGGAGCCATGAAGCTCGCGATCCTCTCCCGCGCATACCGCTCGTACAGTACGCAGCGCCTGCGCACCGCGGCCGTCGACCGCGGTCATCAGGTCAAAGTACTGGACACGCTGCGCTTCGGTATCGACCTGTCCGGCACCGAGCCGGACCTGTTGTTCCGAGGCCGGCGACTGTCGACCTACGACGCGATCCTGCCCCGCATCGGCAACTCCATCACCTACTTCGGCACCGCGGTGGTGCGGCAGTTCGAGCAGATGGACGTCTACACGCCGAACACGTCCTGGGGGATCACCAACTCGCGCGACAAGCTGCGCGCCACTCAGATCCTGTCCCGGCACCAGATCGCGATGCCGGCCACCACCTTCGTCCGCGACCGCGCCGACGTGATCCCGGCGATCGAACGGGTCGGCGGCGCCCCCGTGGTGATCAAACTGCTCGAGGGCACTCAGGGCATCGGGGTGATCCTGGCCCCGGACCTCAAGGTCGCCGAGGCGATCATCGAGACCCTGCAGAGCACGCGCCAGAACGTGCTGATCCAGCGTTTCGTCGCCGAGTCCAAGGGCCGCGACATCCGCGCCCTGGTGGTCGGTGACCGCGTCGTGGCGGCGATGCGCCGGGTGGCCAAGGGCGACGAGTTCCGCTCCAACGTGCACCGCGGTGGCTCGGTGGAGAAGGTCGCGCTGGACGCGGACTTCGAGAAGGTCGCCGTGCGAGCCGCGCAGATCATGGGACTTCGGGTGGCGGGCGTCGACATGCTCGAGGGCAATGACGGCCCGCTGGTGATGGAGGTCAACTCCTCCCCCGGTCTCGAGGGCATCGAGCACGCCACCGGGCTCGACGTGGCCGGCGCCATCATCGACCACATCGACAACCAGGTCGCCTTCCCCGAGATCGATGTGCGTCAGCGACTCACCGTCTCCACCGGGTACGGCGTCGCCGAGATCGTCGTGCACGGAGCCTCCGAGCTCGTCGGCCGCACGTTGCAGGAGTCGGGGCTGCGCGAGCGCGACATCACCGTGCTCACGCTGCAGCGCGGCACCGGGGTGATCCCCAACCCCAGCGGCAAGAAGGTGCTGGAGTCCGAGGACCGGCTGCTCTGCTTCGGCCGGCTGGAGGAGATGCGGTCGATGATCCCCAGCCGCCGCAAGCGCCGCAGCAAGGTCAAGAAGCTCCCTCAGGAGCCGATTCACGAGTCCTGAGGGAAGCTCCTCGCCGGCTGCGATGAGACGGCGTGCGGTTCCGTCGGCTGCGGTTCAGTTCAGGATGCGGGTGCCCTGCGGGACGCCCTCACCGCGCTCGTTGACGCCCTCGACGAGCACCTGGAGGGCGGTCAGCGCCACGTTCTGCGAGAGCGGACCGAAGGAGACCCGGCCGACGCCGAGCTCTTCGAGGCGCGCCAGCGGCGGCGTGCCGGGGATCGCGATGAGCGAGACCCGCTGGGCGCCGAGCTCGGAGACCAGGTGGGCCACCTGCTCCTCGTTGAGGAACGCCGGGACGAAGACGATCGGGGCGCCTGCCTCCAGGAACGCCTTGCCGCGTCGGACGGCCTCGGCGAGGTTCTCCTCGGCGGGCAGGTCGCGACGGAGGTGGAAGGCGTCGGTGCGCGCGTTGAGGACGAAGTCGGGGACGCCCTCGGCAGCCGCGGCCTTCATGATCGCCTCGACCTGGCGGACCGCCTCGTCGAACGGCTTCATCTGGTCCTCGATGTTGGCGCCGACGACGCCCACGCCGATGGCCCGGCGGATGGTCTCCGGCGCGTCGCCGTACCCTCCCTCGAGGTCGGCGCTGACCGGCAGGTCCGTGGCGGCCACGATCCGGCCGACCTGTTCCAGCATCAGGTCCAGCGGGATGTTCTCCCCGTCGGGATAGCCGAACGACGACGCGATCGAGTGGCTCGCCGTGGCCAGCGCGACGGTGCCCGGCACGGCCGCCACCACCTCCGCGGAGATCACGTCCCACACGTTGACGACGGTGAGGAGCTTCTCGGCGCGGTGCAGGTCGAGCAGAGTGGACGCGCGGGCGGCAGGATCGGTCACGGGGCTCCCCCAAGGTCAGTGGCGGTACGGCGCGCCGCTCCGGACGGAACGGACTCTCTCGACCCTACTCACTAGCCTGAGGGGGTGCGTCGACCCACACTCTTCCGCGAGGTGCCGCCACGGGTACGACTGGCCCGGCTCACGCTGACCGCGGTCGTGCTCGCCGCCGTCAGCCTCTTCCTGCTGCTGGGCGCCGCCCTGGCCGCGGTCCGCGTCGCCGACAACGACATCACCCTCGGCGAGCTGCCCCTGCCCGACCGCTTCCCCGGCCTCACCGCGTTCGTCGCCGTGGCGCTGGCGGCCTTGGCGGTCCTGGCCGCGCTGATCGCCGCCGAACTGCGCGTCGGCGTCCAGATCCTGGCCCGCGAACGGCTGCCCGAGCCCGCACTCGACGCCGAGACCCGACGAGCCCGGCGCGACGTGCTGCACCGCATCGTCGCGGACGGCCGCCTCGTCGAACGGCTCCCCACCGCGGTGACCGAGGTCCGTGACAGCGTCGTGCCGGACACCCTCACGCCGGGCACCCCGCTGCGGCTCACGGTGCTGGTGCCCGCCCACAACGAGGAGTCGATCATCCGCGAGGCGCTGGGCTCCCTCTTCGGGCAGACCCGAGCCCCGGACCGGGTGATCGTGGTCGCCGACAACTGCAACGATCGCACCGCCGAGCTCGCCGAGGCGGCCGGCGCCGAGGTCGTCGTCACCGTCGGCAACACCGAGAAGAAGGCAGGCGCGCTCAACCAGGTGCTCGCGCAGCTGCTGCCCGAGGCCGGTGACGACGAGGTCGTCATGGTGATGGACGCCGACACCCTGCTGGCGCCACGCTTCCTGGAGGTCGGACTCGGCCGGTTGGAGGAGGACCCCGACCTGATCGCGGTGGGCGGCACCTTCTTCGGCGAGGACGGCGGCGGCCTGGTGGGCCAGCTGCAGCGCAACGAGTTCACCCGCTACGCCCGGCAGATCGACCGGTTCAACGGGTGGGTGTTTGTCCTCTCGGGCACCGCGGCGCTGATCCGCGCCTTCGCCCTGCGCGCGGTCGCGGAGTCGCGCGGCACGCTCATCCCGGGGCCGCCGGGGAAGGTGTACGACACCTACGCCCTGACCGAGGACAACGAGCTCACCCTGGCGCTGAAGACCTTGGGGGCGAAGATGACCGCTCCGAAGGAGTGCACGAACGTCACCGAGATCATGCCGACCTGGCGCGCGCTGTGGCGCCAGCGCAGCCGTTGGCAGCGGGGTGCCCTGGAGAACCTCGGCGCCTACGGGGTCACCCGCACCACGCTGCTCTACTGGGGCCAGCAGCTGGGGATCGGGTACGGCGTGATCGCGCTCAACTCGTTCTTCCTGCTGATGATCATCACCGCCCTGGCGGCCGACGAGTTCGTGGCACCGCCCTTCTGGATCGGCGTGGGACTGATCTTCGTGGTCGAGCGCGTGGTGACCGCCTGGCGCGCCGGATGGCGAGGTCGCCTGCTGGCGTTGCCGATCGTCATCGAACTCGCCTTCGACCTCTTCCTGCAGGCGGTCTTCGTGAAGTCCCTGTTCGACATCGCCACCGGCCGCAGCAAGGGGTGGAACGTGGTCACCCGGGAAGGAGCGAGCACATGATCGGACCCATCACACCGGAGGGCATCCTGCTGCCCGTGGAGACCCTGAGCTCGCCGTGGTTCGAGGCCCTGGCGCTCTTCGTCGCCGTGAACTCGCTGGCGTATGCGGCTCTCGCCGCGGGGAAGCTCTTCCCCAAACGACGACGCCGCCGTTGAGCGGCTACTCCCAGAACACCCGGTCGACGACCTGCCGCGCCCGACGCGTGGCGCGCAGGTAGTCGTTGACCATCTCGTCGGTCTGACCGGGCCGGTAGCCCAGCACCCGGGCCACGGCGGCACGCTCGCGGGTGTCACGTGGCAGGGAGTCGCCGGACTTGCCCTTCACCTGGTGGATCACGTTGCGGATGCGGGAGACCATCCGCCACGACTCCGCCAGGGCCGCGGCGTCCTCGGCGTCCAGCACTCCCACCGCCACGGCGGCCTCGAGCGCGTCGAGCGTGCGCGTCGTACGCAGCTCCGGGTGGTCTCCCCCGTGCTGGAGCTGGAGCAACTGCACGGTCCACTCGATGTCGGCCAGCCCGCCCCGGCCGAGCTTGAGATGGGTCGCGGGATCGGCGCCGCGCGGCAGGCGCTCGTGGTCGACACGGCCCTTGATGCGGCGGATCTCGCGGACGTCCTGCTCGCCGATCCCGCCCGCCGGGTAGCGCAGACCGTCGAGCAACCGCGTGAAGGACGCGCAGACGTCGGGGTCGCCGACGACGGCCTCCGCGCGCAGCAGCGCCTGCGCCTCCCACAGGGCCGACCACTTGGCGTAGTAGGCCGCGTAGGAGTCGACGGAGCGCACCAGCGGGCCCTGCTTGCCTTCAGGGCGGAGCCCGGCGTCGACCTCCAGCGCCGGGTCCGTGCCCGGCAGGGCCAGCAGACGGCGCAACTCGTTGGCGACGTCGTGGGCGCCCTTGGCGGCCTCGGACGCGTCCGCCCCCTCGTCCGGCTCGAAGACGAAGAGCACGTCGGCGTCACTGCCGAAGCCGAGCTCGTGACCGCCGTACCGGCCCATCCCGACCACGGCCATCCGCATCGGCACCGCGCGTCCGCGGTGGGTCTCCACCGACCGTCGCGCGATGGCCAGGGCCGCCTCCAGCGTCGCCGAGGTCACGGCGGTGAGCGCCTCGCCGACCCCGACGACGTCGCACGCGCCGAGCAGGTCGGCGACCGCCACCCGGAAGAGCTCGCGGCGGCGGACAGCCCGCACCGTGGTGATCGCGCGCACCGGGTCGCCCTGCCGAGCCCCGGTCGCGAGCATCTCCTCCTCGAGCGCGGCGCGGGTCCGCGGCACCAGGCCCTGTTCCTCTCCCAGCAGTTTGACGCCCTCCGGCGCGCGCTCGAGCAGGTCGGTGGCGAACCGGCTGGAGGCCAGCACGACGGCCAGTCGCTGGGCCGCCTCGCCCTCGTCGCGCAGGGTCTGGAGGTACCACGGCGTGGACCCGAGCGCGTCGGAGATGCGACGGAAACCGAAGAGTCCGGCGTCGGGATCCGGCGCGTCGGCGAACCAGCTCAACATGGCCGGGAGGAGCTGCCGCTGGATGGCGGCCGTGCGGGAGACGCCCGTGGTGAGGGCCTCCAGATGACGCAGCGCGGCCGGCGGGTCCGCGTACCCCAGGGCGGCCAGCCGCTGACCGGCGGCCTCGGGGCTGAGCCGGATCTCCGCGGAAGGGAGCTTGGCCACCGCCTCGAGCAGCGGCCGGTAGAAGATCTTCTCGTGGAGCCGGCGTACCTCGCGGCTGTGCTTGCGCCACTCCCGGTTGAGGATCGCCACCGGTTCCTTGAGGTAGCCCAGGGAGCGACCGAGTCGGCGCAGCGCGGCGTCGTCCTCGGGGAGCACGTGGGTGCGGCGCAGCTGGAACAACTGCATCCGGTGCTCCAGGGAGCGGAGGAAACGGTAGGCGACGTCGAGGTGGTCGCCGTCGTGGCGGCCCACGTAGCCGCCTTCGGTGAGTGCCGCGAGCGCGGCCAGCGTCGCGCCGGACCGCAGCCCCTCGTCCCCGCGCCCGTGGACGAGCTGGAGCAGCTGGACGGCGAACTCGACGTCGCGCAACCCGCCCGCGCCGAGCTTGATCTGGCGCTCGGCCTCCCCGGCCGGGATGTGGTCGATGACGCGCTGGCGCATCGCCTGGACCTCGGCGACGAAGCCGTCACGTTGGGCGGCGGTCCACACCAGGGGGGAGAGCCGCTCGACGTAGGCGCGCCCCAGCTCGAGGTCCCCGGCCACCGGCCGGGCCTTGAGCAGCGCCTGGAACTCCCAGGTCTTGGCCCACCGCTGGTAATAGGCCTCGTGGCTGGCCAGGGAGCGGACCAACGGCCCGGAGCGGCCCTCGGGGCGCAGGTTGGCGTCCACCGGCCAGATGGTGCCCTCGGTGGTGTGGTCCGAACAGATCCGCATCAGGTTCGAGGCCAGCTGGGTGCCCCCGCGTACGGCGGCCTGCTCGTCGAACCCGTCGGCGGCCTCGACGACGAAGATGACGTCGACGTCGGAGACGTAGTTCAGCTCGCGTCCGCCGCACTTGCCCATCGCGATCACCGCCAGGCGCGCGGCGCGGCCGACCTCGCCCACCCGTGCGCGCGCGATGGCGAGCGCGGAGTCCAGGGTGGCCGCGGCCAGGTCGGCCAACTCGGCGGCGACCGCGTCGACGGCGAGCTCGTGGGCCAGATCGCGTGCGGCGAGCGAGACCAGGTGGCGCCGGTAGGCGACCCGGAGCGCGTCCACGGCCGCGGCGTCGGGCAGCGCGCTGGTCGGGATGTCCGCGTGGGGATCGGCACCGACGGCGCTGAGCAGGCGCGCCCGCAGTTCGTAGGCCGGGGGCCGCGTGGAGCCGAGCAGCGGGTCGGCCAGGTCCTCCCAGTGCTCGGGGTGGCGCAGCAGATGCTCCCCCAGGGCAAGGCTGGCTCCGAGCACGGAGCACAACCGCATGGCGGTGCCCTCGTCGGAGACCAGCCCTTCGATCAGCGCGGCGCGGTCCTCGACCCGGTCCGCGAGGTCCGCCAGCAGCGCCAGCGCCTGATCGGGATCCGCGGTGGTGGCCAGCAGGTAGAGCAGTTCGTCGGCCTCCGGCCCGAGCCGCGCAGCGTGCTCCGCGGCGGCCGCACCGTCGGCGAACCCGATGCGCGCCAGTCGCCCCGCGCCCGTGCTGAGCCGGGACTCGCTCACCGGGGGTCCCTGTCGCGGGGCACGCCGGGGAGGGTGGGCCGCTCCGGTTCCAGCACCAGTCCCGCGAACGCCACCCAGAGCGGCTCCCACTGGTCGCGCACCCGGGGCGCGACCCGGGTGAAGTCGGCCAACGCGGCGGCGTAGCGGTCGCTGTGCTCGGGGTCCTGCTCCATCGCCTCCAGCGTCCAGCCCTGCACGATCGCCACGTCGACCTCCGGGTGGCACTGCAGTCCCCACAGGAGCGGGCCGTACCGCAACGCCTGGATCTCGCCGCGACCGGTCGCGGCCAGGACCACCGCGCCGGCGGGGGGCTGGAGGACCAGATCGTGGTTCCAGTGCAGCGCTCCGGTGGGGCGCATCGTCGCGCCCGCCCAGGCGATCTCGCCGACGAGCGGGTCGTCGGTGGCCGCCGGGGTCCACCCCGTCTCCACGACGCCGCACTGCTGACCCCAGGGATTGGGCCGGACCTCGCCACCCAACGCGACCGCGGCCAACTGGTGCCCCAGACAGATGCCCAGCGCAGGCACCTGCCGGTGATGCGCGGCCGCCAGGAGAGCCTTGGTGGTGGTCAGCCACGCGTGCTTCTCGTCGTCGTAGGCGTTCATCTCGCCGCCCAGCACGACCAGGCCGTCATGATCGGCCAGCGAGGCGGGGAGCTCCTCACCCAGGTAGGGGCGCCGCAGGTCCACCTCGATCCCTTGGCGGGTCAACGCCGTCGCGAGCAGCCCGGGCGGGCAGGTGGCGGCGTGCTCGATGACGAGCACGGGAGCGGACTGATCGGACATCGGGATGCTCTGACCTGGTGTGGTGGACGGCCCTCAGAGGACGGGCAGCATCCGGTCCCGCTCGAAGTTGTGCACGTGGCTGCGGTACTCCTCCCACTCCGCACGCTTGTTGCGCAGGAAGAAGTCGAAGACGTGCTCGCCGAGGGTGTCGGCGAGGAGTTCGCTGTTCTCCGCGACCTCGATCGCCTCGTGCAGGCTACGAGGCAGCGGGGCGATGCCGAGGCTGCGGCGCTCGCGCTCGTTGAGCGACCAGACGTCGTCCTCGGTCTCCGGCGGGAGGTCGTAGCCCTCCTCGACCCCCTTCAGCCCGGCCGCCAGGATCACCGCGAACGCCAGGTAGGGGTTGCAGGCGGAGTCCAGCGTGCGCAGCTCGATCCGGGTCGACTGGCCCTTGTTGGGCTTGTACATCGGCACCCGGATCATCGCCGACCGGTTGTTGTGCCCCCAGCAGACGTACGACGGCGCCTCGCCTCCGTGGATGAGCCGCTTGTAGGAGTTCACCCACTGATTGGTGACCACGGTGATCTCCGCGGCGTGGCGCAGGATGCCGCCGATGAAGGAGCGGCCGGTGCGGGAGAGCTGGTACTGCGCGCCGCCCTCGAAGAAGGCGTTGCGGTCACCCTCGAAGAGCGACACGTGGGTGTGCATGCCGGAGCCGGGGTGCTCGGTGAACGGCTTGGGCATGAAGGAGGCCCAGATGTTTTGCCCGAGCGCGACCTCGCGGACCACGGTGCGGAAGGTCATGATGTTGTCCGCGGTCGACAGCGCGTCGGCGTACCGCAGGTCGATCTCCTGCTGACCGGGGCCGCCCTCGTGGTGGCTGTACTCCACGGAGATGCCCATCTGCTCGAGCATCGTGATCGCCTCGCGCCGGAAGTCCGCACCGGCGGACTGGGCGGTGTGGTCGAAGTAGCCGCTTCGGTCGACCGGCACCGGCAACTGGCCCTCCACCGGCTCGTCCTTGAAGAGGTAGAACTCGATCTCGGGATGGGTGTAGAAGGTGAAGCCCTTCTCGGCCGCGCGGGAGAGCGTGCGCTTGAGGACGAAGCGCGTGTCGGCGTACGACGCGGAGCCGTCGGGCATCAGGATGTCGCAGAACATCCGGGCCGTGGCCGGGCCCTCGTGTCCGCGCCAGGGCAGGATCTGGAAGGTCGAGGGGTCCGGCTTGGCAAGCATGTCGGCCTCGTAGACGCGCGCGAAGCCCTCGATGGCCGAGCCGTCGAAGCCGATGCCCTCCGCGAAGGCCCCCTCGAGTTCGGCCGGGGCCACGGCGACGGACTTGAGGTAGCCGAGCACGTCGGTGAACCACAGCCGCACGAACCTGACGTCGCGCTCCTCGAGCGCGCGGAGCACGAACTCCTCTTGCTTGCCCATCCGGGCCCTCCTGCACCTCGCCACGGTGCCGGCCGCGTGCCGACAGGGGCAACCTACCGCGCGGCAGGAGTGGACGTGGGCAGGGGCAGGGCGGCATCTCCCGGCAGCGTGCAGGTCAGGGTGCCCCCGGAGGACCGGTCGAAGGTCAGGACGCCACCGACGTCGGCGACGGTGTCGGCCAGCAACCGCAGCCCCTGCCCGTTCCCGGCGTCGGTCGTCGCCGTGCTCGGCGCCTGCCCCGGCCCGGCATCACGCGCACCGTCGTCGCGCACCACGACCTCGACCTGGCCCTCACGCAGGCCGACGTGGACCTGCACCCGACTGGCACTCGCGTGCTTCACCACGTTGCGCAGGCCCTCCCGAACGACCCGGTAGACCAGCGACGCCATCGGGACGGGGAGGACCGCGTCCACGCGCACACCCACCTCCAGACCCTCGGCCCGGGTGCGCGCGGCGAGGTCCTCCAGCGCGTCGCGCAGCCCTTCCTCCCCACGCAGGTCGGGCGGAGTCAGATCCAGCAGCATGGTCCGCAGGGCTCCGACGTCGCGGCCGATGATCCCGGACAGTCGGCCCAGCGTCAGCCGTGCGTGGTCACCGTCGGGTCCCTCAGGCAGGGAGTGAGCCACCGCCGGGAGGGCGTAGGCCACTCCGGAGAGGTCCTGGATGACGCCGTCGTGCAGATCCTGGGCGAGGCGTCGGCGCTCCAGTTCCGCGGCGCGCAGCGCATGGCCGACGAGCTTGTCCCGCTCCGCCTGACCGCGCTGCACCCGTCGTGCCAGCGAGACCGCGAGCGGCAGCAGCATCGCCAGGAGCAGCACCACGGCGGGGACGGTCAGAAGCATGAGTTTGACCACGGTCGCGTGCTGGTCGGCCCGCATCTGGTCGGTGGTGATGTACGCCTCGAAGACGACCGGCTGGTCGTCGGCGTCGAACGCGCCGGCGTACACCTCGAGGAGCTCCCGCTCCCCCTCGCGGATCTCCGCGACGTTCTCCGCCTTGGTCAGGGTCGAGAGGGAGGCCGTGGCCTTGCGGGTCCCGAAGAGTGCGGTCACGTCCTCCTCGAGCGGGTAGACCTGGCCGACCAGCTCCGTCTGGGTGGACCAGATCACCGACCCGTCGGCCGCCCAGAGCTTCACGTAGCGCAGGCTGTCGCCGACCATCCGCCCGTGCATCGCCGAGGCCAGCGTCGCGACCGCCTGCGGGTCCCGGGTCCGCACCCCGCGGTTGATCAGCGGCCCGGCGATGGACTCCGCGATGGCCGAGGCACGCGCCTCGGCGTCGTGGAGGGCCTCGCGCTCGGCGTACTTGCTCCCGACGACCACCGCGCCGGCCAGCACCAGCAGGAGACAGGCCAGGCTGGAGAGGGCGAAGCGCCGGATCGCGAGCCGGACGACATCCTGCGTGGCCGCCTGGTCGCCCGGGAGCGCGATCGGCTCAGGCACTGGCGGCTGTGCGGATCAGGCCCAGCTTGAGCGCCGTCGCGACCGCCTCCAACTGGGAATGGGCATCGAGCTTGGAGAGGATCCGCTTCACGTGACCGCGACACGTGTGCGGAGAGATCGACAGCTGCGCGGAGATGCGCCGCACGTCCATGCCGAGCGCCAGCAACTCGAGGACCTCGAGCTCCCGAGCCGTGAGGTCCGGTCGCGCCGGCGCCTCCTGGGGCATCATCAGCGCCCGCAGCAGCGTCGGGTCGATCTCCAGGCCTCCGCGGCGAGCCTCCCGGATCACCCGCAGCGCCTGCACCAGTGGACCGCTCTTGGGCAGGAGCCCGCACGCCCCCGCCGCCAGCGCGCGGCGCATGACGCGCGAGTCGACGCGGGCCGAGAGCACCACGACGCGCACGTCGGGGAAGGCCGCGGTGACCTCCGCGGTGACCTCGACGCCGTCGCCGTCGCCGAGCTCGACGTCCATCACCACGACGTCGGGCCGCGTCCGCCGGATCAGTTCCAGCCCCGTCCGGGCGCCGTGCGCCACCCCGACGCACCGCACGCCGGGTTCGGCATTGATGGCGAGCTCCAAGAGCTCACCGAACGTCGCGTGGTCGTCCACGACGACCACGCGCAACTGGCCGTCCTCGAACGGCTCGCGCTGCGTGACAAAACCCTGGACCAACGTAGTTCCCCCGGACGTCGACCCTCCCCAGCCCAGATCGTAGGAGGTGCATCCCAGCCGGTGCCATCACCCAGTCGGTCGCCTGACCTAGTCCCTTCGGAGGGGGTCAGAGCGGGCTCACGACGCGGGCACGTTGCGGTGCAGTTCCTCCAGCCACACGCGTGCGTTGCCGTCACTCGGGGCGCGCCAGTCACCCCGCGGCGACAGCGAGCCGCCGGCGGAGACCTTGGGACCGTTGGGGAGGGCGGACCGCTTGAACTGGCTGAACCCGAAGTAGCGGGTCAGGAACACCTCGAGCCAGTGCCGGATCTCGCCGAGGTCGTAGCCGCGCCGGCGGTCCTCGGGGTATCCCGGGGGCCACTCCCCTGCCTCCGGGTCGGACCACGCGTGTCGGGCGAGGAAGGCGATCTTGCTGGGGCGGTAGCCCTGACGCAGCACGTACCAGAGGGTGAAGTCCTGCAGCGCGTACGGCCCGATGGTGTCCTCGGTCGCCTGCGGGCGCTTCCCCTCCTCGATCGGGATCAGCTCGGGGGTGATCTCCTGCTCCACGATGTGCCGCAGGATCGCGTCCACCTCGGGGGTGAACAGCCCCTCCGCAGCCACCCAGCGGATGAGGTGCTGGATCAGGGTCTTCGGGACGCCGGTGTTGACCGCGTAGTGCGACATCTGGTCGCCCACCCCGTAGGTGCACCAGCCGAGGGCGAGCTCGGACAGGTCGCCGGTGCCCAGCACGATGCCGCCGAGGTGGTTGGCGAAGCGGAAGAGGTAGTCGGTCCGCAGCCCCGCCTGGACGTTCTCGAAGGTGATGTCGTAGACGGGCTCGCCGCCGCTGAAGGGGTGGTCGAGGTCCTCGAGCATCTGGCGAGCCGCCGGCCGGATGTCGACCTCGGCGAAGGAGACCCCGAGCGCCTCGCACAGCCGGGTGGCGTTGCCGCGGGTGACATCGCTGGTGGCGAAACCAGGCAGCGTGTACGCCAGGATGTCGGTCCGCGGCCGGCCGAGCCGGTCCATCGCCCGGGCGGCCACGATCAGCGCATGGGTGGAGTCCAGACCGCCGGAGACGCCGATCACGATCTTGGGCTGGCCGATCGCGCGCAACCGCTGCTCCAGGCCCGAGACCTGGATGCTGTACGCCTCGTAGCAGTCCAGCGCGAGTCGGTCCGGGTCATCGGGGACGAACGGGAACCGGTCCACCCGGCGCCGCAGCCCCAGATCGCCCGCGGGCGGCTCGAGCGCGAACTCCACGCGCCGGAACCCGCCGGTCCGCTGCGCGTGCGTGCGCCGGTTGTCGTCGAAGGTGCCCTGCCGCAGACGGTCCTGGCGCAGCCGGTCGAGATCGACGTCGGCCACGGAGCGGCGCGCGCCCTCGGGGAACCGCTCGGACTCGGCGAGCAGTTCGCCCGCCTCGTAGATCATCGTCTGGCCGTCCCACGAGAGGTCGGTCGACGACTCGCCCTCCCCCGCCGCCGCGTAGACGTAGGCCGCCAGGCAGCGCGCACTGGCCGAACGGACCAGCAGTCGACGGTCCTCGGCACGGGCCACGGTGATCGGCGAGCCGGACAGGTTGGCCAGCACGGTCGCTCCGGCGAGCGCAGCCTCCGCACTCGGCGGCACCGGCACCCACACGTCCTCGCAGATCTCCACGTGCAGCACCAGACCCGGGACGTCGGTCGCGGCGAAGAGCAGGTCGGGCCCGAAGAGCGCCTCCTGCCCGGCCAGCCGCACGGTGCGTCCCCGTTGGTCGTCGCCGGGCGCGTAGTGCCGACGCTCGTAGAACTCCCGGTAGGTCGGCAGGTTCGACTTCGGCACCACCCCGAGGACCCGGCCTCGGTGCACCACCACCGCGCAGTTGTAGAGACGGTTGCCGAACGCGAGCGGGGCGCCCACCAGGAGGACCGGCAGCAGGTCCGCCGAGGCCTGCACCACCTCCTCCAGCGCGACCAGCACCGCGTCGAGCAGCGGGTCCTGGAGGACCAGGTCGTCGATGGCGTAGCCGCTCAGGCACAGCTCGGGGAAGACCACCACGGCGACGCCGTCGTCGTGGCAGGCGCGGGCGGCCTCCAGGACCGTCGCGGCGTTGCGCGCCGGATCGGCGACCGACACCGGCTGCGTGCAGGCGGCGACCCGGGCGAAGCCGTGGGCATAGGCGGAATCGAAGTCCACGGCTGCGATCCTGCCACGATGGGGGTGTGCGGGTGACCAGAAGGCTGCGGCTGCGTGGCTGGACCGGGGCGGACGTCGAGGCCTTCCTCGCGCTCTCGACCGACCCCGAGGTGATGCGGTTCTTCCCGCGCCCCGCGACCCCCGCCGAGGCGGAGTCCTTCGTCCGCCTCCAACAGGTGCGTCACGGCGCCGGCGAGCCGACCCTCTACGTGGTGGAGCGCCTGGAGGACGGCGCCTTCCTCGGGTTCACCGGTCTGGCGGTTCCCACCGGTCCGCTGCCGTTCACCCCGTGCGTGGAGATCGGGTGGCGCCTGGTGCGCGCGGCTTGGGGCCACGGGTACGCGACCGAGGCGGCCGCCGCATGTCTGGACGAGGCGTTCGGTGAGCGTGGCCTGGCCGAGGTGGTCTCCTTCACCGCGGCGGTGAACCTGCCGTCGCAGGCCGTCATGCGGCGGCTCGGCATGATCCGCGACGTCGACGGGGACTTCGACCACCCGCGCGTCCCCGAGGGCAGTCCGCTGCGGGCGCACGTGCTCTACCGCATCGACGCCGCCGGCTGGGCCGCCCGGGGCTAGATTGAGCCCCATGAGCGAGCCCGCAGGAGCCTCCGAGAACCAGCCCGCGCCGTACGGCGGGGGGCCGGCCGCGTCCGCAGCCGCCTCGACAGCGGGCCGCAAGCGGATCCGCATCCCGCACCTGCACGAGATGAAGGCGCGCGGGGAGAAGTGGGCGATGCTCACCGCCTACGACATGTACACCGCGGCGACCTTCGACGAGGCCGGCATCCCGGTGCTGCTGGTCGGCGACTCCGCCTCCAACAACGTCTACGGCAACGAGTCCTCGCTGCCGGTCACCGTGGACCAGCTCATCCCGCTGGTGCGCGCGGTGACCCGGTCGGTGCGCTACGCCCTGGTCGTGGCCGACTTGCCGTTCGGCTCCTACCAGGCCTCCCCCGAGCAGGCGTTCCACACCTCGGTGCGGTTCATGAAGGAGGCGGACGCGCACTGCGTCAAACTCGAGGGCGGTGCGGAGATGGCCCCCCAGGTCGAGTTGCTCGTCAAGGGCGGCATCCCCGTGATGGCCCATATCGGGTTCACGCCGCAGTCCGAGCACACCCTGGGCGGCTACCGGATCCAGGGGCGCGGCGCGGGCGCCGAGAAGCTCCTCGCCGACGCCCTGGCCCTGCAGGAGGCCGGCGCGTTCGCGGTGGTCATGGAGATGGTGCCCGGCGATGTCGCTGCCGAGGTGACCGGGAAGCTCGCGATCCCGACCATCGGCATCGGAGCGGGCAACCGGTGCGACGCCCAGGTGCTGGTGTGGCAGGACATGATGGGGTTGCGGACCGGGCGGCTGCCGCGGTTCGTGAAGCAGTACGCCGACCTGCACGGCACCATGCTCCGGGCCGCCCAGGAGTACGCCGCCGAGGTCGCCTCGGGTGACTTCCCCGGGCCCGAACACACTTTCTAGGCGCTCCAGCCCCACCAGGCGCCGCCGGCCATCATCACCGCGAACCACACCGCGGCCGCGACGAACGGCAGCCAGAACACCCGGATCGGATGCCGGGTGAACCAGCGCAGCGCGAGGCCGAAGAGCACCGCCCAGAAGGCGACCAGGGCGACCACGGCCCCGGCCGGTGCGATCAACCCGCTGGAGAAGTAGAGGAACGCGGTCACCGCCATCCCGGCCATCCCGATGAAGGGGCCGGACTGCTGGAGGTTGAGCCTCACTCACCCGCTCCCGGCGCGACGTCGTCGTTCCAGTCCGGGTCGTTGTCCCAGGACTCGTTGCGCTCCTCGACCTTGTCCAGCGCCTGTTCGGCCTCGGCCCGGGTGGGGTAGGGACCCAGGCGATCCTGGTTGCGGCAGCCCTGCCGGGGCTCGACGGTGTGGTGGTTCAGGCAGAACCAGTACTCCTCGTCCATGAGCCCGAACGTACACGCGTCCGCCCGGCCCGGCCGGTCAGGGCGGGTCAGGCCTGCGTGGCGATCCCGATCGGGAGCTGGACCGTGAAGACAGTGCCGACGTCCTGGTTGGCGGCGACGGTGACCGTGCCGCCGTGCGCCTCGACGAGCGTGCGCACGACGGCAAGCCCCAGCCCGGTGCCCTGCACCCCGGACTCCTGGGCGGTGCTGGCGCGGAACATCCGGTCGAAGACCCACTCCCGTTCCCGCTCTGGGATGCCGATCCCGTCGTCGGCGACCGTGATCAGCACAGTGTGGCCGTCCGGCGACGGGGTCTGCGTGATCTGCACGTGACCTCCGCGCAGGGTGTACTTGATGGCGTTGCTGAGCAGGTTGTCGAGCACCTGCCGGATCCGGATCGGGTCGGCCGACATCATCAGCGGCCCGCCGCGGTAGGTCACCTCCACGTCGGCTTCCTCGGCGGTGCTGCGATGGTCGTCGAGCACCTCGCCGATGAGGGCGTCGATGTCGAGGAGTTCCAGGTGCAGCGACTCCAGGCCCGCGTTGAACCGGGTCAGCTCGAAGAGGTCGTCGACGAGCTGGTGGAGCTGACGGGACCGCTTCGCGATCACCCCCAGGGCCCGCCGGTGGCGTCCGTCGAGACTCGGGTCCTCGAGCAGGAGGTCGGCATACCCCAGGATCGCCGCGAGCGGCGTACGCATCTCATGACCGGTGATCGCCAGGAACTCCTCGCGCAGCCGGTTGATCTCCCGCAGCTGGCGGACCTGTTCCTGCTCGGCGGCCAGTAGCCGGTCGCGCTTCTCGGCCAGCTCGTGGCGGTCGGTGACGTTGGTCGCGATGCCGTCGACGAAGTGCCGCTCGCCCGCCATCCGCGGCGTGCAGCGCACCCACACCCAGCGGACGCGGCCGTCGAAGCCCAGGAGCCGGACCTCGGCGTCCGCCGGCCGGCCGGCAAGGACCTGGGCGCGGAAGGCGTCCCGCACCCGATGGTCGGCGGGGTGGACCCGGTCGTGGAGGGCCGAGATCACCGTCGTCCCTGCGGGCAGCGACTCCCCGAACACGCCGGCGGCGTCCGGGCTGGCGAACAGCTCCACCAGACGACGCTCCCGGACCTCGGCGGTCCACACCACGTCGTCGACCTTGGCCACCGCCCTGCGGAACATCGCCCGCTCGAGCTCGAGGTTGTGCGACAGCTCCTCGGCACGGCGCCACTCCAGGTCACGGCCCTCCTCGAGGGTCGCGGTGAGTGCCTCCAGTTCGGCCACGGTGTCGGCCCGGCTGGCCTCGATCCGGGAGAGCCTGATGCCCGCCGAATAGGTGGCGCCGAGGAGCAGCAGCGAGGCGAGGGTGATCGTCAGCGCGATCGCGAAGCTCGGATCGTAGAGCCCGGTGCGCTCGCCGTAGAGGTGCAACAGCCCCAGGAGGGGGAAGGCCACGAGTCCGACGACGACGATGCGGCGCATCAGGATGCCCCCCGGACCGTCGTCGGAGAAGGTCCAGGTGAGCGCGGATCCGGGGATGAGCAGACCGATCCCGACGCCGAGCGCGAGCAGCGCCGCGGCGGTGTTGACCGCGATGCTGCTGTAGAAGCCGACGCCGTAGAGCGCCTCCGCGCCGTAGGCATAGCCCAAGAGCGCGAGGCCCCCGATCATCGAGCCCACCGCGGTGGACCACTCGGCGGGACGTCTGCGGCCCCGCACCACGAAGAAGTGCGCAGCGGCCAGGAAGAGCAGTGCGACGGCCGTGCCCGGGGCCATCTGGCCCGGCCGGTTCGTGCCCGGTGGGCTGGGGTCGTCCACCACCAGTTCGTCGATGCCGAGGCTGCGGCCGGTGACGTGCTCGATCAGGACCAGCACGCAGACGACCGCGACGAAGCCGACGAGCGCCAGGACGGCGCGCGGCCTGTCCCTCAGGAGGATCCCGAAGGCGGTCGCGCCCAGGCACAGAGCGGTGTTGACCTTCATGGTGGCGAGCCCGGGGACGCCGGATTCGAGCATGCGCACGTCCAGCGCCCAGCCCACCAGGACGATCCCGATCAGGATGAGGACCGCGATCGCCAGGCCGTCGGCCACCCGGGGGTAGTGCACGCCGGACTGCGCGGTCGTCGCCGGGACGCCCACGGCCCCCGACCCCGCGTCCCCGGACCCTCCCGGCGTGGTCACAGGTCGAGGCTATGCCCTCGCCGCGGCGACTCATGGGCGAATGGCCGTGAGGGGGACCGAGGTCCCGTTCCCCTCGACGCCGCGCTGATCACCAGGCGTGCGCGCACGCGCGCGACCACGCTCTCTTCCACGCCGAGCCCGCGTCGAACGTAGGTCTCGACGTCGCCGAAGGACCGCTCCAGCTCCTCGAAGGCCGCGTCGAGGTAGGCCGTGCGCGCCTCCAGGACCGCGTCCATCACCTCGGCCTCACCACCGGCGGCGACGAACGGCTCGCGATACACGCGGTACGCCGGCGCGAAGGCCGCGTTGGTCAGCAGGTAGTCGGCCTTGAACACCGCGCGCGGGGTGCCCAGCAGCGACAGCACCAGCGCCGCCGCCCACCCGGTGCGGTCCTTGCCCGCGGTGCAGTGGAACAGGGTCGGTCCGTCCGCCTCGGAGAGGATCTCCAGCAGTGAGCGGTACGCCGCGCGCGCCCGGTCACCGGAGACGAACTCCCGATAGGCGTCCTCGAAAAGAGTGTGGGCTCCCCCACCGCCGAGCTCCGCGGTCGAGCGGGCCGGGTCGGAGAGCACCTCCTCGAGGCGGGCCGGGCCCGCGGCCGCGTCCGGCCCCAGCACATCGAGGTGCCGGCGTACGGCGCCAGGGAGCGGCTCCAGCGGGCGGCGCGCCATCTCGTGCTCGGTGCGCAGGTCCAGCACGGTGGTGATGCCCAGTCCGGTGAGCGTCGTCGCTTCGTCGGGTGACAGGTCGCGCGGCTCGCCCGCGCGGAAGAGCACCCCAGGTCGGACCTGGCCGGCGCCGGTGGGGAGGCCGCCGAGGTCACGGAGGTTGACCCGGGAGGTCAGCAGCAGTCGTTCCGTGGGCGCGGGATCGGGGGTCACGCCGCCACGGTAGCCAGCCTCGCTAGGGTCGACCTTCCCCGCCCGAAGGACCGCCATGACGACGACCTCCCTCAGCGCGCTGCTCCCCGCGAATCAGCGACGCACTCTGGACGAGCTCACCGACGACCTGAGCATGAACGCCGGCGACGTACCCGCCAAGCGCAGCGCCTTCTGGACGATGCTGGTGCTGTCGGCCTTCATCGCCGCCGCCGGGGTGCTCTCGGACTCGACCGCCACCGTCATCGGGGCCATGATCATCGCCCCGCTGTCGACCCCGATCATGGGGATCGCGCTCGCACTGGTGAAACGAGAGCGCACCGGTGGCCTTCGCTACGTCCTGTTCGGCGCCACGACCGTGGTCCTCATCGGCGCGCTGTTCTCCCTCGCACTGCCCGGCAGCTTCAACCTGGTGGAGAACTCCCAGATCTCCGGCCGCACCTCGCCGGGTGCGCTCGACCTGATCGCCGCGATCGCCACGGGGCTGGCAGGTGCGGTAGCCCTGTCCCGTCGCGACGTGGCCGCGGTGCTGCCCGGGGTCGCCATCTCGATCTCCTTGGTCCCGCCGCTGGTGGTCGTCGGCATCTGCGCCGGCCAGGGCAGCGGCGTGCTCGCGCTGGGCGCGTTGCTGCTGTTCCTGTCCAACCTGCTGGCCCTGGTGCTGTCGGGCACGATCGTCTTCGCCCTCCTCGGCTACGACGGCGGTGACGAGTCCCTCACCCGCCACGGTCGCCGCGCCCGCCGCGCCGTCGCGGCCCTGATGCTGGTCATCGCGATCCCCCTGGTGAGCAACACCGCCGCGTCGTACGCCCTCACGCTCTGGACCGCGCAAGTGCAGGACGCCGCCGAGGACTGGGTCGCGGACATCCCCGGGGCGATCGTGACCGATGTCGAGGGCGTGTCGACCACGTTCTACGTGTCGGTGCAGACTCCCGGAGCCCTGCCCCCGGTGGAGGCGCTGCTCGCGGACCTCGAGGGCAGGGTGCCGAACGGCTTCAACGTCGTCGTGGAGTCGACGCGTGGTGAACGCCTGGCGAGTCGCCCGATCGGCCAATGAGCCCGCGTCACCCTGTCTGACCGGGAACTGTGTGACGCCACGCAGGTTTCCGCGGCCCAGAACCTGCGTGGCGTCACACACCTCGCGTGGCCGCGATACGGCCTGGCGAACCATGGTGGGCGGGTGCGGATGAGCTGACCTGTAGGCCGGGGAAGGGCAAGCGGGGTCCGAGAACTTGCGCTGATTTGGGGAAACGGCCGCTGACCTGCGGTTTTGTCATCCGGCGTCGGTGGTCCTCGGTGGCCGCGCGCGGAATTCTTGCGGACGATGTGCGGACCGAGCAGACGCGCGGAGGGCCCGCCCAGGCGCCGGTCACACCAGCCCATGGAGCCGCGCCACTCGCGAGATGACGCCCGCCCGTGCCCACACCGATCGCGACCTGAGTCCTTCGCGGAATCGGACACCTTGTGTGAGCGTCGTCCTCGCGGCAGGAGCGTGCGCCTCTCTCGAACGATTGCTTCTCCCTCAGTCAGTCCGGGTCACAGCGCGGCGTAAAGGGCCTCCTCGAAGTCGCCGTAGAGTTTCCAGGCCTCGTCCTTGACCACGAATGGGAGCGAGTTCGTGTAGATCGAGGCGCAGATGCCGGTGGTCCGGTCGATGAAGAAGTGCGTGTTGAAGAGTCCCGCCCACGCCCCGCTACCGGCGCGACGACGTCCGGGTACGTCGGACCCGTTGAGCAACAGCCCGTAGCCCCACGTGTTGCCCGGGCCGGCAGTGAAGGTGTCGGTGATCGATGGGTCGGCGGTGGGGATCTCGCTGGGGAACTCGAGGACGCCGATCTGGTTGGTGAAGGCGGCGTCGACGGTGGCCTCCTCGAGGATGCGTACGCCGTCCAGCTCACCGCCGCGGAGCAGGGCCTGCTCGAAGCGGATGTAGTCGCGGGGAGTCGAGAACAGCCCGTGCCCCCCGGCCCACCAGTCGGGCTCCGGGTTGAGGATGTTGCCGGCCGATGCCCAGGCGCCGTCCTCGCCCTTGACGTGCACCGTCACGCAGTTCTCCATCTGCTCGGCGTCCGGATGGAAGGTGGTGCTGGTCATCCCGAGCGGCCCCGCGATGCCCTCGTCGATCACGGCGTCGAGCTTCTTGCCCGCGACCGCCTCGACCACGCGGCCGAGCCAGTCGGTGTTGATGCCGTAGACGTAGCGCTCGCCGGGATGGGAGGTCATCGGAGCGCCGAACGCGGCCATCGAGCCGGGCACCACGTTGGGGACCCCGGTCGCGGCCTCGTACTTCACCAGGTCCTCGTTCCAGAACCAGTAGCCCAGCCCCGAGGTGTGGGTCACCAGGTGGTGCACCGTGGCCTTGGTGCGGGGTTCGACCAGGACCGGCTGGTCGCCGTCAAAGCCTTCGAGCACCCTCACGTCTGCGAAGTCGGGAACGTACTCCTCGACCGGTGCATCGAAGTCGAGCTCGCCCCGCTCCTTCTGCTGCAGCGCGGCCGTAGTGCACACCATCTTGGTCATCGACATGATCCGGAAATGCGTCGACGTGCCCACCGGGTCGTCGGACTCCCCGGCAACCCGGACGCCGGCGCCACCCTCGTAGAAGACACCGTTCCGGTCGGCGGCGATGGCGGCCACGTGCGGCACCGCTCCGCGCCCCACTGCGTCCGCCAGTACCTGGTCGATCCCCGCTCCGTCGAACTGTCTGGACATCTGCGCTCCTCGGATACGCCGGGCGGACGGTCCGCCCGCGTGCCGCCCACCGTCGTACAGCCCCAGGTAGGCAAGGTACCGACAATGCGTCCGAGTCCGGCGCGTGACGACCGCCACCTGGCGGTGGCACGGTGGGAGCCCAGCCGATCTGCTGGTCCGCGATGACCGCGATGCGAAAGGAGCGCCGATGAGCATGCGCCAGGTGGCCCGTCCTGCCTTCGACCCGGAGCTCCGGGCGGGGTTAGCGGTCGTGGGCGGGATGTTCCCGCCCACCATCACTCCCGACCTGATCGAGTTCATGCGCACCTCGTACTCGTCGCCCCCGATCGACGACCTGCTGGGCGAGAGGGGGATCGAGCGCGATGACGACGTGGTGACCTCGGCCGACGGGCACGAGGTTGAGGTCTCGGTGCTGCGGCCGGCAGCTGCGACGGGCGACCGGCCAGCCGTGGTCTACGCGCACTCGGGCGGCCTGATGTTCGGCGACCGCTTCAGTGGGATCGACCTGGTCCTCGACTGGGTCAGCGAGCTCGGCGCCGTGCTGGTGACCGTCGAGTACCGGCTCGCCCCTGAGCATCGGCACCCCGCTCCGTTCGACGACATGTATGCGGCGCTTGAGGCGACAGCTTCGCGGGCGGCCGCATGGGGAGTACGCCGTGACCGGCTGCTGGTGGCGGGGGCCAGTGCCGGGGGTGGGCTGGCCGCAGGTCTAGCGCTGGCTGCCCGGGACCGCGGCGGCCCCGATCTCAGCGGGCAGGTCCTCGACTACCCGATGCTCGACGACCGGGGCACCACCTCGTCCACCCATCAGTTCGACGGCGTCGGGGTCTGGGACCGGGTCAGCAACGAGACCGGATGGGCGGCGCTGCTTGGCAAGCGGGTCGGCGGGCCGGACGTGTCGCCGTACGCCGCGCCCTCGCGCGCTGAGGACCTCGCGGGGCTGCCGCCCGCGTTCATCGACGTCGGCGCGGCCGAGATCTTCCGCGACGAGGCGATCGCTTACGCCGAAGGGATCTGGCGGGCGGGCGGCGACGCGGAGCTGCACGTCTGGTCCGGGGCGTTCCACGCATGCGACATCTTCGCTCCGCACACTGCGGTGGGCCGCTCGATGATCAGGGCCCGCAACGGCTGGGTCGAGAGGATCCTCGCCGACTGAGGACCGGTCCGCCAGGCCGTCCTATGCTGCGAGCAGAACCGGAGGTTGTCGTGCAGGAACTCCTCGGGCGCATCGCCCGTCTCGACCCGAGCGCCAGCCTCGGGCTCCGCGTGATCGCCTGCTTTGACGAGCTGATGGTCGGCAACGTCAACACCCGCGCCCTCTTGGCCGCAGCGGCCTCGCTCGCAGGCTGTGTCGCCGGCTTCCGTTCCGAGTCCCCGCCCCGCACAGTGCGGATCGAGCCGCGCGGCAACCACGCACCTGGCGACCCTCCCGCCTACCTCGATCCAGCCTTCCGCCTTCACGCCAGCGACGGGATGACCGTGTGGCTCGAGCGCGACGGCGAGCGGCTCGCGAACGATGCGATCATCCTTGAACGGCTCGCACTCGCGATCCGGATCCGTCACGGCCGCGGTCGGCAGGCCGACCACCGCCGAGACCTCAGCCTGCTGCTGGACGAGTCCGTCGACCTCGAGGTCCGCTGCGTCGCGGCGACGACACTCGGCTTGCGCACCGACGCCCGCCACCGAGTGGTCTGCGCGCCGCTTTTCGCGGTCTGGCCCGAGCACCCCCAAGGGCCCGAGGACGTAGTCGCCACCCGGTTCGGCACGATCCACGCACTGGTCCTGCCGGCCGCTCATGGCGCAGTCACCGCAGCCCCCAGCGGAATCGGGATCGCAACCGACGTAGAGCACCTCCACTACTCGTTCCGCACCGCCATGGTCGCGCTCCGGCTGTGCGACCCGCCAGGCGTATCCACAGTGCTCGCCGACGAGCTCGGCGGCCTGGTCGGCCTGCTGGCCGACATGCCCGAAGACTCCCCGCAGCCCGACGCCGATCTCGTCGACGCCGTGATGGCCCACCCGTGGGGGCGCGAGACCCTCGACGCCGCGGTGCGTTCCCAGTCGTTGCGTCAGGCGGCCCGGGTGGCCGGCGTCCACCACAGCACCATGCAGGCACGAGTTGAATCCGTGACAGCCATCCTCGGCTTCGATCCGTTCGACGGGTTCGGTCGAACCCGGCTCGGGACGGCTTACCTCATCTGGCGGCTGCAACACTCCCGCGTCCTCGATCTTCCCGCCCCTGCCTCGAACTGAGCAGAGCAGATCGGGGCCAGGGCCGGCCGACAGGCGATGAGGGTTAAGCTCTACGTTCTTACCTCGCGACGCGCGGAGGGCGCTCGATCGTCGGCATGACAGCGCATCGTCGGTAGCCCCTTCTGGGCGGAGTACAGCGGCATTGCGTGGGACATCGCCGTCGCATTCGACTGCACGATGAGTTGCCGTCGAACTCGCATCACCCTCACGCCCACACCGAACACCGATGACCAACAGTGACTCGAGAATCGCCGCCTGGAGCCTCACTTTCCACCACCCCGAAAGCGACGGCACGCATGCTACGAATTTGGGTGAGGCGAGCGCGCCGATCCGGCCCTTGACCTGCAAGTTCGTGGTTTCTGACGGTAGTCGATGGGCGGTGATTCCGGCGTGCACGGAGGGATGAAGACCTACCGCGGCTCACCCGCGGCCGCCCGCGCCTACGTCGAGGCCGACCGGTCCCGGGCCGACGACTACTACCTGGGCGAGGGCAGCGGCATCGCGATGCGCTGGGTCGCCGTGGTGGGCGAGGACCGCACACTCAGCGTGAACCGGGCTGCGGACCTGGACGGGGACGCGTACGAGACCTGGGTCGCTGGGCGCGACGTCGAGACCGGCCAGCCGAAGGGCCGGCTGCGCACGGACGAGCACGCAGTGCGTTTCGTCGAGGTCACGGTCAACGGCCCGAAGACGTGGTCGTTGGCCGCGGCGCTCCACCCCGAAGTCGCAGCGGCGTACGACGCGGCCCAGGAGCGCGCGGCGACCGAGATCATCGGTTGGCTGGCCGAGCACTCGACGACTCGCGTGGGACCTCGTGGCCGCCAGGTGCAGATCCCCGTTGACGAGCTGGAGGCCGTCGTCGTACGCCACTTCACCTCACGCGCCGGCGATCCGCACCGCCACCTGCACCTCCAGGTCAACGCTCGCGTGAAGGCAGGCGGTGTGTGGCGTGGCCTGCACACGGTCGGGGTGCGGGACAGCCTGGCCGCGATCAACGGCATGGGACACGCGGCCGTGATGACCGACCCCGAGTTCCGAGCCGTCCTCGCCGCCCACGGCTACAGCGTCGACGGCGCCACGGGCGAAGTCCTCGAGCTGGCCCCGTTCGTAGGGGCCTTCAGCGCGCGCACCCAACAGATCGAGCAGAACATCGACCGGTACGAAGCGGCGTGGCGCCGCGACCATCCCGGCGAGGAGCCCGGTCCCGCGCTGCGCCAGTCCTGGGACCGACGGGCTTGGGCGGACGCAAGGCCGGACAAGGTCGTACCGGCCTCGGGCAGCGAGTTGTCGACGCGCTGGGTGGAGGAGCTGCGGGAGCTCGGCTTCCCAGAGCCCCACTCCCCCGTTCCCCTCGCCCCGTCACGGCTCGCCTCGCTCGAGCACAATGCGGCCATCGACGAGGTGCTGACGCGACTCGGGACCAAACGCTCGGCCTGGAACGCGGCCGACATCCGCGGAGAGGTCGAGCACCTCATTGCCCGCGCCGGCATCGTCCTCGATGCGCCGGTGCGCCGCGAACTGGCCGAGCACCTCACCGCCCTCGCGGTCGCCGCGTCCACCTCGCTCTTGGAACGCCGCGATGTCCCCGAGCACGTTCGGTCGCTGACCTCAGCACATGTCCTCGACGTCGAACGGGAGCTGGCACGGCGCATGATCGCTCGCAGCGAGGCCGGATCCGTGCCCGCCTCACCCCGCAACCTGGTCGGGATCATCGAAGGGCTCGACCGCGACCAGCGCGCGGCCGTCGCCCAACTGACCGGTTCCGGCCCCCTCCTCGTCGTCGAGGGCGCAGCCGGGGCCGGCAAGACCGCGATGCTCGCCGCCGCTCGCACCGTCACTGCTCGCCAGGGACGACGCATGTTCGTGGTGACCCCGACCCGCAAAGCCGCGCTGGTCGCCGAGATCGAAACCGGCGCCGCGTCGTACTCGGTGGCCTGGATCAGGACACCGCACGCGCATTGTTCAGGCTCATTGACCAGGCCGGTGTGAGGGTGGCCCTCATCGGCGACCGGCACCAGCTCCCTGCCGTCGGGCGCGGCGGCGTCCTCGACCTCGCTGCGCGCTACTCACCGTGCGTCACCCTCGCGACCGTCCACCGGTTTACCGACCCCGCGTACGCCGATCTCAGTCTGCGCATGCGGCGGGCCGACGAGCCGCTGACCGTGTTCGACGAGCTGCTCGCTCGCGGCGAAATCGTGGTCCACGCCACCGACGTCGAGCGTCAGATGGCGCTGGCTGCCCGCGCATCCCTGGGTGAGTACGTCGTCGCGGATTCGCGCCAGGAGGTCTCCCGCATCAACGCCGTGGTGCATCGGTTCCGGGTGAGCATCGGCGAGGTGAGCGAGGCCATCCTCACCGTGAGCGGCGAAGCGATCGGTGTCGGCGACGTCGTCGCCACCCGCCGCAACTCCGCGGACGAAGGTGTCGCGAACCGCGAGACCTGGACCGTCGTCGCTTGCGACCAAGCCGGCCTGACGGTCGTAGGCGACGCCGGTCGCCGCGACCTGTCGCCTGAGTACGTCCACCAGCATGTCGAGCTCGGCTACGCCACCACGGCGTACGGCGCCCAAGGGTCGACCGTCCCCGTCGCCCACGTCCTCATCGGCGACCAGACCGGGGCAGCGTCGGCGTACGTCGGCATGACCCGCGGCCGCGATCGGAACGTGGCGCACATGGTCGCGGACTCGATGGACGATGCGCGACGCCAATGGGTCGACGTGTTCGGCCGCGACCGTGCCGACCTCGGCCCGGCACACGCCGCGCTCCGAGCGGCCGAGGACATCGAGCGCTACGGTCCCGGGGCCTCGACCCGCGGGGTCCGACGCCAACCCGACCCAGCCCGCCGCCGCGAGCCCGAGCCCTACGTCTCTCCGAGGTCACCCGGCCTGGGGATCGGGCTGTGAGACCCCGGCCATGAGTTCGGTGCGCTTAGCCACTGTGGGTGTCGACTCGGACCACGCGATGGCGGGTCCGGCCTGGGCAGCCGCGTAGGCGAGGCAGGCGCTGATGTCCTGCGAGGTCAGGAAGGGGTAGTCCTCGAGGATCTCGGACTCACCGGCACCGGAAGCCAACAGCCACAGTACGTCGGAGACGCGGATTCGGGTGCCTCGAACGTGGGGTCTCCCGTGCACGATCTCCGGGTCGATGGTGATGCGGTCGAGCAGGCCCACGCGTAGCAGCGTACCGAGGCTAGGGAGTCGCTTACGAAGACTGCATTCATAGTTTCCAACGCTATAATCAGAGCATGTCTACCCGCGGCGAAGTGCTTCGCCAGGTGATGCTCGAGACGGGCACCACCCAGATGGCGCTGTCCAGGCTCAGTGGCGTGCACCAGCCCAGCCTCAGCCAGTTCCTCTCCGGAAAGGTCGAACTGAGCGACGAACAGCTCGACCGCCTGCTGTCGTGCATGGGGTACAGGCTTGAGGTTGTGCGCCACCCCGTTGAGCCCGAACTGACCCACTCCGAGCGGCGATCGTGGATGCTCCACTGTCGACTCTCGAGTCACCTCACCAAAGACACCTTCGAGGAGTGGAAGCCGCGCCTGGTGAGCAACCTTCATAAGGTTCGCCAGGGGGTGCGTGGCCGCGTCCACCAGGGCAACGTGGAGCGCTGGTCCGAACTGATCGGCAGTGGGGATGTGCTGGGCCTGCACCGCGTCCTGACGGGCCTCGACCGACACTCCATTGAGATGCGTGAGGTCACCCCATTCAGCGGCCTGCTGCCCGACGACGAGCGACGCGATGTGCTCAGCCAGCTGAAGCGCGTCGGCTGACGCACCGCGACCAACTGGATCACGCGATCCGGAAGGCCCGGCAGATCACCGGGCTCGCCTGATCGTCGGCCAGCGGACGATCCTCGGATTTCACGGCCGCCGATCGAAGCGCGAACGCCGGGGCGGAGGAGGCGGCGGGGGCTTCGGCAACGGCCGATACTCACGTACCCGTGCGACCGCGGCCGCCTCGGGGTCCCCAGCTCGGGCCCAAGAGAACGGATCGACGGTCGTCCTGCGAGTCGCCGCGAGCAGCGCCGGCCCCCACGCCCGCCGGATCGGTTCAGGAAGGTCGAGGTCGTTCCACAAGTCGACGAGGAACCCGCCGTCGAGCCACCGGATCATCTGTTGGGGCAACCCGTGCACGACGAGGATCTCGTACCCCCGACGCCGATCGGTCGGGTCCGCCAGATTCCACTCGTTCTGCTCGGTCGACCGGATGAGGTCGGGGATCTGGAGCGTGGCGAAGCAGGAAGGGGTCGGCACCCGCCACAGCGCGCTCGGCACCCAGAACGGCTCGAGCCCTGGCGCTCGGTGCTCGGTGAAGTCGATCCGTGAGCGCAGCGTCAGTTCGAACCCCAACGCGACCAGCAGCCGGGCCGCGACATTGATCGACGGCGCCTTCACCCCGCGCTCGTACGCCGACCACGTCGCCTGGGACGTGCCCGCGCGGCGAGCCGCTTCTGCCTGCGACAAGCCACCGGCGCGTCTCGCCATCCTGAGGAGATAGGACTGGTCTATGCCAAAACGATATCTGATCGAATGTGAAACGGCCCGATTCCGGCAGGCGCTGCCCACCTCCTTTCCAGACCGGTTCTCCACCGATGGCTGCGGCCAACTGTCCACTCACCCGCTCTCTGGCGCTTGATGGAAGGAGAACGACGACAACCACTACTGGAGGCAACCATGACCACGACCACGACCCCCTTCCCGGAGCGCAACGCCGAGGATCTGCTCACCTTGGTGGAAGTCTCGGAGATCCTGCGCACCCCGGAGAACACCCTGCGCTGGTGGCGCCAGAAGGGCACTGGCCCGGAGTTCTACAAGATCGGCCGCCGCCTGGTGACCACCGTGGGCGACGTCCGCCGCTTCATGCGCGAGCAGCGCGCCGGCAGCAACCCGCTCCGCTGACGGGAGGAGCCATGGCCAGCATCGCCAAGCGCCCCGACGGGCGCTGGCGCGCCCGCTACCGCGACGACAGCGGGCGCGAGCACGCGCGCCACTTCGGCCGGAAGGTCGACGCCCAGCGCTGGCTCGACGAGGTCACCGCCTCGATCGTCACCGGCCAGTACGTCGACCCGAAGGCCGGCCGGATCTCGTTCCAGGAGTACGCCGAATCGTGGCGAGCAGCGCAGGTGCACCGGCCCACCAGCGCCGCGCACATCGAGGGACAGCTCCGACGCCATGCGTACCCGACGCTCGGGAACCGCTCGCTCTCCTCGATCCTGCCCTCGGAGATCCAGGCGTGGGTGAAGCTGCTCGGCACCCACGACCCCGCCGCCGGCCGACGAGCACTCGCCCCCTCGACCATCCAGGTCATCCACGCCGTCGTGTCCTCGATCTTCCGCGCCGCCGTCCGCGACCGGAAGATCATGGCCAACCCCTGCGAGGGCACCCGGCTCCCCAGATCCACGCAGCGACACGTTGTCCCCATCACGACCGCCCAGGTCGAAAGGCTCCGCGAGGGCATGCCCGAGGAACTGAAGGCCCTGGTCACGTTCACTGCCGGCACGGGCATGAGGCAGGGCGAGGTCTTCGGGCTCACCCGGGACCGGCTCCGGCTCCTCGGCGCGAGCCCCGCCGTGGTCGTGGACCGTCAGCTACTCGCGCGGATCCGCACCGGCACCGAGTTCGGCCCGCTGAAGACGACCGCCAGCTACCGGACCATCCCGCTGCCCGCGGTCGTCGTCGCGGCGATGAACGAGCACCTCGCCCACCACGACGTCGCCGACGACGGCCTGGTCTTCACCCTCGAGGGCCAGCCCATCCACCGCTCGGCCTTCGGCCACGTCTGGAGACCGGTCGCCCTCAACGCCGGACTCAACGCGTCGACCGGGACCGGGATGCACGCGTTGCGGCACTACTACGCCTCGCTGCTGATTCGCTACGGCGAGTCCGTGAAGACAGTCCAGGCCCGCCTCGGCCACGCCTCGGCCGCCGAGACCCTCGACACCTATAGCCACCTGTGGCCCGACTCCGACGACCGCACCCGAGAGGCGATCGACTCCGTCCTGGGAATCAATGGGTCTCCGGGGGTCAGGCTCGCCGCCCGCGGTGGCGAACCATCTGCCAGCTGAGGAGCGCCAACAGCACAATCACGAACGTGGGCACCATCAGCACGGGCTGAGTCAGCGAGCAGGACACCTCGTGCCCTTGCGCGTTGCTGCAGACCGGCGGGTTCGTGTCCACCCCGCTCCACGCCCCGAACAGGCGGAAGGCCAGAAGGGCTGAGGCGCCCGCAACCACCACATCCGCCGCCACGGTGGCAAGGATCTTCAGAGCTCGGCGCATCTCCCCACGCTCCGCCGCGTCGGCCCCTGTCCGCTGCACATTGACCACGATGACTCAGATGTGCGCGCCCCACCAGTGGTTCCTGGCGATCCTGCGGACTATCTGCGGACTCAAGGACCCCTTGAAACACAAAACCGCAGGTCAGGGCCCTAGTGCGGATGAGCTGACCTGTAGGCCGGGTTCTGTCCCCGCGCGCCTTGCGGCACTCGCGGTGTGCGGCCATCCATCTGGGACCCCTGTTGCCAGAGGCCTCGTGCGATCTACCCGTGAACTCGGGCGGGCCGCCCTCGAACGTTCACGCAGGTCCCCCGGAGGGAACCCTCTTGATCTTGCTCCGGGTGGGGTTTACCGAGCCGTTCCAGTCACCTGGAACGCTGGTGGTCTCTTACACCACCGTTTCACCCTTACCCCCGGCCCTGCCGAAGCACAGCCGGAGGCGGTCTGTTCTCTGTGGCACTGTCCCGCGGGTCACCCCGGGTGGGCGTTACCCACCACCTTGCCCTGTGGAGCCCGGACCTTCCTCGACCTCCCCGGAGGGAGACCGCGGCCGCCCGGTCAGCTCATCCGCAAGGCAGAGTCTAGGCCTCCGCCAGCACGAACTCGACCTTGCGAGCCTCGACGTCGGCGCGCGCGAGCCGCACCCGGACCGCGGTCCCCAGGGGCAGCGGGCCACCGTCGGCCGTTCGGGCCCGCGCCTCGACCGCCGGTTCGTCGAGGACGACCTCGCCGCGGGACGGGTCCTTCCGCTCGGTGCTGACCACCATCGCGGCGAACTCCTCCCCCACGCGGTCCTCCAGCAGGGCTGCCTCGACGAGATCCAGGACGCCGCGCTCGTAGGCGTTCGCGCGTCGGGTCGAGGCCTGCATCGTCGCGGGAAGTTCCTCGAGCCGCTCACCGACCCACCCGGGCACGTCATGTCCTGCGGTCAGCGCAACCGCGATCTCCCCGGCGTACCGGTCGACGAGGCGACGCAGCGGTGCGGTCACGTGCGCGTACTCGCCGGCGAGCGCGGAATGCACCGACGCCTCGGGGACGCCGTCACGGAAGGCGACATACCCCGAGCCGCGCAGCAGCGTCGTGCTGGCGTTGAGCATCGCCGCATGGTCGGGACGGCCGGCGTCCAGCGACCGGATGAAGTCGGGGTAGGCGACGTCGTCGGGCCAGGGGACGTGCAGCGCCCGCGCCACCCGGTGCAGGCGGTCCACGTCGCGCGGGTCCGCCGGGGCGAGCGTGCGCAGCAGCCCGGTACCGCCCTGGACCATCAGGTACGCCGCGCCCATCCCGGTCAGCAGCGAGACCTGCGCGTTCCAGCCCTCCACCGGCAGCGGGTCGCGGAACCGCAGGTGCCAGCGGGTCCGGCCGTGCTCCTCGACCGGCTCGACCTCCTGGTCGGGCAACGGCAAGCTCACCCCGCCGCGCGCACGCTCGCGCGCCTCGCGCGCCTTCCCCAGGTCACGCAGCAACCCGAACATCGGGTCCGCGGTGCCTGCGTCGAGGTCGCGTTGCACCTGCTCGTAGGAGAGCTTGGCACGGCTCCGGACCATCGCCCGCTCTACGCGCACTGCGACGCCCTCGCCGGAGGAGTCGACGTCCAGGGTCCACAGCAGCGCCGGGCGCGGGCCGTCGGGGAGCAGCGAGGCCGCCCGCTCCGAGAGCGCCGGAGGGTGCAGCGGCACCTTCTCCCCCACGCCGTACAGGGTCTCGCCGCGGCGGTGCGCCTCGTGGTCGACCAGCCCACCGGGGCGCACGAAGGCCGCCACGTCGGCGATCGCGTAGTGCACCCGCCACCCTCCCCCCGGTCGCGGCTCCAGGTGCAACGCCTGGTCGAGGTCGCGAGCGGACTCCGGGTCGATGGTGACGAACGCCAGATCCGTCCGGTCCAACGCGGGAAGCGCGGGCCCCTGCGCGGACTCCTCGGCCTCCTGAAGCACCTCGGGCGGGAACTCGGCGGCCACGCCCAGGTCGGCGCGCAGGTCGGCCAGGCCGGCGGCGAGGCGGCGGGCCTCGACTCCCTGGGGCGGGCGGGTGACTCGGACGACGCGGCGGGGCACGACCCCCACCCTAGGCACTCAGCGGGTACTCGTAGGGTGGCCGCCGTGCTGATCCTGCTCCCGCCGTCCGAAGGCAAGGCCGCGCCCCGACGCGGGAAGCCCCTGGACCTGGCCGCTCTCAGTTCGCCGAGCCTGACCCCGGCGCGGGAGACCGTGCTGGACGCGCTGGTGGCCCTGTGCACCGGCGACGAGGAGGAGGCCGTCCGCACGCTCGGCCTCGGCGTCACCCAGGCCGACGAGGTACGCCGCGACGCGGCCCTGCGGACCGCGCCCACGGCCCGCGCCGACCAGGTGTACGCCGGGGTGCTCTACGAAGCACTCGACCTCGCCACGCTGTCGGCCGCGGCGAAGCGTCGTGCGGGCACGCGGCTCGGGATCGCCTCGGGACTCTTCGGACTGGTGCGGGCGGGCGACCGCATCCCGGCATACCGGCTCTCGGGGCAGGTGACGTTGCCCGGTGTCGGCGCGATGGCCACCTTCTGGGGCCGGCACCTGGCACCCGCGGTCGAGGAGGCTGCCGGCGACGGGCTGGTGCTCGACCTGCGCTCGGGTGGCTACGCGCCGTTCTGGCGACCGACGAAGGCCCAGGCCGCACGGGTGGTGACGGCGCGGGTGCTGCACGAGTTCGACGGGCGGCGCACGGTGGTCTCGCACTTCAACAAGGCCACCAAGGGCCGCCTGGTGCGGGCGCTGCTGGAGGACGGGGCGAACCCGCGCACGCCCGAGGCCTTGGCGACCGTCCTCGGTGATCTGGGCTGGACCGTCGAACTCGCCCAGCCGGTGACCGGGAAGCCGCGCGCGCTCGACGTGGTGGTCAGCGCGCTGTAGCCGCTCCTACCTCACCGGGAGAGCGGCGAACCGCTCCGCGGTGGGATGGCCGTTGAGTAGGCGGACCGCGCCGCGACCGTCGGGATACCAGACCAGCACCGTCACCGACGCCGGGCCGATCTCGGTGCGGTGCAGGCTGCCCAACGGCATGTCGAGCACCTGACGGACCAGCAGCTTGATCGGGGTGAGGTGGGTGGCCGCGACGACCACGCGTCCGGCGTGCTCGGCCAGCAGCCGCTCACGCACGCCCGCCATGCGCGCGTCCACCGCGGACAGCGCATCCCCGTGGCCACCGGCAGGAAGGTCGTGGTCCTCCACCCAGCGCGCGAACAGGGCCCGGTCGCGCTCGATCACCTCGGCGAAGGTCAGCCCCTCCCAGGCGCCGAAGCCCGCCTCCAGCAGCCCCTCGTCGAACAGCGGCTCACGACCCAGACGCGCGGCCAGGGCGGAGGCGGTGTCGCGGGTGCGCTGCATCGGTGAGGCCAGGAGCACCGGGTCATGCTCGACCAGTGGCGCCAGCCACTCCGCGGTCGCCTCGACCTGGGCGCGCCCGGTGGCGTTGAGCGGCGGGTTCGCGCCGGAGCGGCCGCTGAAACGGCGTTCGCGGGTGTGGTCGGTCTCGCCGTGCCGGACGAGCACCAGCGTCGTCGGCGGGCCCTGCTCCCACGGCGGTGTGGGCAGCGCGGCTGGGCCGCCCTCCGCGTCGTCGGCGCCGGACTCGTCGCTCCCCGCGTCGGCCTCGGCGCGCAGGATGCGCGAGCCGGGTCCCGCGTCGAGGGCCTCGTTGGCCAGCGCGTCGGCCGCGGCGTTCTGCGCCCGCGGGATCCAGGTGTAGCGGATGCCGGCCGGCGCCAGGTCCCGGGCCTGCTGGGCGAGGGTCTGCAGGTCCGCGTTCTTGATGCGCCACCGCCCGGCCATCTGCTCGACGACCAGTTGCGAGTCCATCCGGACCTCGAGCGCCGCGCCGTCGGCGTACCGGCGGTAGAGGGCGAGCCCGGCGACCAGCCCGCTGTACTCCGCGACGTTGTTGGTGGTCACACCCAGGTGCTCGGCGCACTCGGCGAGCACGCGTCCGGTGGCCGCGTCGCGCAGCACCGCCCCGTACGCCGCGGGGCCGGGGTTGCCGCGCGAACCCCCGTCGGCTTCGACGACGACCTCGGCCGGGACCGGCATCAGAGGCCGGACTCCTCGGTGCGCACCAGGATCCGGCTGCATTCCTCGCAGCGGACCACTTCGTCGGCGGCGCGACCTCGGATGCCGGAGAGTTCGACGGCGTTCAACTCCAGGCTGCACCCCTCGCAGCGGCGGGCGCGCAGCAGCGCCGCGCCGACGCCGCCCTTCTGGTCGCGCACACGTTCGTAGAGGGCCAGCAGATCGGCGGGCAGGGCCGCGATGGCCTCGTCCCGACGGGCGCGCAGGTCCTGCTCCCGTTCGCGCAGACCGGCGAAGCGCTCGTCGCGGGCGGCGACCAACTCGGCCGCCTCGCGGGCCAGCTCATCGGCCCGCTCACGCAGACCGGCCTGCTCGGACTGGGCCGCCTCGAGCTCCTCCATCACCTCGAGCTCGACGTCCTCGAGGTCGCTGATCCGCCGGTTCAGCGAGACCAGCTCGTGCTGGAGCCGCTCGAGGTCCTTGGGATTGATGATCGCGCCGGAGTCCAGCCGCTGCTGGTCCCGCACGCGTCGGGCCTTGACCTGCTCGACGTCGTCGTCGGCCTTGCGCTGGGCCCGGGCCAAGTCGTCGAGGCGCACCTGCACGTCGGCCACGGCGTCGTTCGCCTCGCGTCGGAGGCCGGCGATGGTCGCCAGCCGTGCGGCCTCAGGCGGGTTCGCGAGCTGGTGGCGCAGCGTGTCGAGGGCGCTGTCGAGCTCCTGCACCTGGAGGAGTTTGCGCTGGGCGGACGGGTCGGCTTTCAACCGGTGTGCTCCTCAGTTGCGGAAGGTCCAAGGGTCGGTCACCAACGTGCTGACCCGGACGCCCACCGTAGCGCCTGCGGCGGCAAGGTCCTGGGTCAGGACCTCGGCCAGGACGGGCAGCCAGGTCCACTCCGCCGCCCAGTGCGCGACGTCGAGGACGGCGGGTGCGCCCGGCTCCTCCAGGAACTCCGAGAGCCGGTGGTGCTTGAGGTCGGAGGTCAGGAAGGCGTCGGCGCCGGCGGCCCGGGCGGTCTCCAGCAGCGACTCGCCCGAGCCCGCGCCGACGGCGACGCGGCGTACGACGCGGTGCGGGTCTCCGGCGACGCGCACGCCGTGGGCGGTCGACGGGAGGCGTTCGGCCACCAGCGCAGCGAGTTCCTCGACGGTGATCGGCTCGGGGAGGTCCCCGATCCGCCCGTGGCCACGCATGGCCCGGCGGCCCGGCGGGTCCAGCAGCGCGACCAGGTCGAAGGCCGGTTCCTCGTAGGGGTGGGCGGCCCGCAAGGCCGCCACGACGTCGCGTCGACGTCCGCGCGGGACGACCGTCTCGATCCGCACCTCCGGCACCGTCTCGACCTCGCCGACGGCGCCGATCGCGGGATCGGCACCGGGGAGCGGGCGGAAGCGACCCTCGCCGGCCATGGAGTAGGTGCAGGTGTCGTAGTCGCCGACGTTGCCGGCGCCCGCGCCGGTGACGGCGGCGCGTACGGCGTCCGCGTGACCCTCCGGGACGAAGACGACCAGCTTGTCCAGGCCGCCTCCGTCCGTGGGCAGGAGCACCTCCAGGTCGCGCAGGCCCACGGTCCGGGCGAGCGCGTCGTTGGTGCCGTGCTCGGGGACGTCCGCGTTGGTGTGCGCGGCGATCAGCGCGACCCCGTGGCGGATGAGCCGGTGCAGGACCCGTCCCTTCGGGCTGTCCGCTGCCACCGAGTGCACCCCCGACAGCAGGAGCGGGTGGTGGACCACGAGCAGGTCGACCCCGGACGCCAGGGCCTCGTCCACCACCGCCTCGACCGGGTCCACGGCGCAGAGAACCGAGCCCACCTCGGCGTCGGGATCGCCGCAGACCAGGCCCACCCGGTCCCACGGTTCGGCCCAGGCGGGATCGAAGCGGGCATCGAGCAGGGCCTTGATCTCCGCGACACGCATGGTCGCAGCCTAGGACTCCGTGAACCACGCGATCCCCCGGCAGGTCGAGGAAGGCTCACCTATCATCGCCGTGGGCGTCCGTGACCACGCCCACCTCGCACCACCTCAGGAGAGCTCCCCCGTGGCCAAGCCCAAGAAGGACGCCGAGCGACGCGCCGTCGTCGAGCAGATGCGCAAGCAGCAGGAGGCCAGCGAGCGCCGGCGTACGGCACTGGTCGTCGGCGCGGTCGGGCTCGCCGGGGTCGGCATCATCGCGGCCGCCGCGGTGCCGCTGCTGCAGCAGGAGAACGAGTCCAGCAAGGACCTCTCCTCGATCGGTGTCGCCGCCTCCGCGGCCGGTTGCCAGCCCGAGGTCACCAAGCCCGCCAGCGGGAACAACAACCACGTGCCGGCAGGCACCGTCGTGCCCTACACCGACGCCCCGCCGGCCTTCGGGCCGCACTACGACGCGCCGCAGCCGATGACCCGGAAGTTCTACACCGTCGACGACCGCCCCTCGGTCGAGACCCTGGTGCACAACTCCGAGCATGGCTTCACCCTCGTCTGGTACGACGCCTCGCTCGACTCCGACGAGCCCGCGATGCGCGAACTGCGCGCGGTCGCCGACAAGTTCCCCGCGACCTCCGGCCTGGACGACAAGCTCCTCGTGGTCCCGTGGAGCACCGACGACGGGGACGCCTTCCCCGACGGCGCGAAGATCGCCTTCACGCACTGGACCGGCGGCTCCGAGGAGGAGCAGCAGGGCGTCTGGCGTTACTGCGACCAGCTCAGCGGTGAGGCGCTCGGCGAGTTCATCGACACCTATCCGTTCACCGATGCTCCGGAGGGCAACGTCCCCGGCTGAGTCGGGAGGATGAGAGTTCTCTCATCCTGCTTTCATCACCGCGTCATCCTCGGTCCCCACACTCGCGGTGTGCACGTGTGGAAGGTGATGCTCGCGGTGACGGTGCTGGTCGCGACCGGCGCCGTCGTCGTGCTCGCCCTCGGGCCGGAGTCCGGCGACGGGCAGACGCCCCCCACGCGGGTGCGGATCGGCGCTGCGGCGGATGTCGAGCCCCAGTCGCTCATCCAGGCACGCGAACGACGCGACCGGCCGCGGGGCCAGGAGTCGCGAGGTCAGCAGTCCCCCGGCAGCGGCGACCTGCCCGGGGCGGGCACCTCTGCAGGCACCCCGTCCTCGGGCGGGTCCGCTGCGGGCGGAGGCGGCCAATCCGGCGACCAGGCCGGCGGCGGGTCCGGCAGTTCCAGCCGACCTCCCGGCGGCGGCTCTGGCGGCGGCTCTGGAGGCGGGGGCGGCTCCGGTGGCGGCGGCGGGGGCGGACAGCCCTCAGGAGGCGACTGCGATGATGACGATGACGACGACGGGGTCGACGGGGTCGACGTCATCTCCCCCTGCCCCGACGACGTCGACGATGACGACGACGACGGCCGGGACGACGATGACGGAGACGACGACTGACCAGGTCGCCCAGCCCGTGACCGGGCGACGCTGGTGGCCGCGTCTCTCCGTGCAGGCCCGCATCACGGTCGCCGTCGGCCTGCTCGTGGCGCTGGCCCTCGCCTCGGCCGGGGCCCTGGTCTACGCGCTGGTCGTCGGCAACCTGGAGGAGCGCCTCATCTCCGAGGGCGATCAGGAGATCGCCGAGTTCCTGGAACTGCAGCGAGATGGGTTCGACCCCGACACGGGGCGATCGTTCACCGAGATCGAGCCACTGCTGCGGGTCTACCTCCAGCGCAACGTGCCCGCCGACAACGAGCTCCTTGTCGGCGCCTGGGACGGGCGCATCCAGGTCGTCTCCGCGTCCGAGCGCGGTGACGTCATCCGCGACCCGGCTTTCGTCGCGGGCGTCGAGCGGCTCAGCGAGACCGGCGGCACCGCCCGCGTCGCGACCGCCCGCGGCGAGATGGTCCTCGACGCGCTCGTGCTGGAGGACGACGACCGGACCGGTGCCTTCGTGGTCGCGTTCTTCATCGACGACGAACGGGACGCGATCACGCGCCTCATCCGCACGTACGCCGTCGCCGCCGTCGTGGCCCTGGCGGTGGTCACCCTTGTCGCGGCCTGGCAGGCCGGGCGGCTGCTGCGTCCCCTCCGCGACCTCCGGGTCACCGCCCAGGAGATCTCCGAGACCGACCTCTCACGCCGCATCCCGGTCGCGGGCAACGACGACCTCACCGATCTCGCGCGCACGGTGAACGCGATGCTCGCCCGCCTGGAGCAGGCCTTCCAGGGGCAGCGTCAGTTCCTCGACGACGCCGGCCACGAACTTCGGACCCCGCTCACCATCCTGCAGGGGCACCTGGAGTTGCTCGACGCAGCCGACGTCGACGAGGTCGAGCGCACCCGGGACCTCCTGCTGGACGAGGTCGACCGGATGTCGCGTCTGGTCGATGAGCTCATCCTGCTCACCAAGGCCGATCGTCCCGAGTTCGTGAAGCCCGCCGAGGTGGACCTCGCCGTGCTCACCCGTTCGGTGCTGGACAAGATCTCCGTGCTCGGGGAGCGGACGTGGACCCTCGACGGCTGTGCCCACGGCATCGCCGTGCTCGACGTTCAGCGCATGACGCAAGCCCTGGTGCAGCTCGCCCAGAACGCCGTCAAGTACACCGGCCCCGGCGACACCATCGGGCTCGGTTCGCGTCGGCTCGGCGGCGGGCCGGACGGTCCGTCCCTGGTGCGGTTCTGGGTGCGCGATCACGGCCCCGGCGTACCTCTGGCGGATCGGGAACGGATCTTCGACCGGTTCGTCCAGAGCGACCGTCCGGCGGGCGCGGCCCCCGAGGGGTTCGGTCTCGGCCTGTCGATCGTGCAGGCGATCGTGACCGCCCACGGCGGGCGGGCCTGGGTCGAGGCCTCCGAACCGGCGACCGGACGCGGCGCGCTCTTCGTCCTGGAGTTCCCGCTGGCCCCCCGACCCGTCTCGGCGCGCGCCCTGCACCTGGCCGCGCCAGGCACGGAGGCGGCTCCGCACCCGCCGCGCGAACCCGATCTGCCCCTCGCCCACGTCGCCTCCGACGCGCCCACCCGAAAGGACCCCTGACCCGTGGCACGCATCCTGGTCGTCGAGGACGAGCCCCGCATCGCCTCGTTCCTCTCCAAAGGACTGACCGCCGACGGCTTCACCACCACGGTGGCCTCCGACGGTGTGGCGGGACTCGATCTCGCGCTGTCCGGCGAGTTCGACCTGATGGTGCTCGACATCGGACTCCCCCGACTCGACGGTTTCGCGGTGCTCGAGGGTCTGCGGGCCCAGGGCAGTTCCATGCCGGTGATCGTGCTCACCGCACGTGACTCCGTCACCGACACCGTCTCCGCGCTCGAAGGCGGCGCCGACGACTACATGGCCAAGCCGTTCCGGTTCGCCGAACTGCTCGCCCGGGTGCGGCTTCGCCTCCGCCAGTCACAAGAGGTCCCCGGCGACGGACGCTCCGACACCCTCCAGGCGGGAGGTGTCGTCCTCGACGTGCGAGCCCGCACGGTCACCCGCGACGGAGACACCATCGATCTCTCCGCCCGGGAGTTCCAGTTGCTCGAACTCTTCATGCTCAACCAGGGACAGGTCCTGTCCCGGGAGCAGTTGCTCTCCCACGTCTGGGGCTACGACTACGACCCCGGTTCCAACGTCGTCGACGTCTACGTCGGGTATCTGCGTCGCAAGCTCGGGGCGTCGGCCATCACGACCGTGCGTGGGATGGGGTACCGCTTCAGCGCGTGAGCTGGTGCAGGTTTCACTAGATGTTCTGTCCACGCAGGTTGGGTACGAGGTCTGCTGGTGATTTGCCGCCGAGTGCGGTGTGTCCGCGGTGGTGATTGTAGGTGTGGATCCAGTCCTGGAAGAGTGCTGCGCGTTCGTTTTCGGAGCTGTAG
>JBGAJX010000052.1:0-12840 GCA_044224695.1 Marmoricola sp. | reverse complement strand
GGCAGTGGTCGATGCCGCAGGTGCCGTCTTGTTCGACGGCGAGTGCGAGGCGTTGTGCGGTGGTGTGGAGGCGGCGTTTGCGACCGAGGTCGAGGACGTGGCTGTCTCCGCCCAGCACTGCGGGGATGATTCCGGCGGCGCAGGCGAGGCGTCGGGCTTCGCCGGGTGAGAGTTGGTGGGTGGACCCGAGCAGGTCGGCCGCTTTCAGCCCGTCCTGCAGGGTTTCCTGGGTCATCGTCACGATGACGGTGGCGTTGACTCCGCCGGTGGTGGGGAGTGTGGCGGGGTCGAGGGTTTCGATGAGGCGTACGAGGGCTTCGCCGAGCAGTTCGGGGTACTCGCGGTTGCGCATCGGCGGCTCCACGGCCACTGACTCATCGCCGTCCTCTCCATCTTCGGCACTGTCGGTGTCGACGGGGACTTCGCGGGCGATGGGGTCGGGCAGTGACGGGTTGAGGAAGGCCTGGAGGGCGGTGGTGAGCATGTGGGCTTGCAGGCTGGGGATACGTCCGTTGATGCCGTGGGTGCCGGTGCCTTCGTCCCAGATCCTCAGGTGAGTCCGCCTGCGCGCCAGTCGTTCTTCGCGTTCCAAAGCGTGAGCGAGGCGTGCGTCGGCCTGGTCGGGGTCGATCACGTGATGCAGATGCTTGCCGAGCACTTTGAGGGCGGCGGCGTCGTGGATCTGCGCCTCGGTGAGCAGGTGCTGCTCCGCGGTGGCGCGGAGTTCGGCACCGACGACGGCAGGGAGCGCTGCGACGGAGGTGATGATCGCGTCGGCCTGATCGAGGGTGATCTCACCGTGGGCCAACGCGCGATGCGTGTCCGGGTGGTCGATCAGCTTCGATGCCAGGCGTGCGTGACGGGTGGCCTCTCTTGCGGTGAACCCCATGCCGCGGAGGAGGCCGGCGGTGGAGGTGGTCCCGAGGTGGGTCGGCAGGTCACGGCGTTCAGCCTCGGCGAGCTCCTCCAACAACCTCGCGTGGAGGCCGTTGATGCCGCGGATCAGGTCGTCGATGGTCTCGACCAACGCATCCAGGGTCAGGGTCGATGGGGGTGCGTCCGCGGTTTCGGCGAGGGCCTCGGGCAGGCGTCCGGCGAACGCCCACCGGGGGTGGGTGCGTTGGTGGATCGGGGTGCCTGGCATGAGGTGACTCTGCCAGCGGCCACCGACAATTTCGGGTGGGCTGTGAACAGGGGATCGTCAAGCAGGGTTGAGGATTCGAGCAAGCCAGGTTCCGTCCACAGGGCTGGGTTGGGGTGGTTTCGAGACGGGCTCGTTCCTCACCCTCCTCAACCACCGGGGGCAGCGGGTGGTTTCGAGACGGGCTCCTTCGTCGCCCTCCTCAACCGGCGGGTCGGCCTCCGTCGTACGTTGGGTGGAGCGCCTTTCGATGCACACCGAGGAGAGCAGTGACCGTCAGCACGCAGATTCGTCTTGCACGGCGTCCCGTAGGAGAGCCCACGGACGCGGACTTCGAGACCGTGGAGGCAGAGGTCCCACCGTTGCAAGACGGCCAGGTGTTGCTGCGCACCTTGTTCCTCTCCCTCGACCCCTACATGCGCGGCCGGATGAGCGACGCGGAGTCGTACGCCGCTCCGGTCGGGCTCGGCGAGGTCATGGTCGGCGCCACGGTCTGCGAGGTGGTCGAATCCCGGTCCGACCGCCGGGCGGTGGGAGACCTGGTCGTCGCGTACACCGGGTGGCAGACCCACGCGGCGGTCGACGCACGCCAGACCCGTCGTATCCCTGAGGGCGCCGAGCGTCCGTCGACGTACCTCGGGGTTCTCGGGATGCCCGGCTTCACGGCGTACGGCGGGCTGCTGGCCATCGGTCAGCCGAAGCCGCAGGAGACCGTCGTCGTTGCGGCGGCGACGGGGCCGGTGGGGTCGGCAGTCGGGCAGATCGCGAAGTTGAAGGGTGCGCGCGCGGTCGGCATCGCCGGCGGGCCTACCAAGGTGGCGGCGCTGACCGAGGAGTTCGGCTTCGACGCCGCGATCGACCACCGCTCGCCCACCTTCCGCGAGGAGCTGGAGGCTGCTACCCCGGACGGCGTCGATGTCTACTTCGAAAACGTCGGCGGCCCGGTCGGCACGGCGGTGATGCGACGCCTGAACACCTATGCACGCGTGCCCGTGTGTGGGCTCATCGCCAACTACAACGACACGGCAGCACCCGAGGGGCCTGATCGTCAGCCCGCGTTCATGCGTCAGATCCTGACCAAGAGCCTGACCGTGCGCGGATTCATCCAGGACGAGTTCGTCCCCACCCACTACCAGCAGTTCGAGACCGACATGAGCCAGTGGGTGGCCGAGGGTCAGGTCCGCTATCGCGAGGACATCGTCGACGGCTTGGAGAACACCGTCGAGGCGTTCCGCGGTCTGCTGACCGGGGCCAACTTCGGGAAGCTCCTGATCAAGGTCAGCTGAGGACGCGGGGCCAACGGCCCTCATGCGCAGTCAGTCGTCGCAGAGGCTCTCCGCCTTCGTGCCGGTCGCGCAGGACACGAACGTGACCGGGGCGATCGTGGTGTACGGCTCACCGTCCGCGGTATAGGACACCGAGACTCTCTCGACCGCGACGTCCGTCCTGGTGGCAGGGGACAAGACGGCCGCGAACTCGAGCGTCGGTGAGGTTCCGCACGGGCCCACGGTGCCGGTGGTGTCCGCGGTCGTCGCGGGTGGCGTCACCCCTCCCGTGTCACCGGTGTCGTCAGAGGGAAGGGGCGCGAAGGTCGTCGGCAGGTCCGCCACCGAACCTGCGCCCACGGGGCTGGGGTCGGTGTCCACCCAGTCGATCCGGATCTCGGCGTCCCCTCCGGTGACCGTGACCGGTGCCGCCGAGACGAGTGTGATCTCTTGCGGTCCGGTCGGTGAGCAGGCCTCGAAGACGAACGCGGTCGGGCCCTCGATCGGGCGCACAACTACCCGGAGTTCGTAGCCGAAGGAGAGCGGATCGTCGTCGGACGGGGGTTGCTCAGTCTCGTTCGACGCGAGGAGGGCCAGCGCACCGGTAGCGAGGAGCAACCCGGCGCCTCCCGCGACCCAGTACGAACGGCTGCGACGCGACATGGGGCCAGCATGACCGGGATTCGTGCCGCCGGTGAGGACGTTTCGATGGAACGGCTACACCTGTGCGGGACCAGCCCTGGTGTTGGGCAGATCTTGCCGACGCCGTGCGGGTGCGGGGCTCCTAGCCTGTGCCGCAGAGGCCCGATGCGGCGTACGGCCGCCGGCGAGAGGACTGATGTGGACATGGTCGCGAGGAATGGATCCGGCAGCGCCGGACGGCGCATGCGGGCCGCCACGACGGCGTCCGATGCCTGAGCGCGTCGGGGCGCGGGAGCTCATCGAGACGGTGCTGGATGCCGGCACCTGGCTGAGCTGGGACGTCGAGCCGGTGCAGCCCCCGGAGATCTCCGAGGAGTACGCCGCGGACCTGAAGGCCGCCCGCGAACGGTCCGGCAACGACGAGTCGGTGATCACCGGCCGCGGTGCCATCTCCGGCCACGAGGTTGCCGTCGTCGTCGGGGACTTCGCGTTCCTCGCCGGCTCGATCGGCCACGCGGCCGGTGAGCGGCTGGTCGCGGCGATCGAGCGTGCCACCGCGGAGGGCCTGCCCCTGATCGCGGCGCCGACGTCCGGCGGAACCCGGATGCAGGAGGGGACGCCCGCGTTCGTCGGCATGGTGAAGATCGCGGCCGCGATCGCCCGGCACAAGGCGGCGGGGCTGCCGTACATCGTCTATCTGCGTCACCCCACTACCGGCGGTGTGCTTGCGTCCTGGGGCTCCTTGGGGCACTTCACCGCGGCGGAGCCGGGAGCGCTGGTCGGGTTGCTGGGTCCGCGCGTCTACGAGGCGCTGCACGGGATGCCGTTCCCGCCCGACGTCCAGACCTCGGAGAACCTCTTCGAGAAGGGGCTCATCGACGCCGTCCTCCCGATCGGTGCGCTGGCGGAGGTCGCCGCCCTGGTCCTCGACGTGCTCACCGCGCCGCGGGAGCAGCTGCCCGAGCTCGCCGAACTGCCGAAGGACACCCTGGGCGAGCTTCCCGCTTGGGAGTCGATCACGCGGACTCGTCGGCCGGAACGCCCCGGCGTACGGCAACTGTTGCGGATCGGCGCTCGCTCCGTCGTACCGCTGAACGGCACCGGTTCGGGCGAGCAGGATTCCAGCATCCTGATCGCGTTGGCGAAGTTCGGTGAGGCGCCCTGCATCGTCGTGGGTCAGGACCGGCGGCACCAGTCCGGGGGCAGGCCCCTGGGGCCGGCGGCGCTGCGCCAGGCCCGTCGCGCGATGCGCTTGGCCGAGGAGCTCCAGCTGCCGCTGGTCACCGTCATCGACACCTCGGGTGTGGAGCTCAGCCAGAAGGCCGAGGAGGGCGGTCTCGCCGGCGAGGTGGCCCGCTGCCTGGCCGACCTGGTGATGCTCGACGCCCCCACCGTCTGCCTGATCCTGGGCGAGGGGACCGGTGCGGGGGCGCTCGCCCTGCTGCCCACCGACCGGGTGATCTCCGCGGAGCACTCCTGGCTCTCGCCGCTGCCCCTCGAAGGTGCGTCGGCGATCGTCTACCGGGACGTGACCCACGCGGCCGAGATGGCCGACGCCCAGCAGGTGCGCTCGGTGGACCTGCTGCGGCGCGGCATCGTGGACCGGGTCGTCTCCGAACGGCCCGACGCCGCCGACGAACCGGAGGACTTCTGCCGGCGGGTCTCCCACGTCCTGCAGTACGAGATCGCCGGCCTGATGCGCAGCAGCTCCGAGGAGCGGCTGGCCCGACGCCTCGCGAAGTACCGCGAGCTCGGCTGAGGCCTGAGCCCTGAGGCCGGAGAGCTCGCGCTCCGGCGCAGTCCACACACGACAGCACCCCGACGACTCGTGGTCGTCGGGGTGCTGTCGTGCTGAACGGGTCAGCCCCGGGCGCGGGTCCGCTCGGCGAGCGCGGCCAACGCCTGCGGGAAGATCTCCGCGGGCGGCGTGACGAGGCCGGCGCCGACCTGGCCGACACCGGCGACCTTGCCGGCCATGCCGGTGTTGATCTGCGGCAGGATCCCGGTCCGGCACACGGCGGAGACGTCGATGCCCGTGGGGGCACCGTCGAACTCCAGCACGGGGATCGTCCAGCGCGGGTTCTTCGCCAGGGTGATCTCGTGCATCCGTCGCGTCGTCGCGAGCGCGTCGGGCACCGAGCCGCCGACGAAGCGCACGATCGCCGGGGCGGTCGCCATCGAGAAGCCGCCGATGCCGGCGGTCTCCGTGATCGCGGAGTCGCCGATGTCGGGGTTGGCGTCCTCGGGACCGTAGTCACCAAGGAACAGCCCGTCGGCCAGCTGCGCCGGGCCGGTGAACCAGGCGTCGCCGGTGCCGGAGACCTGGATGCCGAAGTCGGTGCCGTTGCGGGCCATCGCAACCACCATCGTGGAGCCGTCGATGTCCCGAGCGGCGTCGAGGGCGAGCTTGCAGGCGGGCATCGCCAGGTTGAGGAAGAAGTGGTCGTTGCCGCCGATGAACGCCAGGCTCTCCGCGACCGCCGAGGGTGCGTGGCCCACGTCGACCATCGACGGCGCCAGGTCGCGCAGCAGCATCAACGTGCCCGCCCGGTTGCGGTTGTGGGCCTCGTCGCCCATCTGCAGCATCTGGGTGAGGATGCCGGTGACGTCGACCGGCCCGGTGGCCTTGACCGCGTCCTTGAGCAGGGGGCCGAGCACCGCCGACATCCACCGCAGCCGCGCCAGGACGTCGGGGGAGTAGGCGCCGTAGCGCAGCACCTTGCCCAGGCCCTCGTTGAGCGAGCAGTACGTCCGACGCCCGGTGGCGGGGTCCTCGAGCACGAACATCCACATCGACGGCGACACGACGCCGGCCATCGGGCCGACCGCGCTGTGGTGGTGACACGGGTCGAGCGAGACCGACGTCCCGGCCTCGAAGAGCGAACGCGCGTCCTCGGGGTCCTCCACGAGTCCCTCGAGCGCGGCGGCGCCGAGCAGGGCGCCCTGGAGCGGACCGGAGGTGCGGTCCCACGTGATCGGCGGACCGGCGTGCAGGAACTGACCGCGCTCCAGTCCGAGCACCTCACTGGCGGGGGCCACGTCGACGAGCACGGCCTGCACCGCGAGCATCGCCTCGACGGCGCGGCGGTTCGCCTCGGCCCGCAGCGGGTCGGTGGCGACGGTGGCGAGGTCGCTGGCGGTCCCGTCCATCGGGGGGCGCCAGTCGACGCGCTGGACGTCGACGGCCTGGCCCTCGATGGCGGCGGCGAAGAGGTCGGCGCCGGCCGAGGCGACCGCGGTGGGGGTGGTCGTGGAGGTGGTCATCGGGGGCCTTCCTGGACGAGCTCGACGGCGCGAGCGGCGGCGCGGGCGTTGGAGAGGTGGACCTCGGCGCCGGCGGCAGCCAGAGCCTCGGCCTGCCGGGTGAGTCCTTGCGGGTCGTGCTCGGTGCCGACGCAGGCGATGACGACGGGCAGGACCCGCCCCCGGTCGCGGGCCTCGGCGATCGCGGAGCTGATCGCAGGGGCGAGGAGCCCGGCCGGGTCGGACTCGGCGCCGTGGCCGAGGACGACGTCGAGCAGCAGGACCCGCGTGCTGTCGTCGCGTCCCGCGCGGGCGATCTGCTCCAGCCGCAGGGTCGGGTCGATCATCGGGTGTGCGCGACCCTGCGTCATCCCGTCGTCGCCGAAGTCGATCATCAGGTGCGCCTCGGCGGTCAGCGTGGAGTCCAGCGCCAGCTCGGGAGCCAGCGGGATGTTGCTGCGGATCGGACCCAGCGTGCGGGCGGCCAGGAGCATCGCCTCGTCGCACAGGGTGCCGCCGACGAACAGTCCGCGCAGGTAACCGGTGCCGGTCGCAGCGCGGGCTGCGTCGACGCCCCAGGACGGCCACGTCGGAACCTCGCGGCCCAGGGCGGTCAGGATGCGCTCAGCCGACTCGGTCAGGTCCGGCTGTCCCGCGCCCAGCAGGGCGAAGTCGACCGGGGTGGCGAGCGTGGCGGCGTACTCCTCGACGGCGGCGGCGACCTCGGGGGCCGGTGGCTTGGAGACCACCACGATGCGCTCGATGGCGGGGTCCGCGTCGAGCCGGGCCAGCGCCTGCCGGGTGGACAGCCCGCCGATCGCGCTGGACAGGTCGCGCCCGCCCACACCCAGCGCGGCACCGATGCCGACACCGGCGGCCGACAGCAGGCACATCAGCTGCTGACAGCCGGTGCCCGAGGCCGCGACCAGGCCGACCGAGCCCGGCTCGGTGACGTTGGCGAAGCCGAGGCCGAGACCGCCGACCATCGCGGTGCCGCAGTCGGGGCCCATCACCAGCAGGCCGCGGTCGGCGGCAATCCGCTTCAGGGCCAGTTCCTGCTCGACAGGTACGTTGTCGCTGAAGATCATCACGTCGCGTCCGGAGTCGAGCGCGTCCATCGCCTCCACCGCGGCGTTCGCGCCCGGCACGGAGACCAGGGCGAGCGTGGCGCCCGAGCGGTCCAGGGCGCTGCGCGTGGTACGAGGCGGTGCGACGGTGTCGGCTCCGTCGCTGCGGCGGTCGCGCGCGGTGAGCGCGGTGTTCACCGCGGCCACGGCGGCGGCGACGTCCTCCTCGGACTCCACCCGCAGGGCGACCACCATGTCGTTGGGGGAGCACGCCGGGATCGTGAAGCCCATCTGCTCGAGCACCTCGAGGTTGAGCGGAGTGGCCATCGCGACCTGGGCGGCCAGCGTGCCGGGGGTCCCGGCGACCTGGCGGCTCACCTGGAGCAGGGTGACGGAGTCGGCGTACGCGCCGGAGCGCACCTCGACGTGGGTGAGGCCCGTCGTGGCCGGGGTCGTGGCCGGGGTCGTCTCGGGGGTGGTGGCCGTCATCGGGCAGGTCCTTCCTCAAAGGGTCGAGCGTGGTCGGTGCCGGAAGCGGCGGTCAGGCCCAGGGCGGTGCCGAGGACCAGGCCGGCGCCGGAGGTGGCGCCGATCCGGACCAGGGCGTCCACGCCCCGCCGGACCTGTGCGCGGTCGTGTGCTGCCAACCCCGCGATCAGGGTGTGGAACTCCGGCACGGTGGCGCCGTCGGCGGCGCACGTCAGCAGCGTCGCCGACAAGGTGGTGGTCCGCGTCGGCGCGAGATCCCGTACGGCGTCCCGCACCTCCGCGGCCCCCGCCGGGGCCGGGTGCACGGCGGACTGGAGGGCGAGCCACCCGCAGAGCACGTCGTCGCCCAGGGGGGTCAGCCCGGGGCCGAGCCCGAGGAGTTCGGTGACGGCGCCGACCTGGGCCCCGGCGTCGGCCCCGACATCGGCGGCGGCCAGCCGTCGCAACGAGGCGGCCGGAAGTAGTGCCGCGGTCGCCGCCACCAGGGCGTCGGAGTCGGCGGTCGGGCGCAGCAGGTGCGCGGCTCCGGCGAGGGCTTCCCGGGGGAGACGCGGCAACTGGGTGCCGTCCTTCGGCACGACGGTGAGGTGGAACCCCTCCAGCTCGACCGAGCCGGCGCCGACGAGGGCCGGAGCGCCGACCGTCACGGCAGGGAGCACCGGGAGCAGCGTCCGGACTCCGCAGGGGACCCGGACCGCGCGGGCGGAGAGGATGCCCACACAGGTGTCGTCGACGGCGAGGTAGAGGGCGTCCGGTCCGGCATGGAGGACGCGTGCGGTGCGCGGGGTGCCGGTCAGGACCGGGGCCAGACGTGTGTCGGCAACGCCGGTCGTCGCCACTCCGGCCACCCGGGGCGGCGCCGGGAGGACAGGAGGGATCGCGGTCACTCCAGGGACGCTAGTCGGTGGAGTAGGGTCACCCGAATGGTGAGTCTTGCCAACGATGAGGGCCCGATCATGCAGAAGTTGATAACGCGATGACGTCGACGTCCCACCGCTCCGAGCTGGACCAGACCGCGGCGCTGCAGCGGATCGACACGCTCTACTCCGCGGTCTCCGAGCTCGTGCTCGTCGGCGCCGACCTCGATCGGATCGCCGCCGAGGTGACCCGCATCCTCGGCGTGGGGATCGCGGTGACCTCGACCGACGGCCGCGAACGCGGTGGTTCGCTGAGCGACGAGGTCCGAGCCCACCTGGTGGTCGCCGACCTCGTCGACCCCACCGGCCGGTTCCGGGTGGAGCGGCTGCGCGGGCAGGAGGAGGAGGGGTCCACCCCGCTCGAGGACGGCGAGGTCCGGGTCGTCAACGTGTCGGCGTCGGGCAGCGACCTGGTGCGGGTGATCTGCGTCAGCCCCGACCACCCCGTCCCGCCCGCGGACCTGCAGGCCCTCGAGCGGGCCGCCACCGTGGTGGCCCTGCTCGTGACCCGCCAGCAGGCGGTCGCCGCGGTGGAGAACAAGTACCGCGGCGACTTCCTGCGCAACGTCTTCCTGGGCCGCGCCGGCGAGGACGACTTCGTGATCGACCACGCCCGCACATTGGGCTGGGACCTCGACCGGCCGATGGTCGTGCTCAGCGCCGAGATCGACCCGCAGCCACCGGAGGAGGAGGTCGCGCCCGCGCGCACCCGGCGGGAGTGGCAGGAACGCTTCGCCGCCGCCTGGCGGATCGTGTGCGAGGCCCAGGACCGCAGCATCCCCACGGTCGACTTCTCCAACGAGGTCGTCTGTCTGGTGCCCCTTCCCGATCACCCGGACCCCGAGGAGCGGGACCGCCTGCTGCGGCTGGAGGTCCTCGCCCTGGTCAGCGGGGTGAGCGGTGACCGCGGCGGTGGCCGGCGACCGTTCTCGGTCGGGGTGAGCCGCCCGGCGGCTCGTCTGGCCGAGCTGCCGCCGGCGTACCACCAGGCGCGCCGCGCGACCGAGGTGGGACGGCGGACCACCGGCGGGCGCAGCACGACCTGGTTCGACGACCTCGGCCTGCACCGGCTCATCGCCCTCGTGCCCGACAACGCCGAGCTCCGGGCCTTCGCCCAGGACGTCCTCGGTCCTCTCGCCGAGGACACCGAGGAGGCCGACGGTCTCCGCACCACGCTGCAGGTGCTGCTGGACACCAACCTCAACGTCGCCGAGGCAGCGCGGCTGCAGTTCTTCCACTACAACACGATGCGCTACCGGGTGGGCAAGCTCGAGCGGATGCTCGGGCCGTTCACCACCGACCCGCACCTGCGGCTCAACATCGCGGTGGCCCTGCAGGTGCTCGACTTCCGGCGCTGAAGGTGGGCCACGCGCCGCAACGTGTGCCAGGGCCCGCGCGGTCCCTTCGGCAGTTCTCGCCAATGTCGGCCAGATCACACCGCGACTAGCGTCGGGCAAATCTCGTCCAGCAGCGCGAGCTATCCAGGAGAGTCCATGTCCATGTTCAAGTGGGATGTCGTCTTCGACGGCAAGACCCCGCCCCCCGGCCAAGCCGTAGCCCCCCACGAGCGACTGTCGTGGGGCCGCACCAGCGGTCTCGGCGCGCAGCACGTCGTCGCCATGTTCGGTGCGACGTTCGTCTTCCCGGTCATCATGGGGCTGAACGCCAACCTGGCGATCATGATGAGCGGCATCGCGACGATCTGCTTCCTGCTCATCGTCAAGGGCAAGGTGCCGAGCTACCTCGGGACCTCGGCCGCGTTCGTCGGTGGCGCCGCCGCGATCTACGGCCAGGGTGGTGGCCCCGAGGACGTCACCGGGGCGATCCTGATCGCCGGCATCGTGCTCGCCCTCGTCGGCGTGGTGATCCACTACCTCGGCGCCGAGGTCGTCAACAAGGTCCTGCCGCCGGTGGTCACCGGTGCCGTGGTCATGCTGATCGGGTTCAACCTCGCCCCGGTCGCCACCGGCATCTACATGCCGGCCGACCCCTGGATCGCGATCATCACCATGACCGCGGTGATCCTGATGGCCGTCGGACTGCGCGGCTTCCTCGGACGCATCGCGATCTTCCTGGGCCTCCTCTTCGGCTACGTGCTGTCCTGGCTGGCCGACATCGTCCTCGGTGGGCGGACGAACGCCGAGGGCGTCACGCTCGACCGCGTCGACTGGTCGAAGGTCTCCGACGCGCCCTGGTTCGGCTTCCCGGACAAGACCGTCTCCGGCCTCGTCGGCAACCAGGGCCAGGTCGACAACCTGGACGCGGTCGGCTGGCACCTGCCGTCGTTCTCGATCACCTTCGCGCTGCTGGTCCTGCCCGCGGTGATCGCGCTGGTCGCGGAGAACGTCGGGCACGTCAAGGCCGTCGGTGAGATGACCGGCGCCGACCTCGACCCGTTGATGGGCCGCGCGGTCGCCGCGGACGGTGTCGCCACCGTCATCGCCTCCTCCGTGGGTGGCTCGCCCACCACGACGTACGCCGAGAACATCGGCGTCATGGCCGCCACCCGCGTGTACTCCACCGCCGCCTACTACGTCGCCGCCGGCGTCGCCATCCTGCTCGGCCTGGTGCCCAAGTTCGGCCAGATCGTCAACGCGACCCCGCCGGCCGTGCTCGGCGGCATCACCCTCGTCCTCTACGGGATGATCGGTCTGCTGGGCGCCAAGATCTGGATCGAGAACAAGGTCGACTTCGGCAACCCGATCAACCTCGTCCCGATCGGTGCGGGCATCATCCTCGCCATCGGCAACGGCAAGATCCAGGTCACCGACAACTTCAGCCTCGAGGGCATCGCCCTGGGCACGCTGGTCGTCGTGATCGGCTACCACCTGGCCCGGGCGATCGCCCCGAAGGCCGGACTCCACGAGGGTGCCCTCACCGTCGGCCCGACCGGGGCCGACGTCGAGGACCACGCCTCCCCGCACGCGCGACACCAGGAGAGCTGAGACCCGTGAAGCCCGCAGCGTTCGAGTTCACCCGCCCGTCCACCCTGGCGGAAGCCCTGGAGGTCCTGGCGGCGAACCCGGACGCCAAGGTCCTCGCCGGAGGGCAGAGCCTCATCCCGCTGCTCTCGATGCGGCTGGCCGCACCGGCACTGCTCGTCGACATCAACGCGATCAGCGAGCTGTCCTACGTGACGACCGACTCCGACGGGGTCCGGGTCGGCGCCCTCGCCCGGCATGCCGAGGTCGAGGCCGACCCGGACGCCCGTCGCGTCCAGCCCCTGCTGTCGCGTGCGTTGCGGATGGTCGCCCCCCCGACCATCCGCAACCGCGGCACCACGGTCGGGTCGATCGTCCACGCCGACGCCTCCGCGGAGATGCCGGTGGTGCTCTCGCTGCTGGGAGGGCACGTGGTCGCCGCGTCCGCCGCAGGCCGGCGCACGATCGCGGCCGCCGACCTCTTCCTCGGCCCGCTGGAGTCCTCGCTCCGGCACGGGGAGATCGCCGTGGAGGCGTTCTTCCCGGCGCTCCCGATCGGGTCGGGGGTGGCCTTCGACGAGACCGCGCGGCGTCACGGTGACTACGCCCTGTGCGGGGTCGCCGCCGTCGTGGGACTGGTCGACGAGCAGGTCACCTCGGTCCGGGTCGGCTACCTGTCGGTCTGCGAGCTCCCCACCGTCGTCGATCTGACCGCGTGCTACGCCGACGGGTTCACCGACGCGGCCCACGCCTCCGCCGCCGACCTGGCCCTGGAGCACCTCGAGCCCGACGACGACATCCATGCCAGCGCGGCCTACCGCAGCCAGCTGGTGCGCACCCTGACCAAGCGCGTCGTGGCCGCCGCCCACGCCGACGCGGTCTCCCGGAGGAACTGATGACCACCCCCGCCCCCCACGAGTCACTGCACGACGTACGCCTGGTCGTGAACGGCACCCCGCACGAGATCCGGGTGCCTGCCCGGCGCCTGCTGAGCGACGCCCTGCGTCACGACGTCGGCCTCACCGGCACCCACGTCGGCTGCGAGCACGGGGTGTGCGGCGCCTGCACCGTGCTGGTCGACGGCAAGCCGATGCGGTCGTGCCTGATGTTCGCGGTCTCGGCGGTCGACTACGAGATCACCACCGTGGAAGGGCT
>JBGAJX010000051.1:0-13216 GCA_044224695.1 Marmoricola sp. | reverse complement strand
TGAGAGGCTTTCACTTACGAGGTGTCCCTTGCTCGGCAGCAGATCGGTCCTTCAGCAAGCCCGATTCTCCCGCCCAGCAAGGGCATTCTCGTTCTACGCCACGCTCACACCAGCATGCTCATCGGTGGATCTGGGCTCAGCCCCGGGTGGAGGCCCGTGCGGTAGAGGACCTGGGCGGCGGACCAGATCGTGGGTACGGCGAGCACGGGAAGCCCCAGGTCGCGTGCCGGTGTCTCGGGGCCCGTCGTCGTCAGGTCACCCAGGCGGGACGGCACGCGGACGCGCCGGCCGAGAAGTCCGCGGGAGTTGCTCACCGGATCATCGTGACCTGTCCCGACACCGGGCCTGGGACCGGCCTCAGCCGGACAGCTCGGCGCAGGTCGTGCGCAGGTCGGTGTCGGCCTGGAACAGCTCGGAGCCGAGCCGCTCGTACGCCGCGGAGCTGGTCCGGCGCCCCTCGCGCTCGGCGAGTGCGGCGTGGGCCTGCTCCAGCCGGTCCGCGGCCGCGCGGACCGGGTCGGCGATCCGGTTGTCGGTGCGGTAGGCGAACTGGCCGTCGCGGAAGGTCGCGAAGGCGTTGCCCGGTGCCGCGCCGGCGGCGAGCTTGGCGAGCGTCTCCTCGGTCGAGGTGATGTTGAGCCGCGGCGCCGCGGCGCAGAACGCGTCCGTCGGGGAGAGGTCGTCGGTCAGGGCGCGGTAGCCCAACAGCAGGGCGACGGCGATGAGGACAACCAGCGCGGCGTTCCACGGCAGATGACGCCCAGGGTCCCGCTCGATCTCGCGCCGCTTGATGACCTCGAGTGCCTCGCGGTCGAGCACCACCGACGGGCCGGAGGCCGCGAAGCCGATGACCGCGGCGTCGCGTTCCCGGCGGGACGCCTCCTCGTCGCGCAGGCGCCGCTCGAGCTCGGCGGCCTCGGCGCGGGCAGCCCGCTCCGCCTCGACCGCCGCTCGCCGCTGCTCCTCGGCCTCGGCGGCCATCCGCTCGGCGGCTTCCTCGGCGGCGAGCTGAGCCGCGGTCTCCTCCAGGGCACGCCGGGCCTCCTCCAGGGCACGGTCGCGCCGTTCCGCCCAGCCGGCGGGCAGGTGCGGCTGGGCGGTCGGCGCAGGCTCGACCTGGTGTCGCGGCAGGTCGCCTGAGGCCGCGTCGAGGCCCAGGGACCTCCGGGCGACCTCGAGCGGGTCGTCGTACGACGCGGCGTTGCGCGCCGCGGGGATCTCCGCCGGCGCCTCGGTCGCGGCGGGTCGGTGTGCGCCGAGCCAGGAGCGCGCCACCGTGACGGCGTACTCCTCGGTCGGCTCGGGACCGTCGACGGCGGTCGCCGCGTCGGGTCCGGTCTCGGTCTCTCCGGTCATGGTCATGGGTGCTTCCGGAGTGCTCAGGGCTTGGGGGTGAGGCCGCCGACGACCCCACCGACGAGGCCGCCGACCGTGTCGACGACGTCGTCCACCGGGTCGCCACCCGTGCCGCCGCCACCCGTGCCGCCCCCGGCGACCTGCCCCAGTACGCCGTCCACGGCGTCAGCGACGTCGTCGATCGGGTCGGTGATCGGGTCCGTGGCGCCGCCGGTGGCCCCGCTGACCGCGCCGGTCACGCCGCCGACGAGGCCGCCGACGAGGCCGCCACCGGTCGATCCGCCGCCGGAGTTGCCCCCGTCGGTCGATCCACCGCCGTCATTGCCGCCACCGGTTCCGCCGTCGCCGCCGCCGGGGTTGCCCCCGCCGTCGCCGTCGCCGTCGTCACCGTCACCGCCACCGGTTCCGCCGTCACCGCCCCCGGGGTTGCCACCTCCGGGGTTACCTCCGTTGCCGGGGTTGCCGCCGTTGCCACCCCCGGGGTTGCCTCCGGCGTCGTCCGAGCCGCCGGTGATTCCACCGGGACGGACCGCGTCGTCGAGGCCCAGCGAGGGCACGGACGCGGCAGCCAGGAGGATCTCCGCGGGCACGTCCGGAGTGGGTGCGGCCTCGAGCTGCTTCACGACGGCGTCCGGGGAGGCCGGCAGCGGGCCGGCCTCACCTTGGGACAGCCAACCGGGTGCCGGCACCGAGCCGGACATCAGCGTCATGACGGACAGGGCAGCCACGGACAGGCCGGCGACGGCGACCGCGGGTCGGCGCCAACCGGTAGGACCGTGAACCTGGGTGAACATCGACATTGCCAACTCCTCCTGATGGAGGACCTAACGACCCGTGCGCGCGCGGGCTACGCGTGAGCGTGCGGGCCGCTACTTCAGCCAGGTCGCGGCGACGCCGGCGAGGTGGCGGCGCCGGCCGGCATCCATCCGGTCGTAGGTGCGCACCGCCATGCTGCTGCGCGGGTTGGACGAGAAGCCCTCCCGGTGGTCGGCGACGAACTGCCAGTAGAGCGCGTCCCACACCTCGGTCCAGTCGCCGGTGGGGAGGTCGCTCATCTTGCGCAGGTAGTTCGACCCCGAGACGTAGGGCTTGGTGGTGATCAGCTCGCCGGCGGCGAACTGGCTCATCGCGTAGACGTTCGGCACCATCACCCAGTCGTAGGCGTCGATGAACAGCGCCATGAACCAGGCGTACACCTCGTCCGGGTCGATCCGCAGCAGCGCCGTGGCGTTGCCGAGCACCATCAGCCGCTCGATGTGGTGGCTGTAGGCGGTGCGCAGCACTCGCTCGATCACGGTGTCCAGCGGGGCGAGGCCGGTGGTGGCGTCGTACCAGGACTTGGGCAGGGGGCGGGAGAAGCCGAGCAGGTTGCGGGTGCGCATCCGCCGTCCGTGCACGACGTACGCGGCCCGCATGTACTCCCGCCAGCCGATCACCTGGCGCACGAACCCCTCCAGGCTGGCCAACGGCACCTGGTGCTGCTCGGCGTGCTCCAGCGCCGCCCGGACGACCTGGGCGGGGTCGAGCAGGCCGATGTTGAGCGAGGACGACAGTGCGGAGTGGAAGAGCCAGGACTCGCCCGCGGCGATCGCGTCCTCGTAGGGGCCGAAGTCGACGAGCCGAACGGCGACGAAGGAGGCCAGCCAGTCCTCGGCCTGCTCCGGGGTCACCGGCCAGCAGAACTCCTCGGCCCGGCCGGGGTTGTCGCCGAACTCCTCGCTCACCCAGCGGATCGCGGCGGAGACGTGCTCGTCCTCGGGGTCGGGTCCGGGCGGCGGCATCGCGGGCAGGGTGAGCCCCTTCGGCAGCCGCTTGCGGTTCTCGGTGTCGAAGGACCACCGCCCACCCACCGGCTCGGACCCGTCCATGAGCATGTCGAGGCGGCGGCGCTGCCAGGAGTAGAAGTGCTGCATCCGCGGCGCGCGGCGTCCCTTCATCTGGGCGCGGCAGTCCTCGGTGCAGGTCAGGAAGTTCGGCGTCGGGCGCTCGTCGTACGTCGCGCCGACCGCCTCGGCGACCGCGCGCAGGTCGCGCTCGAGCCAGTCGTCGACGACCTCGAAGACCTCGACGGTCTCCACGCCCTCGTCCTCCAGCAGCCGACGCAGGGCGGTCTCGGTGGGCACGTCGGCACGCGACTCGACGTACGCCGTGGCGAGGCCGGCCTCTTCCAGCCGGTCGCGGAAGTGCAGCATCGAGGCCCGGTGGAGCACCAGCTTCTGCTGGTGGAAGGGGAACTGCCGGAAGAAGAGATCGGGCTCCACCAGGACCACCAGGTCGGGAGCCGGCCGTCCGTCGGGGCGGTCGAGCTGCTGGGTGAAGAGCTGGTGGGGGAGGACGAGCCGGGCGCGGGTCACCCCCCGAGTCTGCCGAGCGTGGCCAACGCACCGGGCCATCCGTGGTGGGCAGGCACAGGCGGCTGGCGCGATGCGGCAGGGTGGGGGCGTGTACTTCATCGGTGTGGACCTCGCCTGGGGGGAGCGCAAGCCCAGCGGGCTGGCCGTGGTCGACGACCGCGGCCACCTGGTGCACGTGAGCGCGGCGGGCAGCGACGAGGAGATCCTCGAGGTGCTGACGCCCTACGCCCTGGGTGACTGCCTGGTCGCGATGGACGCGCCCTTGATCGTGGTGAACCCGACCGGCAACCGGCCCGCGGAGAAGGCGCTCAACGCCGACTTCGCGCGGTTCGACGCCGGTGCCCACCCGGCGAACACCGGCAAGCCCGAGTTCGCCGACTCCCCGCGCGGAGCCCGGCTGGCCGCCGAGCTCGGCCTCGACCTGGATCCCCTCTCGACCGCGCCGCGACGCGCGATCGAGGTCTACCCGCACCCGGCGACGGTGGCGCTCTTCCGGCTCGGACGGACGCTGAAGTACAAGAACAAGCCGGGCCGGACGCTGCCCGAGCTGCGCGCCGAACTGCTCCGCCTCACCGGCCTCGTCGAGAGTCTGCGCGACCCCGGGCCGGGTCGTCCGGCGCTGCACGTCGCCGAGCACGACGGCTGGCGCTCGCTGGTCGCGCTGGTGGAGACCGCGGCCACGAAGGCGCAGTTGCGTCACGCCGAGGACCAGGTCGACGCGGTCGTGTGCGCCTACCTGGCGCTGCACGCGGAAAGGGCCCCGGACCTCACCACGACGTACGGCGACGGCGCGACCGGCTACATCGTGACGCCGACGCTGCCCGAGGGGCACACGCCTTCTCCGCGGCAACCTGCGGTGCGGGAGCGGGTCACCGGCGAGGACCGGGTGCAGCAGGCGGTCAACGCCTACGCCCTGAGCCACGGACAGGTGCGTGAGGCGACGGAGTCCTACGTCAGGTTGCTGACCACGTTGCTCGACGACGCGGGCATCAACTACCTCAGCGTCACCGGACGGGCCAAGAGTGTGGCGTCCTTCGCCGCCAAGGCGGCGCGCATCGTCGACGGTCGGCCGATGTTCCCCGACCCGCTGCGCGACATCCCCGACCAGATCGGCCTGCGAGTGATCGTCTATCTACGCACGGACGTGGCCGCGGTGGCCGAGGTGCTCAGCGACCACTTCGTGGTGACCGCCGACCGGGACATGGGTCAGGAGACCGCCAGCCAGGGCCGGTTCGGCTACGCCAGCCGGCACCTGCTCGTCGAGCTCGACCCGGCCCGCGACCACGCTCCGGCCGCGGAGCAACTGCGCGAGCGCGGCGCGCAGATCCAGATCCGCACGGTGCTGCAGCACGCGTGGGCCGAGTTCGAGCACGCCACCCGCTACAAGGGCACCGTCGCCGAGGAGCACGCCCCCGACCTGGACCGCCGCTTCACGCTGGCCGCGGGACTGCTGGAGCTGGCCGACCGCGAGTTCGGGGCGATCCACCAGCTGTTGCAGGGCGCCTCCGTCGCGCCGGCCCCGGAGCAGCAGCGTGCCGGTGGGCTCAGCTCGGAGGAGCTGGCCGAGTTCCTCACCGACGCCTACTCCGACGCGGGCTGGTCGCGCCCCGACCACTACGCCTGGATCTCCGGGCTGCTGGCCGAGCTCGGCATCACCGACGTCGAGGAACTTCGTGGCCTGCTCTCCTCGGTCGACCAGGTCGCGCTCCAGGAGCGGATGGACTACCGCTACCCCGCCGGTGCGGTGCGCCGCCTCGACGATGCGCTGCTCGCGGTCTTCGGCACCCGGTACGTCGCGCTCTCCGGCAACGCCCATCGCGCCGAGGCGCTCCAGGTGCGGTTGGAGAAGCTGCGCACCACCTGAGGTGGTGCTCCCAGTGGCGTGGCCTGCTCTCAGCCGACCTCGAACTCGACCCACAGCGGGTAGTGATCGGAGATCCGCCACGACACCTGCGCCGCCGTCAGGTCGCGGTACAGGTGCGGCACGAAGTCGAACGAGCCGCCGTGGGCGGCGTAGGTCAGCCCGTGCAGCAGGTCGGGCGGCCCGGGCTGGGAGACGTCGGAGAACCAGGCGATCTGGTCGTAGAAGTGCCGGGAGCCGTCATCGTCGAAGACCGTGCGCGGCACCTGGTCCAGCTCGTGCGGCGGCCAGAGCCCGGTGGAGAGGAACGCCTCGAAGAGCGGGTCGCCGGTGCGGTCGAGATTGAAGTCGCCGAGGACGAGCAGGTTGGTGTTCCAGTCGTCGGGGCGGTCGGCCCAGGCGCGCATCCACCGGGCGAACGCGGTGATCTCGGCGAGGCGGTCCTGCGGCTTCGCGCCCCACAGCACGTGGACCGTGGTGAGGATGAACTCCACGTCCGAGCGGACGAACCCCGCGGCGTACGGCGTGCGGGCGAACTGCTCCTCGCCGCCGGCCTCGGGTGGCAGCACCAGTTCGCCGACCAGACCGGAGGGCTGCACCCGCTCGGCGTCGTACACGAAGGTGAGGCGCTCGCCGTTGCCGGCCTGCCCCTCGGTGACGTCGGAGGTGATGAAGCGGAAACCAGGCCCGAGCAGGTCCATCAGCGCCGCCAGCGCCGTGGTGTTGCGGCGGGCCTCCTGGATGGCGCAGACGTCGAAACGCCGGACGACCTCCGCGATGCAGGAGGTGGCGTGCCAGTCCCGTTTCGGGGTGTCCCCGCCGGCCGACTCCCACTTGGGGGTCAGCCCGCCAAAGGCGCGCAGGTTCCAGGTGCCGATCAGCAGGTTCGTCGCGGACTTCACCGGGAGCTGGGCGTCCAGGGCGGCATCGACGCGGGCGAGGTCCTCCTCGGTCTCCGGCGACCTCGGCCCACTCGGACGCGTGATGGTCCTCATGACTCCAGTGTGCTCCTGCGCGTCCCGCACGGCATGGCCCGAAGGGGGGTGGTGCGGATTGAGTACGGATGCTCTGGGCGGGGGACGCCGGGCGGGCCACGATGGAGCCATGGGCATCCGGACGGAGCGCTTCCAGGCCTTCAGCGACCAGCACTACCTGCTGCTCGCTCTCGCCGTGTGCGGTGCCGTGGTCGTGGTGTGGGCGGGCCGCCGCCACCGCGGTGCCCCCCGTGAGCTCGTCGTACGCCGGACCGCCGCGACCCTGCTCGCCGCCGTCGGGATCGCGATGCAGGCCTACCAGTTCACGCCCACGGACTTCGACCTGCGCACATCGCTGCCGATCCAGCTCTGCGACCTGGCCACGGTCGCCGCGGTGGTCGCGCTCTGGACCCGGCGGCCCGCGTGGGCGGCGTTCACCTACTACGTCGGGTTGAGCCTGACCCTCCAGGGGGTGCTGACCCCGTCGCTGGCCGAGGCCTTCCCGCACCCGCGCTACTTCGGCTTCTGGGCGCTGCACCTGGGCGTCGTGTGGACGGCCGTCTACCTGACCTGGGGCCTGGGGATGCGGCCCACCTGGAGGCTCTGGCGCACAAGCGTCGTGGCCACCCTGGTCTGGGCGGTGGTCCCCTTCGCGTTCAACCTGGCCGCGGGCACGAACTACGGCTACCTCAACCGCAAGCCCGCCTCGGCGTCGGTCCTCGACCTACTGCCGGGCTGGCCGACCTACGTGCTGATCGAGATCGCGGTGCTGCTGGTGGTGTGGGCCGGGGTGATGACGTGGCCCTGGGTGCGCTTGGAGCGGCGCCGCGTCAGTGCGGCTGCGCCAGGAGTTCGTGCACGCGCGGGATGACCTCGGTGCCGTAGAGCCGGATCGACTCCAGCCGGTGCTCGTGGGAGAGGTCGCCCACGGCGTACTTCATCTGGAAGCGGGACAGCCCCAGCGTCCGGCACACCGCGGCGATCTTCTGCGCGACGGTCTCCGGCGAGCCCACCATGTACGCCCCGTCCGGGCCGCACATCAGGTCGTAGTCCTGCCGCGACATCGGCGCCCCCCAGCCGCGCTCGCGGCCGATCCGAGCGAACGCGTCGCGGTGCGGGGCGAAGTGCTGCTCGCGGGCCTCGTCGTCGGTGGCCGCGACGTGACCGGGCGCGTGGACCCCGACCGGCAGGGTCGGCTTGCCGTACTGCGCCAACGCCCGGTGGTAGAGGTCGACCAGCGGCGCGAAGCGGGCCGGCGAACCGCCGATCACCGCGAGCACCAACGGCAGTCCGTACGCCGCGGCGCGCACCACCGACTCCGGCGTCCCGCCCACGCCGACCCACGCCGGCAGCCGACCGGACTCGGTCGGCGGGTAGACGACCTGGTCGGTCAGAGGCGCGCGGACGGTGCCCTGCCAGGTGACCGGGCCCTCGTCGAGCAGCCGCACGAAGAGGTCCAACTTCTCGGCGAAGAGGGTGTCGTAGTCCTCGAGCCGGTAGCCGAAGAGCGGGAACGACTCGGTGAACGAGCCCCGTCCCAGGGTGACCTCGGCGCGCCCGTGGCTGAGCGCGTCCAGGGTCGCGAAGCGCTGGAAGACGCGGACCGGGTCCTCGGAGCTGAGCACGGTGACGCCGGTGCCCAGACGGATCCGCGAGGTGGCACCGGCGACCACGCCGAGGACGACGTCGGGGGCGCTGATCGCGAAGTCGGCGCGGTGGTGCTCGCCCAGGCCGAGGTAGTCCACACCGACCTCGTCGGCGAGCACCGCCTCGGCGAGGACCTCGCGCAGCGCCTGGGCATGGGTGACCGGCTCCCCGTCCGGCCCCCGGGCCACGTCACCGAAGGTGTCGAGGCCGAGGGTGGGCCGGTCGGGGGTGCCGAGCAGCGGGAACGCCGGGGTGGTCACCGGTGGCTCAGGGGGCGATGCCGACGTACTTGACGTCGAGGTACTCCTCGATGCCCTCCGGACCGCCCTCGCGGCCGAAGCCGGACTGCTTGACCCCGCCGAACGGCGCGGCCGGGTTGGAGACGATGCCGGCGTTGATGCCGACCATCCCGTAGTGCAGCCCCTCGGCGACCCTCACCGTGCGGGACAGGTCGTTGGTGAAGGCGTAGGCGACCAGGCCGAACTCGGTGTCGTTGGCCATCCGGAGCGCGTCGGCCTCCTCGGTGAAGGTGGTGATCGGCGCGACCGGGCCGAAGATCTCCTCGCGGGCCAGGTCGGCGTCGGCGGGGACGTCGGTCAGCACGGTCGGCTGGAAGAAGTACCCGGCGTCGCCGGTGGTGCCGCCTCCGGTGACCACCGAGGCGCCGCGCTCGGTGGCGTCGGCGACCAGTTCGGCGACCTTGTCCTGCGCCTTCGCGTCGATCAGCGGGCCCACGGTGACGCCGTCCTCGGTGCCGCGACCGACGACCTCGGCGGCCATCCGTGCCGCGAACTTGGTCGAGAACTCCTCCGAGACGTCGCGGTGCACCAGGAATCGGTTCGCCGCCGTGCACGCCTCACCCATGTTGCGCATCTTGGCCAGCATCGCGCCGTCGACGGCCTTGTCGATGTCGGCGTCGGGGAAGACCAGGAACGGCGCGTTGCCGCCGAGCTCCATCGAGACGCGCAGCAGCTGGTCGGCGGACTGCTTGACCAGCAGCTTGCCGATCGGGGTGGAGCCGGTGAAGGTCAGCTTCCGCAGGCGCGGGTCGGCGATCAGCGGCGCCATCACCTCGCTGGTGTGGTCGGTCGGGACGACGTTGATGACGCCCTTCGGGACACCGACCTCCTCGAGCAACGCGGCCAGGGCGAGCATGGTGAGCGGGGTCTGCGAGGCGGGCTTGACCACCATCGTGCAGCCGGCCGCGATCGCCGGGCCGATCTTGCGGGTGCCCATCGCCAACGGGAAGTTCCACGGCGTGATCGCCAGGACCGGACCCACCGGCTGCTTCATCGTCATCAGGCGGCTGTTGCCGTCGGGGCTGGTCGACCAGCGGCCCGCGATCCGCACCGCCTCCTCGGAGAACCACCGGAAGAACTCGGCGCCGTAGGTCAGCTCGCCCTTGGCCTGGGCGAGCGGCTTGCCCATCTCCAGGGTCATCAGCAGGGCGAACTCGTCGGCCCGCTCGGTGAGCAGCTCGAAGGCCGCGCGCAGCATCTCGCCCCGGGCGCGGGGGGCGGTCGCCGCCCAGGACGCCTGAGCCGCGACGGCGGCGTCGAGCGCAGCGGCGCCGTCCTCGACGGCGCCCGAGGCGATGGTGGCGAGGATCTTGCCGGTCGCCGGGTCCTCGACCTTGATCGTGTGGCCGCCGGTGCCCTCGCGCCACTGGCCGTCGATGTAGAGGCCGGTGGGGGTCTTGGCGAGCAGGTCGCTCTCGTTCATGGGGGTCCTTGTCGTCAGGGGTGGGGTGTCGTGGGGTTTCGAGGCTCGCTGCGCTCGCACCTCAACCAGCGGACGAGGCTCGCACCTCAACCAGCGGCCAGGGGTGGGGTGCGGCTCAGCCGGCGAGGACGTGGGCGAACGCGGCGTCGATGATGTCCAGGCCCTCGGTGAGCAGGTGGTCCGGCGCCGCCAGCGGAGGCAGGAAGCGGAAGACGTTGCCGAACGTCCCGGCCGTGAGCGTGACCAGACCCTGGGAGTGGCAGTAGGAGTTGATCGCCGCGGTGGCGGTCGGGTTCGGCGTCAGGTCGCCGCGGCCCGCGGTCAGCTCGATGGCCAGCATGGCGCCACGGCCGCGGACGTCGGCGATCACGTCGTACTTGTTGCGCAGCTGCTCCAGGCGCTCCTTGAAGAGCACCTCGATCTGGCGGGCCCGGCCACGCAGGTCCTCGGCCTTCATCGTCTCGATCGAGGCCAGCGCCGCGGCGCAGGCGACCGGGTTGCCGCCGTACGTGCCGCCCAGTCCGCCTGCGTGCACCGAGTCCATCGCGTCCGCGCGACCGGTCACCGCGGCCAGCGGGAGGCCGCCGGCGATGCCCTTCGCGGTGGTGATCAGGTCGGGGACGACGCCCTCGTGGTCGCAGGCGAACCAGTCGCCCGTGCGGGCGAAGCCGGTCTGGATCTCGTCGGCGATGAGCAGGATCCCGTGCTCGCGGCAGAAGTCCGCGACCATCCGCAGCCAGCCGGCCGGCGGGACGATGAAGCCGCCCTCGCCCTGGATCGGCTCGACGATGACCGCGGCGGTGTTGGACTCGCCGACCTGGGCGTGGAGCATGTCGACGAACGCGTTGAAGGCCTCGACCGCGATGTCCTCGTGGGTCTTCTCCGCGGCGCCGGGCCAGCGCAGCGGGTAGGCCATCGGGGCGCGGTAGACCTCTCCTGCGAACGGGCCGAACCCGTGCTTGTACGGCATGTTCTTCGCCGTCAACGCCATCGTCAGGTTGGTCCGGCCGTGGTAGGCGTGGTCGAAGGCGACCACCGCGGAGCGGCCGGTGAAGGTACGGGCGATCTTGATCGCGTTCTCGACGGCTTCGGCGCCGGAGTTGAACAGCGCCGAGCGCTTCTCGCCCTCGCCCGGGGTCAGTTCGGCGAGCGCCTCGGCGACCGCGACGTACTCCTCGTACGGGGTGACCATGAAGCAGGTGTGGGTGAAGTCGGCGACCTGGTCGCGGACGGCCTCGACGACGCGCGGCGCTGCGTTGCCGATGGTGGTGACCGCGATGCCGGAGCCGAAGTCGATGAGGTGGTTGCCGTCGACGTCGACGAGGATGCCGCCCCCGGCGCGTTCGATGTACGCCGGGAGACCGACGCCGACGCCGGCCGAGACAGCCGCCGCCTTGCGGGCATGCAGGGCCTGCGACTTCGGGCCCGGGAGGGGGGTGACGAGCCGGCGCTCCTGCGCCACGGAGGTGGAGGTCATGTGTTCGATTGTGGATTCCGGTACCAAATTAGTCCAGTCGCGGCGGATCCGAGCGTTTACCACCGGCTAGAGCAACCGATTCCGTAGTCAGCGGGGGGCTGATTCCGACGATTCCAGTTGCGCGAAGGTGTCCGGGCGGTCGAGGACCTCGAAACGCCCCAGTGGCCACACGATGCCCCAGACCTTGCCCACCACCCGGTCCGTGGAGACGGTGCCCTTGCCGGGCAGGTCCTGGTGGTAGCGGGAGTCCTCACTGTTGGACCGGTTGTCGCCCATCAGCCAGATCCGGCCCTCGGGGACCGTGACCCGGAATCGCTTGGTCGAGGGCGCCACTCCCGGGGGAAGGTAGTCCGTCTCGTCGAGCGGGATCCCGTTGACCGTGACCCGGTCACGCCGATCGCAGCAGCGGACCTCGTCGCCACCGACGCCGATCACCCGCTTCACCAGGTGCCCGCCGGTGGGGTAGAGGCCGACGGTCGACAGCACCTTCTGCAGCCCGGTGAGCGGCTCCGGCGGAGCGAGCCACCCGCCCGGGTCCTCGAAGACCACGACATCGCCGCGTTCCACGTCGCCGGTCCAATAGGTGACCTTCTGGACCAGGATGCGGTCGTTGGTGATGAGGCCCGGCTCCATCGACTCCGAGGGCACGAAGAACATCTGGACGAAGAACGTCTTGATGGCCAGCGACAGGCCCAGGGCGAGCACGACCAGCAGCACAGCCTCGACCCAGCCGGGGATCCGGCGACGCCGAGGCGCCTCGGTGCTGCTCATCCTCGCCTCTCCTCCCGCGGGTGCTGCTGCGACTGTAGCCGTCGGGGTACGGCGAAGGCCCCCGGTTCACCGAACCGGGGGCCTTCGCTTGAGGAAGGGTGTGTCACGCCTTGGGGACGAGGACACCGTCGACCAGGTAGACGATCGCGTTGGCGGTCTGGACGCCACCGCAGATCACGTTGTTGCCGTTGACCTTCAGGTTGTCGCCCTGGCCGCGCACGGTCAGCTCGCCGCCCTGGAGGGTGGTCTGCTTGCCGGTCACGTCGTCGGGGAGCACCTTGCCGTCGAGCACGTGGTAGGTGAGCACGGTGCTGAGCAGGTCGGCGTCCTCAGCCAGCTGGCCCTGGAGGTCCGGGTTCTGCTCGAAGAGCGCGGCGAACGCGTCGTCGGTCGGCGCGAACACGGTGAACTCACCGCTGTTGAGGGTGTCGACCAGGTTCACGTCGGGGTTGACGCCACCGGAGACCGCCGCGACGAGGGTCTTGAGCAGGGGGTTGGCGGACGCAGCGTCGGCGACGGGCAGCATCGCCATGCCCTGGACGGAACCGTCGCCGTCCGGCACGGCCTCGGCGTAGTCGGCGCAGCCCGGGCCCACCAGGTAGGCGGCGGGGTCCATGTCGTCCATGTTGCCGTTGTCGCCGCTGTCGCCGTTGTCGGCGGGAGCAGTGGTCTCCGAGCCGGAGGTGGTGTCGGTCTCTGCGTCGTCACCGCACGCAGCAGTCATCGCGAGAGCCGAGACCGCCATCGCCACGGCGGCGTACTTCTTGATCGAACGCATTTCTGTGTTCCCTTCTCAGGTGGGGTGCGGACCCATCGAGTCCAAGAGCCGGGGTGGCTCGGTGGTCAGTGGAGGTTTCCCTCCGTCGTTGCCACCAGTTCGGGGGCCGCCTCAGGGCGGATTGGTCGAAAGTCCCAAGAAATCTGGCTCATCTGACGCTTCCGTGGGTGGTTGATCGCGCCTGAATGGCCGCACGCCGTTCCCGCTCTAGGTTTCTGGCTTGTCGATAGTCAGGAACCACGGAACGGAGAACGGCGTGCGAAACGCCACCCTATG
>JBGAJX010000056.1:0-2185 GCA_044224695.1 Marmoricola sp. | reverse complement strand
CACTACGGCGGCCCGGCGCTGTCCTGGCGCGGGGCGACCATCGGGCATCTCGTCGACCACGTCGAGCGCGAGATGGACCAGGCCGGCTTCGAGACCGCCCACGTCGTCGGCAACTCCCTGGGCGGCTGGGCCACCCTCGAGCTGGCCCGTCGCGGGCGAGCACGCACCGCGATCCCGATCGCCCCGGCCGGAGGCTACGAGAGGATCGGCGCCCGCGACGTCGCCATGGGCCTGACGTTCATCGGAGCCTCCGCCGCCCGGCCCGCGCTGCGGCTGGTGCACGCCGGACCCGCGCGGGTGCTGCCGATCCAGTCCGCCTTCCTCAAGGCGCTCGCCCACCAGCCCGGGGTGCTCGACGCGGCCGACGCCCGCCACACCGTGATGACCGCGCTCTCCTCCTCCCACCCGCTCCAGGTGCTGGCGGCGTGCATCCGCAGCATCCCCGCACTGGGGCTGGAGGACATCGACGTGCCGGTCCACCTCGTCTTCGCCGAGAAGGACCTGGTGATCCCGCCGCGGCGCTACGCGGCGTACTTCACCGACCGGTTGCCGAACGCCCGGGTCACCACGCTGCCGGGGCTGGGGCACTGCCCGCAGATCGAGGCGCCGGACGTGATCAGCGACCTGATCGTCGACACGATCGCGCGCGAGCAGTACGTCGCTGTCGCGAACTGACCCCGCCAGGAGGAGAGTGGAGGTGTGACCAGCCCGACGCTCACCTTCCTCGGCGCCACCGGCACCGTGACCGGAAGCCGGTTCCTGCTCGACACCCCGCTCAGCCGGGTGCTCGTTGACGCGGGCCTCTACCAAGGGCTGAAGGAACTGCGGCGACGCAACTGGAAGGAGCTCCCGCTCGATCCCGCGAAGCTGGACGCCGTGGTGCTCAGCCATGCGCATCTCGACCACTGCGGCTACCTGCCGAAGCTGGTCCGCGAGGGTTTCGACGGGCCGGTCGTGTGCACCGCCGGGACCGCCGAGCTGGTCGCGATCGTGCTGCGTGACAGTGCCAAGCTGCAGGAGGAGGACGCCCGGCACGCCAACCAGGCCGGCTACTCCCGGCACGCGCCGGCGCTGCCGCTCTACGACGCGGCCGACGTGGAGCGGGCTCTACCGCTGCTGCGGCCGGTCGGCTTCCACGACCCCGCTCCGGTGGGGGAGGACCTCACCGTCACCCTGTCCTCGGCCGGTCACATTCTGGGCTCGGCGAGCGTGCTGGCCGAGGCTGCGGGCGCCCGCGCTCTGTTCAGCGGCGACCTGGGCCGTCCAGGCCATCCGCTGGTCCCGCCCCGAGAGCCTCCCCCCGCCGCCCAGGTCGTCGTCGTGGAGTCGACGTACGGCGACCGGCTGCATCCCGACGCCACCCACGACGTGCTGGCCGCGGCCATCCGGCGTACGGTCGGCCGTGGCGGCAGCGTGCTCATCCCCGCCTTCGCGGTGGACCGCACCGAGCTGATCCTGGTCGCCCTGGGCGAGCTCTTCGCGGCGGGGGAGATCCCGGAGGTGCCGGTCTTCGTCGACAGCCCGATGGCGTCGGCGGCCCTGGAGGTCTATCGCCGGCACCTGCCGCAGGTGCCCCGCTCGTTCGGAGTACCGGACCTGCGCGTGGTCCACCGGACGCCGGAGTCGATCGCGCTCAACCACCCCGAGAAGCCTTCGATCGTCGTCTCCGCCTCGGGAATGGCGACCGGAGGACGGGTGCTGCACCACCTCGCGGCGCAGCTCCCCGAGGCCCGCAACAGCGTGGTGCTCACCGGCTACCAGGCCGTCGGCACCCGGGGTCGCACGCTGCTCGAGGGCGCCACCACCGTGAAGATCCACGGCCGGTACGTGCCGGTGCGGGCCGAGATCGTGGACGACCCCGAGTTCTCGGTGCACGCCGACGCAGGCGAACTGGTCTCCTGGCTCGCCGAGCTGCCCGAGCCGCCGCGGACCGTGTACGTCGTGCACGGTGAACCGGACCCGGCGCAGGCGCTGGCGGGACGGATCCACGACGAGCTCGGCTGGACCGCGGTGCTGCCCCGGTACGGCGAGCGCGTGCGGCTGGACTAGGTGTGATGCCCAGCCAGGTTGTTCAACCTGGTGATGGGTGCGGCCTTCCCGATTGCTGAGTGGGGCCGGTGGTGGTTGTACTTGTGGAGCCATGCTGGCAGAGCGGCCAGCCGGGCTGACTCGGAGTTGTAGAACT
>JBGAJX010000016.1:0-111262 GCA_044224695.1 Marmoricola sp. | reverse complement strand
GACTACATGCGCGGACGCACCCCGCTGGAGGTGAAGAAGGAACTCCGCCGACGGCTCAGGCAGACTGCAGCCTGACAACCAACAACAGGCAGCCCAGAGCCGCCGACCTGTCACCCCAACCCGTGAGCCGCAAGGCCTAGCGTCAGCGGGGTGACGACGTTCCTGCTGATCCACGGCGCGTGGCACGGCGGCTGGTGCTGGGATCGCGTGGTGCCGCTGCTGACCGGGGCCGGCCACACGTGTCTGACCCCCGATCTCCCCCTTGAGAACGGGCGAGCGACCTTCGAGGACTACGCCGACACCGCGATCGCTTCTCTTCCGCCCTCGGCCGAGGATCTCGTGCTGGTCGGGCACTCGCTGGGGGGCATGGTCTTCCCCCTGGTCGCCGAACGACTGGAGCAGGCGGGCCGCCCGGCACGCGCGGGAGTCTTCGTCTGCGGCGTGGTGCCCCACCTGGGTGGGCTCCCCTGGGAGGACGCCCCGACGATGGGTGAGGACGTCTACGACGTGGACCGCTCGCCGGACGGCACCCTGACCTGGACCTCCCTCACGGCCGCGACCCGAGCGTTCAACGCCGACTGCACGGCAGCCGATGCGGCGTGGGCCTTCTCCCGGCTGCGGCCCTTCAACAACTCCTCGCTCTGGGACCGGCCCTACCCCCTGGAGGTGTGGCCGAACCTGAGCTATCGCGCCGTCACAGGGGTGGACGACCCTGCCATCACCGTGGACTACCAGCGGGCAACGCTCTCGGCACGCCTCGGCGTCACCCCGGTCGAGTTGCCGGGCGGCCACTCCCCCTTCCTGTCCAGGCCGGCGGACCTCGCGGACCTGCTGCAGCAATTTTGACAACGGTTCTCATTGCAGTTGAGAATGATTCCCATGAAGTTGCGCACCCGCACACCCCTGATCGTGGCCACCCTCACGCTGGCTCCCCTGGCCCTGGCCGGCTGCGGCAGCGACAGCGGCACCGGCGGCGACGGCGACGGACTCTCCGTCGTCGCGTCGATGTATCCGCTGGAGTTCCTCGTCGAGCGCATCGGCGGCGACGACGTCGACCTCACCACGCTGGCCAACCCCGGTCAGGAACCGCACGACCTGGAGCTGACGGTCTCGCAGACCGCCGCCCTGGCCGATGCCGACCTCGTGGTCTACGTCAGCGACCTGCAGCCCGCCGTGGACGAGAGTGTCGCCACCAACTCCACGGGCACCGTCGTCGAGGCGTTGGAGGTGCTCGAGGAGCGCGATCCCGCGATCGGCGGAGCCCGCCCGGTCACCGTGCTGGACGCCGGGGAGGACGACCACGCCGGCGACGATCACGCGGACGACGAGCACGCCGACGACGAGGAGCACGCCGACGAGGACGGCCACGACCACGGTGCTCACGACCCGCACTTCTGGCTGGATCCGCGCGCCCTGGCCACCGTCGGTGCCGAGGTCGCCGACCAGCTCGCCGCGCTCGACCCCGACAACGCCACCGCCTACGAGGAGCGGTACGCCGAGCTGATGGGTGATCTGGTCGGACTCGACGGGCGCGCCTCGGTCGCCCTGGAGACCTGCGCGCGCCGCGCCGTGGTGGTCAGCCACGACGCGTTCGGCTACCTGGGCTACCGCTACGACCTGGACTTCGAGCCGATCGCCGGCCTCTCCCCCGACGCCGAGCCGTCGCCGGCGCGGATGGCCGAGCTCGCCGACCTGATCGAGGACACCGGGATCACGACGGTGTTCACCGAGACCCTGGCCAGCCCCGCCCTGGCCGACACGCTGGCCTCCGAGCTGGGTCTGGTCACCGACGTCCTCGACCCGCTCGAGGGGCTCACCGAGGATGCCGGCGATGCGGACTACCTTTCGGTGATGGACGCGAACATCGAGGCACTGCGGAAGGCGGGCGACTGCACGTGAGCCAACCCCCGGTCGTCCGGGTCAGCGACGGCGGGGTCGTCCTCGGCGGGCGACCCATCCTGCGCGGCATCGACCTCACCGTCACCGGCGGTGAGGTCGTCGCTGTGCTCGGGGCCAACGGCTCCGGCAAGTCCACACTCGTCCGCACCGTGCTCGGACTCACCCCGCTGCGCCACGGACGGGTCGAGCTCTTCGGCACCGACCTGGACCGCTTCCACGACTGGCGGCGGGTCGGGTTCGTGCCGCAACGGGTCAGTGCCACCTCCGGCGTCCCCGCCAGCGTGTGGGAGGTCGCCCGCGCCGGGCGGCTCGCCCATCTCAAGCCCTGGCAGCCGCTGCGCGGCCGGGACCGTCAGGCGGTCAAGGATGCCCTCGAGGCGGTCGGGCTCAGCGACCGCAGCCGGGACCGCTGCGCCACGCTCTCAGGCGGCCAGCAACAACGCGTCCTGATCGCTCGGGCGCTCGCCGGTGAACCGGAGCTGCTCGTGCTCGACGAGCCCACGGCCGGTGTGGACCTGGCGAACCAGGACTCCTTCGCGGCGCTGCTGCGCACCCTCGTCGAGCGTGGCACCACGATCCTGCTGGTCGCCCACGAGCTCGGCCCGCTGGAGCCGCTGATCACCCGGACCGTGGTGATGCGCGACGGTCGCGTCGCCTACGACGGGGCGCCGTTGGAGTCCTTCCAGGACGTCCCGCACGCCCACGCCCACCACCCCGGCGACGCCCAGGCGCACCGCGACTACACCCCCGACCTCCGAGCCCCCGTGGAGCGCCGCTCCCCCGGGTTCGACGGGATCGGGACAGGAGGCCTGTGATGGACCTGCTCGGCTACGAGTTCCTCCAGCGGGCGCTGCTCGCCGCGCTCGTCACCGGTCTGGCCGCTCCGGCCATCGGCACCTACCTCGTCCAGCGACGTCAGGCCCTCATGGGCGACGGCATCGGACACGTCGCCGTCACCGGCGTCGCCCTGGGTCTGCTGACCGGCACCTCGCCGGTGTTCACCGCGATCGTGGTGAGCGTGATCGGTGCGGTCGTCATCGAGCTGATCCGCACCCGCGGCAGTTCCAGCGGCGACGTGGCGCTGGCGCTGCTGTTCTACGGCGGCATCGCGGGCGGCGTCTTCCTCGTCGGCCTGGCCGATGAAGGCGCGGCCACGCTCAACACCTACCTCTTCGGGTCGATCACCACCGTCGACGACCGCGACCTCGTGGTCACCACCGCGCTCGCGGTCGTGGTCGTGGTGCTCTGTGTGGGCCTGGCCCCGCGGCTCTTCGCGGTGGCTCAGGACCCCGAGTTCGCCAAGGTGGTCGGCATCCGGGTCGGGTTCTACAACCTGCTGGTCTCCGTGCTCGCCGCGGTGACGGTGACCGTCGCGATGCGCACGGTCGGCCTGCTCCTGGTCAGTGCGCTCATGGTCGTGCCGGTCGCGACCGCCCAGCAGCTGGCGAGCACCTTCCGGGCCACGCTGGTGGCCGCGATGGGTCTGGGGATGCTGGTCTCCCTCGGCGGCATCGTCATCTCGGCCAACGTCGACACGGCCCCCGGCGCGACCATCGTGCTGCTCGCCATCGCGGCCTACGCCGCGGCCTGGCCGGTCGGCATGCTGCTGCGCCGGCGGCAACTCGTCGACGAGGACCACCGCCACGAGCATGGGCCGGACTGCGGGCACCGTGCCGTACCCCACGGCGACCACATCGACTACGTCCACGACGGGCACCGCCACGCACCGCACGGAGAGCACTATGACGAACACTGACGCACCCACCCCCGGCGTACGGCCCACCCGGCAACGCCGCGCGGTCGCGGCCGCCCTCGGTTCCTTCGACGACTTCCGCTCCGCCCAGGAGATCCACGACCACCTGCGTCGGACCGGGGAGAACGTCGGGCTCTCGACGGTCTACCGCACGCTGCAGGCGCTGGCCGACGCCGACGAGATCGACGTGCTGCGCGCCGAGGACGGCGAGGCGCTCTACCGGCGCTGCAGCGGGAGGCACCACCACCATCTGGTGTGCCGCTCCTGCGGCAAGGCCGTCGAGGTCGAGGGCCCCGCGGTGGAGCGGTGGACGGCGTCGGTCGCCGCGGCCCACGGCTTTTCCGCCGTGAGCCACACCCTGGAGATCTTCGGGACCTGCGCCGAGTGCAGGTAGCGCTGCTGTTCGCGTCGGGTCGTCAGCGCCGGTTCTTGCGGCGCTGCTCGGCCCGCTCCTCCTGACGGATCCGCTTCTCCTCCGACCGGACCGCGGCCGGGTCGGCGCCCAGGGTCAACGTCACCGTGCTCCACGTCCGCTGGGTCACCTTGCCGGTCGTGGCGAAGGCGCACTGCGAGGGCGGCAGTTGGCCCTGGACGTCGTTGACGTAGCGGGTGATGAGGTCGGTGTCCTTCTGCTTGGCCGTCATGGTCTCCGGCAGACCGGCCTCAGGGTCGAACGGGCCGGTCGCGCGAAAGACCGTCGGGTTCGGACTCGTGGTGGTGCGGATGGTGACGACACCGACCCGCTCCCCGGTCACGTCGTCACTGCACGTGCCCTGCTGGGTGAACGACGGGTCGTTCATCGGCCGCACCATCTTCTTGCCGTCCCAGACGAACTCGAACGTGCTCCCCGACGTGCTGGTGATCGTGCCCCCGCAGGAGGTCGCGCTCGTGCAGTCGGCTTCGATCGTCCAGATGCGAACGGTCTCGTCGCCCACCTTGTAGGCGGCGCTCTCGGTCTTGGTGACCACCGACCGGTAGGTGTACTCGCCGCTCGGGACGGTGTCGACTACGGGGTCGGGCTCCGGCTCCTCGGGAGGGCTGGACGACTCGGCCGTTTCCGTGGTGTCCGAGGCCACCGGCTCAGGGTCGTCGTCACCGCCCGACAGCGCCACGGCGGTCGCGCCGCCGCCGACGAGCACCACGGCCGCGGCGATCCCGGCGATCGCCGTCTTCGACATCCGACGGCCGCCCGCACCGGCGGCGCTGATGGTCGCCGGTGCCACGGCGGCGCCGCCGATCGGCACCAGCGTGGCGACCGCGGGGGTGACCAGCGAGCCGACGCCGGCCGTGGTCCACCAGCCCGCTCCGAACCTGCGGGTCGCGGCCTCCTCGAGCGCGGCGAGGAAAGCGCCGGCGTCCGGGTAGCGGTCAGCGGCGTGGGGGGCCAACGCGGTCGCCAGCACCGGGCGGAGACCTCCGTCCACGCCGTCGAGGTTCGGCGCCGCGTCCGGGGTGACCTCGCCCGTCAGGAGGTGGACGAGAACCGCGGCCGCCGCGTAGACGTCGGCCGCGGGAGTCAGATCGGTGGGGGTCGGCGCGAGGGCGGCTTCGGGTGCCCGGTACGCCGGCGTGGAGCCTCCCCACGCGAAGTCGATGACGCGCGAGACCCCCTCGGTGTCGACGAGGATGTTGGAGGCCGAGACGTCGCCGTGCACGACGCCGCGGTCGTGCGCATGCGCCAGTCCCATCAACGCGCCACGGCATACGCCGAGGGCCTGAGGGCCGCTCAGCCGCCCGCCGGCCCCGAGGACCTCCGCCAGCGTGGCCCCGTTGACCCACTCCAACACCAGATAGGCGGCGTCGGCCTCCTCCACGAAGCCGAACACCTGCACGATGTGCGGGTCGTCCAGAGCGGCCAGTCGCGCGGCCTCACCGCGCAGCAGATCGGCGGACTCGCGCGACACCTGCTTCAGCGCAAGGTCACGGCCCAGCCCCGCGTCTCGTGCCTTGTAGACCACGGCGGTGGATCCTGAGCCCACCCTGCCGATCAGGTCGTAGCCGCCAACAGAACTCCGAGCACCCTCAGCCATCACAGCCCCCTGTGTCAGTCACGGGCCTGGGTCCAGGCCCGTGCGTGGCAGCCTGGCAGCACCCCAAGCCGCCGTCTGTCGACTGCACGACACGAGCCTGCCCTCCCGACGGGTGGTGTTTCAATGACCCATGCAGCATGCGGCGTCTAGTCCGGATCGGGGCCCCCGGCCACCCGTGCGGACAGGTGTCCTTCCCCGTGGACTGGTTGCCGGGGAGGTCCTCGGAGCCGGTGGCAGCGGCTACGTGGTGCGTGCCCACGACGCGAACCTCGGGCGTGACGTCGCGGTGAAGTTCCTCTACGGAGGCGGCGCCTCCGCAGGCTCGGTGGACCGGCTGCTACGGGAGGGCCGCGCCCTGGCGGCACTGCGGCATCCCGCGGTCCTGCATGTCTACGAGGCGGTCGCCGTCGGCACGGATCTCGCGCTGGTGATGGAGTACGTCGCGGGCGGAGACCTCGCTCGTCGCCTCGGCGATCCCGGGTTCGGGGTCGAGGAGCGCTTGACGGTGCTCGACCAGATCGCCGACGGTCTCGCCGAGGCACACCGCATCGGCATCGTCCACCGCGACCTCAAGCCGGCCAACATCCTTGTCGGCGACACCGCCGACAGACCGCGCGCCAAGATCGCCGACTTCGGCCTGGCCCGCCTGGCCCGCGACGCCGCTGCGTTCCGCACCCAGGCCGGCTCCACGGCGTACACGCCGGGGTTCGCACCGCCGGAGCAGATCGACGATCCGGACGCGGAGTCGGTGGAGATCGACTGGTACGCCTTCGCGGCCACGGCCCATGTCCTGCTGCTCGGTGCGCTGCCCGGCGCGATCTCCCCACCTCCTGCGGTGTCGCGCATCTTCGAACGGGCGCTGGACGCACGCCCCGAACGAAGGCGCGAGCCCCGAGTCCTGATGAGGCAGCTGCATAGCGTGCCTCGGGAGGTGTGGGAGCAGTACGTGCCCGCCACCGACGCCGGGAAGGGTCCGGTCGAGGCCACGGGTGCCGCGGCCGCGACCGCGCTGCCCGACTCGCAGAGTGGCGAGGCGCCGGCACCGACTCCTGAACCCGTGCCCACTGCGCACACGGGGCCGGATCCCCGGGCAGGGCTGCCGATCGACGTCTCCGCCACCGTGCCCGTGCCCGTGTACGTCCCGCCGCGGCCCCGCGTCCCGCGGGCGGTGCTCCTGGTGCTGTGGGGAGTGCTGCTCGGCACGGTCCTGGGCCTGCTCGTGGCCCTGCTCGGTCTGCGCGGCTGACCCGGCCGCGCGAGGCTCTCGGCGCGGTTCCCTTGCTGTGACGAACCTGCCGTGACTGAATCGGACGGTGACCATCGCGACTCCCGGTGACGAGCCGACCCTGCTCTTCACCGACATCGAGGGATCGACCCAGCTCGCCCAGACGCTCAGTGGGACCTGGCCGGAGATCCTCCGCCAGCACCGCGAGCTGAGCCGCACAGTCTGGAGGGAGCACGGAGGCATCGAGGTCGACACCGCGGGCGACGGCTTCTTCGTGGCGTTCGACGACGCGGCCACGGGAGTCGCCGCAGCGGTACGGGCCCAACGGGCGCTCTGCGAAACGGCCTGGCCCTGCGACGCCTCCGGCACACCCGCTGCGGTGCGGATCCGGATGGGCCTGCACCGCGGGCGCGTCACCCCGTACGACGGCGGTTACGTCGGCTACGAGGTGCACCGCGCGGCGCGCATCACCGCGGCCGCCCACGGCGGTCAGGTGCTGGCCTCCGCCGCCGTCGTCGACGGGCTCGTCGTCCCGGGAGAACCCGACCTGCGCTGCGTCGACCTCGGTCACCATCGGCTCAAGGACATCCCGCACCCCGAACAACTCTTCCAGATCGTCGCGCCCGGCTTGCCTCAAGGCTTCCCACCGGTGCGCACCCTGCCGGAGTCCCCAGGCGCAGGCTCCCTCCAGGTGCCACCGACGCTGCGCAACGGCGTCGACGTGCTGCCGGGACTCCTGCTGCTGCCCGGGGGCGGGCAGCGCACGCTCACCTCCTACGGCCTGAGGATCGGCCGTTCTCCGGACAACGACCTGGTGCTGGCCGATCCCGCGGTGAGCCGGCATCACTGCGCGATCACCGCGACCGACGGCGGGTTCGTCCTCACCGATCTGCAGTCCACACACGGCACCCGGGTCGACGGGCGCCTGGTTGCCGCCCCCGAACTCCTCGCCGACGGCGTCGTGCTGCGGCTCGGGGACAGCGAGTTGCGCTTCCGCTGGCCGGCTCCCTGAACCCGATCAGGAGATGGTGATCGCTCCGCTGGACAGGGCCCGAGTGGGCGTGGCGGTCAGCGGGGCGCCCGGCTGGTTGTCGTAGACGACCCGGTTGTTGCGCAGGTTCACCACGCGAATCCGGATCCTGTCCGGCTCCGACGGCAAGATCCGGGTGCCGTCCTGCACCGAGACCAGCATCAGGTAGCGCGAGGAACCACCCCAGGTGCCCCGGTAGTACACCGAGGCACGAGTCGACGTGAGCGACACCGAGGCGACCGACGAGCTGATGAAGCGCGTGGCCGCCCTGTTCCGGTAGGTGAACCGAGCGCTGCCCTGGAGCGATGTCCCCGACACCCGCCCGGAGAACGAGAACTCGCTGGTGCCGCTCTGACGCGGCGAGGCCGGGTAGGCGCCCGGCTGACTGAAGAACGCGCCGAAGCCCGCCGCTCGGGTGACCTGAGCGGGCGGGGAGGTCACCGTGATGGTGCGCGTCGCGGAATCGCCACCGCCGTCGTCATCGGTGACGGTGATGGTCACGGTGTAGGTGCCCACACCGGTATAGGTGTGCGTCGCAGTCGTGCCCCCGGAGCCGACCGAGCCGGCGGACTGGCTCCCGTCCCCCCAGTCGTACAGAACTTCGTGGGTGTCCTCGGCCCCGGGGTCGGTGAACGTCGAGGTCACGGTCGCCGACGAGCCGAGAACCACCGGACCAGGGCCCGCGGTCGCGGTGATCACCGGATCGCTATTTGTCACCAAAACAATAAGTGCGTCGGTGGCAGAGTTTCCCGCAGCATCGGTCGCGGTGATCTCGACCGTGTAGGAGCCGTCGTCGGCGTAGGAGTGCGCGAGAGCGACACCGCCGGCGACACCTGGCGTCACCGACACCGGAGAGTCCCCGTCGCCGTAGTCGACGTTCACGCTGGTCAGATCGTCGTCCGGGTCGACGACGCTCGCCTGGCGCGTGAACGTCGAGCCCTCGACGACCTCAGCATCGGGCCCAGCCTCCACCTGCGGTGGGCCGCCGACCTCCTCACCGGTGACCGTGACCGCGAGGGTGTCGGAGTCCTGACGCCCCTGCGGGTCGGTCACGGTCACCTGGACCTCGTACTCCCCCGCGGCGGCGTAGGTGTGCTCCAGAGCGAACTGCCCACCCGCGGTGAAGGGGGTGGTCACAGGGAGGCTGCCGTCGCCGTATTCCACGGTGGCGGTCAACGGCCCGCCGTCCTCATCGGACGCGGTGGCGTCGTCGGCGAACGCCACACCGGCTGCGGCGGTGCCGGACGGCGGCAACACGAGGGCGGGAGCGGTCGACACCACGGTGGCGTCCGCCACGGACGGGGCACTGGTCAGCCCGCCGTCGTCGCCCACCACCGTGACCGTGATCTGGTCGCCGACGTCGCCCTGCCCGGCCGGACCCAGGTCCAGGGTGCTGGTCGAGCTCAAGGTCGGCCCGCTGTCCTTCACGATCGCGCCGTTGACCCGCCAGACGTAGCGACGAGTGACCAGGTCGCCATTGGGATCGCGGGCGTTCGAGGTGGCGACGAGGACGTCGTCGGTCAACGGGGTGCCGGTGTCGAGCGCCACGTCGACGTACGGAGTCTGCGGGTGTTCCACGATGAGGGCGAAGGTCTCGGTGCTGCACCTTCCTCCGTCGTCGCAGACGGTGACGGCCGCCTCGTCGACCGCGACGTCGGTGGGGACGACGTCGAGGACGACGTCGGCTCCACGGATGTCCAGCGGCAGCGGGCCGTACCCCAGGTCGACGGTGGCGGTCCAGGCGCGGGAGTCCACGTCGGTGACCGGGAAGGTCCGCACGAGCCGGTCCCCCAGCTCGAGGCTTGCCGCCGGTCCGGGGTCGAACGCCGGAGCCACCGAGGACACCCGGGCCAACGATCCACGGTTGGTGGAGATCGCCACGTTGCCCGCCCCGTCCACGGCCTGGGTGATCCACCGGAGTACGCCGCCGGACCCGACCGAGGCCGTGCCGTTCCAGACGTCGCCGGACCGGGTCAGGTCACCGTCGGCGGAGTCCAGCACCTGCCATGCGCCCTCCTCGGCGGTTTGCACGAGGAGCACGACGCGCGCAACGCCACCGGCATCGGTCACCTGCACGCGGAAGTTCGCCGTGCCCCCGGTGCGCTCGGCAGTGCTGCTGACCACGGAGGGTTTGCGGTGATCGGAAGCCGAGGAGTAGAAGACCTGCACTCCGGTGCGGGTGAACCGCTCCTCGACCGCGGTCACCGCGCCGGTGACCGGGTCGGTGGCGGCCTCCACCCGGGCCGGGAGCAGCACGAGGTCCTGGCGAACACCCTCGGGGGCGCGGTAGGAGGTGACGTTGGTGAACGCCGAGGGGAAGGACACCTGCTCCGACTCGTAGGGTTCCCGCTCCGGCCCGGCGCCCGCCGAGGGGGTCGCGAACACCGGATCGACCGCGGCGACCTCGGTGGTCAGTTCGGTGATCAGCGCGTCGTGAGCGGTCTGGCCGGGCACCGAGACGGGTTCGGTCGTGCGGGGCACCACCGGCTTGTCCGGGGTGACCTGCGGGGCCTCGCCGTCGGCCACCGTGAAGGAGCGGTCGCCGGCGGTGACGGCGGAGAACACCGGCTCCACGTCGAACGAGGCCGAGACCAACCCGGTCGAGGGGTCGACCGAGGTCACCGGCGGGGCCGGTGGCACCGGCTCGGAGACGGGATCGGCGAAGCGATACATCGGCAGACCGTAGAACGTGGCCTGCATCAGGACCTTCTCGTCGTAGTTCGTGTAGAGGCCGAGGCCGCCGAGATAGGCCTGCTTGGCGAACATCAACGCCTGGCCCGCGGTCAGCTCTCCCCCGACCCGCTGGGCGTACAGGGTGAGCAACCGCTCGGTGAGCCCGGTGGCATCGCCGTCGGCGTACCCGTAGCCGGTGTTGGCCACGTAGACGGCGCGGCCGGCGAGGCGCTCGGTCCAGTCGTCCGCGCCCGCTCCGAGGTAGCGCTGGGGCAGGTTGAGCCCCGCGTGGCACCCGAGCGTGAACAGCAGGCGCCCCTCCAGGCGGCCGAGGTCGAGGTCGTCGGTGGTGACGACCTCGTCCGACCCGGTCAGCAACCGGGTCGGGTCCATGTGCGCCTGGATCGCGGCGACGGACGGGGTGGCTCCCCCTGAGGGGAACAGCGCGTCCAGCAGCTCCGCCCGGGTCCACGTGTCCGGTGACAGATGGGTGCTGGCGATCCCGCGGGCGTCCAGGGCTTCGTCGATGCGCGCTGCCCCGTCGGACCAGGCGCCGTAACCGGCGGTGAGGGCAGTGTCGAGATCGAGAGCGCCGTCGACCGCCGGGTCGCGGTACTGCTCGAGCGCCGCGATGATCTGCGCCGGGGTCTCCACCAGGCGCCCGACGGCGACGTCGGGCACGTAGAGGTACCGGTCGAGCCACGGGATCGGGTCGTGGTCGCCGTAGGGGTCGTCGGTGAGCAGCCACGATCCGTACGCCGCCGACGACAAGGGCGTGGCACAGGGGTCGACATCACCCAGGGCGACCTCGGGACACGGGTCCCCGGTCGGCGTCGACTCGCGCCGGAGTTCGCCTTCGAAGGTGTGCTCGTTCTCGCGCTGCACCGTGTCGGGCACGCGCGCGAAGGGCAGCAGGTCGTCGGAGCCGACCAGCACGACCGACTCGACGCTCGCGCGGGCGGGCGAGCCCGCACCCCCCAGCGTGGCCTGGACGATGGCGCCGATCTCGGCGACGACCGCGTTGGTGGCGGAGACCGAGCACGGGTTGGCGTCCGCGGCCCGGCGGGCCGTCACGTAGTCGGCGTACTCGCTGAGGTCGAGAACCCGCCCCTGGACTCCCGGTGCGGCGGGGACCGCTCCGGCGCCCTCGGCGAACTCGACCAGGGCGTCCCAGGCCTGCGCGCCACCGGTGGGGTAGGCGTCGGTGAGCCGGGTCCGGTCGACCAGGAAGAGCGAGTCGGTCCCCGGTGCCAGGTCGGCGACCGGATCCGCAAGCGTGCCGGGGTCGGCGTACCCCGGGTCCGGTACCGCGGGACACCGCGGCTCCTCGGTCGGCTCGACCACGGTGTAGCGCAGGTTGTAGGGCCGCACGGACCCGCCGGTCCCGGAGACCTTGATCAGGTAGGAGCCGTCCGCGACCGTCTCGACAGATTCCTGAACCGGACCGCGCCGGGTGGAGGAGTCGACGGTCACGTATCCGGTCGGCGCGGTGGCGCCCTCGGGTGGGGCGTCGGCGCCGTCGGCGCCGGTGGACTCCGGCACCCCGTCACCCAGCGGGTCGCTGTCCAGCGGCACGGCCGCGGGGTCGGCGCCGGTCACGGTCGACGGCACGGTCGAGCCGAGTCTGAAGAGCCCGAGGTCGGTGTCGACCGCGACTGGGTCCAGCGACACGATCACGCGCGATCCCGTGGGCGGCGCCGGGATGCGGTAGTAGTCCTCGTCGTACCCCGGGACGACCGTCCCTGCGGCGCCCGTGCGGGCGATGTGCCCGAAGTAGAGCGTGTCGGGGGCGATCAGCGGAGCCTGGGCGGGGGTGTCGCCGCCCTGGAGCGTGGTGACGGCACCGGTGCGCCCCATGCCGGGCTCGCTCCCGGTCTCCTGGGGTTGGTCGGTCCGGCTCAGTGACTGGGTGGTCTGCGGCGTCCCGGTGGAGTCCGGGTCGGCGGTCACGGTGACGGTGAGGTCCGCGGGACCGATGTTGAGCCGGGAGTTCACCAGGAACGTCACCGTGAGCACGGTTCCCGACGGCAGGTCTCCGAAGCTGTAGTCGAAGCGCGACCCGGTCACGACGGCCTCGTTGCCGAAAGTCCTGGTTTCGTTCTCCGACACGACCAGCCCGTCGCGGAAGAAGCCGACCGACGCCGAGGACGGGAAGTCGATCGCGAGCCGCACGTCGCGGAAGTCGGTCGGATCGTCACCGCGGTCGAGCCCGACCGCCAGGCGCACCTGTTGTTGGTAGTGGAAGTCCTGATCCTGGTTGAGGTTGCCCGCAGCCTGCTTCGCCCCGAAGAGGTCCAAATCGTCCAGCGGGACGTCTTCCCACGGGTAGTAGTCTGGATCGACGAAGGAGAGCAGGGCCTCGCCGACGGTGATCTCCGTGGGAAGCCCGGCGGCGAGCTGTTCCAGGGTCGCGGCCGCTCTGATGGCGTTTCCCGTCGCGGCGTCCGCCAGGGTCTTCGCCCCCGGGCAGGCGCCGCTCAGCGCCGAGCAGTCCACGACGGCCGCGAGCGCGCTCGGGGTCAGCGCGTCCAGGCGCACCGCTCCCAACGCGGTGCCGGGCAGGAAGAGCTCGGCCACCCTGACGTCGGGGAGCAGCGTGTCGCTGGCGTCGAGCCCACGCAAGGACAGGTCCGCGACTCCGGCACGGCCGAGATCGAGACCACCGGTCTCGAGGATCATGGCGCTCGCTCCACCCGCCACCTCGACCCCGTGGCGCAGGTCGGGGCAACTGAACCCCTGGCGCTCGGCGGCCGCGCACCACGCGGCCAGGTTCGCAGCGCTGCCTTCGCCCGGACCAGCGAGGTCGATCTCCTCGACCGGCTTCGACCCCAGCAGGATGCTGGCCAGCGAGAGCCTGCCCAGCACCGACTCGGCAAGGTCGAGATCGGAGTAGCCGAGCCCGCGGATGGCGTCCGCCTCCGGAGCGTCGGGGTTGGCCTCGAGCCACGTCAGCACATCGTCCAGGGTGAGTTGCTGGACGGGGCGAGATGCCAGTGACGTCCCTGCCAGGAGTCCAGGCCAGCCGCCCGCGATCAGCAACCGGTACGCCGACAACGGCCCCGACCGGGCGAAAGGACCAGACCTCGCGAAGGGCCCCGACCGGGCGAACGGACCAGACCTCGCGAACGGCCCCGACCGGGCGAACGGCCCCGACCGGGCGAACGGACCCGACCTCGCAAAAGGACCCGACCTGGCGAAGGGCGCGGAGACAAGCCCTCGCGGTCCGGCCTTCAACGAGGTGATCGGGATGTCGCTCGACTCGAGGCCGGGGAAGGCGCCGGGGGTGCCCCCGCTGCCGGCGTCGACCAGGGTCATCGGCTCGCCGGGAACCGACACCACGGCTGCGTCCGAGGCGGCATTGCCGTCCGAGGCCCCCAGGACGTCGGTGGTCGCGACGGCCACGGTGCGCCCGCTGGTCGAGAGGGCCACGGGTGCGGAGGCGCTGACTCCCAGGCTCTCGGTGGCGACGAGCGGGGTGCCGGCGGCCGTCAGATTGTCCAGGTTCAGCGTGCCGAGCGACACCGTGCTCGAGCCTCCGGCGGGCCGGAATGCCAGGACGGTGCCGTCCGCCGAGATCGTGGGGTCGACGCCGCCGCCGACGATCACGTCCTGCACGAAGCCCTGGGTGTACGCGATCGCGCCCTCAGGATGCGTGGGGTGGTCGAACTCGTACGCCACGGTGAGGGAGTTGCGGGTGCCTTCACCAAGCGTCAGGTTGCGAACGTTGGGCCGGGTGGCCTGCGGGGCGGCGTTGAAGACGATGTAGCCCGAAGTAGTCCCCGGTCCGGCCTGGTGGAGGTAGCCGTAGGTGGAGGTCGGCGACGCGGTGAGCGGCGTGTTCTGGGAGTTGAGTTGGGGAACGGTGGACGTGAACGCGATCCGCCGTCCCGACGGGGAGATCGCAGGGTCGTAACTGTCGCCGGGGGCGGCCCCCCAGGGCGTCCCTCCGACCGGAGCGTTCTGGACGCTGGCCAGGACGAGTTCACGGTCGGCGAAACCACCGTTCGTCGGCTCGTCGAACTTGCCGTTGAGGTTGCGGTCCCGGTCCAACCGGTACACGTTGCTGACATCGGGGTCGACGTAGGTGGGGACCATGTTGTCCGCCCCCGAAGTGAACGCCAACACGGTGCCGTCGACGTTGAGCGCCGGCTCCGTGGTCGGACCACCCACGGGCTCGGTGCGTGCCCGGGTCAGCACCCGCGTCACCTGGTCGGTGCGTAGATCCTTGATCACCACATCGGTGGTGCCATTGGTGTCGGGCGACCCGATGTCGAGATTGGTGGCGTCGGTGGCGAAGGCGACGTAGCGCCCGTCGCCGCTGATGGTGGGATCGAAACTGTCGCCGTCGCCCTGATCGCCGGTGGAGGCCGTGCTGACCAGGATCGTCGTGCCGGTCGAGCGGTCGGTGAGGAAGATGTCGGCGAATCCGTTGTCGTCGCCGGGCACGAGATCCTCGGCGGTGGAGCGGAACGCCACGTAGCGGCCGTCCGGGGTGATCGCCACGTCGTCGCTGCTGCCCCCTGCCGTCGCGCCCCCGGGCGCCACGCTCACCGCCTGGGCGGCGGTCGGGGCCGCCACGGCCGCCGGGGCGGAGGGCAGCACGACGACGCCACCGACCGCGAGAACCACAGCGCACAGGCGCGCGACCACCACGTCCACCAACCCCCAGATCCCGGTGTTCACCCACCCCTGAGCACACCTCGGCTCATCATCGGGGATCCCGGCGGCCCTGCCCACGCCGGTACGGGTCAAATCCGGCGCCCAGACGGGCTAGTCACCGTGGGGCTCGAGGACGACGCCGAGTCCCGCCAGCACCTCGCGCGCCCGGGACTGCTGCTCGGCGTCCCCCCACGCGAGCAGCGCCAGTGCGTGGTCGTAGGGCGGCACGTCGCCCTCGGCGATTCGGAGGGCCTGGTCGACCGCCTCGGCGCTCTCGGCGGCGTGGCCGGGCCACGCGTGATGAAGGCGCGCCAGCGACAGCGCTGCGCGCAAGCGGTGCAGGTCCGCCACCTCGGCCTTGGTGAGCAGGTCGTGTGCGAGCGCGGCCGCCTCGTCGCGGGCCCCCTGGTCGACCAGGACCGCGAGCCTTCGGGTCGCCCATTCGTCGAGGCTGAACCCGCTGTCACGCCCCGCCGCAGTGAAGAGTTCGGCCGCGCGGTCGAGCAGCGTGCTCGCAGCGTCGAGGTTGCCATCCAGCCGTTCGACCTCGCCGAGGAAGAGGGCCGCATGCGCCGCCGGGAGGGCCGTGCCGAGCCCGACGAGCGTGTCCAGACTCCGGGTGAGCATGCTGCGGGCCTCGTCGAGCCGCCCCTGGTAGCCGAGGAGTTCGCCGATGTTCATCTCGTTCACGGCCACGTTGGAGAGGTCGCCGATGCGCTCGGCGACCTCCAGTGACCGCCGCCAGCGCTGGACCGCTCCGTCCCAGTCTCCGGCGAAGAAGAGTCCGTAGCCGACGTTCACCGCGAACCGCGTGTAGTGGTAGAGGTCGCCGATCTCGGAGAACATCTCCAGCGGCAGGTCGCCGTACTCTCCCCGGACACCGTGGAGCTCGACCGCAGCGGTGTCGTGCAACGCGTAGGCACGTGCCAGCAGCCGGGTCCGCTCCGGGGACCTGGGCAGTGCCGCAGCGCTGCCGGCGGCACGCCGCGCCAGCCGCAGACAGTCCGCGGAGCGGCCCTGCCAGTAGCGCACGCCTGCCTCCAGCAGGTCCGCCTGAGCCGACCACGTCGAGGCCTCGTCCGGCGGCAACGACCGCACGGCGTCCCTGGTCCGTCGAGCGCACGCCAGCGCAGCCCGGAAGCGCCCGTCCTCGCGCCGCACCATGCCGAGTTCGTAGCTGAGCGAGGCGATCTCCCGCGGGTCGCTGACCCCGTGCCGTGCAGCGACATAGGCGCGTGCCGCGTCGTCGTACCGGCCGCACACGAACAGCGCCGCGCCTCGGGCGACGTGCGCCGAGCGGAGGGTGTCGCGGCCGAGTCCCGCGCGCCGCCCGCTGGCGAGGGCTCGCTCCCAGAAGCCGGCGGCTTCCTCCATCGCGTGCCGCCGTTCGGCCTCCTGAGCGGCCCGGACCGACCACACGTACGCCCGCTGCCAGGCGCCTGCCCTGAAGTGATGGAGCGACAGCATCGTCAGGCGTGCGGGCCCGACGAGACCGGCAGCGTCCGGATACTCCTCGAGCACGCGTGCGGTCTCGGCGTGCAACGTGCGACGTCGTCGGAAGGAGAGCTGGGCGTAGGACACGTCTCGATACACCTCGCGCCGGAACGCCACGGCGCCGTCCTCGTCCACCTCCACGAAGTCGTCCAACGGGGACAGCGCGACGTGATCCCCTGCCAGCGCGGTGAAGAGCGCACCCGGGACTCGGAGCCCCCAGACGGCGAGCCGGCGCAGAAGGTCACGCTCGCCGACAGCGAGCCGGTCCACGCGCGACGCCACCACCTCCTCCACGGAGGCGGGCAAGGCGTCACCGGACTCCCCTGCCCCGCGCAGGAGCTCCATCAGGAACAGCGGATTCCCCTCGGCACGATGCACCAGCGCGGTCAGGTCACTCGGGTGCACCGGTTGGGTCGCCTCGTGACGTGCCAGGGCGAGAGCCGTGTCGACCTCGAGGGGAGCGAGGTCGAGGACGGTGGTGCGCAGCCCCCCGGGCTTGTGCGTGTCGCCCCGGAGTCCTCCCGGTCCGAGGGCGTCAGGGCGGCGCGTGAGGACGGTCGCCAGCGGCAGGTCCGTGGAGGCACTGAGGACGTGGACCAGGATCTCGACGGACGCGGGGTCGGTCCAGTGGCTGTCGTCGAGGATGAGCGCCGTCGGCTCGTCGACAGCGACCGCGAGGAGTTGGCGCAGCACCTCACCTGTCCGCGCGGCGCGGAACCGTCGGTCGAGATCGCGTACCTGCGGCGTCACCGACTCCGGCGGCGTCTCCTCGCCGAGCAACTCGGTGAGGAGCGACAGCCACGGCCGCACGTCCGGAAGGTCTCGCTCGACCAGGTCACGCACGGTCTGCGCCGCGGCCCGTGCGGACTGCCCGTCCAGAGCGAGCAACGCGGTCATCACCCGGGCGACGGTCCGGAAGGGGGTGGCTGCGCCGTACTCGTCCAGGGCCACCGTCACCGCCCGGAGTCCGCTGCGGGCCACGACCTCCGTGGCCAGACGGGTCTTCCCGATGCCGGCCTCGCCGACGATCTCCACGACGCCGCCGTGACCACGGGAGGCCGCGGTCAGCAGGGCGCTCAACTGTTCAGCCTCCGCGTCCCGACCGAGGAGGGGCGCTCCCGTCGCGACGTCACGGTCGGCCACCCCGCCCACCCCGCGAACCACTGCGACCTGGGCCCGGCCTGTCTTGCCCCTCAGCATGACGGGGGCGTGCGACTCCGTGATGAGATCGAGCCGGACCCGCTGCAGCACGTCCTCGGGGGCCAGCAGGGCACCCGCGGGCGCGCGGGCGGTGAGCCGCGCGGCGAGGTTCGTCGGGTCTCCCATGGCGGTGTAGGTGCGCCGCCGCGCGGACCCCACCCAGCCTGCGAAGACCTGGCCCGACGTCAGCCCGGCGCGCAGCGTGAGCACGCTCGCAGCACGCAACGCCTCGGCGACCGCGGTGACGAGTCGTCCCTCGGCGTCCTCCGTCGCCCTGGGGGCACCCGCGGTCAGGAAGTACCGGAAGCCGCCGGGCGACGGGTCCGTGTCGAGCAGGGTGACACCCGTCCGGACGCACGCCTGCTCGACGGCCCGGGTGAGGGCCTCGACATCCGCCACGGCGGCTGTGTCGTCGTGCGCGGCCCTCAGGCCCTGTACCTGGATGAACGCCATCGCGGCCCGGCGGTGATCGGACTCGCACTCGACCAGGTCCGGGCGTTCCACGAAGCACCTGGGGAGATACCGCTGGAGCACGGCGTCGCTGAGGCGCGCCCGATCGGGCGGCACCAACGGGGCGGCCATCGCCTCCGGCTCCCCCAGGGCCGCACCCACGACGTCCTCGGTGATCAACCACGATGCCGGGAGGACGTCCGCCGTGGACGCGCCCAGAAGGATCTGGCCCGGCACAGCCCGGCTCTGAAGGGCCAGCAACGCGTCGATCGTGTCGCCATGGACGATCAGGTTGAGCTGCTCGGTCCCGGTGAGCAGCAGATGCGCCGTGCCGGTCTGAACGCCGGCAGACAGGTGCAGTTCGGCCCGCAGCCCGGCGAGTCTGCGCCGTCCGATGCGAGCCAACGTACGCCGCATGGCCGCGACCGCGTGGCAGGCGCGGCGCTCGTGCTCCGGCCCCTGATAGGCGATCAACAGCGCGTCCCCGGCGAACTTCCAGACGTCACCGCCGTCATCGGAAGCCCCCAGGAGTGCGGTGAACACCTGCGACACCGTGGTGATGAGCTCTTCGGTGCCGACCTGGCCCCGGGAGGCGAGGCGTTCGCTGAGCGCGGTGAACCCGCTGAGGTCGACCAGGACGAAGGTGCCGAACTCCGTCCATGCCCGGGCGGCATCGGGAGCGCGCCTGGCGAGCACGTCAGGGACGAGCACGCTGAGGTCAGGAACCCCTGCGGACGTCGGACTCACGGCACCTCCTCACCAGCGCCGAGGCTACCGGCGCGTGCGGCCGGACTGTGCTAAACCAGGGCCATGGACTGGCCCCTGTTGAGCCCGTTGCCCCCGGAGGAGCAGCAGGCGGTGCTCGCTGCAGCCCGCACCCGACGGTTCGCCAAGGGAGAGGTGATCTTCCACGAGGGTGACCCGGCCGACGCCCTGCACCTGGTGCTCACCGGGCACGTGGCCGTGCAGGTCTCCACCCCCGAAGGCGAACGCGCCACCCTCAACGTCCTCGGCCCCGGCGCCCACGTCGGCGAACTGGCGCTCATCCCCAGCGCCGAGCCGCAGCACCGCAGCGCCACGGTGCTCGCGCTCGACCCGACCCAGACCCGGGTGTTGTCCGCGACCGCGTTCCATGACCTGTGCACCCGCTTCCCCCGCGTCCAGGGGCTGCTCACCGACCTGCTGGCCACCCGCATCCGGGAGCTCAGCGAACGGCTGCTGGAGACGACGTACGTCGGGTTGGACCGCCGGCTCTACCGGCGGCTCCTGGAGCTGCACGCGCTGTACGGCGACACGATCCCGCTCACGCAGGACCAGCTCGCCGACCTGGTCGGTGGCACGAGGCAGTCGGTCAACCAGGTGCTCCAGAGACTGGTCGAGCAGCGGCTCATCGCGCTGGGGCGCGGCAAGGTGACGGTGCTCGATGTGGCGACACTGACCCGCAAGGCCGGGCGCTGACTCACGGGTTGGCGACTCACGGATCGGTCGGCGGCTCGCCATCGAGGGCGGCCTCCGCCGCCGCGCGACCCCGCGCAACCAGTTCGTCGAAGCGACGCCAGTCGAACATCCCGGCTGACCCCAGGTCCGGGGTGACCACGACCGCGGCCCGGCTCAACGTCTGCGCCGACTTGCGCCAACTGCCGAGCACCATCGACCGGCCGATCACGTCGACGATGCCGGGACGCGCGCCGGGTGCCGGGTCGTAGCGGCGCATCACGTCCACCGCGATCACCGGGCCCTCGTCGTCGTCGGCCATCACGTCCACGGGAAGGTTGTTGAGGACGCCGCCGTCGACCAGCGTGCGGCCCTCGCGGTCGATCGGCGGTGCCACCCCCGGCACCGCCATCGACGCACCCACCGCGCCGACGAGCGGGCCGTCACGGTGCACGATCTCCTCGGCACGGTGGAGGTCGACGCTCACGCAGAAGTACGGGTTCGGGAGGTCCTCGATCCGGCGCGCACCGAAGAGCCGCTCGAGCATCGCCCGCGCCCGCTCAGCACGGATCAAACTGTGACGCGGCAGGTGGTAATCCCGGAACGGGTGCCCGTCGACCAGCTCGTGACGCAGCAGGGGCAGGGCGTCACGGTGGTCGATCCCCGTGGCCATCAGCGCTGCGATGAGCGCACCCATGCTCGTGCCGCCCCACCGGTCGACGTGGATCCCTCGCTCGGCCAACGCCTGCACCACCCCCAGGTGCGCGATCCCCCGAGCGCCCCCGCCGGAGAGCACCAGGCCGATCGAGTCGCCGGTGAGCCGGCGTGCCAGCCGGGCCACGTCGGCATCACGATGATCGGGCCGGATCGGGTGAAGGCGGGCCGCAGGCACACCACGCGCTCCCCCGATCAGCACGACCTCGTCCGCGGACCTGGCCCGGGCCGCCGTACGGGGACCGCGCACCGCCAGGACACGGTCAGCCTGGCGACGGCAGAATCCCGCCCACGCCGACCCCTCCTCCCCCGCGACCAGCACGACCAGGTCGGCGGTGGACTCGGCCCGGTCGAGGTCGGCGCCCCACACCTGTTCGGTCTCGGTCTCGGGCTCCGTCATGACGACCGCCCGCGGTGCCCCCGGGAGGTGCGTCGTCAGTTCGACGGACAGTGTCCGCACGTCCCCCGGGTCGGTGCCGCTCTGCCCGATCAGGGCCATCACGCCTCGTCGGCGGTACGTCGGCGGCGGACTCGACGTCACCAGCCGCTCGGCCAGCACCTGCACCAACCCCCGCGCGAACGACGGGTCGTCCCGCAGCAGCGCGGAGAACGCGTCCTCGTCCACCTCGGCCAGACGCGAGTCCCGTACGACGCGCACCGTCGCACTGCGGGAACGCCCGGTGAGCAACGCGAGTTCCCCGACCACGTCGCCCCGGGATTGATGCCGTACGACGCGCCCGTCCACCGCGACCTCGAGCCGGCCGTCCACGACGACCACCAGGCTCGTGCCCGGCTCACCCTGGCTGAAGAGCACCTCCCCCGCCCGGGCGGTCCGCGCGCTCGCGGCATCCGCCAAGGCTTCCAGGGTCTCCGGCGCCAGGGACGCGAACAGCGGCGCCTCACCCAACAGCCTGCGCACCTCGCCCGCAAACTCCTCCGCCGCCATGACACCGGGATAGCACAGGTACCGCCACGCGCACCCGCCCCTGACTGTTTAAGGCTTCGGTGGTTGAGGAGGGCGAGGAACGAGCCGGTCCCGAAACCACCCCGCTTCACCCGGTGGTTGAGGAGCCGTGAGCGCAGCGAGTGGCGTGTCGAAACCACCCCCGCCTAGGCCCTGTGGACGAAACCAGTCCTACCCGAATCCCCAACCCTGCTTGACGATTGACTGTTCACACCCCACCCGAAAGTGTCGGTGCCCGCTGGCAGAGTCACCCCATGCCAGGCACCCCGACCCACCAACGCACCCACCCCCGCTGGGCGTTCGCCGGGCGCCTACCCGAAGCCCTCGCCGAAACCGCCACCGCACCCCCCTCGACGCTGGCCATGGATGAGTTGGCCGAAACCATCACCGACCTGGCCCGCGGCATCAACGGCCTCCACGCACGCCTCCTCGAGGAACTCGCCGAAGCCGAACGCCGTGACCTCCCCACCCACCTCGGCGCCACCTCCACCGCCGGCCTCCTCCGCGGCATGGGGTTCACCGCCAGAGACGCCACCCGCCACGCACGCCTGGCATCCAAGCTGATCCACCACCCCCACACTCATCAGGCCCTCGCCCAGGGCGAGATCACCCTCGATCAGGCTGACGCGATCATCACCTCCGTGGCAGCCCTCCCTGCCGTCGTCGGTGCGGAACTCCGCGCCACCGCCGAGCAGCACCTCCTGTCCGAGGCGCAGGTCCACGACGCCGCCGCGTTGAAGGTGCTCGGCAAACACCTGCACCACGTGATCGACCCCGACCACGCCGACGCACGCCTCGCTCACGCCCTCGAACGCGAAGAACGACTGGCTCGGCGCCGAACGCACCTACGGATCTGGGACGAAGGCACCGGCACCCACGGCATCAACGGACGCCTCCCGAGCCTGCAGGCCCACATGCTCACCACAGCACTCCAAGCCTTCCTCAACCCGTCACTGCCCGACCCGATCCCGCGTGAGGTCCTCATCAGCGCCGAGGACAGCGAGGAGGGAGATGAGGGCGAGGACGGCGTCGCCGAGAACCCTGCGGAGTCAGCGGCCGGCGAACCAGCGATGCGCAACCGCGAGTACCCCGAACTCCTCGGCGAAGCCCTCGTACGCCTCATCGAAACCCTCGACCCCGCCACACTCCCCACCACCGGCGGAGTCAACGCCACCGTCATCGTGACGATGACCCAGGAAACCCTGCAGGACGGCCTGAAGCCCGCCGACCTGCTCGGGTCCACCCACCGGCTCTCACCCGGCGAAGCCCGCCGCCTCGCCTGCGCCGCCGGAGTGATTCCGGCAGTCCTCGGCACAGACAGCGAAGTCCTCGACCTCGGCCGACGCAGACGCCTCCACAGCCCGAGCCAACGCCTCGCACTCGCCGTCGAACAAGACGGGACCTGCGGGGTCGACCACTGCGACAGACCCACCCACTGGGCTGATGCCCACCACACCACCCCCTGGGCAGCAGGCGGAAACACCAACGTCCGCGATGCCGTCCTCCTCTGCCCCAGGCACCACACCCTCGCCCACTCCGGCAAACACCACCTGACCAAACAAGGCACCGGCAGCTACCGACTCATCCGACGCCAATAGGCCGCAGCAGAGCCAGATGGTTTCGAGACGCCGCTCGCTCCGCGAGGAGGGCGAGGAACGAGCCCGTCTCGAAACCACCCCTCCACCCACACGAACGAGCGTCCCGAGGCCACCCCCCTGTCGTGGCCTCGAGACGCTCGTCGCGCCGCGGTGGGTCAGCGCTCGCAGGCGACCCGGGTGTCAGCGGCCTGGCCACCGCCGATGCAGGTGTCGGTGTTGGCCTCTCCGTCGAGGGCGTCGTTGCCGCTTCCGCCGTTGAGGGTGTCGTTGCCGTTGTGACCCTTGAGGGTGTCGTCACCGGCCTGGCCGTAGACGGTGTCGTTGCCGACGCCACCGAGCAGGAGGTCGTTGCCGCCGTAGCCGTAGATCAGGTCCGCGCCGCCGACGCCTTCGAGCCGGTCGTTCCCGGCGCCGCCAAGAAGCTGGTCGTCGAAGGGAGTACCGATCGCGCCCTCGACCCCGCTGAAGGCGTCGTAACCCAGGCCGGCGTCACCGGCGACCGCGGCGTCGTCCCAGGCGTGCAACTGACCCATGTTGACCACCATGCTGGAGCGGGCGTCGGCGAAGGAGACCAGGTCCGCGCCGCCGGCGTTCTGGGTGCCGCCCTCGAGGGTGTCGTCGCCAGGGCCACCGGTAAGCACGTCGTTGCCGGCCAGGCCACGCAGAGTGTCGTTGCCGTCGCCGCCGTACAGCTGGTCGTTGCCGGCGTTGCCGGTCAGGGTGTCGGCGCCGCCGAGGCCACAGAGGACGGCCCGAGCGGTGGACGGAGCGGTCAGCGTGTCGGCGCCCGCGGTGCCGATCACGGTGCAGGCGAACCCCTCGGCGATCACCGCGCGGCTCCCGCTGTTGTTGGTGGTGCTGGCCTCGCCGGTCGTGGTGGTGGCAGCAGCCGTGGTAGTGAGGGTGCCGGGTGCGATCGACGCGACGTTGACGACGACGACCTTCGACGAACCGGCGGCCAGGGAGCCGAGCGTGCAGGTCACGGTCGTCGTACCCGAGCAGGTGCCGCCGGAGGGGGCGACCACCGACTGGAGTCGCTGGGTGGCGGGGATCTGGACGGTGACCGCCGTCCCCGCCGCCGAGGCCGAGCCGGCGTTGCGGACGGTGACGGTGGTGGCGAAGGTGTTGCCGACGGCGACGTTGGTGGTGCTGGTGACGGTGGTGGTCAGGTCGGCACCGGTCGCGGGCTGGGTCACGGGCGGCTCGGGGGCCGGGGGCGCCGTGGTGCAGGTGTCCTCCGGAGCGCTGGTCTCCCAGTCGGCCCGGGTCGGCATGCACCCGAACCAGAAGCGACCGCCGGGGCTCTTGTACTCGACGTGGTCGGCGGGCACGGAGGCCAGTGCGGCGTCCCAGGTGTAGGTCACGGTGGTGCTGCCGAGGGTGGTGCCGCCGCGCACCAGGTTCAGGGTGACCGGGATCGGGTTGCCGCGCAGCGTGGTGGGGTCCACCAGCGTGAGCAGGGGGCCGTAGAGGCCGGTGGCGTCGACCCGGAAAGGGTCTCCGGCGATGCGGGAGGCGGGGCTGGTGACGGTGAGGGTGGCGTTCGACCCGTCGCTGCCGACCAGCGCGAGGTCCTCGACGAAGGAGACGCCGGCGGCGGGGACCGTGGCGGGGCGGTAGGTGACCCCGCCGAGGGTGAGCCCGTTGAGCTGGAGCCAGGTGCGCTTCTCGGGGATAGAGGGGTCCGCGTTCCACTTCGGCTTGTAGTTGTCGGTGATCGAGTGCGAGAAGGACAGCACGCCCGCGGCGATGGCCGGGGAGCCGAGCAGCGGAGCGCCGACGACGACGATCAGGAGGGGAAGCAGCAGGCGGGCCAGGTGTCGCATCGAGGCTCCTCGGGGTGGGTTGTGATGACTCCTCAACCGTAGGAATTACGGCCTCGCCGAACCGTCGGCTGCCTGACGCAACGAACGTCGACGACGCGTCGCGGGCCGCGACACCGGCAGCCGAGCAGCAGCCGTCAGCCCGGATTCGGCAGGGCCCCGCCGTACCGCCGGTCCCGACGCGCGTACGTCTCCAAGGCTTGCCACAGGTGACGCCGGTCGACGTCGGGCCACAGGACGTCGGTGAAGACGAACTCGGAGTACGCCGCCTGCCAGAGCATGAAGTTCGACAAGCGCTGCTCCCCCGACGTACGCCACACCAGGTCCACATCCGGCAGGTCGGGCAGGTAGAGGTAGCGGGCGAACGTGTCCTCCGTGACCCGGGCAGGGTTGACCCGACCGGCCGCCACGTCGCGGGCCAGGGCGGCCGCGGCGTCGGCCAGCTCGGCCCGGCCGCCATAGTTCACGCACATGGTCAGGGTGAGGACGTCGTTGTCGCGGGTCAGCTCCTCGGCGGTGCGCAGCTCGTTGATCACCGAGCGCCACAGTCGGGGCGCACGACCGGCCCACCGGACCCGGACGCCGAGCTCGTGCATCTCGTCACGCCGCCGCCGGATCACGTCGCGGTTGAAGCCCATCAGGAACTTCACCTCCTCGGGCGAGCGCGACCAGTTCTCGGTGGAGAACGCGTACGCCGAGATCGCCTTCACCCCGAGCTCGATCGCCCCCTCGACCACGTCGAACAGGGAACTCTCCCCCTCGGTGTGACCGGCCGTCCGCGGGAGCCCACGCTCCTTCGCCCACCGCCCGTTGCCGTCCATGATGATCGCGACGTGACGCGGCACCAACTCGGCCGGCAGAGCCGGCGGCATCGCCCCGGAGGGATGCGGCGAGGGTGCTCGGACCTCGCGCCGGGGGGCGGCGACCGCCTTCCGGGCACGCCTGCGTTCTCTCACCGGCTCACCTCCTGCGGCCTCAATCTAGACTCACCTGCACTCGTCGTCGCCGAAGGGATCCTCGTGCCCACCTCTCAGATCGAGCAGCAGCTCACGATCCTGCTGCGCCGCGTCTCGAGCATCCACTTCTCGACCAGTCACGGTGCGGTCGAGGTGGACCGCGCGGCGTACGGCATCATGTGCCGGCTGGCCGACGAGGGACCACAGCGGCTGAGCACCCTCGCCCAGGCCTTCGGCCTTGACCCTTCGACCATCACCCGCCAGGTTCAGGCCCTCGAAGGGGCCGGACTGGTGACCCGGGCCACCGACCCCAGCGACCGCCGGGCCTCGGTGCTCGACCTCAGCGAGGAGGGCCTGGAGCGGCTCACCACCACCCGCGAGTACCGTCGGGCCCGCCTCAACCAGAGCCTGGTCGACTGGTCGGAGGCGGACAAGGCCGAGTTCGGACGACTGCTGGAGAAGTTCAACGTGTCGCTGGACCGGCTCGTCGCCGAGGACCCGCGCTAGGCAGCGGTCCGGGGCACTACCGCTGCAGGTGGCTGAACGACTTGAGTTGGCGCTCCAGGTGCCACTGCAGGTACGCCGCCACCAGCCCCGACGCCTCCCTCCGATGCCGCTCGTCCGCGCCGAGCACCACGTCCCAGTCACCCGAGAGCAGCGCCCCGAGCACTTCGACGGTCTCGTGCGCCGGACGGGCCGAGCCGGGGAGGCGACAGCCGCCGCAGAGCATCCCGCCGGCCGACGGATTGAACGCGACGTGCGGTCCCTCGAGCCCGCAGCGCGCGCACCCGTCGAAGCTCGGCGCGTAGCCGGCGACCGCGAGCGAACGCAGCAGAAAGGCGTCCAGCACCTGCGGCACGGGCCGGCCCACGTCGCAGATCGCCCGGAGCGCCCCGATGAGCAGCAGGTACTGCTGGAGCGCGGGCTCCTTGTCCTCCACGACGAGCCGCTCGGCGGTCTCCAGCATCACCGTCCCCGCGGTGTACGCCGTGTAGTCGGCTCCGAGGCGGACGCCGTACGGGCTCAGTGTCTCGGCCTGGGTGACCACGTCCAGGGTGCGTGCCTCGGCGAGCTGGACGTCGACGTGGCTGAACGGCTCCAGCCGCGCCCCGAAACGCGACGAGGTCCTGCGCACGCCTTTCGCGACCGCGCGGACCCGGCCGTGCTCACGCGTCAGCAGCGTGACGATCCGGTCGGCCTCGCCCAGCTTCTGGGTGCGCAGCACGACGGCTTCGTCACGGTAGTAGGGCACGGACCCATTCTGCCGCGCGGGTGGTGCTCAGGACGTCCGGGCGCGCCCCGGATCGGCCACGGACTCTGGCCCGTCGAGGTCCCAGGCGCGGCGGCAGAAGTCGACCGCCTCGCCGTTGAGCCGGTCGGGCCGAACCCGCCACTCCAGGATGCTGGTCGCGGCGACGAATCGGGCACCGGCGATCTCCTCGGCCACCATCTCGGCGTCCACCGACAGGTGGATCGGGTCGCCGGGATGCCCCACGACCAGGGTCGGGCAGGCGATCGAGCGACGCATCCGGCTCGAGGGAGCCACCCGGCCGAAGAACAGCCCGTGCACGGTCGCCGCCATCGGCCCCGGCCGCTGGTCGAGGGTGTCGAGCACGACCTGGCCCCACAGCGGGGTCAGCCGCCGCGGCACCAACCGCGACGACAACGCGACCAACCGGACCACCAGCGGGGCGAAGCGCGCCACGAACAGCAACGGCGCGAAGGCGAGGATGCCCGCCTCCACCGCGTTGTCGAGGACCGGCATCTCCAGCAGCAGGCCCAGCACCCGATCCGGGGCCAGCACCGCGACCTCCAGGCTGACGTTCGCCCCCAGCGACGTGCCGCCGATGATCGCCCGGTCGATCCCCAGGTGGTCCAGCAGCGCGACGACCTGGTCCGCGAAGGCGGTCATCGAGTAGTCGCGCGGGTCCTCGGGGCGGTCCGACCGGCCATGCCCGAGCAGGTCCAGGGTGATCACATGCAGGCCCTGCGCGGCCAGGCACCGGGCCAGCGGCTCCTGCATGAGCCGCGGCATAAGCTGCCCGTGCAGAAGCACCACCCAGGCGTCGCCCGCGCCGAACTCGCTGTACTCCAGGCGGTCGTTGCCGATGTGGAACTGCCCCACGCGGGCCGAGACGAGGTGCGTGCTCACGCCAGACATCGTGACAGAGCCAGGAATCGACTCGCGGCAGGACCTGCGGGCGCGATAGGACGGTGCGATGGATTCCCTCCTGGCGCGGCTCGAGCACTACTACGACCTGGTCCCGCGCTCAGGTGCGGACACCGAGCAGATCGGCCCGTTCACGCTCTTCATCCGCCGCGGCCAGGGCTGGCCGTACTACGCCCGCCCCACCCTGGGCTCGGCCGGTGCGAGTGCCGACGACATCCGCCGGGTGCGCGCCCGCCAGGTCGCCCTCGAGATCCCCGAGGCCTTCGAGTGGGTCGAGGAGGTCACCCCGGGGCTCGATGAGGCGGCGGTCGCGGCGGGACTACGCGTCACCCGGCACCCCCTGCTGGTGCTCACCGTCCCGCAGCCGGTGCCGCCGTCCCCCGGACTGCGGGTGCGACTGCTGGACGCCGACCCCGACGCGTTGGGACGTGCCCTGGCCACCGCGAACGCGGCGTTCTCCGGCACCGACGAGGTCGGGGTCTCGGACCGGGGCGCCTCGATCGCGCGTGGAGTGGCCACCAGGCAGGTGCGGGTCGCCGCGGCGTACGACGAGGACGGCACCTGTCTGGGCAGCGGCATCCACTCCCCCCGCGACGGGGTCACCGAACTCGCCGGCATCGGGGTCCTGCCCCGAGCCCGCGGTCGCGGGGTCGGTACGGCGCTGACCGCCGCCCTCGTCGCCGATGCCCTCGCGCTCGGGGTGGAGGTGGTCTTCCTCTCCGCGGCCGACGAACGGGCGGCCGCGATCTACCGCCGCGTCGGGTTCGTGCCGCGGGCGACGGCATGCATCGGCACGCCCGCGGACGCGGGACCCGACGACCTGCGCCTGCTGCCGGTCCGTGAGGAGGACTGGCAGCTGGTGCGCGACCTGCGCGCACGAGTGCTGCGCGACGTACCGGACGCCTTCGGCTCGACCTGGGAGCAGGAGCAGGGGTACGACGAGGACGCGTGGCGGGCGCGCGTGGCGCGAGGCCGCACCGTGGTGGCATGGCTCGGCGGGGAACCGGTCGGGCTAGGCGGGATCTACGACGCTCCTGACCGTGTCTCGTGGGTGGTCTCGATGTGGACCGCGCCGGAGGCCCGCGGGCTCGGCGTGGGGACCGCGGTGCTGGCCGACGTGCTCGCGCACGTGGGCCCCGACCGCGAGGTGCGGCTGTGGGTCACCGCCGACAACCCCGCTCAGCGGCTCTACGCCCGCGCCGGCTTCGTCCCGACCGGGGCCCGTACGCCGCTGCGCCCAGGGTCGTCGGTGCTCAAGGAGGAGTTCGTGCTGCGGCGCTGACCGGGTCAGGGCCGGTCAGGTCAGGACAGGTCACCGGGTCGACGTTCGTAGTGTCGCTCGGCCGACGGAACGCGGCCCGGATCCTCGACACGATCGTCCTCATCACCGGCCGCCCCGGCCCTCACCCAGGAGGACACCATGACCGACACACTCACCACTCCCGCCACCACCCCCGCCAGCACCGAGACCGCCCCGACTCCCGCCGCCCCCGCCCGACGCTCGCGCTCCCGGGTGCGACGCCTCGTCGTCGCGATGATGATGGCGCTCGGGCTGCTCGGCACGCTCAGCGTGACCGCGCCCCCGGCGAACGCGGCCTCCTCGGTCGGCGCCTGCTTCACCTTCGCCAACCCGCCCACGCACTCCAAGTACGCCGGCTACCCGGTCTACCTCTACTACAAGGCGACCAACGGCCAGTGGCTGCAGTACCAGAACCGCTGGGGTTACACGAACTCCGCCGGCTGCGCGACGTTCTACAACACCCCGACCGGCGTGCAGCTGGCCATCCGGGCCTACACCAGCACGGCGTACATGACCTGGGACGGCTGGAGCAGCATCGCCTACCCCGGCTCCGCTGGCGCGCAACTCGGCAACTTCATGGTCTACCGCACCCGCTGACCCGGCTCCGCCCGCCCCGTCCGGCACTGACGGAACCCCATGTTCACATGGGAAACTGGCGCTCCCCACGTGTTGCAGCACGTGGGGAGCGCCAGTTCTGCGTGGTCAGTACGGCCGGCCGAGGAAGCCGATCAGGCCCGGTTGATCGCCGAGATCACGGCCTTGAGCGACGCCGTGACGATGTTCGGGTCGATCCCGACGCCCCAGAGGATCTGCCCGCCGACGGCACATTCGACGTACGCCGCGGCGACGGCATCGCCGCCCGACGACAGTGCGTGCTCGGCGTAGTCCAGGATCCGTACGTCGCTGTAGTCGCCACCGGGAATGTCGGCCAAGGCGTTGACGAACGCCGCGATCGGCCCGTTGCCGTGCCCCTCGAGGGTGTGGGCGATGCCGTCGACGTACACGTTGACGGTGAGCTGGTCCTTCTCCCCCGCCGCCGACGAGGTGTGCACCGAGTTCAGTCGCAGCGGTGCCGTCCGGTCGAGGTAGGCGCTCTGGAAGGCCGCCCAGATCTCGTCGGGGGTGATCTCGTGGCCGCTGGTGTCAGTGTGCCCCTGGATCACCCGGGAGAACTCGATCTGCAGCCGGCGGGGCAGGTCGAGCTTGTGCTCGGCCTTCATGATGTAGGCCACGCCGCCCTTGCCGGACTGGCTGTTGACCCGGATGACCGCCTCGTAGGTGCGGCCCACGTCGTGCGGGTCGATCGGCAGGTACGGCGCCTCCCAGGCCACCTCGCCGACCGCGATGCCCTGCTCCGCGGCCTGCCGCTCCAGGTCCTCCAGGCCCTTCTTGATGGCGTCCTGGTGGGAGCCGGAGAACGCCGTGTAGACCAGGTCGCCGGCGTAGGGGTGCCGAGGGTGGACCGGCAGCTGGGTGCAGTACTCGACGGTGCGACGCACCTCGTCGATGTCGGAGAAGTCGATCTGCGGGTCGATCCCCTGGCTGAACAGGTTCATCCCGAGGGTGACCAGGCAGACGTTGCCGGTGCGCTCGCCGTGGCCGAACAGGCAGCCCTCGACCCGGTCCGCCCCGGCCATCAGCGCCAGCTCGGTCGCGGCGACCGCCGCTCCGCGGTCGTTGTGCGGGTGCAACGAGATCGCCGAGTGGGCGCGCCGGGTCAGGTTGCGGGAGAACCACTCGACCTGGTCGGCGTACACATTGGGGGTGGCGACCTCGACCGTGGCGGGCAGGTTGAGGATGATCTCGCGCCCCTCCTCGGGCTGCCACACGTCGGAGACGGCCTCGCACACGTCGAGGGCGAACTCCAGCTCGGTGGAGGTGAAGATCTCCGGGCTGTACTGGTAGCCGAAGTCGCAGTCGCCGAGCAGCTCCTCGGCGTACTTCATCACCATCTCGGTGCCGCGGACGCCGATGTTGCGGCACTCGTCCTTGTCGACGCCGAAGACCACCCGGCGGAACAGCGGCGCGGTGGCGTTGTAGAGGTGGACCGTGGCGCGGTCCAGCCCGACCAGCGACTGCACGGTGCGCTCGATCAGGTCCTCGCGAGCCTGGGTCAGCACCGAGACGCGGACGTCGTCGGGGATCCGGTCACCCTCGACCAACTGCCGGACGAAGTCGAAGTCGGTCTGGCTCGCCGAGGGGAAGCCGATCTCGATCTCCTTGTAGCCCATCCGCACGAGCAGGTCGAACATCTTCAGCTTGCGGGCCGGGGTCATCGGGTCGATCAGGGCCTGGTTGCCGTCCCGCAGGTCGGTGGAGAGCCACCGCGGCGCACGCGTGATCGCCTGGCTGGGCCACGTGCGGTCCGGCAGGTCGATCGGGGGGAAGGGACGGTACCGGTGGAACGGCATGCCGCTGGGCTGCTGACGGTTGATGAAGCTGGTCATCGGGAGGGGTCCTCGCTGTGGGATGGGGTCCGGAGGCGACACGGAACTCCGCAGCGAGGGGGTCCGGGTGTCAGACCTCGCTGCGGCAACGAAGAAGGAGGCTGCGCGGCATAGTGCCCTCACCATACCCGGTCCGGATTAGCCTCGCGTCCATGACGCGACTTCTGGTGGTGCACCACGCCCCGACCCGGGCGGTGCGGGCGCTTCTCGAGGCCCTGCTGGCGGGAGCCGGTGACCCGGCGATCGAGGGGGTCGAGGTGCACGCGGTGCCGGCGTTGGAGGCGACTGCCGACGACGTCCTGGCGGCGGACGGCTATCTCCTGGTGACCCCGGCGAACTTCGGCTACATGAGCGGGGCGCTCAAGCACTTCTTCGACTCCACGTTCCTGGCCGTCGGCGGGTCGCTGGGCGAGGGCGGGGACGCCACCGAGGCCCCGGGCGGGGTCACCGCGGGGCGCCCGTTCGGCCTGCTGGTCCACGGCCGGTACGACACCACCGGCGCGGTCCGGTCGGTGCTGGCGATCACCGGCGCGCTGGGCTGGCGGCAGTCCGCGGCCCTGGTGGAGGGCCTCGGCGAGGTCGATGAGGGCCTGAGCGCGGCGGCGTACGACCTGGGCGCCACCCTCGCCGCCGTCCTGGCGGAGTGACGGCGAAGACCGCCCCGCGGCGCACGACGCGCGGCTACCCTGGACGCGTCCCGCCCACGCACCCCCTGCCTCCGCAGTTGGGCCCATGCACCTCAGGAGCCGCCGTGCGCCGCGCCCTCCGTCGCCCCCGCGCGACGCTGCTGGTCGCGATGCTGCTGGGCGCGCCGCTGCTGGTCGCGTGCGGCTCGACCCCGGAGGCCGAGCCGGAGAAGGTGGACATCTCCGCCCCCGAGGTCGGGGCCTGTCGGATGTTGGACGCCGAGGACCTGACCCGCGCCACCAACGACGACGAACCCGTGCCGTGCGCCGAGCAGCACACCGCCGAGACGTACGCCGTCGGGTCGTTCGGCAAGGCGTTCGCCGACGCCGAGCCCGACGACCGCGAACTCGGCGCCAAGGTCTACGACACCTGCCAGCCGCGGTTCATGAGGCACGTCGGCGGCACCGACAGCCTGGTGATGCGCTCGGTGCTGACCTGGGCGTGGTTCCGGCCCAGCGACGAGGCGTGGGAGGCAGGGGCGCGCTGGTTTCGCTGCGACGTCGTGGGTGGTGGTGAGCAGTCCGAAGCGCTCGTGGGCCTGCCCGAGTCCTCCGAAGGACTGCTGCTCGGCATCCCCGACGACCGCTGGATGATCTGCGCCGACGGGCCCGCGGTGACCGGGTCGGTGAAGCTCCCGTGCAGTGAACCGCACACCTGGCGCGCGGTCACCACCATCGTCCTCGGCAAGGCGGGCGATCCCTACCCCGGTGACCGCGTCGTCGAGGTCCGCAGCCGCGACTTCTGCTCCGACTCCGTCGGCGCCTGGCTGAATTACCCGATCGACTACGACTACGGCTACACCTGGTTCCACGAGCCGGAGTGGCAGGCCGGCAACCGCCGGTCCGTGTGCTGGGCGAAGACGACGCAGTGAGGACCCCGCCGAGGCCGCGCGGGCGGCGTACCGGGCTTCTGCCGGCACTGACGCTGGCGGCGGCGCTCGTGCTCAGCGCCTGCACCGACACCACGGACGATCCGGCCGACCCGGGTTCGGCCTCTCCTGACGCATCGTCGGAGGTGGCCCCGTCGGAGTCACCGACGCCCACACCGCCCCCGGTGCCCGAGGAGGGCGCCTGCTACGCCCTGGACACCTCCGAGATCACCAGTCCGACCTCGGATGTCGAGCCGCAGCGCTGCCGGGAGGAGCACACCGCGCGCACCTTCCACGTCGGCACGCTCCGCACGAGGATCGGTGGCCGCGACCTCGCCGTGGACTCCCCCCGGGTCGCGCGCCAGCCCGCACGCACCTGCCCCGCGCGCCTGGTGGAGTTCCTGGGCGGAACCCCTGAACTGCGCGCGCTCAGCCGGATCACCACCGTCTGGTTCACGCCCACGCTGGCCGAGTCCGAGGCAGGGGCGCGCTGGTTCCGGTGCGATCTCGTCGTCTTCGGCAAGGACACCCGGCTGCTCCCGCTGACCGGCCAGGACCGGTTCGAGGGCGTCCTGGACCGCCCCGAGGGCCCGGAACGCTACGGGCTCTGCGGCACCGCCCGCCCCGGATCAGCCGGCTTCACGCGGGTGGCCTGCGAACTGCGGCACACCTGGGTGGCGATCGGCACGATCCCGTTGGAGGGCCGCGACTACCCGGGGACGGCCGCGGTCCGCGAGACCGGCGACCAGCCGTGTGCGGATCGGGTCCGCGCAGCTGCCGGTCTCCCGTTGGAGTTCGAGTACGGCTGGGAGTGGCCCACCCGCGCCCAGTGGGAGGCGGGGCAGCGGTACGGCTACTGCTGGGCGCCGCAGAACCAGGTCGGCTGAGCCGCGGTCAGCGCGCGAGCGTGCGCCACAGCCACCCGTCCGCCGTACGCCGGCCCGTGAGTCGGGCGGCCAAGCGGTCGGGGTCCCGGCACAGGTCGCGCAGCGCCTCGCGGGTGGCCCAGGAGGAGTACCAGAGCACCCGGTCGCCCTGCGCCAGTTCGACCTCGGCGTCAGGGACCAACAGCGCAGGCGCGCCGTCGCGCAGGATCGCGAGGGCGACCAGGCCGGGCGCAGCCGGATCGCTGACGGTCGCGATCAGTTCACCGACCCGGACGGGGACGTCGGTGACCCGCGCCGCCAGCGCCGGCGCCTCGGCGTCGTCGATCGCGAGGCTCCACAGGTACGCCAACCGGCGACCGTCCGCGCGCACGAGCCGGTCGACGACCTGCTCGGCCCAGGCCTGGTCGTGGTGCGGCACCTCCCGGAGGAAGGGCAGCAGCGCCGGGTCCACGAGGCGAGCGAGAGTCTCATGGAGCATGATCTCGGCGGGCACGAGGGTGAAGTCGGCGCCGATGCTGCGGTAGAGGACGGCGTTGCCGCCATGGTTCTGACGGGGCACGGTGAACAGGCCCGGGTTGATCTCCAGCGCCGTTTCCAGGACCGAGAGGTTGGTGACGTCGTTGTCGGTGGCGGCGACCAGCCCCACTGCACGGGCCAGATCCGCACCCCGCAAGGCGTGCTCGTCGTAGCCCTGACCGGCGACCAGCGTCAGGTCCACGCCCTCGGCGGCCAGGTCGTGCGCGATCTCCTCGGCGAAGGCACCGTCGCCGTAGACGACCCACCGTCCCGACGGGGTGGGCGGACGCTCATCGGGGAGCAGTGACCCGACCGGGCTGGTCAGCCACATCATCAGCCGGTAGGCGGCCGTCGAACGCATCAGGATGCGGAGGTGATCGCCGAAACGGTCGTAGGGATCGACCACCTCCGAGGAGCCGAACGCCTCGATCCGCCGGGCCATCGACCGGGTCGTGGCGCGCGCCACCACCCGGACGTCGGGGCGCAGCAACGCCGCCGTCATCGCCACCGCGAGGTTGGTCTCGTCGTCCCCGGTCAGCGCGACCACGGCACGGCACCGGGGGTTGCTCAGACCGGCGGCGCCCAGCAGTCGTGGCTCGCGGGCCGACCCCACGACCGACGGGGGGTCGGAGCGGTAGGCGCCCAGGTCCAGCGCGGCGACATGCTCCTCGTCGCTGTCCACCACCACGAACGAGCGCCCGGCCCTGTCCAGCGAGGCCGTGAGCGACTGGCCCGCGGCCCCGTGGCCGACCACGAGCAGGAACGGCTCCTGGAGCCGGCGTACGTGACGTGTGAAGCGCTGCACCGCCAGCGCCCGGCGGAAGGAGCGGTCCCGGGAGAGCGAGAGCAGCGACCCGATGGCATACGCCCACCCGATCACCGAGAGGAAGATCGACAGCGTCACCCAGAGTCGCTGCGCCGGGGTGAAGGCGTAGGGGATTTCGCCGAACCCGATGGTGGTGGCGGTGTAGCTCATCACGTAGAAGGACTCGAAGAGCGTCATCCGCCGCGGGGCCCCGGAGGCGTCCTGACCGGGGATCAGCGACAGTCCCGCGGTGCTGATCGAGAAGATCAGGATCAGCACGATCAGCGGCGCCCGCATCCGGCGCAGGATCAGGAACACACTGGCCGAGGTCGCCAGGGTCGGCACCTGCGGGAGCGGCCGGGGCATGGGATCAGCGTCGCTGGTAGGAGAGCGTCTCGGAGACCAGCAGGATCACCGACACGATGTTGGCCAGCAGGGCACCACCGGACAGGGAGACCACCGCGGCGGTGATCTCCGGGGTGAGCCCGTCGCCCACGTTCGAGGCGTAGGCCCACACCACGCCGGCGGTGAGGAGCTGCAGGTTGGCCACGAGGCTGGTGGCCAGCTGCACCGCGCCGAGCTGGGTCCGGTCGCCGAACTTCAGGACCATGGCGATCAGGTTCACCACGATCGCAGCGAAGAGCTCCCAGACGTTATGCAGCTCGGGACGCGACATGTCCCCGAGGAAGAAGCCGAAGTTCAACGTGGCCGCGAGCAGCACGAAGAAGCCGAAGACGACCTTCTCCAGGTTCACCCGGGTCTCCTCCCTGCCGGTCCTGCCCGCACGACTTCTGCTCGAACGACGCGCGACCGGGTCCCGGCGAGCCTAGCGCCCGGAACCCCTGCGGATCAGAAACCGAGCCGCCGGAGCTGGCGCGGGTCGCGCTGCCAGTCCTTGGCGATCTTGACCCGCAGGTCGAGGTAGACCGGCGTGCCCAGCATGGCCTCGATGTTGCGGCGCGCGGTCGAGCCCACCTCGCGCAGTCGGGCGCCCTTGTGTCCGATCACGATCCCCTTCTGGGAGTCGCGTTCGACGAAGAGGTTGGCGTGCACGTCCAGCAGGGGCTTGCCTTCGGGGCGGTCCGGGCGCAGTCCCATCTCCTCCACCACGACCGCGATCGAGTGCGGCAGCTCGTCGCGCACGCCTTCGAGCGCCGCCTCCCGGATGAGGTCGGCCACGATCGCCTCCTCGGGGGTGTCGGTCAGCTCCCCGTCGGGATAGAGCGCGGGGCCCTCGGGCAGGCGCTGGACCAGCAGGTCGGCCAGCAGCCCGATCTGGTCACCGGACACCGCGGAGACCGGCACGATCTCGGCCCAGTCCGTCGAGGTCTCCTCCCCCAGCCGGGCGATGTCGAGCAGATGCTCGGCAAGACGCTCGGGGGTGACCAGGTCGGTCTTGGTCGCCAGCGCGAACTTCGTGGTGCGGCGTACTTTCGCGAGTTCGGTGACCAGGAAGCGGTCACCGGGGCCGATCTTCTGGTCGGCCGGGAAGCACACCGCGACCACGTCCACCTCGGCCCAGGTGGCGGTGACCAGGTCGTTCAGCCGCTCGCCCAGCAACGTCCGCGGACGGTGCAGCCCGGGGGTGTCCACCAGGACGAGCTGGACGTCGGGGCGGTGCACGATGCCGCGGACGACGGTGCGGGTGGTCTGCGGCTTGGAGGAGGTGATGGCGACCTTGGTGCCCACCAGCGCATTGGTCAGCGTGGACTTGCCCGCGTTGGGACGTCCGACGAAGCAGGCGAAACCGCTGCGGAAGGACGGCGTGGCCGGATCGGAGGTGCTCACCCGCCGATCCTCGCACGCTTCCCGATCAGCGCGGCCCGACGCTCAGCTCAGCCAGTCCGGGCGCAGCGGGAAGCCCGCCTCGCCGTCCTCGCCGGGCTTGACCGCCAGCACCTGGTGGAGCTGGATGTCGTTGATCTCGAACCCGCGGCTGCACCCGGCCAGGTAGAGCCCCCACACGCGGGCCACCTCCTCGCCGGCCTCGGCGACGCACTCGTCCCAGTTCGCGGCGAGGTTGCGTGCCCAGGCGCGACAGGTCAGCGCGTAGTGCTCGCGCAGGTTCTCCTCGTGGCGCACCTCGAGCCCGACGTTCTGGATCTCGGTGATGATCCGCCCCGACCCGGTCAGCTCGCCGTCGGGGAAGACGTAGCGGTCGATGAAGTGTCCGGTGGGGAGGTCCTGGTTGTGGGGGCGGGTGATGCAGTGGTTGAGCAGCCGCCCGCCGGGGCGGAGGCGGTCGCGCAGGAAACCGAAGTACGCCGGGTAGTGGGCGACGCCGATGTGCTCGGTGAGCCCGATGGAGCTGACCGCGTCGAAGCCGTCCTGGGTGACGTCGCGGTAGTCCAGGTGCCGCACCTCGGCGACGTCGTCGAGCCTGTCGGCCTTGATCGCGTCCTGCGCCCACCTGGCCTGCTCCCGCGAGAGGGTCACGCCGAGCGCGGTGACCCCGTAGTGCGTGGTCGCGTGCCTCACCATCCCGCCCCAGCCGCATCCGACGTCGAGCAGGCGCATCCCCGGCTTCAGGCCGAGCTTGCGGCACACGAGGTCGTACTTGAACGCCTGCGCCTCCTCCAGCGTCGCATCGGCATGCGGGTAACAGGCGCACGTGTAGGTCATCGACTCCCCCAGCACCAGGGAGTAGAACCGGTTGGACACGTCGTAGTGGTGCCGGATCGCCTCCGCGTCGCGGCTGCGGCTGTGCAGCGCACCCTCCACGACCCGGCGCCACCGCGGGAGCGCCTCCAACGCCGGGACGGGCGGGGGCACCAGGTGCGAGATGCCCAGCGCCAGCAGCAGTTTCGCGGCCTCCGCAGCCGAAGGCCGCCGCAGGGTGAAGCGACTCATCGCCAGCACCATCAGCTCGTACGGGTCGCCCGGGTGGGTCCCGTGCAGTTCGAGGTCCCCGGCGACGTACGCCCGGACCATCCCCAGGTCGCCCGGGGCGGTGAGGATGTAGGACAGCCCGCGCTCCCGCGCCAGGTGCAGGTGGACCGCGCTGTCGGGGTCACCGGCCTCGCTGCCGTCGTAAGCGGTGAAGCGGAAGGGCATACCGTGTTCGAAGAGCGACTCCAGGGCACCGGCGAGGGTGACGTGGGGGCGCGCGAGTCGAGAGACGAGCAGGGTCATCGCCTGTGTACCGCCTTGTCGTAGAGCCGGGTCAGCCGACCGCCGGGGTCGCTGGTGCGCCGCAGGTCGTCGAGACCGGACGCGTGGTAGAGCCGTTCGAAGGTCGCCTCGTCGTAGAAGGCGTCGGAGTAGAGGGACTTGTGGCCACCCAGCGCGGTCACCTGCGTTGACGTACGTCGTGCCGGGCTCGAGCGGGTAGGTCGGCCAGGTCCGCGCGCTGCCGGGTCCGTGCGGTTCGCGCAGCCGCAGCGGGCACAGCCACACCGGCCGCATCCCGACCGCGTCGTCGAACCAGCGGCAGAACTGCGCCACGCGATCCACCGGGACCTCGACGTCCTGGATGACGCGTTCACGGCCGATCCCGGCCCGACGATCGCGGCGGGCGGTCAGGCCGAGTCGCTGGTCGAGCGCCACCAGGCGGTGGTAGACGTCGCTGCGCCGGAAGCGTCGCGGCCACACCCGCCGCACCCAGGGGCGGTGCAGCCCCAGGGCGCCGGAGCACCAGAACCAGTCGGTGTCCCAGCGCCACAGGTAGTCGTGCATCGTCAGCCGGTCCGTGCTCCGCTCGCGCAGGGAGCGGAAGTAGATCGCCTGTCCGGTGTAGTCCGAGGTGGGTCCCGGCTCGTCGGTCCAGCGCGCCAGCGTCAGGTACGTCTCGTCGGGAGTGAACACCACGCCGTCGAGCGCGTCGACGCGCTCGCCCTCCCAGGCCCGCTCGGCGCAGATGCGCTCGATCGCCGGGGCGAGTGCGTCGAGGTCGTCGAAGCGGACGTGGCGCAACGCGACGTACGCGGGGACGACCTCGAGCTCGATGCGCAGCCGGGTGGCGTAGCCGAGGGACCCGTAAGCGTTGGGGTGGGCGTCGAAGAGCGGGTCGCCCGGCTTGAGGGTGAGCAGGTCGCCGTTGCCGGTGAGCAGGTCCAGCTCCAGCACCGACTCGTGCGGAAGACCGTTGCGGTACGACGTCGCCTCGATACCCAGGCCGGTGACCGCACCGCCGAGAGTGATCGTGCGTAGCTGCGGCACGACCAGCGGGATCAGCCCGTGCGGCAACGTCTCGGCGACCAGATCCTCGTAGGTGCACATGCCCTGGACGTCGGCCGTGCGGGCCTCGACGTCCACCTCGATCACGCCGGTCAGCCCGGAGACGTCCAGCCCTGCCGAGCGGTCGCGATGACCGCTGCGGAAGAGGTTCGACGTGCGCTTCGCCAGGCGCACGGGCTCGCCGGGTGGGATCGCGGCGTACGACACGCGCAATCGGGCCACCCCGGCCTCGTGCAGGTCCCCTCCGACCCCCATTCGCCCACACTAACCAAGGACCCCGGGTGCTTCGCCAGTCCCTTCAGGCGCGGAGTGTCTCCAGCACCTGGCCACGGGCGTCGGCGCGGAAGACCGTGACCTCGGCGCCGCCGAACTCGCGGATCACGGCCAGGTCGTCCTCCGCGACGGCGTCGGCGTCGGTGAGGACCGCGACCGCCTCCAGTCCCGCCGCCCCGCTGGAGACCGCCATCGCGACCGCCGCCCCGACCGCGGAGAGCTGCAGCGAGGGCAGGTCGACCGATGCCGCGGCGTACGTGCGGCCGTCGGTGTCGCGGACGCACGCACCCTCCGCCGCCCGGATGCGGGCGCGGGTGGTGCGGGCCAGGGTGAGGAGCTTGCGGTCGTCGGGATCGGCGGGCTGGGCGTGCTCAGACATGGGAGTCAGAGTAGGAGTCGCTGCCGGTCCGCTCGTCCGAGGGCTCCTCGGGGACGAGCCGGGTGATCACCACGGTGCCGATCCGATTGCGGCGTCCCGCCGGGGTCTCGGCCTCGAACCGAAGCCCGTGGGTCTCGACCACCGACCCCGGGATCGGCACGCGTCCCAGGTGCTTGGCCATCAGACCGCCGATGGTGTCCACGTCGTCGTCCGCGACCGCGACCCCGCAGATGTCGACCAGGTCGTCGACGAGGTAGCGCGAACTGACTCGCCAGCCACCTCCGGAGAGCTCCTGGACGTCGACCTCGAGCTGGTCGTACTCGTCGGTGATCTCCCCGACGATCTCCTCCAGGATGTCCTCGATGGTGACCAGACCGGCGGTGCCGCCGTACTCGTCGACGACGACGGCGACGTGCTTGCGCATCGCCTGCATCTCGCGCAGCAACTCGTCGACGGGCTTGGAGTCCGGGACGTACATCACCGGGCGCATCACCGACTCGACGCGTTCCGTCGTCTCTGCCTCGTGCTTGTCGAAGACGCGCTTGGTGACGTCCTTGAGGTAGGCGACGCCGACGATGTCGTCGAGGTTGTCCCCCACCACCGGGATCCGCGAGAAGCCGCTGCGCAGCGCCAGCGACATCGCCTGGCGCAGTGTCTTGCCGTGCTCGATGAAGACCACGTCGGTGCGCGGCACCATCACCTCGCGCACGATCGTGTCGCCGAGCTCGAAGACCGAGTGGATCATCTTGCGCTCGCCGGCCTCGATGAGCTGGCTCTTCTCGGCCAGGTCGACCATCTCGCGCAGTTCCGCCTCGGAGGCGAACGGGCCCTCGGAGAAGCCGCGGCCCGGCGTGATCATGTTGCCGATCACGATCAGCAGTTGCGGCAGCGGCCCGAGGACGCGGGTGAACACGCTGACAATGCCGGCACTCATCAGGCCGATCCGTACGGCGTGCTGACGCCCCACCGTGCGCGCTCCGACACCGAGTACGACGAACTGCACCAGCAGCATGCTGCCGACGGCGGCGAGCAGGGCCAGCCGTACGTCGTCCAGCACCCCGAGCATGACCTCGGTGACCAGCGCGATCGCGGTGATCTCGCAGAGCATCCGCAGGAAGAGCGCGGTGTTGAGGAAGCGCGGCGGGTCCTCGGCGATCTGGAGCAGGCGCGCCGCTCCCCCGCGGCCCTCGTTGAGGAGTTCCTCGGCGCGGACCCGCGAGATGGAGGCCAGCGCCGCTTCGGCGCTGGAGAAGAAGCCCGCGACGACCACCAGGACGGCGGCCAGCGCGAGCAACCACGGATCGCCGGCGCTCACTCCTCGGCCTCCGCGCCGTGCTGGACTGCGGCCCACTCGGCGAGCAGGCGCGCCTGGAGGCCGAACATCTCCGCGTGCTCCTCGGGCTCGGCGTGGTCGTAGCCCAGCAGGTGGAGGATGCCGTGCACGGTGAGGAGGTCGATCTCGTCGACCGTGCTGTAACCCGCCTGCCCCTTGGCGCGGGCCTCGTCGGCCTGCCGTTCGGCCACCTGCGGGCAGAGCACCAGGTCGCCGAGCACACCCTCCTCCGGGTCGTCGTCGACCAGGCCGGGGCGCAGTTCGTCCATCGGGAAGGCCAGCACGTCGGTGGGGCCCTCCTTCTCCATCCACTGCTCGTTGAGCTCGGCGATGGTGGCCTCGTCGACCAACTTGATGCAGAGCTCTGCCTGCGGGTGGACGCGCAGCCGGTCCAGCGCGAACGTGCTCAGGCGGACCAGCCGGGTGGCATCGACCTCGGCCCCGGACTCCTGGAGCACCTCGATGCTCATCAGCGCCGCCCTCGGGGACGGTGGGCCTCGGACTCCGCGGGCGGGTGGGCCTCGAAGTCGTCGTACGCCGCGACGATCTTGCCGACGAGCCGGTGGCGGACCACGTCGTGGCTGGTGAGCCGGTTGAAGGAGATGTCCTCGATCCCGTCGAGGATGCTCTCCACGACCCGCAGGCCGGACTTGACGCCGGTCGGAAGGTCGACCTGGGTGACGTCGCCGGTGACCACGATCTTCGAACCGAACCCGAGCCGGGTCAGGAACATCTTCATCTGCTCGGGCGAGGTGTTCTGCGCCTCGTCGAGGATGATGAACGCGTCGTTGAGGGTGCGTCCGCGCATGTACGCCAGCGGTGCCACCTCGATGGTCCCGGCCGCGAGCAGCTTGGGGATCGTCTCGGGGTCGATCATGTCGTGCAGCGCGTCGTACAGCGGGCGCAGGTACGGGTCGATCTTCTCGCTGAGGGTGCCGGGCAGGAAGCCCAGCCGCTCTCCCGCCTCGACCGCGGGCCGGGTCAGGATGATCCGGTTGACGTTCTTCGACTGCAGCGCCTGGACCGCCTTGGCCATCGCCAGGTAGGTCTTACCGGTGCCGGCCGGGCCGATGCCGAAGACCACGGTGTGCTTGTCGATCGCGTCGACGTACCGCTTCTGGTTCAGCGTCTTGGGCCGGATCGTGCGCCCGCGGTTGGAGAGGATGTTGAGGCTGAGGACGTCGGCGGGACGTTCCTGGGACTCCGCGCGCAGCATCGCCACGGCCCGCTCCACGATCTCGGGCGTCAGACCCTGGCCCGTCCGCAGGATCGCGACGAGCTCGTCGATGAGCCGCTCGGCCAACGCCAGCTCCGAGGACTCACCGCGCAGCGTGACGCGGTTGCCGCGGACGTGGATGTCGGCGTCGAAGGACTGCTCGATCAGGGCGAGGTGCTCGTCGTTGGGGCCCAGCAGGGTCACCATGTTGATGCTGGTGGGGACATCGACGATGTGCTGCGGCTGGTCGCGCCGCGAGGTGTTCTCGGTCATGGACGGGCCCAACGGGGGGCCGGCCTCCTGGGGTCGCCGGGATCGGACCCCTCCATGCTAGCCAGCCCGCCCTCAGGACGCCCCCGGGATTCGGCCCGCGGCCGGATCCGGGCGTCCCGACGTCAGCCGGGAGGCCAGCCGAGGCCGCGTCCACCGAGGACGTGGCCATGGACGTGGAAGACCGTCTGCCCGGCGTCCGGACCGGTGTTGAAGACCAGCCGGTAACCCGTCCCCAGCCCCTCCTGCTCGGCCACCGCCCCCGCTGCGGCCACCAGGTCGGCCATCACCTCTGGACGTGCCGAGGCCAGCGCCGCCGCGTTCTCGTGGTGCTCCTTGGGCACCACCAGCACGTGCGTCGGCGCCTGCGGGTTGATGTCACGGAACGCCAACGTCGTGGCCGTCTCGTGCACCACGTCCGGCTCGATCTCGCGAGCAACGAATCGACAGAACAGGCAGTCGGACATGGGGTGAGCCTAGCCCCGCCCCGTTGCGCGGCGGGGGGCTGGTGCAGGAACCACTAGGTCTCTAGTGAAACCCGCACTTACTGAGTGTTGCAACGCTCAGGAAGTGCAGGAGTCACTAGAGATCTAGTGAAACCTGCACCCCCATCCCCACGCCGCTCAGCCACCACCAACCCCACACTCACCACGAGGGCGAGCAGGGTGGAGGAGAACGTGACGGCGAAGGCGGCGGTGGCGCCGACGGTGTCGGCGAGGCGGCCGGCCACGGCGGCGCCGAGGGCGTACCCGACGCCGGTGGCGGCGGCGAGCAGGGTCATCGCGGCGCCGACGCGGGCGACCGGGACGGTCTGCTCGGCGACGGTGAAGTTGGTGATCATGTACGGCGCCACCGCGAACCCGAGGAACAGCATCACCAGCGCCCCCTGGAAAGGTGTGGTGACCAGGAGGAGCGGGGCGGAGAGCACCACCAGGGCGAGGGCGGACAGCAGCGAGCGGGTGCTCATGGCGACCCGGTCGGGCACCGCCGCCATGGCCAGCCCCGCGATGACGCTGCCGACCCCGAGGGTGGCGTGCACGAGGCCGGCGAGCCCTGCCTGGCCTGCTTCGGTGGCCACGAGGCCGTTGCCGACCTGCACCGAGCCGAAGAGGCTGCCGAGGAGGAGTTGGCCGAACATCAGCAGCACGAACACGCCGCTGATCAGCCGCGCGTCACCCGCTCGCGCGGCCGCCGGCAGGTGGGCGAGCCGGGCGGTCGGGTGCAGCGCGAAGGCGCTTCCGAAACCCATGAGCAACGCGGCGGCGAGGAAGAGCGCGACACCCGGGTCGAGGAGCGCCACGCCGAGGCCGATCAGGGCCGGGCCGAGCACGAAGGAGGCCTCGTCGGCCGCGCCCTCGTAGGAGAAGGCCGCGGACACCAGGCGCGCCCGGTGCGCGTCCACCCGGCTCTCGATGATCGGACGCCAGCGGACCCGGGCCAGCGGTCCGACCTGGGGCAGCACCAGTCCGGTCGCCGCCGCGGCGGCCACCAGGAAGGGGGTGTCGGCCGGGACGGCCGCGAGCAGCACGAGCACGGTCAGTCCGGTGCCGCCGAGCACAGACTGGGCCAGGACGATGCGGCGTTGGCCGTGGCGGTCCGACAACGACCCGGCGATCGGGGCTCCGACGGCATTGGCGACGGCGAGCCCACCGGCGGCGAGTCCGCCCGCGCCGTACGAGCCGGTCGCGTCCGCGACCAGCAGCAGGGAGCCCATCTGGCTCATCGCCAGGGGCAGGCGCGCCAGGAAGGCGAGGACGACGTAGCCGGGGCCGACCAGGTCGAGAAGTCGGCGGTACGAGGTGACGGGTGACATCGGCAAGGGTCTCCATGAGGGGCGTCCGGGGACGCCGAGGCGGGCGTGCGCCGTACCCGCCTCCAAGAACGCACTGGAACCCTTTGCGCGGGCCAGTCTACCGCTGTCAACCGCTCACGCCGACCGCGCGTGATACGGGTATGGAGACACTCAGGGCACCGTCGCTGCGACGGGGAGGGGAGGTCCCGGTGGCCACCGACCCCGACCTTCTGCTCGAGCAGCTGTACGCCGGGCAGTACCGCCGCCTGGTGCGGCTCGCGGTGCTGGTGCTGGGCGACCAGGCCTCCGCGGAGGAGATCGTGCAGGACTCGTTCGTCGCCGTGCACCCGAAGCTGGCGCGACTCAGCGACCCGGAGAAGGCAGCGGCCTACCTGCGGACCACGGTGCTGAACAGGTGCCGCTCCGCGCTGCGCCGACGGGCGGTGGCCCTGCGCCACGTCCCCTCTCCCGCGCCGCCGATCCCCGGGGCGGACGCGGACGCGCTGATCGCCGAACGCCGCCGACAGGTGCTCGCCGCGTTGCAGCAGTTGCCGACCCGGCAGCGCGAGGTACTCGCGCTGCGCTACTACCTCGACCTGGACGAGGCCACGATCGCCGACTGGCTCGGCATCAGCCGCGGCTCGGTCAAGAGCCACGCCTCCCGCGGCGCCGCCGCGCTGCGCACCCTGATGGAGGAGACCCGATGAGCCGGCCGTACGACGACGACGACCTCCGCATGCTGCTCCATGACGCGGTGGCCGATGTGGAGCCCGACGACGCGCTGCCGAGGCTGCGCGAGCGCACCCGCCGCGCAGGCGCAGCGACGGGGTCGGCACAGAAGGGCGCACGGTGGGGCGGCTGGCTGGTGCCGGTCGGCGGAGCCGTGGCCGCGACCGCCCTGACCGTGGCCGGGGTCTCTCTGCTGACCGGACCTTTCGGGCCGCGCGACGACGTGGCCACCCCGCCCGAGCCCGGCGTGACTTCGGTCGAACCGCCGGCCGACCCGGTGACCGGCGTGCCGGCGTACTTCCTCGGCGACACCCCGCAGGGACCCCGGCTCTTCCGGGAGTTCCTCACCGTCGAGGTCGCCGGCGACCCGCTCGCGAGCCGGGACGACGTCGTCGGAGCGGTCGCCCGCTCGGTCGGAGCAGCCCTGGAGAGCGCGCCCGCCGACCCGGACTACGTCACCGGCTGGCCGGCCGGGACGGCGCTCCGCGACGTGGCCGTCGACGACGTGATCACCCTGGACCTGACCAACCCCGAGGTGGACCTCACGGCCCCACCGGGCGGCACGAGCCCCGACGAGGCCGGGCTGGCCCTGCAGCAGATCGTCCGCAGCGCCCAGGCCGGCGCCGAGCAGCGACTGCCGGTGCGGTTCCTGGTCGACGGCACCGCCACCACCCTGCTGGGCCAGGACGTCACGCGCCCGGTGCGTGCCGGCGAGGACCTCGCCACGCTGGCGCCGGTGTGGATCATCGACCCGGGCACGGGCGCCGAGGTGGCGTCCCCCTTCACGGTGACCGGGCTCGCCGCGGCGTACGAGGCCACGGTCGAGTGGGAGTTGCTGAGCGGCGACCGCAGGGTCGCGGAGGGGTTCGCCACCGCGGAGGAGTGCTGCACGATGGCGCCGTACTCCTTCGAGGTCTCCGCGCCTCCGGGGACCTACACGCTGCTGGTCCGGCAGAGCGATCCCTCCGGCGGCGAGGGCCCCGGCCCGGCCCAGGACACCAAGCAGATCACCGTCCGCTGAGCGGGCGCGCCGAGTCGCGGACCCTCAGCCCACCGGCACCGGCCGCGGCGCGTCGATCCGGGTGAAGGTGTAGTCACCTAGCGGGAAGTGGCCCGCGCGCCACCACGACTCGGGCGTCGAGTTCGGCCGCAGCGGGACGTCCCCGTGCTGGTTGAAGTAGTAGCTGTTCGACCCGGCACAGTCCTCGCGCCAGAACACCTGGTTGCCCCGCCGCCGCAGCATCTCGGCGAAGAACGCCTCGTTGGCCTCGGCGCTGATCTCGACACGGTCGGCCCCGACCTTCCGGGCGTGGTTCAGGCACCGCAGGATGTGCGTGACCGAGGCCTCGATCAGCGCGAAGTAGGACGAGCCGTTGTAGCCGTAGGGCCCGAACACCGAGAAGTAGTTGGGGAATCCGGGCACCGACACCCCGTGATAGGCCTGGTAGCGGTGCTCCTCCCACCAGTCCTCCAGGTTCACCCCGCCGACCCCGGCCAGGTCGTAGGTCGGGGCGTTGCCGCGGTCGAACACCTTGAAGCCGGTCGCCAGGATCAGCACGTCCACCTCGTGCTCGACCCCCTCGACCGTGCGTACGCCGGTCGGGGTGATCTCCGCGATCCCGGCGGTCTCCAGCGCCACGTTGGGCCGGTTGTAGGTCGCCAGGTAGGAGTTGTGGAAGCTCGGCCGCTTGCACCCCAGGCCGTACGACGGGGTCAGCTTCGCCGCCACCTCCGGGTCGTCGACCTGCTGACGCACGTAGGCCCGCGCCAGCACCTCGATCCGGTCCGCGACGTGCAACTGGCGGTGGTAGTGCGCCGCCAACGGGAAGGTGGTCTCCACGAAGAGCTGGCTCGCCAGACGCGCCAGGGACCCCGCGAGCGGGAGGCGTAGGCCCAGGCGCAGCACCCGCCCCAGCGGCAGGTCGGGCTTGGGCAGGCACCAGATCGGAGTGCGCTGGAAGACGGTCAACTGCGCCACCGACCGCGCGATCTCCGGGATCACCTGCACCGCGGAAGCGCCCGTGCCGATGATCGCCACGCGCTTGCCGGTCAGGTCGACGGAGTGGTCCCAGCGCGCGGTGTGCAGCGTGATGCCGGCGAAGTCGTCGACTCCGGGGATCTCGGGCTTCTTCGGCTGGGTGAGCACGCCGGTGGCGTTGACCAGGTAGCGCGCGGTCAGATCCCCGCCGTCGGCGAGCCGGACCCGCCACAGGTTCTCGTCCTCGTCGTACGCCGCGGCCGCGACCGAGGTGCGCATCCGCAGGTGGTCGCGCAGCCCGTAGGTGTCGACGCAGTGCCGGGCGTAGTCGGCCAGCTCGGCGCCCTTGGCGTAGGTGCGGCTCCACGAGGCGCGGGGCTCGAAGGAGAACTGGTAGCTGAAGGACGGGATGTCGACCGCGACGCCGGGATAGGTGTTCCAGTGCCAGGTGCCTCCGACGTCGTCCCCGTCGTCGAGGATCAGGAAGTCCTCCCACCCGGCCTTGCGTAGCGCGATGCCGGTGCCGATGCCGGAGAAGCCGCCACCGACGACGAGGATCTCGTGATGTTCAGTCACCGGGTCCACAGGTCCACCTCCGAGACGCGACGCCTGGAACCGGCGCCGGGGAGACGAGACTAGAACACGTTCACCTGCTCACGGAAGAGTTATCTGCGACACGGAGTCGCGGGCAGTTTCAGCGCCAGCGCGGAGTGCGGGAGAGCAGCGCCGCCGCGGCGGCCACGCCGGCGGTCGACGAACGCAGCACCGACGACCCCAGCCGCAGCGCCTCGGCGCCGACCCGGGAGAAGGTCTCCAGTTCCTCGTCGGTGATGCCGCCCTCGGGGCCGACCACGATCACGATCTCGCCGCGCCCCGGCACCGGGACGTCGGCCAGCGGACCCGACGCCGCCTCGTGCAGCACCACGCGCACCGAGGCGCCGGCGAGCAGCGCCGCGACCTCCTCGGTCGTGGCGAGCGGAGCGACCTCGGGGAAGTGCGAGCGACGGGCCTGCTTGGCCGCCTCACGGGCGGCGTTGCGCCACTTGGCCAGCGACTTCTCGGCCCGCTCGCCCTTCCACTTCGCGATCGACCGGGTCGCCGCCCACGGCACGATCACGTCGGCGCCGACCTCGGTGAGCATCTCCACCGCGAGCTCGCCGCGCTCGCCCTTGGGGATCGCCTGGACGACGATCACCCGGGGCTTCTCCGGGTCGGTGACCGCCAGGTCGAGGATCTCGGCGCTCAGCCCCTTCTTCGAGACCTCCACGACCCGGCAGCGAGCCACGGTGCCGGCGCCGTCGGTGAGCGAGATCTGCTCCCCCGCCGCGATCCGGCGGACGACCGCCGCGTGGTGGCCCTCGTCGCCGCCGAGCTCGACGACGTCGCCCACGGCGCCCTGCCCGATCCCGGGCAGGAGGAACATCGCCAGGCTCATCGCGGACCGAACGCGTCGCGCAGCCGGTTGAACACCGACTTGTGCTGCTGGTGCAGGTTGCCGGCGGGCTTCTGCTCGTCACGCAGTACGGCGAGCTGGCGCAGCAGCTCCTCCTGCCGCTCGTCGAGCTTGGTGGGGGTCTCCACGATCACGTGCACCACCATGTCGCCCCGGCCCGCGCCGCGCAACGACGGCACACCGCGACCCTGCAGCGTCACCTGGGTGCCGGACTGGGTGCCGGGCCGGACGTCGAGCTGCACCTCCGACTCCGGCGAGAGCAGGCCCGCGTCGGCCGCCGCCTGCGGGGCGAGGTCGGCCTCGAGGGTGGGCAGCATCAGGGACGCGCCGAGGGCCGCGGCGGTCATCGGCAGCGTGATCGAGCAGTGCAGGTCGCGACCCTGACGCTCGTAGAGCTCGTGGTGGGCGACGTGCAGCTCGACGTACAGGTCGCCGGCCGGGCCGCCGCCGGGGCCGACCTCGCCCTGGTCCGCGAGCTGGACCCGGGTGCCGTCGTCCACGCCCGGCGGGATCTTGACCGTCAGGCTGCGGCGCGACCGGACCCGCCCGTCGCCGGCGCACTCACGACACGGCTCGGGGATCACCTGGCCGAAGCCACGGCAGGCCGCGCACGGGCGCATCGTGCGGATCTCGCCCAGGAACGAGCGCTGCACGTGGAAGGTCTCTCCGCGTCCCTGGCAGGACTCGCACACCACCGGCCGCGTGCCCGGGGCGGTGCCCTCACCGGAGCAGGTGGTGCAGGTGACCGCGGTGTCGACCTTGAGCTCGCGGGTGGTGCCGAAGGCCGCCTCGGCCAGCTCGATCTCGAGGTGGATCAGCGCGTCCTGGCCGCGACGTACGCGCGGTCGCGGGCCGCGGCCCTGGCCGCTGCCCGACCCGCCGCCGAAGAAGGCGTCCATGATGTCGGTGAAGGAGAACCCCGCACCGTTGCCGAACCCGCCGGTGAACGAGTCGCCGCCCAGGTCGTAGTGACGGCGCTTGTCGGGGTCGGACAGGATCTCGTAGGCCCGCGTGACGTCCTTGAACCGCTCCTGGGTCTCCGGGTCCGGGTTGACGTCGGGGTGCAGCTCACGGGCGAGACGGCGGTACGCCTTCTTGATGGCGTCGGCGTCGGCGTCCCGGGCAACCCCGAGGATCTCGTACGGATCGTTGCTCACGAAGGGATCATCTTTCGTCGAGGATCTTGGACAGGTACTGCGCGACCGCCCGGACGCTGGCCATCGTGCCGGGGTAGTCCATGCGGGTGGGACCCAGGACGCCCAGTGTCGCCAGCGACTCGTTGCCCGGGCCGTAGCCGGTCGCGACGACCGAGGTGCCGCCGAGGGCCTCGTGGGGCACCTCGGAGCCGATGCGCACGGTGAGGGTGGCCGGGGAGGACGCCTCGCCGAGGAGCTTGAGCAGCAACACGTGCTCCTCCAGGGCCTCCAGCAGCGGTTGCAGCGACAGCTCGTAGCCGTCGCCGAAGCGGGTCAGGTTCGCGGTGCCGCCGACCATGACCCGCTCGTCGGAGCGGTGGTCGGACATCGCCTCGATGAGGGCGGCCACGATCACGGCCAGCGGTGTGCGCCGCTCGCCCGGGACGGAGTCGATCGCGGCGGCGAGGGCCTCGGTGGCGTCGTGGATGCGCTCCCCGATCACGGCGCGGCCCACCGTCGTGCGGACCTCGGAGAGCGCGTCCTCGTCGAGCTCGGTGGGGAGCTCGACGACCCGCTGCTCGACCCGGCCGGTGGAGAGGATGAGCACGATCATCAGGCGTGACGAGGTCAGCATGACGAGCTCGACGTGCCGCACCGTGCTGCGCGAGAGCGTCGGGTACTGCACGATCGCCACCTGCCGGGTCAGCTGCGCCAGCAGCCGGACCGATCGGGCGACCACGTCGTCGAGGTCGACCGCGCCCTCCAGCAGCGTGGTGATGGCCCGGCGCTCGGCCGGGCTCAACGGCTTGACCTGGCTGAGCCGGTCGACGAAGACTCGGTAGCCTTTCTCGGTCGGGATCCGTCCGGCGCTGGTGTGCGGCTGGGCGATGAGCCCTTCGTCCTCCAGCGCGGCCATGTCGTTGCGCACGGTGGCGGGCGAGACCCCGAGCTGGTGGCGCTCGACCAGGGCCTTGGACCCGACGGGTTCGTGGGTGGCGACGTAGTCCTGCACGATGGCGCGGAGCACGGCAAGTCGGCGGTCCTCGACCATGAGCTCTCCTCTCCACCCGAGTGTGGGGCTGGCACTCCCCTCGCCTGAGTGCCAATGCTACCCGCCGCCTAGATTGAGGGCGTGCCCGACAACCACGCCACCGGCCTGCCCGTGCTCACTCCCGACGCGGGGTTCACCGAGATCGCCGACCGGGTGTGGGTGGCCAGGACGAGCTGGTACGACGTGAACGTCACCGCGATCCAGGGCGAGCACGGCGTGCTGGTGATCGACACCCACGCCTCCGAGCCCGCCTTCGCCGCGAGCCTGGCGGCACTGCGCCGGGTCACCAGCGCCCCGGTCCTCGGCGTGGTCCTCACCCACGCCCACGTCGACCACGCACTCGGCACCGCGGTCCTGCGCGACGCCGACCCCGACCTGCCGGTGATCGCCACCGAGCCCGCCGCCGCGGCGCTGACCTCGTTCGCCCTTCCTGCTTCCGACGAGGCGTACGGCGCGGAGAAGGCCGCGGAGTCCGCCGCCGCCCGCGTGATCGTCCCCGACACCACCTTCGTCTCGGCCTGGGCCGTCGACCTCGGCGACCGGATGGTCGAACTGGTCCACCCCGGACGCGGTCACACCGACGGGGACCTGGTCGCCCGCCTGTTCGACCCGTCCTGCGACGCGGACGTCGTCGTCGCCGGAGATGTGGTCGAGGAGTCCGGCGCGCCGGCGTACGGCGTGGACTCCTTCCCCCTGGAGTGGCCCGGGGCGCTGGACCTGGTCACCGGGATGCTGACCCCGGCCACGCTGGTGGTCCCCGGGCACGGCACCGTGGTCGGTCCGGAGTTCGTCCACCTCCAGCGCGGCGACCTCGGCGCCGTCGCGGAGACGATCTTCGACCTGGCCTCGCGCGGCGTGCCCCTGGAGGAGGCCGTCGCGGAGATCTCCGGCCCCTTCCCGGCGGCGACGCTGGCCGCTGCTGTCCGTGCGGCCTACCCTCAGGTGCCCCGCACCGCGCGTCGACTCCCGTTGGTGTGACCTCGCGCCGGTAGCCTCGGGCCGGTGCACGACCGTTACGGCTCCGACGTCCTGGCAAGCGACTGGAAGGCCCCCAAGCGCGGCCGCTCGGTGGAGATCTCCGCCGACAAGGGCCTCGTGGTCGAGGAGTACTCCTCGGACTGGTGCGGCGAGATCGTCGCCGTCGACCGCGACCTGCGCACGGTGACCCTGGAGGACCGGCGCGGCCGGCGCAAGGTCTTCCCGATGGGTCCGGGCTTCCTGCTCGAGGGGGTGCCGGTGATCCTGGTGCCACCCACGCGTCGCGGTCCGTCGGCCCCGACCCGGACCGCGTCGGGGTCGGTCGCCGTGCCCGGCACGAAGGCCCGGGTGGCACGGGCGAGCCGCATCTTCGTCGAGGGTCGCCACGACGCCGAACTCGTGGAGAAGGTCTGGGGCGACGACCTGAGGATCGAGGGCGTCGTCGTGGAGTACCTCGGCGGCGTCGACGACCTCGGCGAGCACCTCTCCGACTTCCGCCCCGGGCCCGAACGCAAGGTCGGCGTGCTGGTGGACCACCTGGTGTCCGGGTCGAAGGAGAGCCGGATCGCGGCGAACATCGCCAAGGGGCCGCTGGGCGCCCACGTGCTCATCGTCGGGCACCCGTTCGTCGACGTGTGGCAGGCGGTGAAGCCGCAGCGCCTCGGACTGGAAGCCTGGCCCCGGGTCCCGCGCAACGTCGAGTGGAAGCACGGCGTCTGCCAGCAACTCGGCTGGCCCCACCGCGACCAGGCCGACATCGCCCGCGCCTGGAAGCACATCCTGAGCAAGGTGACCTCGTACGCCGACCTCGAGGCGGCGCTGCTGGGCCGGGTCGAGGAGTTGATCGACTTCGTCACCTCCCCGTGACACCAGCCTCATGACGCCCGGCCTCGTGACACCCGGCCCTTGACGTCCGCCCATCACGGCGAGACGTTGAACACACGTGACGCCGAGGAGGGGACCATGGGCGACGACACGACCACGTCCGGCACGACGGGCTCGACGACTGACCCGAGCCTGGCCGGGAACCCGACGGTGCGGGCGGCGCGGATCCGACTCGAGCGCAAGCGCCTGGACCTGGAGCAGCGGCGTCTGGAACTCGAGGACCGGGCCGCGCGTACCAAGCTCGCCACGGACTCCCTGACCAGTCAGGTCACCGCCGCGAAGCAACTCCTCCCGGCCTCGCTGGACACCGAGATCGAGAAGGACACCCTCGCTCGCAGCGGCGACCTGGGCCTGGCCGAGGTGTTCGCCGGACGTGCTGTCGAGGCGGCCGCGGACGACGTCGCCGACCTCGTCATCGAGGCCACGCAGACGATCCCGGCCGTGGAGATCCTGGTGACCAGCGACCCGACCGTCTTCGCCGACGCCGAGGCCGCACTGCTGCTGCGGACCCAACTCGGTGGGCTGCTGCCGCGACTGCGGCAGGCGTTGGGTGAGCGGGCCTCCCAGGCGCGACCGGCAGACCTGCTGCGCACCGCGCTCCCCGACCTTCCCGAGGGGGTCACCTTCGACCTGGAGACCGTCGCCGACGCCGGGGTGGTGGGCTTCGCCGGCGTCCCGGCCGTCGCGATGGCCGGAGCGCTGGCCAACCTCGTCCCGAGCGCGCTGGGCCTGATCACCAAGCTGACGGCCCGGCAGTACGACGTCACCGGCGCCGCTGTGCCCGACCCGGTGCTCTCCTTCGACGTCCGGGTCGCGCGGCATCTGCGCACCAAGGCCACGCCGGATCCCCGTGCGCGTGTGGTCCTCGAGCGGTTCTGGTCATCGGCCGACCTCGATGCCCCCCTTGCTGTGCAGTTGGCCCAGGTCGCCGCCGGCCTGGAGGTGCTGGGGCCGGTCCTCACCGAGGCCGAGACGGCAGAGGCCGACGCCGACCAGGTGCTGGCCGGCACGACGGCGGCCCTGGACGCCGCCCGCGCCCGTCTCGCGGCGCTCGCCGGCACAGCCTCGCCCGACGCCGCCGCGGACACCAGCGCGACGACCTGGATGCGGGCGTGGCAGGACACCTCCGAGGACGTCACCCGACTCGAAGGGCTCCTCGGCGAGCAGGGCCGGACAGCGACCGCGGCCGGGGCGACGGCCGACGCCCTCCGCACCCTCGCCGGCGACATCGAGGCCGTGCTCTCCGCGGCCCTGACGCCCGGCGAGTCGACGCCGTCCCCGCTCCTGGCCGCGTTGCGTGGCGACTGGTTGCGCTCGCAGCCCCACCGCGTCCTACTTTTTGTCAGAGCAACCACTGCCGGGATCGACCAGGTGATCGAGACCAAGCTCGGCCCCGACCGCCGTGTGGTCCTCGCCGGAGCGACGGTCGAGTTCGCCGCGGTGGATGCCACCGGGAGGCTGCTCGCCTCCGGCGCCTTCGACCCGCTGCTCTCCGCGAGCTTCAACCTGACCCGACCCGAGCAGGCCGAGCTCCGCCGGGTCGCCTACGAGCCGGTCAGCAACACCACCCGGGACCCCGCGAGATCCGCGACTGCTCCCGTACCGGCCCAGTCGAGCTAACGCAGGGCTTCAGCGCAGGGGGCGGCCCTGGGCGTCGGTCGGGGTGCCCACCAGCGTCAGGATGCCGTCGATGAAGGGCCACAGCGCGCCGATGCCGCAGGTGAAGATCGTTACCAGCAACTGGGCGAGACCCAGGTTGGTGTGACCGGTGTAGAAGCGCCCGATGCCCAGCGGGATGAGGATCTGCAGCAGGCCGGCGATCAGCTTCTGCTTGTCGGAGTACGGCAGCCCGGTGCGTGGGTCGACGCCGTACGGCGCTTCGGGCGATCCCTGGAGCGGGTACTGGCCGTACTGCGGCTGCGTGTAGGGCGGTTGCCCGTACTGGGGTTGGCCGTACTGCGGTTGCCCGTACTGCGGCTGCCCGTATTGCGGTTGGCCGTACTGCGGTTGGCCGGGAGGCTGCTGGCCGTTCGGGTCCTCGCCGAAGGGCTGGGTCGGCTCGGAGCCGGGATCCTGCGTCATGCGCCTCAGCCTAGGCCGACGCGAGCCGCGCGGCGGAAGGACACCCGGATCGAGCGCGGCGCCTACTCAGGGGACCAGGTCGCGGACCACCGCGTCGGCCAGCAGTCGACCGCGCTGGGTGAGCACCACGGCGGCCTCCTCCCCTGCGAGGGGTCCGGCCTCGATCAGTCCGGCCTCGGAGAGATCCGGCAGCCAACTGAGGCCTTCCTCCTCGAGCAACGACACGGGGAGCCCGTCGGAGATCCGGGTCTCGAGCAGGATCCGTTCGACGCGCCGGGTCTCGGCGTCCAGCACCTCACGCGCGGCAGCGGGGCTGAGGCCCGCGGCCAGCCGCTCGGCGTACGCCACGGGGTGCTTCACGTTCCAGAAGCGGACGCCGCCCAGGTGCGAGTGCGCTCCCGGCCCGACACCCCACCAGTCGCCGCTGCGCCAGTAGAGCAGGTTGTGGCGGCAGCGTGCGCGCTCGTCGCGGGCCCAGTTGGACACCTCGTACCAGCCCAGGCCGTCGGCGGTGAACAGGCCGTCGGCCAGCAGGTACTTGTCGGCCAGGTCGTCGTCGTCGGGAGCCGGCACCTCACCGCGGTTGACCCGGCGGGCCAAGGCCGTGCCGTCCTCGACGATCAACGCGTACGCCGACACATGGTCGGGCGCGCAGTCCAGTGCCGCGCGCACGGTGGTCTCCCAGTCGGCCAGGCTCTCCCCCGGTGTGCCGTAGATCAGGTCCAGGCTCACCTGGTCGAACCCGGCTTCGCGCGCCCAGGCGACCGCGCGCGGCACCCGCTCCGGGTCGTGGGTCCGGTCCAGGACCCGCAACACGTGCGTCACGTGCGACTGCATGCCGAACGAGACCCGGGTCAGGCCGCCCTCGCGCAGCCGCGCGAGCGAGGCCGCGTCGACGCTGTCGGGGTTGGCTTCGGTGGTCACCTCCGCGTCCGGGACCAGCCCGAACTCGGTGTCGATCGCCTCCAGGAGGCGCACCAGGTGACCCGGGTCGAGCAGCGTCGGCGTCCCGCCACCGAAGAAGACGGTGTCGACCGGGCGGTCGACCCCCTCCAGGACGCGACGGGCCAGCCGGATCTCCGCCAGGACGGCGTCGACGTAGGAGTCCCGGGACGCGCCGCGCACCCCGCTCCCGAGTTCGGCGGCGGTGTAGGTGTTGAAGTCGCAGTAGCCGCACCGCACCGCGCAGAACGGCACGTGCACGTAGAAGCCGAGACCCCGCTCCCCGACCGCGGAGGCCACCCCGGGGGGTAGCGCTCCGTCGGTGGGAGCGGGGTCACCGTCAGGCAGTGCGGAGGGCATCGCGCGCTGCGTGGACCGGAACTGCGTTGACCGAAGAGGGGGTCACGCGTAGAGCGAGGCGATCAGGTCGGCGTTCTTCTCCTCGACGACCTTGCGCTTGACCTTCATCGACGGGGTCAGCTCGCCACCCTCGACGGTGAGGTCGTGGTCGAGCAGGGCCCACTTCTTGATGGTCTCCCAGCGGTTCAGGCGTCCGTTGAGCTCCTCGACGTACTCCGCGACCATCGACTGGACCTCGGGGAGCTTGACGATCTCGGCGTAGGAGAGGTCGGCCTTGCCGTGGTGCTCGGCCCAACCGGCCATCGCGTCGGGGTCGAGGGTGATCAGCGCGACGCAGTAGTTGCGCTCGGCACCGTGCACCATGAACTGGCTGGCGTAGGGGCAGATCGCCTTGAACTGCGACTCGATCGAGGTCGGCGCGATGTACTTGCCGCCCGAGGTCTTGAAGAGGTCCTTCTTGCGGTCGGTGATCTTCAGGTGCTCGCCGTCGAACTCGCCGATGTCGCCGGTGTGCATCCAGCCGTCGATCAGCGACTCAGCGGTGGCCTCGGGCAGGTTGTGGTAGCCCTCCATCACGTTGGGGCCCTTGATCAGCACCTCGCCGTCCTCGGCGATCTTGACCTCGGTGCCCGGGAACGGAATGCCGACGGTGCCGAACTTGTAGTCGTCGGGGTGGTTCACGCACGCACCGGCGGAGGTCTCGGTCATGCCGTAGCCCTCCAGGATGAGGATGCCCGCGGCGTGGAACCACTCGGCGACCTCGCGGTTGAGCGCGGCCGCGCCGGAGATGAAGAAGCGCACCCGGCCACCGAAGCGGTCCCGGACCTTCGAGAAGACGAGCTTGTCGAAGAGCTTGTGCTGCAGCGAGAGCGGCAGCGGGATCGACTTGCCCTCGCGCTTGAGCTGGTCGACCTGGAGGCCGACCTTGAAGGCCCGGTTGAAGAGCTTCTCCTTCAGGCCACCTTCCTGCTCCTGCATCGTGACGATGCGGCCGTGGGCCTTCTCGAAGATGCGAGGGGCCGCGCCCATGAAGGTGGGCTTCACGACGGCCAGGTTGTCGATGATCTTGTCGACCCGACCGTCGACCGCGGTGGCGAAGCCGCACGCGAGCTGGGTGGAGAGCAGCACCTTGCCGAACGAGTGCGCCATCGGCAGCCAGAGGAACTGCAGGTCGTCCTCGTGGAGGATGTCCTGCGCCTGGATCGCAGCACCCTCGAAGGTCCACGAACCGTGCGTCAGCCGCACGCCCTTGGGGCGCCCGGTGGTCCCGGAGGTGTAGATCAGGGTGGCGAGGGAGTCGGGCGTTGTCGCCGCGACGCGCTCGTCGATGACGGCGGGCTGCTGACCGAGGAGCTCCTCGCCGAGCTTCTCGAGGTCGGAGAGACCGATCACCCAGTCGCCGTCGGCCGCACCGTCGAAGAGCACGACCTTGGCCAGGTGGGGCAGCTCGGACTTGCGCTCGACGAGCTTGGCGAGCTGGGTCTCGTCCTCGGCGAAGACCACCCGGCACTCGGAGTCGGCCAGGATGTAGGCCACGTCGTCGGCCATCGTCGACGGGTAGACCGTCGTGGTGGCCGCACCGGCGCACATGACGGCCAGGTCGGCGAGGATCCACTCGACCCGGGTGCCCGATGCGATGCCGACACGCTGCTGGGGCTCGACGCCGAGGGCGACCAGGCCGGCGGCGAGACGGGTGACGCGGGCTCCGGTCTCCTTCCAGGTGATCGACTCCCAGTGCTCCCCGACCGGGAAGCGGTAGGCCTCGCGAGGTCCGCTGGTCTTGACCCGCTCCAGGAACGCCTGGCTGACCGTGGCCGGCCTGTTCTCGATGACGCTGAGGTCGCGCTTAACGGGTGACAACGTCGCCCCTCTCCACTGATGAGCGCCGGCCCCCCTCCCTCAGGACGGCTCGGCTAAGTCGTAACAGAACTGTTCGGGCCAACTTAATCCACTCCCCCTACCCGCTGGTAGCCAGCGAGGGACCAACCTTGCGCCTCACACCCGGGTAAACGATTGCTTGCGAGCGGACTCACAGAGTCCGGGTACTGCGGGAAGGCAGCGCGGCCCGCCCCTCGTCGTACACGCGCTGGGGCAGGCCCGGGGTCGCCAGCAGGTCGGGCAGGCGCTCCTTGTGCGTGGTCAGGGCCCGGAAGAAGTCGGCCGCGGTGACGCCGTGGTCGGGCAGGTGCGCCACGTCGAGAGTGTCTCCCGCGGTCACCTCGCCTTCCTGGACCACCGCGAGGTAGACCCCCGGGTCGGCCCGGGCGGTGAACCGCTTGACCCAGGCCGTGTCGTCGTAGCCCGCGATGCCCAGCCAGCGCTTGAAGGTGTTGCAGGGGATCCGCACGGTGCGCACCTCCAGCACGGCGTCGCCGACCCGCCAGCGCTCCCCCAGCAGCGCCGCGCCGAGGTCGTGGCCGGCCACGGTGAGGTTCTCCCCGAACATGCCCGGAGTGACGGCCTCGCCGAGCTGTTCGGTCCAGTGGTCAAGTTCCTCCTGGGCATAGGCGTAGACCGCCTGGTCCGGGCCGCCGTGGTGACGGTGGTCGGTGACCGTGTCTCCCTCCAGCCCGAGCCGACCGGCCGCGACCCTACCCGCGCGCGGGCGCTTGTCGATCGAGGAGGTGAGCCGGTCGTCGAGGCGGCGGGACTCGGAGGTGTTCACGGAGACCAGGTGGGGCACGCGCCCATCCTCCCCCGCGCGACAATCGGGACCGCACCCACCCGCCGCACTTCCCTGGGAGACCTCGTGGCCGCACCCGCCCCGGAACCTGTCCTGCTCACCGGCGCCTTCGGCAACGTCGGTCGCTACGTCGCGCGTGCCCTGCTGGCCGCCGGGCACGCCGTCGTCGCGACCGACCTGCGCACCCCCGCCGCCGAACGTGCCGCGGCCGACCTGGCCGCCGCTCCCGGAGGCGCCCGGCTCTCCGTGCGCTGGCTGGACCTGACCGACGCCGCCGCGGCCACCACCCTGGTCCGCGAGACCAGGCCCCGTGCGGTGCTGCATCTGGCCGCGATGATCCCCCCGGCGACGTACCGCAACCTCCGCCTGGCCCGGGCGATCAACGTCGGGTCGGTCGAGACGCTGCTGGCGGCGTGTGCCGACCTGGACCGGCCGAGCCGCTTCGTGCTCACCTCGAGTGTGGCTGTCTCCGGTTCGCGCAACCCGCACACCCGCCCGGTCCTCACCGCGGACACCCCGCCCGAGCCGCGCGAGCAGTACGGCGCGCACAAGGTCGCGGCCGAGGGGCTGGTCCGCGCCAGCGGGCTCGACGCCGTCGTCCTTCGCCTGGGGGCGGTGGCCTTCCCGGACCAGTCGTTGGCCATGGATCTGGAGTCGGTGCGGCTCGAGGCGCTGCTCCCCAGCGACGGCCGACTGCACGCCGTGGACGCCCGCGACGTCGCGACCGCGCTGGTGAACGCCGTCGAGGCCGACGTCACCGGTCGCACCCTGCTCATCGCCGGTGACGAGAGCCACCGGCTCACCCAGGAGGGATTCGCCGCCGGGATCACCGAGGCGGTCGGGCTCCGCGGGGTGCTGCCGGGCTCGCGTGCCGGCGACCCGACCGACGACGACGCCTGGTTCAACGTCGACTGGATGGACACCACCGACGCCCAGGCGCTGCTGGACTTCCAGCATCACGGGTGGGCCGACCTGACCCGGGATCTGGCCGCTCACTACGGCTGGCGCCGACCGTTCCTGCGCGCCGGCGTGCCGGTGGGCCGGCTCTTCCTCAGCCGCCGCTCGCCGCTGCGCGCGACTCCTCCCGGCCCGGCGGACCCGTGGGGCGGGATCGCCCGCTGGTGGGGCCCCGACGCGCTGGTGAACCCCGAGGCGCTGGTAGGCCCGGACGCCTCTCCGGACGGAGTCTGAACCCTTCAGACGTACGACGCGCGTCGCGCCGCCCGGCGCAGCGTCGCCAGCACCGCGGGGCCGAGCACCAGGATCGCCACGGTGTTCGTGATCGCGCGGCCGGTGTCCCAGCCGCCGGTGGAGGTCAGCAGGGTGTAGATCGCGAAGCGGTGCAGGTTCTCCAGGAACGGATCGCCGGGCACGAACGCCAGCGACCCCTCGTGCCCCGGCACCGCGACGCCGAGCACGAACGGCCACGACGAGAGATTCATCAGGATCCCGAAGGCGTACGCCGCGACGATGCCGTAGCCCACCAGCAGCGCGATCTCGGCCTTGCCCACGATCGGACGGCCGAAGAGCCGCCGGGGCAGCAGTCCCGCGCACGCCCCGATCCAGGCCGAGCACAGCATCTGGAAGGGCAGCCACGGGCCGACACCGGCGGTCAGCAGGGCCGAGGCGAACAACGAGGTGCACCCGAGCACGAAGCCGAACCCGGGCCCGAAGACGCGTCCGGCCAGGATCAGCAGGAAGAACACCAGCTCCACCCCGGCGATGCCCGCGCTCAGCCCCCGGATGGCCGCGTTGATGGCGGTGAGGACGCCGAGCAACGCCAGCGCCTTCGCGTCGAGACCGCCCTCGCTGAGCTCCACGACGACGACCAGCACGAGCACCGGCAGCAGCGCCAGGAAGAGGAAGGGCGGCGCGACCTGCTCGGCCCCCTCAGGCGGCACGACCAGGAAGGGCCAGACGAACATCATCAGCCCGGCGAGGCTCGCCAGCCCGAGCACGAGCATCGACCGCGGCCCCAGCCGGGACCACCCGGCCCCGGCCCCGACCCCGGTCATCGCACCGATCGCCGTCATGGCAGCGCCTCCCGGACCTGCTCGACGGTGAGCCAGCCGTCGCCGAGCACCTTCGACATCTGCGGGGCGAACGCCGGCGACTCGGCGAGCACACGGTCGGTGAGGCCCGCGGAGACCACCTCACCGGCGGCCATCACCACGACCTCGTCGGCGACCTGCGCCACGAACTCGACGTCGTGGGAGGCGACCAGCACGCCGTGTCCGGCCGCGGCGAGATCGGCGATGGCCTCGGCCAGCGCGGCCTTGCCGGCGTAGTCGAGCCCACGGGTCGGCTCGTCGAGGGCGATCACCCGGGGTCGGGCGGTGAGCACGATCGCGAGCACCAGGCTCAACCGCTGGCCCTCGGAGAGGTCGCGCGGGTGCCGCTCCGGGTCGACACCGGGAGCAAGACGTTCGAGGATCGCTGCGGCCGTGCCGGGCACCGCGCCGGCCTGGCGGTCCGCGATCTGGCACTCCTCGCGGACCGACTCCAGGTAGAGCAGGTCCGCGGCGGTCTGCGGCACCAGCCCCACCAGGGCTCGCGCCTGGTCGGCGGGCACCTGCCCCGGGTCCACGGGGGCGGGCGAGGCCCCGGCGACGGGGCTGCCGACGGCCTCCACGACGCCGCCGTCGCGGCGGCCGGCCCCCTGCAGGGCCCACAACAAGGACGACTTCCCGGACCCGTTGCGCCCCATCAGGGCCACCACGTTGCCGGCGGCCAGCGACAGCGAGACCTCGCGGACCGCGACGGTCGCCCCGTAGCGGACCACCACGTCGGTGGCACGCAGGACGCACTCGCCCCCGGGCCGCGGTTCCCGGCTCGGCGGTGCGCCCAAACCGAGAGCCGCCGTACGCCGCCGGGCCTCGCGCACCGACAGCGGCAGCGGGGACCACCCCGCGAGGCGTCCCAGCTCGATGACCGGCGGCGCGACCGGGGAGGTCTCCAGGGCCGACGCGGGGTCGTCGACGCGGACCGTGCCGTCCTCGACGACCAGGATCCGGTCGGCGAAGGGCACCACCCGTTCGAGGCGGTGCTCGGCGAGGACCACCGTGAGCCCGAGGTCGTCGACGAGGCGCGCCAACGTGCCGAGCACGTCCTCGGCAGCCGTCGGGTCCAGCGCCGAGGTGGGTTCGTCGAGCACCAGGACCCGAGGGTGCATGGTAAGCACCGCGCCCAGGGCGACGCGCTGCTGCTGGCCCCCGGAGAGGCTGCGCAGCGAGCGTGCGCGCAGGTCGGCGATGCCCAGCAGGTCCAGGGTCTCCTCGACCCGGCGGCGCATCGTGCGCGGGTCCAGGCCGAGCTGCTCCATGCCGTACGCCAGCTCGTCCTCGACCCGTTCGGTGACGAAGGTGGCGGACGGGTCCTGGCCGACGTAGCCGACGACTTCGGCCAGGTCACGTGGGCTGCGGCCCCGCACCGGTTGCCTCGCGACCCGCACGTCGCCGGCCAGCGTGCCTCCGCTGAAGCGCGGCACCAGCCCGTTGACGGTGCCCAGCAGGGTCGACTTGCCCGAGCCGGTGCGGCCGGCGACCACGAGCAACTCGGCCTCCTCCACGACGAGGTCCACCGCGCGCAGCACCGGGGTCGCGCTCTGGTCATAGGCGAACGAGACGCCTCGCCACTCGATCATCGGGGCGCTCCCTGCGGGGTCGTGGTCCGGTCGCCGCGCCGCCCGGCAGCCAGCGCGGCGGCGTCGTGGTCAGGCGCGTCGTACGGCGCGTTCTCGAAGACGGGCGGCGGCGTCACCAGCAACGGCAGCAGCGCCACCGCGATCGCGGCCAGCGCCGGCAGCGAGAGCTGCGGGGGGATCCCCGGCACCGTCAGCAGCACTCCCGGCTGCGCGCTGCCGGCGAGGTAGAGCAGGACGGGGGCGAGGAGCCCCGAGACTGCGGTCAGCACGTCGGGGACGTGCCACCGGTCGGGGCGGTAGCGGGTCCGGGTCACGCGACGACCGGCCACCACGAATCCCAGCCCCGACAGCAGGATGCCCGCGAGGAGCATCGGGAGCGCGAGGATCCGCGGCGCGGTGGAGTCCAGGAAGGCGTAGGTGCCGACGCACAACCCCAGGAGTCCCGCGACGAGGAACGTCCCGGTCACCCGGCGCTCCCGGGGCGTGGCCGAGCCGCGCCGGCCGTAGCCGCGAGCGTCCATGCTCATCGCCAGCGACAGCGAGCGTTCCAGCGCGTCCTCCAGCACCGGGACCACGAGACGGCGCAGCGCCCGTACGCCGCGTCCGGGGTCCCCGCGCAGTCGACGGGCCCGGCGGACCCGCTGCAAACTCTCGGCCAACTGCGGGAACAGCGAGAGCGCGATCACCACCGCGCTGCCGACCTCGTACAGGGCGGGCGGGAGCGAGGCGAGCAGTCGCCGCGGGTTCGCCAGCGAGTTGGCAGCACCCACGCAGATGATGACCGCCGCCAGGCGCAGGCCCTCGTAGAAGCCGGCCAGCAGCGACTCGGCCGTGACCGGGCCCAGCAGGGTGATGCCCGCGGCCCAGTCCGGGAGCGGGATCACCGGGAGGTCGAGCAGCACGGTCTCCCCCAGCCCCCCGCCGAACAGCACCCGGAACGCGACCCGGAGCACCACCACGAACGCGCCCAGATAGAGGTAGAGCCGGAACGACAGCGCCCACGGCGCGTCCGAGCGACGTGCGGCGACGGTCAGGCAGGCGACCCCGATCACCAACCCCAGCAGCAGCGGGTTGGTGGTCAGGGTCGCGGCCGCGGCCAACCCCAGCGCCCAGGTCCACCAGGCACCGGGGTGCAGGTCCCGCGGAAGACGTGCCGTGCTCAGCCTGATCGCCTCCGCCAGGACACCGCCCCGGCGGCGCCACCCAGGACGACGAGCGCGCTGAGCGCCACCCAGGTCAGGGCGGACGAGCCCTCCTCAGCGCCACTGGTCAGGGCGGCTCCACCGTCCTGGACCGGGGCGGCCACCGGTGCCGCCGAGAGGCTGGGCGCGGGGGGCGTGCTTGCGGTGGCGGACGGCGATGTGTCGGCATCAGGAGAACGGCTCTCACGCGCACGCGGTGACTTCTGGTCGCTCGGGCTGTTCGTCGGGGAGCCGCTCGAACTCGGGGAGGGAGTGCCGCTCGCCGGTGTGTCCGGGGTGCGGGTCGGAGTTGCCGCAGGCACCGAGGGCGTCGGCTTCGGCGGGCGCGTGGGCGACGGCTGGGCCGTCGGGGAGGGCTTCGGGCCGCTCTCGTCCGGGTGCACCGGTGCAACTCCGGGGTTGTCGCGGCTGCCGCCGTTCTGCCACCGCAGGCCGATGAACCCGCCCTCGTCGACGGCGAGACCGGCCACCCCCACGGCGCTGTAGGTCCAGCCGCCGCCCTCGGACCAGAAGAGGCCCCAGTAGGCGTCCTCGGGTGGGATCCGGGCGCACGACTCCTGGGCCGCGGTGGGCTTGCCGGCGACGCGACAGACGAAGGGCTGACCCGCCGCGTAGGCCAACGGGAAGCCCGCCGCCGGGATCACGTCCTTGGCGTCCTTGCCGGCACCCGAGGGGTCGCACCCGACCTGGACGCCGCCGCCCAGGGCGGCGAAGTCGACGATGACGGTGACCCCCGTGCCCGGGTCGCAGTAGCCGGGAGCCGCCTGGGCGGCGGGGGGCAGGGCCACCCAGGCCGCGCCCGTCAGCAGGAGCGCGGCCCAGGCGGCCCGGGTGGGGGTGGTGAGGAGAGAGCGCATGACGTCAGGGACGCGGCAGGATGCCGAGGGCCGAGGCCGCCTGGCCGGTCGCGCGACGCCACTGGTCGAGCGTGCCGTCGGTGATCCCGTCCTCGCGGCCCGCGGCCAACGCGGCCTCGTCGTAGGCCAGCGCACCGAAGTCGGACTCCAGCGGCGTGCCGGCGGCGTTGATGGCACTCGCCTGGACGCCGGCCACCCAGCGGGCCGCCTTGAGTGCCTTACCCGGGTGGGTCGCCCGCAGCGCGTACGCCGCGAGGCCGGTCGAGTTCGCGTTCGACACCCCGCCGGTGCGGAAGGAGCCGTCGGCCTGCTGCTGCCGGGCGAGCCAGCCGAGCGCGTCCGCGAGATCGTCGCCGAGCCCGGTCACGCCCGCCGTCCGGGCGACGCGCAGCGCCCGCACCGCGAGGGCGGTGGCGTCCACGCTGGCTGCCTTCGCCGCACCGGTGGCGGAGTCGCAGGTGAAGTCCTTCGACGCGAGCTGCACGCGGAAGTAGCCCGCGCGGCACTGCTGCTTGAGCAGGAAGGCGGTCGTCGTCCGGGCCAGGGCCAGGTTGCCGTTGCGCGCCAGCGCCTGGACCACCCAGGCCTGGCCGATCGCGTTGGAGAACTCACCAAACGAGCTCACGTCCAACGCGCGACCCTTCTGCGCTCCCTGTCGCACGACCTGTGACTTCAGGCGGGTCACCAGGCCGCCGCCCGCGTACTGGTTCGCGACGCCCCCGTCGAGTTGGACGGCGGTGAGCAGCTTGCCGAGCGACCCGGCGTACGACTCCCCGCCGCTGCCCACGTAGGAGCCGGCGACCGGCTCGACCGCGGCCATGATCTGCGCACGGACCGGCGCCTTGGTGCGCAGGTCCTTGAACGCGACGACGTAGTCCAGGGTGAGTCCGTAGTCGACGTACTCGCCGAAGCCGGTGTCGGGGTACTGCAACAGGCCGTCGGTGAGCTGGCCGGCCATCCAATCGGTCACCCCCTGGACACGGGGGTGCACCGCGGCCTGGGCCGGGGCGACGGAACCGGCGACCACCAGGGAGGCGGCCGAGGCCAGGGAGGTGAGGCCAAGCAGGGCTCGGCGCAGGTACAACTGCACGAGGGGTCCTTCCCGCTGCACGCAGGGAAGGGCGAGGACGCCCCACTCTGCAGTCCGCGACAGCGTGGTTCAGGTCGTCGTCCGCCAGGTGTTCCGGCTCCCCGACCGCGCGAGGCGGGCGGGCTACGGTTGCGGGTCAGCGCCGGATTCGGACCGGCTTCCCCTGGACGGGACGAGGAGGTTGAGTTGTCGGCCTGCTGACCGACCGGCTCAACGTATCACCGCTTGAGCGGTGTGCTAGCGCCTGTCCGTGTGACATGAACGGCACAGGCGCGCCACTGTCGCGCCCTACTCCTGGACGGCCTTCGCGACCGCCACGCAGGTGGTCAGCCAGTCGCGTGTCGCGGTGTCGGCCGGACCCAGCCCGGCGACGTCGACCAGGGTGTGGAACCGCCGGCGTACGGCGCTGCGCACGTCACCGGTGGCGACCGCCTCGGTCCACCGGTTCCACAGCATCGGAGCCGGCTCGTAGTGCGGGTCACCGCTGAGCGGCTTGGGATCGATCGCCAGCCAGGGCTCGCGATCCGCGGCCAGGACGTTCTCGTCGTGCAGGTCGGTGTGGATCATCGTCCCGGCGCTCTGCGGGGATGTGCAGGCGGTCGTACAGGCCCGCGACCACCTCGCACGCCTCGTCCACCGTCCGACTGCGCAGGTCGTCGGGACCCAGTCGCTCCAGCAGCAGGGCGCCACGGCGGGGGTCGGCGCGCAGCAGGCGTACGGCGCCGCGCCCGTGCCAGTGCCACGGGCCACCGTCGGGGACCAGGGACCACTCCCCCAGCAGGTCGGCGACCAGTCGCGGGACGGCGTCTACTTCTTCTCCTTGCCGGACTCGCCGGTCGACAGCGCCGCGATGAAGGCCTCCTGGGGGACCTCGACGCGGCCCACCATCTTCATCCGCTTCTTGCCCTCCTTCTGCTTCTCCAGCAGCTTGCGCTTGCGGCTGATGTCGCCGCCGTAGCACTTGGCGAGCACGTCCTTGCGAATCGCGCGGATGGTCTCCCGGGCGATCACCCGCGACCCGATCGCGGCCTGGATCGGCACCTCGAACTGCTGCCTCGGGATGAGCTCCTTGAGTTTGCCGGCCAGGGCGACCCCGTAGTTGTACGCCGCGTCGCGGTGCACGATCGCGCTGAACGCGTCCACGGTGTCGCCGTGCAGCAGGATGTCGACCTTCACCAGGTCGGCCGCCTGGTCACCGACGGGCTCGTAGTCCAGCGAGGCGTAGCCCTTGGTGCGCGACTTCAGCGCGTCGAAGAAGTCGAAGACGATCTCGGCGAGCGGCAGCGTGTAGCGCATCTCCACGCGGTCCTCGGAGAGGTAGTCCATGCCCTGGAGCTGGCCGCGCTTGGCCTGGCAGAGCTCCATGATCGTGCCGATGTAGTCCTTCGGCGTGAGGATCGTGGCGCGGACGACGGGCTCGCGGACCTCGGCGACCTTGCCGGCGGGGAACTCGCTGGGATTGGTCACCGTGAGCGCGGTGCCGTCGTCCATCGTCAGCTCGTAGACCACGTTGGGCGTGGTCGAGATCAGGTCGAGGTTGAACTCGCGCTCGAGCCGCTCGCGGACGATCTCCATGTGGAGCAGGCCGAGGAACCCGATCCGGAAGCCGAAGCCCAGCGCCCCGGAGGTCTCCGGCTCGTAGACCAGGGCGGCGTCGTTGAGCTGGAGCTTGTCGAGCGCCTCGCGCAGGGCCGGGTAGTCGTCGCCGTCGATCGGGTACAGCCCGGCGAAGACCATGGGGTTGGGGTGCTTGTAGCCGCTGAGGGGCTCGCTGGCGCCGTGGTGCTGGGAGGTGACCGTGTCGCCGACCCGTGACTGGCGCACCTCCTTCACCCCGGTGATCAGGTACCCGACCTCACCGACGCCGAGGTCGGCAGCCTTGACCGGCTCCGGCGAGATCACGCCGACCTCGAGCATCTCGTGCACCGCCCCGGTCGACATCATCTTGATGCGGTCGCGGTGGGTGAGCTTGCCGTCGACGACCCGGACGTAGGTGACCACACCGCGGTAGGTGTCGTAGACCGAGTCGAAGATGAGGGCGCGCGCCGGAGCGTCGGGGTCCCCCACCGGCGGCGGGGTCTGGGCGACGACGTGGTCGAGCAGACCGGCGACGCCCACGCCGGTCTTGGCGCTGACCCGCAGGACGTCGCCGGGGTCGCAGCCGATGATGTGGGCGAGCTCCGCGGCGTACTTCTCCGGCTCCGCACCGGGCAGGTCGATCTTGTTGAGCACCGGGATGATGTGCAGGTCGGCGCCCAGCGCCAGGTAGAGGTTCGCCAGTGTCTGGGCCTCGATCCCCTGCGCGGCGTCGACGAGGAGCACGGCCGCCTCGCACGCCTCCAGGGACCGGGACACCTCGTAGGTGAAGTCCACGTGACCGGGGGTGTCGATCATGTTGAGGATGTAGGTGCCCGGTGCGGCACCCGCCTCGTTGCCCTCGTGCACCGTCCACGGCATCCGCACGGCCTGGGACTTGATGGTGATGCCGCGCTCGCGCTCGATGTCCATCCGGTCCAGGTACTGCGCCCGCATCGCCCGGGGGTCGACGACCTCGGTGAGCTGCAGCATCCGGTCGGCCAGCGTCGACTTGCCGTGGTCGATGTGGGCGATGATGCAGAAGTTCCGGATGACCGCGGGGTCGGTGCTGCCCGGAGTGGGGGCGGCGGGGCGGGTGCGAGAGGACACAGGGCTCTTCCGGGACGGGCCAACGAGACATCTCATTCTTCCACGCGGGCGGGAGAGCCAGAACGCGGTTAGATGGGCCGGTGTTGTCCCCGACCTCGCCCGCCGCTCTCCCCCCGGCGCCACGCGGACGCACCGCACGCCGGCTCGCCTGGGAGCACCTCCCTCCCGAGCTGCGCACGCGCGTGCAGACCCGGCTCGGATCCACCGTCGTCTCCACGCATAGCCACGGCGGCGGCTTCACCCCCGGCCTGGCCTCGACCCTGACGCTGGCGGACGGCAGCCGGGTGTTCCTCAAGGCCGCCCACCGGGTCGCGCAGAAGATGTCGGCGTCCTCCTACGCCGAGGAGGCCCGCAAGCTCGGGCTGCTCCCCACCGACCGCCTGCCCGCGCCGCGCCTGCGCTGGGCCGACACCGACGGCGACTGGGTGGTGCTCTGCTTCGAGGTCGTCGACGCCGAGCCGCCGCAGCGGCCCTGGGTGGACACCGAACTGCAGCGCTGCCTGGACTCCCTGACCGAGATCTCCCGGGTCCTGGGCGACGCAAGCGCCTTGCCCGCCGCTCTGGAGCTGGCCCCCCTGCACGAGGAGATGCCGACCCTGCTGCACGGCTGGGACAAGGTCGCGGTCTGGCAGCCGGACTGGCCCCACCGCGAGGAGGCGGCCGCCTTGGCCCGGGCCCTGCCCGACCTGCCCCAGGGCTTCGTGCACGCCGACGCCCGCGACGACAACTTCCTCCTGCCGGCCACCGGGCCGGCTCTGCTCTGCGACTGGAACTGGCCGGGCCTGGGCCCGGTGTGGATCGACTCGGCGACCCTGCTCGTCTCCCGCTACGGCGACCTGGTCTCGGACGGCGTGTCGGAGGAGGACGCGGCCACCGACGTCGCCGGGTTCCTGGCCACGCACGAGCTCACCGCGCAGGTGCCCGACGACGAGATCGACGTCTGGTTCGCGGCGCTGTGCGGCTTCATGCTCGAGTCCGACACCCGCCCCGCCCCGACCGCCTCCCCGCACCTGGGCACGCACCGCCGGTGGTGGGCCGCCGCGACGTGGTCCCTGCTCGCCGTACGCCGCGGGTGGCCCATCCCCCGCTGAGGACGGCGATTTGGGGGCACTCCAGCCCCACTGGTACGGTTGGGCCTTGCTTGCGGGTTGAGTCCTGCCCGCACCCCAATTCCGACGCTTCCGAAAGACACTGAGGCCTGCTCCGTGGCGAACATCAAGTCCCAGATCAAGCGCAACCGACAGAACGAGCTTGCGCGCGAGCGCAACAAGTCCGTGAAGTCGGCGCTGAAGACGGCCGTGCGCAACTTCCGTGAGGCCGCCGAGGCCGGTGACGCCGACAAGGCCAAGCAGCTCGCCGCCGAGGCCGGCAAGAAGCTCGACAAGGCCGCCTCCAAGGGCGTCATCCACAAGAACCAGGCCGCGAACCGCAAGTCGGCCATCCAGAAGCAGGCCGCCGCTCTCTGAGCTTGCCTGTCTGAGGGGTCGTCGGCTCCTCCCCCCGCTCTGCACGAGGGCGTCCACTCCGGTGGGCGCCCTCGTCGTGTTCCCGCCCGAGTTGCCCCCCTTGGTCGCCCGAGTTGCGCCCCGTGGTCGCCCGAGTTGCGCCCTGTGGCGGTTGGGGTGGCCCGGCACAATCGACTCGTGCTCACCTTCCCGTCCCCCGACTGGCCCGTCGTCGCGCTGCGGCGCTGGGGTGCGACGAGCCTGCGCGCCCGGGTCGCCGGCGACGACGCCGAAGCCCGCGCCCGTGAGATCTGGGAGTCCGCGGGTGAGCGCCGTTTCACCCCCGAGGACCCGATCTGGCGCGTCCACGCAGACGCCTCGATGTTCACCGGGGGCATCCGGGCGCTGCTGCTGCAGTCACTGCACCCGATCGCGCTGTACGGCGTGGAGGAGCACTCGCTCTACCGCGACGATCCCTGGCGCCGGGTCCAGAACACCAGCGAGTTCCTCGCGGCGACGACCTTCGGACCGGTGACCTACGCGAGTCAGGTGATCGACCGCGTCAACCGGATCCACCAGGCCGTACGCGGGGTCACCGACGACGGCACGCCGTACGCCGCGGACGACCCGCATCTGCTGCGCTGGGTGCATGTGGCTGAGGTCGAGAGCTTCCTGACCACCTATCAGCGCTACGGCGCGACCCCGCTGAGCCAGGACGAGGCCGACACCTACGTCGCCCAGACCGGCACGATCGCAGAACTGCTCGGAGTCGAGTCCCCGCCGCAGTCGGAGGCCGAACTGCGGGCCGAACTCGAGGCCTACCGTCCTGAGCTCACCGGGTCGCCGGTCGTGCGCAAGGTCGCGTCCTTCCTGCTGGTCGACCCACCGCTGCCGTTGCTGGCTCGACCGGCCTACGGAGCGATCGCGGCCGGAGCGGTGGCGACGCTCCCGGTGTGGGCCCGCAAGATGATCGGCATCCCCTCCGTCCCCTTCGCCGACAGTCTGGTCGGACGGCCGGTGGGGTCGGCGGCCACCGCGACGATCCGCTGGCTGATGAGCGACCCCAGCATCGCCCACTGAGCCGCGCCGGGCTCAGCGCTGGCGCCGGGCTCCGGCGATCTCCAGCACCATGCGCTCCAACGCGTACGCCGCGTCGCCCCCGGCGCCCTTCACGTCGGCGTCGGCGCGGGCGACGCTGCGGATCGCGCCGCCGAGTGCCTCGGGGCTCCAGGAGCGGGCGAGGTCGCGCAACTGGCGGACCTTCCACGGCGGGACCCCGGCCTCCCGAGCCAAGTCGGCCTCGCGCAGACCGCGCGGGGCGGCGGCGACCCGGGCCAGTCCTCGCACCGAGGCCGCGAACGACCCCGTCACGGCGGGCGGGGTGACGCCGGTCTCCAGGGCCCAGCGCAGCTCCATCAGGGCGCTCTCGGCGCGCCCCTGGAGGGCTAGGTCGGCGATCTCGTAGGACTTCACCTCCGCACGGCCGGCGAAGTAGCGCCGAACGATCTCGGTGGTCAGGGGCTGCTCGGGGAAGTCGTGGCTGAGCTGGTCGAGCGCCGCGGCCAACCCCCGCAGGTCGGCGCCCACGGCGTCCACCAGATGCTGGGCCGCGTCGGGCTCGATCCGGGCCCCGACCTGGCGCGCCTCGACCGCGACGAACTCGACCAGGGCCCGTGGCTTCACGGCCTCGGACTTGTGCTCCTCCACGGCGGGGAGCTTGCGGAGCTTGGCGAGCAGACCCGAGCCCTTGGCTCCCCCGGAATGCACGAGCACCAGGGCGATGTCGGGCTCGGGAGCTCCCGCGTAGTCGACGAAGAGCTGATGGGAGTCCTCCGGGGTGTCCTCGAGCTTGCGCACCACCACGCACCGCGTGGAGGAGAACAGCGACGGTGCGGACAGTTCGCCGAACGAGGCCGGAGTGACCTGGTCGCCGGTGGAATCGGCGTGCTCGGCCTCGGCGTCGATCTGGGTGACCGCCGTCCGGGCCGCGGAGACCACGCGCTCGCTGAGGAACTCCTCGGGCCCGGTCACCAGCAGCACCCGACCCAGGGGCTCGGTCAGCGCTGACCCTGTGGCACGCCCGGCCATCTGCTACCTCCCTCGTGCGCGACGGACGCCACTGTGTCACACGGCGTCGACACCCTCGGAGGACGGCTCACAGGTCGCGCAGGATACGAGCGCGCTGCTCGTCGTACTCCTCGCCGGTGATCGTGCCGGCGTCGCGGAGTCCGGTGAGCCGCGCCAGCCGCGCCTCCACGGACCCTCCGTCCGCCCCCGTCGGAGCCCCCGGCACCGGCGGAGGTGCCAGCATCGCCGAGTCGTGCACGCGGCCCATCACCTGGATGTCCGCGGCCCACGGGTCGAGCCCTGCCCGCTTGGCCGCGCGGTAACGGGTGACCGCCCCGACGACGATCAGCGTAAGGACCAGCAGAAAGAACGCGGCGAAGAGGGCCACGATCCATCCCGGTGGCCCGAAGTCCTGGTCCATGGTTCCCCCTCGTGCGTGCCCGCACAGCCGCCGACTCGACGTCAGACTAGTCCGGACACTACTCGGGGCCACGGCGGACGAACGCCACCCCACCCTCGTCGACGACCAGAGCGACATCCCCGTCCTCGTCGGTGCGCAGCACCCGCGCCCCCGACGCCTCCAGCGCCGCGACCGTCTCCGGGGCGGGGTGGCCGTAGGTGTTGTCGGCGCCCACCGACACCAGAGCCACGCGTGCTCCCAGGGACGTGAGCACGCGCGGATCCTGGTAGCGCGACCCGTGGTGCGGCACCTTGAGGACGTCGATCGGCAGCAGATCCGGCACCCGCAGCAGCGGCGCCTGGGACGGCGGCTCGACATCCCCGGTGAGCAGGATGCGGATTCCGCCGACCTCGGCCAGGAGGACCAGCGAGGCGTCGTTCGGCTCGTCGGAGACCAAGCGGCTCGGCGCGACGACCCGCCACCGCACCGCACCGAGCTGGGTCACCTCCTCCAGGTCCGGCACCCGGACCGGGAGGCCCCGGTCGCGCGCAAGGGCCCGTACGCCGGCAGCGCGGTCGTCGGGCTCCTCGAGCGGCGCGACCAGGATCTCCCCGACCCGGCGCCCGCCGAGCGCACCGGCGAGCCCGTCGACGTGGTCGGCGTGGAAGTGCGTCAGCACCACCACCGGGAGGTCACGCACGCCCAGTCTCTCCAGGCAGCGGTCCACCACCCGCGGATCTCCCCCGGCGTCGACCAGCACGGCCGCACCGGCCGCGACGCGCAGGACGAACGCGTCCCCCTGGCCCACGTCGCACATCACCGCAGCCCACCCGGACGGTGGCCACCCCGGTCGACCGAGGAAGGGCCATGAGGCCGGCAGCGGTCGGAGCATGACGACCAGGAGAGCCACGGTCAGCGCCGCAGCGACGCCCCGGTGCCGCAGCAGAGCAGGCGCCGCGACGAGTGCGAGCACGCACAGCGCGCTCAAGGCGAGCAGTGCGTGGGGGGAGGTACCCCAGTCCACGGCTGCCACCGGCAGCGACGCCGCGAGCCGGGCGACCAGGATCAGCCCCTGCGCACACACCGAGGCGACCCAGCCCGCCGGCACTCCGGCGGGCGACCACACCACCCCCAACAGGCCACCGGCCAGCCCGAGCACCGTTGCGGGGCCCACCAGCGGGGCCGCGACCAGGTTGGCGAACACCGCCACCAGGCTGACCTGTCCGGAGATCGCGGCGACCAGGGGCGTGCAGGCCAACTGTGCGGCGATCGGTACGGCGACGGCGTCGGCCAGCGGCCCCGGCAGCCACCGCGCCAGCGACGCACGGATCGGCGGGCCGACCAGCAGGATCCCGGCCGTGGCCAGGACCGAGAGCGCGAAGCCGATCGAGAACGCGAACCACGGGTGCAGCAGGAGCAGTACCAGCACCGCCGCACCCAGGGTTCGTACGCCGGCCCGACGACCTCCCGAACCCAGCGCCAGCAGCGCCACGGTGCCCATGGCGGCCGCCCGCACTACGGACGGCTCGGGTCGCGCGAGGAGCACGAACGCCGCCACCCCGCAGAGGCCGACGAGGACACGGCCTCGGCCACGGACGCCGAGCACGCCCGCGACCAGCAGCAGGCTCCCGAGGACCAACGTCAGGTTGGTGCCCGAGACCGCGGTCAGATGGGTCATCCCGGCGGCCCGGAAGTCCTCGACGACGGCCGCCGGCAGGGCCGCGTCGTCACCGGTGACCAACGCCGGGACCAGGAACTCCCCCGGCGTCGGTCCTCGCGAGGCGTCGACGACCGCGGCGCGTACAGCACCCGCCGCCCGCAGCGCCGTCCCCGGCCCGGAGAGCACCTGCGGGGGCCCGAGTGGTACCAGCCCGGCCGCGAGCCCGCGTTCCGACGAGGGCGAGAGCCGGGCCCGCACCTGCACCCGCGTCCCCAGCCGTACGCCGGACCACGCGTCGTCGCCCCGCACCAGGACCGGCACGGCGCCGGACCAGTCGCCTTCCTGCGTGGTGAACCCCTCCAGCCGGGCCCTCACCAGCACCCCGGGGCCGAAGTCTCCCTCGATCGCCCGGGGATCCCCGCTGGTGACCAGGACTGCCGTGCCCGCCTGCCGGTCGGCAGCCCATCCGCCCACCGGCCCACGGGCGAGGGCCTCGCCTCGCAGCGTGACCGAGCCGCCCGCCACGAGCAGCACCAGCAGCACGCCGACGAGAGCGACGGCCCCGGCAGCCAGCGCCCGGGCCGCCAGTCCGGCCAGCACGACCGTCAGCACGACAGCCAGCAGGGCGGCCAGGACCCACCATCGGCCCGGGCCGAGGCCGGTCGCGAGGAGCACTCCGGCCCAGGCCGCTCCCGCGGCGGCCAGCAGGCGCAGATCCACCGGCTCAGGTGCGCGCTGGGTGGCGGGCTGGAACGAGGGCTGGGGCGCGGGCCCGAGAAACAGGTCCGGGGCGCCCGCGCCGGCCACTGGTCTCAGAGAGTCACGTGCGGGGCGATCTCGGCCAGCGTGGCCTCACCGATGCCGGACACCTCCAGCAGTTGCTCCACCGCGGCGAAGCCCCCGTTCTCCTCACGCCAGGCCAGGATGGCTGCGGCGGTGACGGGGCCGACCCCGGGCAGCGACTCCAGCGCCGTCTGGTCCGCGGTGTTGAGGTTGACCAGCGACGTCGTCGCGGCGCCTGTCCCCGAGGACGAGCCGGAGGTGGTGGCCCCGGCGGTCGCGCCGGCGACCCGACCGACCAGGATCTGCTCTCCGTCCACGAGCAGCCGCGCCAGGTTCACCGTGGTCAGGTCCACCCCGGGGCGCGCCCCGCCGGCCGCCTCGAGCGCGTCCACCACGCGCGAACCGACCGGGAGCACGGCGATCCCCGGTCGGCGTACCCGTCCTGCCACGTCCACCACGAGCATGGCCTCCCCCGTCCCCGCGCTGGTCGACCCCGCGCTGGTCGATCCTGCGCTGGTCGATCCCGCGCTCGTCGAACCCGCGGAGCCCGAGGCAGACGGGGACGCCGAGAGAGCCGGGGACGGGCTCGTCCCAACCGCCCCCTGCCCCACGGGTCCGAGCCCGGCGACCGGCTCGGGTGCCTCGACGGTGCCCGCGGCCCGGGTCACCGACCAGGCGGTGACGGCGAGGGCCACGCCCACCAGCACCACCAGGACGGCGAGCGTTCCCCGCCCCCAGGCGGCCCGTCCCCCTCCGGCCCGTCCGCCGAGGTGGCCCCTCAGCGGCTCCGGGAGCCTGTCGGCGACCCAGCCGATCAGGCGCTCTCCGGCCGGCACCGGGCGTCGAGCGTGCCGGCCGGCCACCGGTCCCTCCGGCGGTGGCGGTTCCGACGACCCGCCGTTCGCCGGGGTGATGCCGGCGGCAGGCTCCCGCCCCGCGCTCAGCCCGAACTCGGCGCCCAGTGCGGCCAGCCGTTGTCGGGTCAGCTCCGCGACGCGTTCGTCGGAGAGCCGCTCACCCGTCACGGCGGCAGACCCCGCACGGGGCGAGGAAGCACGGGGCGAAGAGGCAGGGTGGGAGGAGTCGCTGATGCGGCGAGGCATGGCGCGCACGCTAGGCAGCGAGACCACCCTCGCGCCACCGGGTCCGCAGGACCTGTGGAGAACGTGGGTCAGTCGGCGGCGACGGCGGCGAACGCGGGGGCGATCGCGACCCCGACCAGACCCGGGCCGACGTGGGCCCCCAGGACCGCACCGACCTCGCACACCGTGATCGACCGGCCCTGCAACTGCTCGGCCAGCCGCTCGCTCAAGGTTGCCGCCAGCTGCTCGGCGCGCTCGGGAGCGGCGAGATGGGCGACGCTGATCTGCACCGGCCGCTCCCCTGCCTCGGCCACGGCCAGGTCGGCGAGTCGGCTCAGGGCACGTGCCGCGGTGCGGACCTTGTCGCGAGGCACGACCCGGCCCTCCCGCACCTCGAGGATGGGCTTGACCGCCAGCGCCGACCCGACGAGGGCGGCCGTAGCACCGACGCGGCCCCCGCGACGCAGGTACTCCAGGGTGTCGACGTAGAAGAGGGTCCGGGTCTGCTCGCTGCACGCTCGGGCTGCGGCGGCCGCTTCCTCACCGGTGCCGCCGCACTCGACGACGTGGGCGGCGGCGAGCGCGGCATACCCGGTCCCGACGCCGATCTGGCCGGTGTCGACCGCGTGCACCGGCACCGGGGCGCGGCGCGCGGCCTGCTGGACGGACTCGAAGGTGCCACTCATCGCGCCCGCGAGGTGGACGGCGACGATCTCCTCGGCCCCGGCGGCCGCAGCCTGGCGGAAGACCTGGAGCACGGCCTCGGGGGCGGGCCGCGAGGTGCTCACCGGGAGGAACTCGCGCAACGCGGAGGCGATGTGCTCGGGGCTGGCCTCCGGGTCGACGCCGTCCTCGTAGCTCTGCGCACCGATGATCACCTGCAGCGGCACGACCACCAGGTCGTGCGCGGCCACGACCTCGGCCGGCAACGACGCGGTGGAGTCGGTGACCACGGCGATCTTGGGCATTCCCCGAGGATAGGTCAGCCGGGCCCCGGTCCCGGCGGCTGTGTCAGCCGGCGACCACGTTGACCAGCGAGGGCTCCCGAACGATCACCTTGCGGACCTGCTTGCCCTCCAGAGCGCGCTGCACCGCGGGGTCGGCCAGGGCCAGCGCCTCCAGGTCGGCGGCGCTGATCGACGGCGGGACCTCCAGGCGGGCCCGCAGTTTGCCCTGCACCTGCACGACCGCGGTGACCGAGTCCTCGACCAGCAGCGCCTCGTCGACGGCCGGCCAGCCGACCTTGGCGACCGTGGGTCGATGGCCCAGCCGCTCCCACATCTCCTCCGCGGTGTAGGGCGCGACCAGGCTCAGCAGGATCGCCACCGTCTCGACCGCCTCGCGCACCGCCGGGTCGGCGGGCCCGCAGCCGGAGTCGATGGCCTTGCGGGTGATGTTCACCAGCTCCATGATCCGGGCGACCATCACGTTGAACCGGTGGCCCTCGATCAGCTGCTCGGCCTCGTTCAGGGTGCGGTGCGTGGCCTTGCGCAGCGCCACGTCACCGCTCTCGACGGGCGTGCCGGGCTCGCTGGTCACGTCCCCGCTCAACCGCCACGCGCGCTGCAGGAACTTCAGTGATCCACCGGGCGACACGTCGGCCCAGTCGATGTCGTCCTCGGGCGGTCCGGCGAACACCAGCGTCAGCCGGACGGCGTCGACCCCGTAGGCGTCGATCATCTCGCCCAGGTTCACCCCGTTGCCCAGCGACTTGCTCATCGCCTTGCCCTGGTTGATGACCTGGCCCTGGTTCAGCAGCGCGGTGAACGGCTCGACGAAGTCCACCATCCCCATGTCGTGCAGCACCTTGGTGAAGAAGCGGCTGTACAGCAGGTGCAGGATGGCGTGCTCGACTCCGCCGACGTACTGGTGCGCCGGCATCCAGCGACGGACCGCTTCGGGGTCGAAGGGGCCGCCCTCGAAGTCCGGCGAGCAGTAGCGCAGGAAGTACCACGACGAGTCCACGAAGGTGTCCATCGTGTCGCTGTCGCGGGTCGCGTCGCCGCCGCACTGCGGGCAGGAGACGTTGACCCAGTCCTCGGCGGCGGCCAGCGGCGAGACGCCCTTCGGCTTCAGGTCAGCGCCCCGCAGGTCGGGCAGCACGACCGGCAGCTGGTCGTCGGGGACGGCGACCTCGCCGCAGTCCGGGCAGTGCACGATCGGGATCGGGCAGCCCCAGAACCGCTGCCGGCTCAGCAGCCAGTCGCGCAGCCGGAAGTTGACGGTGCCGGTGCCGGTGCCGGCCTCCTCCAGGCGCGCGGTGATCTGGGCGATGCCCGAGGTCTTGTCGCTCAGCCCGTCCAGCGGCCCGCTGTTGACGTACACGCCGTCACCGGTGGTGGCGACCCCGGAGGTCTCGGGGTTGTCCTCGCCGGTGTCGATCACCCGGCGTACCGGCAGGTCGAAAGCCCGGGCGAAGTCCAGGTCGCGCTGGTCGTGCGCGGGGACCGCCATGATCGCACCGGTGCCGTAGTCGGCCAGCACGTAGTCGGCCGCCCACACCGGGATCTCCTCGCCGTTGACCGGGTTGATCGCGACGACCCCCAGGTCGACGCCGGTCTTGGGACGGTCGGTGGCCAGGCGGTCGATGTCGGAGGCCTTGCGGACCTCCTCCAGGTAGGCCGCCAGGGCGTCGCGCCGCTGCGGCGCACACACCTCGGCGGCCAGCTTCGCGTCCGCGGCCACGACCATGAACGTCGCGCCGTACAGAGTGTCGGGGCGGGTGGTGAAGACGGTGACGGTGCGGGTCTCGCCGTCGGCGGTGCGGATGTCGAAGTCGACGTGGGCGCCCTCGGAGCGACCGATCCAGTTGCGCTGCATGGCCAGCACGCGGTCGGGCCACGTGCCCTCCAGGGCGGCCATGTCGTCCAGCAGTCGCTGGGCGTAGTCGGTGACCTTGAAGTACCACTGGCTCAGCTCGCGCTTGGTGACCTCGGCCCCGCAGCGCTCGCACATGCCCTGCACGACCTGCTCGTTGGCCAGCACGGTCTGGTCGTTGGGGCACCAGTTCACCGGGGAGAACTTGCGGTAGGCCAGGCCGCGCTCGCGGAAGCGCAGGAACAGCCACTGCGTCCAGCGGTAGTACTCCGGGTCGGAGGTGTGCAGGCGCCGCGACCAGTCGAAGGAGACCGCGTAGCGGCGGAAGGACTCCGCCTGGGTCTCGATGTTGGCGTAGGTGTACGTGGAGGGGTGCTCGTCGCGCTTGATCGCGGCGTTCTCGGCGGGCAGGCCGAAGGAGTCCCAGCCGATCGGGTTCATCACGTCGTACCCGCGCTGCCACCAGTAGCGCGCGATCACGTCGTGCAGGGCCATCACCTCGGCGTGCCCCATGTGCAGGTCCCCGCTGGGGTAGGGGAACATCGTCAGCGCGTAGCGCCGCTCCCGGCTGCCGTCGTCGGCCGCGCGGAAGGGGTCCAGGGACTCCCACACCGGGCGCCACTTCTCCTGGGTGGCCACCACGTCGTACGTCGCCCGCTCCGGGCTCTCGGTCCGGTCCTGCTGCTCGCTCATCGGTCTCTCACTCATCCGCTGGGGTTCGCTCCGCCGCCGCCCGGCCCCGTCGCCGCCCTCGAGGTCCGGGCACAAAAAAGCCCTCCGGGCAGGAGGGCGGCCGCTCTGGGTGGATCAGTCGATCACACAGAGCGGCTGGCTAAGGAGCAGGGTGGTCCGCACCCGCCCAGAGTACCGCACGCGCTCCCGCACGCCCCGGCGCATTAGGGTCGGGTGCCATGAAGGTTCTCGTCACCGGCGGCGCCGGCTACATCGGATCCACCACGGCCAAGGCCCTCGAGCAGGCCGGCCACACCCCGGTCATCCTCGACTCGCTGCTCACCGGCCCCCGCGTCTTCGTCAAGGACCGCATCTTCTACGAGGGCGACATCGCCGATCGTGCGCTCCTGCGCCGCGTGGTCGACGAGCACCCCGACATCGAGGCCACGATCCACATGGCCGCGCGCATCGTGGTGCCGGAGTCGGTGGCGCACCCGTACGAGTACTACCGCGACAACGTCGCCAAGTCGCTGGAGCTCTTCGACGAGCTCGTCGCGCTCGGCAAGCCCCGTGTGCTGTTCTCCTCCAGCGCCTCGCTCTACGCCATGGTGGAGAACTTCGAGGTCACCGAGGAGTCCCCGCTGGACCCCCCGTCTCCCTACGCGCGCACCAAGCGGGTCATGGAGATGGCGCTGACCGACATGGCCGCGGCCACGAACCTGCGCGCGATCATCCTGCGCTACTTCAACCCGATCGGGTCCGACCCGGACCTGGAGTCCGGCATCTACGTCCGCGAGCCCAGCCATGTGCTCGGCCAGCTGGTGATGGCCGCCCAGGGCCTCAAGGACGCCTTCACGATCACCGGCGTCGAGCACCCCACCCGTGACGGCACGGGCATCCGCGACTACATCCACGTCTGGGACCTCGCCCTGGCCCACGTGGCCGCGGTCGAGCGTTTCGACGCGGTGCTGGAGCAGGTGGACGCGCCGAGCACGATCATCAACGTCGGCACCGGGGACGGCGTCACCGTGCGCGAGCTGGTGGCCGCCTTCGAGAAGGTCTTCGGCCGGACGGTGCCGGTGCGCGAGGCTCCCCCGCGCCCCGGTGACGCGGTGGGCGCCTTCGCGAACGTCGACAAGGCCCGCGACGTCCTCGGCTGGACGGCCTCGCTCACCATCGAGGACGCGATCTCCTCGGCTCTGGCCTGGGGTCGCAAGCGCAAGGAGATCCTGGGCTACGACTGAGCCCCCACCACGAGCCCGTACGCCGACATCCCTCCCTCCGAAAGGCCTCCCATGACCGTGCTCGACCTCTTCCGCCTCGACGGCCGCGTCGCGATCGTCACCGGCGCCTCCTCCGGCCTCGGGGTCGCGTTCGCGACCGCACTCGCCGAGGCCGGCGCCGACGTCGTCCTGGCCGCCCGCCGCGTGGACCGGTTGGCCGAGACCGAGGCCCTCGTGGCCGGCGTCGGACGCCGGGCGCTGGTCGTCCAGGCCGACGTCGCGGTGCCCGAGGACTGCCAGCGGGTGGTCGACGAGGCGATGGCGACCTTCGGCCGGGTCGACGTGCTGGTCAACAACGCGGGGATCGGCACCGCCGTGGCGGCCACCCGGGAGACCCCCGTGCAGTTCCGGCAGGTCATCGACATCAACCTCAACGGCTGCTATTGGATGGCGCAGGCGTGCGGTCGGGTGATGGGGCCGGGCAGCAGCATCATCAACATCTCCTCGGTGCTGGCGCTGACCACCGCCGGTCTCCCCCAGGCCGCGTACGCCGCGTCCAAGTCCGGTCTGCTCGGGATGACGCGCGACCTGGCCCAGCAGTGGACCGGGCGCAAGGGCATCCGGGTCAACGCGATCGCCCCGGGCTTCTTCACCAGCGAGATGACCGAGCAGTACCCGCCGGGCTACTTGGAGAGCCAGCAGGCGCGCATCCCGGCCGGACGCAAGGGCGACCCGGCGGAGCTGTCCGCGGCGGTCGTCTTCCTGGCCAGCGATGCCGGCGGCTACGTCACCGGTCAGACGCTGGCGGTCGACGGCGGCATGACGATCACCTGAGGTTCAGGGAGCGCGAACCCGGGACACGACCCGGGACATGACCCAGGGCCGGAGGGTGATCCCTCCGGCCCTGTGTCCGTGATGTGCGCCCTGCTGGTTCTTGTCGGGTGGATCAGAACTGGAACTGAGCCACCAGGTTGCGCAGCTCGGAGGCCATCTCCGACAGCGAGCTCGCCGACTCCAGGGTGGTCTGCGCACCCTGCATGGTGTCGTTGGCGGCCCCTGCCACGCGGGTGACGTCCTCGGCGATGTCGTTGGCGCCGGTGGCGGCCTCGCTCACCGAGCGCGAGATCTCGTTGGTGGTCGCGGTCTGCTCCTCCACCGCCGAGGCGATGGTCTGCTGGATGTCGCTGATCCGGCCGATGACCTCGGAGATCTCGCTGATCGCGCTGACCGCACCCTGGGTGTCGGACTGGATCGCCTCGATCTTCAGGCCGATGTCCTCGGTGGCCCGCGCGGTCTCCTTGGCGAGCTCCTTGACCTCGTTGGCCACCACTGCGAAGCCCTTGCCGGCGTCGCCGGCGCGTGCCGCCTCGATGGTGGCGTTGAGGGCCAGCAGGTTGGTCTGCTGGGCGATCGAGGTGATCACCTTGATGACCTGGCCGATCTCGGCGCTGGACTCGCCCAGCGAGGCGACGGTGCCCTGCGCGTCGGCGGCGACCGTGACCGCGCTGGCCGCGACGGTGGCCGCGTCGGTGGCGTTCTTGGCGATCTCCTGGATGCTGGCCGTCATCTCCTCGGCCGCGGTGGCGACGGTCTGGATGCCGGCGGAGACCTCGACCGACGCACTGGAGGCGCTGGCGGCCCGGTCGGAGGTGTTCGTCGCGCCCTCGCCCATACCCTGGGCGAGCACCGTCAGCTGCTCGGAGGCCGCGGCGAGCGACTCCGCGGTGGTGCCGATGTTCTGCATCGAGGTGCGCAGCGTGCCGAGCAGTTCGCCCAGCCCGTCGGCGAGCTGACCGATGGCGTCCTGGCCGGAGATCGGGATCTCCCGGGTCAGGTCGCCGGCCGCGGCCGACCGGACGACGTCGAGGACCAGGTCGACCTTGTTGGCCAGGTCGGTCGCGGCCTCGCGGTCGGCGGCCTCCTTGCCGATGCGCTCCATCGCCTGGGAGACCAGCCGGCCCACGTTGCGCAGGGCGTCGAGCCGCTGGGCGCTGGGGTTCAGGGTCTCGGTGGTGAAGAAGTCCATCGTGCCGACGACCTCGCCGGCCAGGATGATCGGGAAGCAGATGCCGGACTTGACGCCGACCTTCTGGGCGACAGGCGCCCGGACGCAGTCGGTCATCTCGCCGATGTCCTGGGTGAAGAACAGGTCGCGGGTCTTCCAGGCGCGACCCGAGAGGCCCACGCCCTCGGCGAACGAGGCGGACAGCGTCACCGCCCGGAACTCCGGTCCCGCGTCACCGGACTCCTGGGCGAACTTCAGCGTCCGGTCGCTGTGGTCGAGCGCCCAGTAGGAGGAGTAGGCCCAGCCGAACTCGCCACGGACGGTGTCGAGGGCGATCCGGACCGCTTCCTCGACGGTCGTCGCACTGGCCAGCGAGCCGAGGACCTTGTTGACCGCGGCGGTGTCGGCCTGGGCCTCACGCTGAGCGGCCTCCTTGGCCAGCCGCTCCATGGTCTGGGAGACCAGGCGGCCCACGTTGCGCAGGGAGTCGAGGCGCTGCGCACTCGGCGTCAACGTCTCGGTGGCGAAGAAGTCCATGGTGCCGAGGACGTCACCGCCGACGATGATCGGGAAGCAGATGCCGGACTTGACGCCGACCTTCTGAGCCACGGGTGCCCGCACGCAGTCGGTCATCTCGCCGATGTCCTGGGTGAAGAAGAGGTCGCGGGTCTGCCAGGCGCGACCCGAGAGGCCCACACCCTCGGCGAAGGAGGCCGCGAGCGTCACCGCACGGAACTCCTCGCCGGCGTCACCGGACTCCTGGGCGAACTTCAGCGTCCGGTCGGAGGCATCCAGGGCCCAGAAGGAGGCGTACGCCCAGCCGAACTCGCCGCGCACGGTGTCGAGGGCGACCTTGATGGCCTCCTCACGCGTCGAGGCGGCGGCCAGGCGCGCGAGCACCAGGTTGACCGCGGTCGAGTCGGCCTCCGCCTCGGCGCGCAAGCGCTCGTTCTCCAGCTGCTGGGTGACGTTCTCCCAGGTGGCCATCGCGCCGACGTACGCGCCGTTGTCGTCGTGCAGCGGCACCACACGGAGGTCGAGCGTCTCGTTGCCGATCTGGATGTGAGCCTGGCGGGGCTCCATCTTCTCGTCCTCGAGGATGCCCCGCTGGTAGGCCGGGTTCTTGTGGAAGATGTCGATGTTGGAGCCAACGACCTCGTCGGCCTTGATCGGGAGCACGTCCTCCAGGGCGCGCAGCCCTTCGATGCTCGCCCGGTTGGCGTAGGTGATGACCAGGTTGCGGTCGCACAGCATCATCCGGGTGGGCACGCTCTCGAGCACTGAGCGCAGCGAGGTCAGGTCCACGGCCTGGGGGGCAGCCTGGGCGGCCTTCGTGACCCGCGACCGCGTGGTCTTCGCGCCGTTGGAGCCGTTGGTGCCGTTCACGGGGGTGGAGATGGTTTCGGTCACTGGATTCCTCCGAGGGAGACGGACTCGGCCGCGACGTCGGCGGCAAGGTCGGGGTCGATGACGAGCAGGATGGAGTCGGGCAGGGGCAGGACCCCGTGGAGCACACGCCGTACGGTGCCGGGGAGCGTGACGGGCGCGGGTTCGAGGGCGAGCCCCGAGGTGTCGATGACGTCGCCGATGTCGTCGACGAGGAGGCTGACCACCTCGTCGCGGCTGCGGAGCACGACGTTCATCGGCAGCGCGCCCTCGGGGCGGGGCGGCAGGCCCAAGCGGGTCCGCAGGTCCAGAGCGGTGACGATCTGGCCTCGCAGGTTGATGAGTCCGTGGACGCACTCGGGAGCGCGCGGCACGACCGTCATGTCGTGGTAGCGCAGCACCTCCTGGACGTCCATCACCGCGACGCCGAAGAACAGACCGTCCACCCAGAAGGTGCAGTACTGCTCGGCCGCCTGAGCGGTGAACTGGAGCTGGTCGGTGGTGAGAGTCATCAGGCACCCACTCCTGCCATCGCGACGACGGCGTCGAGGTCGACAAGATCGGTGACGTGCTCCTGGACGACCGCCGAGCCGAGCACACCGGGCCGGCGACCGACCTCGCTGCGCACGATCTCGGTCTCGATCACGTCGAGGACGCGGTCGATGACGATCCCGACGCGCCGGTCGCCCACCTCGTGGACGATCACCGAGAACTGGGTCCGGTCGTCGCGGCTGTCGGCCAGGCCGATCGCCGGAGCGAGCCGCACCAGGGGCAGGATGCCGTCGCGGTACTGCACGACCTCCTTGTTGCCGGAGCGTTCGATCGAGGTGACCGCGAACTCCTCCAGCCGCGAGATCTCCTGCAGCGGCAGGGCTGCGCGTCGTCCCGGAGTCGCCTCCAGCACCAGCAGCGCCGCCTGGTCCCCGGAGGTGGAGCGCTGCTCGGCGACCACGCTCTGGGCGACGTCGACGCCGTGAGCCTGGGCGAGCCCGGCCACGTCGAGGATCAGCGCCACCCGGCCGTCGCCCATGATGGTGGCCCCGGCGTAGATGCCCAGGCCCTTCATCTGGCGACCGATCGGCTTGACCACGATCTCCTGGGTGTCGTGCACCTCGCGCACCACCAGGCCGAACCGGACCTCGTCGGCCTGGAGCACCACGATCGTCAGCGACTCCGAGTCGTCGCCCTCGAGGTCGAGGGTGCGTGCCAACGAGACCAGCGGCAGCAGGTGACCGCGCAGACGCAGCACCGGCGCACCGGCCAGGTTCTGCACCGACCGGGCCCGCTCCTCACCCTCGAGGCGGACCAGCTCGACGAGGTTGGCCTGCGGGATCGCGAAGACCTCCTCCGCTTCACCCACGAGCAGAGCCGGGATGATCGCCAGCGTCAGCGGGATCCGCACGCGCACGGTGGTGCCGCGGCCGGGCTGGCTGGAGAGGTCCACCGAGCCGCCGATGCGCTCGATGTTCGTACGCACCACGTCCATGCCCACTCCGCGACCCGAGACGTTGGTGACCTCGGCCGCCGTGGAGAAGCCCGGGCGGAAGATCAGGCTCTGGATCTCGCGCGGTTCCATGCGCCGCAACTGGTCGCCGGTGATGACGCCGCGCTCGACGGCGATCGCACCCACCCGGTCGATGTTGATGCCTCGGCCGTCATCGGTGATCTCCACGACGACCTGGCCGCTCTCGTGGTAGGCGCGCAGCACCAGGCGCCCTTCGGCGGCCTTGCCGGCGGCGAGGCGGTCCTCGGGCCTCTCGAGACCGTGGTCGAGCGCGTTGCGGACCAGGTGGGTCAGCGGCCCCTTGAGCGCCTCGAGCAGCGAGCGGTCGAGCTCGGTGTCGTGGCCGTCCATCTGGAGGTCGACCTTGCGTCCGAGCTGATGGCCCAGGTCGCGCACGATCCGCGGCATCTTCGCCCAGACCTGGCCGATCGGCTGCATGCGCGTCTTCATGACGCCTTCCTGCAGCTCGCTCGCGACCAGGTTGAGACGCTGGGTGGCGCGGGTGAGGTCGGCGTCGCCGAGCGTCTCGACCTTCTGAAGGATCTGGTTGCGGGTCAGCACCAGTTCGCCGACCAGCTGCACGAGGCTGTCCAGGAGCTCGACGTCGACCCGGACACTCGAGTCCACGACGCTGCGCTTGGCGGTGCCGTCGGAGTCGTCCCCGCCGAGCGCCTCGAGGACCGCGGCGGAGGGTGCGGGAGCGGGGGCGGGAGCGGATTCGGGAGCAGTGGCAGGCACCGGTGCCGGCGGCGTCACCGCGACAGGCTCCGGGAGGACGACGGGCTCCATCACCGGCTCGGGCTCGGGCTGGGGCTCGACGACCGCCTCCACGACCGGCGCCGGTGCGGCTACGGCCTCGACGGGCTCGACCACGGCCTCAGCGACCGCTTCGACAACGGCCTCGACGGCGGGCGCGGCCGGCTCGGCGTGATCGGTCACGCCGGGGATGTCCTCGTCGCCCTCGAGCACGGCCACGATCGCCTCGACGATCGGCTCCACGTCGACCTCGTCGCCGACGTCGGTCTGGGTCTGCTCGATCAGGTCGAGCAGCGCACGGATGGTGTCGACCATCCGCAGCAGCACCTCGGCGGTGGGCTCGGTCATCGTCAGCTCGCCGTCACGCAGCCGCGAGAGCAGGTTCTCTCCGACGTGCGTCAGCGTCTCCAGGCGGTGGAAGGCCAGGAACCCACTGGTGCCCTTGATGGTGTGGATGGCCCGGAAGATGCTCGAGAGAAGCGCCCGGGAGCCGGGGCTCTGCTCGAGCTCGACCAGGTCGCGGTCGAGCTGGTCCAGGTTCTCGTGGCTTTCCACCAGGAACTCCTGGACGATCTCTGCGTCCTCGCTCACGAGGTCTCCTTCCGGCTCGACTGCCCATCGGCAGCCGACAGCGGCACTTGAGGTATGTGGGTTGCGCTCAGCCGAGGCCGACGAGCGAGAAGCGGCCGTCGCCGTACCCGGCGATCTTGACCGTGAGGTCGAGTCGCTGGCCCAGGACTCCGCCGAGGGCCTGGATCTCCGGTGGTACGGCGGCGCCGATGTGGTGGACCTGGTAGAGCTTCATGTGCGGGTTGTCGTCCACGTTGTAGAGCGCCGAAGCGATGTTGAGGACCTCGTACAGGTTGTCCTGCAGCGACTCGGGAAGCACCTTGTCCTCGACAGCCTGCTCCGCTCCGGCGGGCGGGACCAGACCGATCGCGGCACCCGCGTAAGCGCTGAAGCCGAGGTCGCACAGGCCGACCGCGCGGACCACCAGGGAGTCGTCGACGAAGATCGCGAACGTGCCGAGCTCACCACCCATGGGCGCCCAGGGGGCGCTGGGGGCGACCTCGACGGTCCGGCCGAGCAGGTCTTCGAGGAGGACACGAACCTCCATCGGGGAAGGGACCCGAGCCATGGTGCTGCCTTTCGTGCGGGGGGGTCGGACGCGTCCCGGGCAGGGGACGCAAGGTCGGCACCGGAGCGGCGCCGCAGGGGTCAGCCCAGGACCGGCTGAAGCTTCTCCTTGAAGCTCTCGGCGGTGAAGGGCTTGGTGATCACGAACATCGCGCCGGCCGCGGTGGCCCGGGACACCATGTCCGGGGAGCCCTCCGAGGTCACGAACGCGAAGGGCACGTTCTGCCCGCGCGAGCGGAGCGTGGTGAGCATGTCGATGCCGTTCATCTCCGGCATGTTCCAGTCCGAGAGCACCAGCGCCGGGTCGTGGTCGTGGATGGCCTGGAGGCCCTCGAGACCGTTGCCGGCCTCGACGAGCTCGTGGCCGTCGAACCCGGCCTGACGCAGCGTCCGGGTCACGATCTGTCGCATCACGCGGCTGTCGTCGACGATGAGGATCTTCATGACAGGGTCATCCTTCTTCGGGGTGTGAGGTGGTCTCCCAGACGCTGACCCGGACCGGCTCACCCAGCCAGTCGAACTCGCACACCAGCGTGCTGAGCAGGTCGCGTCCGGGCGAGGGCGCGCCCGCGCCGCGGAAGACGAGGGGAAGGCCCATCTGGCTGGGCGCCGGGACCAGGCCCTTGATGTTGCCGCCGACCATGTTGACCAGCTCGCCGACGGCGTCGCTGATCTCCTCGGCGGCCAGGTCGGCGGCGCCGACCATGGTCTCGGCGGCACGTACGCCGGCGGGACCGGTGAGCTCGAGGATGATGTGGCCGTTCCACTCGCCGGTGATACCGACGGTGGCGACGAAACCGTCGTCGCCGGTGGACCGCGGCTCCCACGCCGGGAGGAGGTCCTCGCCGGCACCCAGGAAGCAGGCCCAGATGTCGGTGCTGATCATGGTGACGTCGTCCGCGCTCAGCGCGGGCGTGTCGGTGGTGTAGTCGAGGGTCATGCGACGTTCCTCTCCGGGAGCAGCCCGAGCAGGCTGAGCTTGTCGACGAAGGACTCCGGCGGGAACGGCTTGATGAGGTACTCGTGAGCACCGGCGGCGAGGGCCCGCACCAGCTGGCCGTGCTCGCTCTCGGTGGTCACCATCATCAGCGTGATGCGGCGCCACTCGGGCCGCTGCCGGACGGTCTGGACGAAGGTGAGGCCGTCCATGACCGGCATGTTCCAGTCGATGGTGGCCAGGTCGGGGAGGTCGTCCCCGAGCGACTCGAGCACCTCCACGGCCTGCTGGCCGTCGGCGGCCTCGAGGACCTCGTAGCCGAGCTTCTGCAGCTCGCGGCCCAGGACCGTTCGCATGACCCGGGAGTCGTCAATCACCAGTGCGCGCATGACGTGTCAGCCGTTTCTGTGAGGGAGTCAGGACGCGAGCGGGTTGACTCGCGCGAGGGACGGGGTGGTGGGTGCCAGCGTGGGAGCGAGGCCACCGGGCTTGCGGTTGAGGGTGAAGCGCCCCATCGGAGTGCGCTCCCAGACGTCGTCGATGCCGATCGTCGTCTCCGCGGCGCCCAGGAAGAGGACGCCTCCCGGAGTGGTGACGTTGCGCACCTGGGCCAGGATCCGGCGCTTGGTGTCGGCGTCGAAGTAGATGAGTACGTTGCGCAGGAAGACGATGTCGAAGGTCGGCAGCGGCGGGAACGGCTGCGCGAGGTTGAGGTGCTTCACCGTCACCATGCGCCGCAGTTCGTCGGCCACCTGCCAGTGCGTGCCCACCTTGCGGAAGTACTTGACCAGCAGGGGGGCGGGGAGACCGCGGTTGACCTCCAGCTGCGAGTAGAGCCCGGCCTCGACCCGGTCCAGCATCTGCTGGGAGATGTCGGTGGCGACGATCTCGATCTGCCAGCCCAGCGGCACCACGGTCTCGGCCATGATCATCGCGATCGTGTAGGCCTCCTGGCCGCTGGAGCACGCCCCGGACCAGATGGTCAGCTTGCGCCGGCTGGCGTTGGTGCGCAGCACCTCGGGAACGATCTGGTTGCGCAGCACCTCGAACGGCTCCATGTCCCGGAACCAGAAGGTCTCGTTCGTGGTGAGGGCCTCGACGACCGCGACCCGGTCGGCGGTCGTCGGCCGCGTGCGGAGCTGGTCGATGTACTCCCCCACCGACGCGACACCGGCGGCGCGCGCGAGCGGGAGGAGGCGGGACTCGACCAGGTACTCCTTGCCGGAGTCCAGCACGATGGCGGACTCGCGACGGACCAGGTCGGCGATGTAGGCGAAGGACTCGGCTGCCAGCGTCATGCTCGGGCGCCTTCCGTGAGCAGGGAACGAGAAGTGGAGTTACCGATGGAGCACCGCGTGAGGATGGCGGTGTGAATCTGGTCGAGCGGCAGGATCTGTGAGGCCGTCCCGGTGGCTGCGACGGCTCCGGGCATGCCCCACACGACCGAGGAGTCCTCGTCCTGGGCGAAGACGTCTCCGCCGGCCTTGGCGACCTCGATCGACCCCAGGGCGCCGTCGGCGCCCATGCCGGTCAGGGTGACGGCCAGGACGTGCGGGCCGTAGAACTCGGCGGCGGACCGGAAGAGCACGTCCACCGCGGGGCGGCAGAAGTTCTCCTGGGGCCCTTGGTCCAGCACCGCGATCGGCGCACCGGGACGACCCCCGACGCGCAAGTGCCAGTTGCCCGGCGCGATCAGGATCTTCCCCTTGGTGATCGCCTCGCCGGCCTCGGCCTCGCGGACGTTCAGCGGGCACTTGCTGTCCAACCGGTCGGCGAACTGCTTGGTGAACACCGGGGGCATGTGCTGGGTGATCAGCACCGGCACGGGGAAGTCGGCGGGGATGCGCGGCAGCAACTTGCCCAGCGCCTCGGGCCCACCGGTGGAGGACCCGATGACGAGGACGTCGATGCGGTTGCGCGTGGTCGGCACCCGCAGGGCAGGGGCGGGCGTGGCGGGGCGTGCGCCCGGCGTACGCCGGTGACCGGCCAGTCCCAGGATCTTGGGGACCATCTGCGTGCGGATGGCTTCCTTGGACTCCGCCACGCTGCCGACGTTCGAGGGCTTGGTGACGTAGTCGCTGGCACCGCGCTCGAGCGCGGTCAGGGTGGCCTTGGCGCCACGCTCGGTGAGCGTGGAGAACATGATGACCGGAAGCTTGGGGTGGGCGGCGCGCAGGTGGAGCAGCGTCTCCAGGCCGTCCATGATCGGCATCTCGATGTCGAGCGTGACGACGTCGGGGCCGAGCTGGTCGATCTTCGCCAGGGCGATCCGCCCGTTGGGCGCGGTGCCGAGCACTTCGATGTCGGGGTCGTCTCCCAACGCATCGGTGATCAGCTTGCGGATCACCACCGAGTCGTCAACGACGAGCACGCGCACTCTGGACAATCGCCCCAACCCTCCTCAGCAGTTCGCTGAGGGGCCTATCGGCGGAGGTCAGGACGATGTGAGCGGAACCACCCAAGTTCTGTCAGGAGCACTACAGGATCGCCCCGCCCGGGTCCTGCCCGGGGTGATGCGCGGGTCAGGCGAGAGCGAGGAAGAGCTTCTCCATCTTCGCCACGTCGAGCGTGCCGGGGTCGCTCTCGTCGAGCAGGCACTGACGCATCCCACTGGCCACGATCGCGAAGCCCGCCCGGTCCAGGGCACGCGAGACCGCCGCGAGCTGGGTGACGATGTCCTCGCACTGGCGGCCCTCCTCCAGCATGCGCAGGACGCCCGCGAGCTGCCCTTGAGCGCGCTTGAGGCGGTTGATGACGGGGGTCATCTCGTCACTGGGAAGCTGCATGGCGGACCTCACTGGTCTGGACGGAAGCGATACCAGGGGTGGTACTGGGGATGGCTCTGGCCCAGGATACGCGGCCCCGCAGGGCTCCCCGGATCAGGAGGTGGGGATGCCCTCGGCCGCCAGGGCGTCGTAGGCGCCACCGTTCACCACGTCGGTGAAGCCGAGGTCGGCCATCTGGTCGATGGCCGTGGCCGCCCGGCTCCCGCTGCGGCAGTAGATGACGTACGCCGCGTCGCGGTCCAGCTCGGAGATGCGGTCTTCGAACTCGGCGCCGTTCACGTCGATGTTCAGGGCGCCGTCCAAGGCCCCGGCGGCGAACTCCTCCGGGCTGCGGACGTCGATGAGGACCGCCCCGGACTCGACGCTGCGCGCGACCTCGCTCGTGCTCACGATGGCGGTGTCGAGGTCGGAGGAGCCCCCGCAGGCCCCGGTCAGGAGCAGGGCCCCGGAGAGGACGGTGGCGGAGAGTACGCGGATCAACATACCCCCCAGGGTATCAGCCCTTGCGCACGATCAAGACCGAACACGGGGAGTAGCGCAGGCACTGGTCCGCGGTCGAGCCCAGCATCAGCCGGGAGAAGCCGCCGCGGCCGCGCGCGCCGAGGACGAGCAGCGCTGCACCGCCCGCGGCGTTGATCAGCGCCTTCACCGCCGGGGCGTGCACGACGTGGACCTCCACGCTCAGGTCGGTCTCGCCCAGCAGCGTGGCTACGCGCTGCTCCTCGGCCGCCAGGGTCGCGGCCTGGAACTCCACCAGCGACGGCACGAATCCGTCCGGTACGTCCGCCGGGCGTACCGCGGTCACGATCGACCACGCCCGCAGCACGTGCAGCGTGCAGCCTCGCAACCGCGCCTCCTCCGCGGCCGCCCGGATCGCGGCGGCGGCCCCCTCGGAGCCGTCGTCGCCCACCAGAATGCCGCCGGACACCACTACCTCGGACACCACCGACTCGCTCGTCATGGGGACATCATGCCAAGACCGTCCACCCCACCAGCCCCAGCCGTTGGGAGCGCGCGCCACAATCTCCTCATGAGCACCCCGCGCGCTTCCCGTGTTCCCTCCTCCGCCCTGACCCTGGAGTTCCCGCAGTCCCTGGGCGTGTACGACGACTACGCCGCGGCCCAGAAGGCGGTCGACTTCCTGAGCGACCAGCAGTTCCCGGTGCAGCACTGCTTGATCGTCGGCACGGACCTCAAGCAGCTCGAGCGGGTCACCGGCCGACTCACCACCGGCCGGGTCGCCCTCGGGGGCGCGTTGTCCGGTGCCTGGTTGGGCATCTTCGTCGGCCTGCTCTTCACCCTCTTCGGGGAGGACAACCCGGTCGCCACCATCCTGTCCACCGCGCTGTTCGGCGTGCTGTTCGGCGTGATCTGGGCGCTGGTCGGCTACTCGGCCACACGGGGCCGGCGGGACTTCTCCTCGGTCAGCATGATCGTGGCCACCCGTTACGAGGTGCTCGTCGAGCACAAGCACGCGGCCCGCGGTCGCGAGCTCCTGTCCACGATGCCCGGCGCCGCGGCAGCGGCCTTCGAATAGAGCGCCGCGGCAGCGGCCTTCGAGTAGAGCGCCGCGGCAGCGGCCTTCGAACAGGCTCAGCCGCGCTGCTGGTGCTCGATCCGCTCGAGGTAGATCCGCCGGGTCTCGTGGTCGACCCGGTTCAACGCGGCATCGTCATGGCCGACCCGGCGGATGAACCGCATCACCGGCTCGGGGAGCAGGTCGGCCACGTCGGCGGCGACCCCGACGTAGGACGGCACGGCGATCTCGGCCTTGCGGGTGCGTACCGAGCGCACGACGGCAGCGGCCACGTCCTCGGGATCCACCACCGGCAGCACACCGGTCTCGATGCCCGAGGAGAGCTCGGTCCGTACGGCACTGGGCAGCACGGCCGAGACCGAGACCCCGGTCTCCTCCAGTTCCAGGCGGGTCGCGGCGCTGAGGCCGACCACGGCGTACTTGCTGGCGTTGTAGACCGCCAGTCCCTTGAGGGGGAACTTGCCGGCCAGCGACGCCACGTTGACCACGTGGCCACGCCCGCGAGCCACCATCCCCGGAGCGGCCAGGCGCATCCCGTGGATCACGCCGTGGACGTTGACGTCCATGGTCAGCCGATCGGTTGCCTCGTCCTGCTCCAGGAACGCCTTGTTGGGCATCACACCGGCGTTGTTGACCAGCACCTCGAGCGGACGCCCATGGCGCTCCTCGGCCTCGGCCAGGAACCCGGCGAAGGACTCCGGGTCACGCACGTCGAGCCGGTGTCCACTGACGCGCGCGCCGAGCGTGCCGGCGGCCTTCTCGGCCAGGGCTTCGTCGAGGTCGCCCAGGGCCACGTGCGCGCCGAGCGCGGCGAACTGGGTGGCCGTCTGCAGTCCGATGCCGCGGGCGGCGCCGGTGATCGCGACCAGCGTCGCGCTGAGGTCGATCTCGGGAAAGCGGGTCATCGCAGGACCTCCGTGGTGGTGGGACGGGACGGGGCTGCCTCGACGACGGGCAGGAAGTCGTCGGGGTCGAAACGGCTGACGCGGCGGACCAGCTCGCCGGTGGACCAGGGCCAGCTGAAGCTGTTCCGCCCGTTGTCGTCGATGTAGTAGCTGTGACACGAACTCGCGGTGTAGGCGGTCCCGACGAGCGCGGCCTGCACCTCCTCGACGTAGCGGGCCTGGACCTCGGGCCGGACCTCGACCCGGCCCGCTCCCCCGGAAGGCTCGCCGCGGGCGTGCGTGATCGCGGCCACGATGAGCTCCACCTGGCTCTCCGCGATCGCGAACGCCGAGGTGTGGCCGGAGCCCAGGCTCGGGCCCAGGACGATGAAGGCGTTGGGGAACCCGGCCACGACGGTGCCCAGGTAGGCCTCGGGTGATCCCACCCAGTGCTCGGCCAGCGTGCGCCCGCCCGGACCTCGCACGAGGCCCGCGACCGGCATGTCGAGGATGTGGAACCCGGTGCCGAGGATGATCGCGTCGACCTCGGCGCGACTGCCGTCCGCCCCGACCACGCAGGCGCCCTCGATCCGATCCACGCCGGTCGCGTGCACGGTCACGCCTGCCCGGGTCAGGGCCTGCAGGTAGTGGTTGGAGAAGAGGATCCGCTTGCAGCCCAGGAGATAGCGGGGCGTGAGCGCCTCGCGCAGGTCCGGGTCGCGGACCACTGCACGCAGGTAGGCCTCGCCGACCTTCTGCAACGCGTGCATGAGCGGGCGCGGACGGTGGAACGCCGCACCCACGACCTCCATCGCCGTGTACTCCACGCGGCCCAGGGTCCGCTCGAAGAACGGCACGTGCCGCTTGACCCACTTCTCCGCTTCGGGCACCGGGTGGTCGACCTTGGGCAGCACCCAGTGCGCGGTGCGTTGGAAGAGGTGCAGTTCGGCGACGCGGGGCTGGATCTCGGGGACGAACTGCACCGCGCTGGCGCCGGTGCCGATCACCGCGACCCGCCGGCCCTCGAGGTCGTACGCGTGGTCCCACCGCGCCGAGTGCCACACGGCTCCGGGGAAGTCGGCCAGACCAGGCAGGTCCGGGATCCGGGGCTCGTTCCACGGGCCCGCTGCGGCGATCAGGAAGCGGGCGGTGATCTCGCCGGCCGTGGTCTCCAGCCGCCAGTGGTCGCTCTCCCACGCCGCGCCGAGCATCTCGACCCCGAAGCGGGTGACCTCGTCCAGGCCGTGCTCGCGCGCGACCCGGTCGATGTAGGCCAGGATCTCCGGCTGCGTGCCGTAGACGCGCGACCAGTCGCTGGAGGGCGCGAACGAGAACGAGTAGAGGTTCGACGGCACGTCGCAGGCACACCCGGGATAGGTGTTGTCGCGCCAGGTGCCGCCGTAGGTCCCGGCCTTCTCCAGGATCACCACGTCCTCGACGCCGGCCTCCCGGAGCCGGATGGCCGCCGCGATCCCGGAGATCCCTGCTCCTACCACCACGACCTCGTGCTGGACGCTCATGCCCATGCTCCCTCTGCCGATGCTGCCAGGGCTGCCACCCGCGACGGCAGCGCCGCCCGGGCCGCGGCCAGGGTGGCGTCGCGGCGGGCGAGGTCCATGAAGTTCGGCCCCATGGCGGCGAGCTCCTCCGGCCCCGGTTCCACCCGGAGGACCCGCACCCCGGTACGGCGCACAGCATCGACCTCCGCGTCCAGCCCGGCGGTCATCCCCGCGCGGAGCAGCCGCTCAACGCGCTCGAGGCCGCGGCCCGGAGCGCCGCCGTGCGAGGTCATCGGCGCCACCACGATCACCTCGTCGACCCCCTCGTCCAGCAGCAGGTCCGCCGAGACCGACGAGACCGCTCCCCCGTCGACGAACCGGCGGCCACCGATCGCGACCGGCGGGAACCACCCCGGGATGGCCCAGGAGGCGGCGACGGCCTCGCCCAACCCCACCGGGGGCGCGGTCGGTGCCCCGAAGGCGACCCGCTGTCCCGTGGCCGCGTCGGCGGCGACTATGCGGACGCCCGGATGCTCGGTCCAGCGGTGCGGGGCGGCCAGCGCATCGCCGTACGCCCGGAGCCAGCCGGCGTCGCCCCGCCCGCGTGGGAGCAGACCCGCCAACGCCGTGTACGCCGACCGCTGCCGCAGTCCGGCGCGAACGAGCCCCAGCGCCGGCGGCACCGGGATCGGCAGCGGCGGCACCCGTCCGGGGTGGTGGGCCAGGTGGGAGGCCAGCACCGGATCGGCCCCCGGGTGCCCGTCGAGGGCGTCGAGGAGGTCCTGGACCGAGCGCCCGCTGCCCAGGGCGGCGACGATCTCGGCCCCCGCGGAGGTCCCGACGAGGACGTCGGCCGTGCGTACGTCGAGGTCCAGGCGCTGCTCCACAGCGCGCAATGCGACCGCGGTCCACGCGAACCCGAGAGTGCCGCCACAGCCGATCGCCACGGCCCGTCGGTGAGTCATTCCGGGATACTAGGGGTATCTGACTACCGGCGGTAGCCCTCATCGAGGGCAGTAACGACGAAACCCCGAGCCGAAGCTCGGGGTTTGCCTGACGCCTGTGCGGGTGGAGCTGAGGGGACTCGAACCCCTGACCCCCTCCATGCCATGGAGGTGCGCTACCAGCTGCGCCACAGCCCCGCCACCGCGACCGAGGTCGCGGCAACTCGCCGAATACTAGCCAACTACTCCGGTCGATGCGAAATCGCCCACGCCGTACGCCGCGAGTCGACGTCGTCCCTCCGCGGGTGTCACCTCCACGGTCGCCCAGTGGCAGTTGTCCAGCACGCCCAGCGAGCGGACCAGGTCGTCGGGCCAGCCCAGGACCCCGGCCAGGGCCAGACGCAGCGCCGCCCCGTGGGTGACGACCACACCGACCTCCCCGGGCGCGAGCTCGGCAAGGCACTCCTCCAGAGCCGGCACGATCCGGGCGCGCACCGCCTCGTCGTCCTCCGCGCCGGGGATACCGCGCAGCGGATGGGCGGCGGCCCCGGGCTCGGCCAGGTGCGGGAAGCGGGCCACGGACTCCGCGTGCGTCAGGCCCTGCCGCTCCCCCACTGCGAACTCACGCAGCCGCGCGTCGAGCGCGGGCTCCAGCCCCGTCGCCGCTGCGACCGCCGCGGCCGTCTGTCGCGCGCGGGCCAGGTCGGAGGACCACAGCCGCACCGGGTTCATCGCTGCGACCAACCGGGCCGCGCGCGCGGCCTGCGCCTCGCCGACCTCGTCGAGCGGCACGTCGGCGTGCCCCTGGGCCCGCCCGGTGTGGTTCCACGCGGTCCGGCCGTGGCGGAGCAGGAGAAGCCGGGTCACTCCCCGCGTCCGCTGGTGACCGTCGCCGGCAGCGGGATCGTCGGGCAGTCACGCCACAACCGCTCCAGGGCGTAGAAGCCGCGCTCCTCCTCGTGCTGGACGTGGATCACGACGTCGGCGTAGTCCAGGAGCACCCAGCGGCCCTCGCGCTCGCCCTCGCGGCGCAGCGGCTTGGCGCCCAGCTCGCGCAGCCGCTCCTCGACGGCATCCACGATCGCGCGGACCTGGCGGTCGTTCGGGGCCGAGCACAGCAGGAAGGCGTCGGTGATCACCAGCTGGTCGCTGACGTCGAAGGCGAGGATGTGCTCGGCGAGCTTGTCGGACGCAGCCTGGGCGGCGGCGACGACCAGCTCCACGGCACGGTCGGTGGCGGTCACGGATGTCCTCCCGTCGTGGCCGCGACCTCGGTGGGCGCGGCGGGGTGGTAGAGGCGGTGCTTGGAGATGTACTGCACGACTCCGTCGGGCACGAGATACCAGACCGGTTCCCCGGTCTGGGTGCGGGTGCGGCAGTCGGTGGAGGAGATGGCCAGCGCGGGCACCTCGACCAGGGTGACCCGGTCCCCGGGCATCCCCGCCAACGTCGAGGAGTCCATCTCGTAGCCGGGCCGGGTGCAGCCGACGAAGTGGGCCAGGTCGAAGAGCTCCTGGGCCGAGCGCCACGCCAGGATGTCGGCGAGCGCGTCGGCGCCGGTGATGAAGAACAACTCGTCGCCGGGGTGCAGCGCCGCGAGATCGCGGAGCGTGTCGACGGTGTACGTCGGGCCGGGCCGGTCGATGTCGACACGCGAGACGGTGAAGCGGGGGTTGGAGGCGGTCGCGATGACCGTCATCAGGTAGCGGTGCTCCGCCGGGGAGACGTCCCGGTCGGCCTTCTGGTAGGGCTGACCGGTCGGGACGAAGACGACCTCGTCGAGGCCGAACCAGGCCTGCACCTCGCTGGCGGCGACCAGGTGGCCGTGGTGGACGGGGTCGAAGGTGCCGCCCATCACTCCCAGGCGGCGTCCCCCACGGGGCTGGTCGACCAAGGCGTCCTCAGGAGTGCTCGCGACCGCCACCGAAGGCGACGAGCCCGGCGAGCAGCGCCAGCAGGAAGATGAAGACTCCGACGCCGATGATGTACGGCGTCGCGTCGGCGCCCTCGGAGTGGGCGGCCTCTTCGGCGAAGGTGATCAAGGCGAGAACCATGCGGCGAAGCCTACCGCGCGGGTACCGGCAGTCCGATCCTGCCCAGCCGCACCAGCGACATGGTCTTCATCACCAGGAGCCCGGTGGCGATCACCACACCGACCCAGACCCACCCGGTGACGAGCAGCAGCACGGCGAACAGCGCGGAGTTCACCGCCTTGCCGGCCTTCGACCAGTTCCACAGCCACAGCTGCCGGTCCACCACGAAGAAGTAGTTGGGGCTGCGGATCGGCCACGCCAGGAACGCCAGCGAGAGGAAGCAGTCGACCACCATGAACTCGGCCAGATAGATCAGCACCGCGGGCGTGAACTGCGGCTCCAGCCAGATCAGCCCGAAGTAGAACGCCGCGGCACAGAACCGGTCGGACAGGATGTCCAGGGCGGCGCCGATGCGGGTCTCGCAACCCCGCAGCCGGGCGACGAACCCGTCCAGCATGTCCCCGACCCAGTAGACGACCAGTGCGGCCACCAGCAGCGTCAGGCTCTCCTCGTAGGCCGCGGCGCCGGCCAGCGCCACCGAGATCACCGTGCGCACGGCGGTGACCATGGTCGCCGAGGTGGCGACCCGCTCCGCCTCGACGTCGGTCCAGACGTCGAGGGTCGCGGGGTCAGCGAGTGTGTCCATCACCGGTCACCACGTACTTCGTCGAGGTCATCTCGGGCAGCCCCATCGGTCCCCGCGCGTGCAGCTTCTGGGTGGAGATGCCGATCTCGGCGCCGAATCCGAACTCGCCGCCATCGGTGAACCGGGTGCTGGCGTTCACCATCACCGCGGCCGAGTCCACCGCGGCGGTGAAGATCCGGGCGGCCTCCAGGGATCCGGTGACGATCGCCTCGGTGTGACCCGAGGAGTGCTGCCGGATGTGCTCCACGGCGGCCTGCAGCGACGGCACGACCGCCGCGGACAGGTCCAGCGAGAGGTACTCGGTGTCGTAGTCCTCCTCGGTTGCGGCCAGCACGCCGGGCTGCTGCTGGAAGGCCGCGTCGCCGTGCACGGTGACGCCGGCCTCCTGCAGGGCCGTGACCACGCGCGGCACGAACTCCTCGGCGACGTCGGCGTGCACGAGCAGCGACTCGGCCGCGTTGCACACCGAGGGCCGGTGGGTCTTGGCGTTGAGGACGATCCGGAGCGCCATGTCGAGGTCGGCGGCCGCGTCGACGTACACGTGGCAGTTGCCCACCCCGGTCTCGATCACCGGCACGGTGGAGCCCTCGACGACCGAGCGGATCAGGCCGGCTCCCCCGCGCGGGATCAGCACGTCGACCAGGCCCCGGGCCTGCATCAGCACCTTGGCGGCGTCGTGCCCCTCGCCGGGGACCAGTTGGACCGCATCGGCGGGCAACCCGGCCGACACGACGGCGTCGCGCAGCACGGCGACGATGGCGGTGTTGGAGTGCAGGGCGCTGGAGGACCCGCGCAGCAGCGCCGCGTTGCCCGACTTCAGGCAGATCCCGGCGGCGTCGGCGGTGACGTTGGGGCGGGCCTCGTAGATGATGCCGACCACGCCGAAGGGGACGCGGACCTGCCGCAGTTCCAGACCATTGGCCAGCGTCGAGCCACGCACGACCTCCCCGACCGGGTCGGCCAGTCCGGCCACCTCGCGCAACCCCTGCGCCATCTGCGCCACACGGCCCTCGTCGAGCCGGAGCCGGTCGATCAGCGACTCCGCGGTGCCCGCGGCACGGGCGGCCGCCACGTCCTCGGCGTTGCCGGCCAGGATCTCCGCGGTGTGCTCCACCAACGCATCGGCCATCGCGTGCAGGGCGGCGTCCTTGGTGGCGCGCGTGGCCAGGGCGAGATCGTGCGAGGCGGCGCGGGCCCGCACCGCGCTCGCGATCACCTGCTCGTGCAGGTCGGTCTCAGACATACGTCCAGGGTAGGTGGGGTCGGTCCGGCTCCGCTCACCCGTCCCACCGCCGTCCGACTTCGGGGCCGCCGCTCAGAAGGGCAGCGGCAGCACGTGCAGTTCGCTGAGCGACTCGTACGCCGTCCGGCTCTCGCGCACCCCGCGATCGAGCACCTCGAGACCGACGACCTCCCAGGAGGGCAGGCGGGCGCTCTCCCGGTGCTCGTTCCACAGCCTCAGGGCCAGCGACCCGACGTCGACGAGCCGTTCGGCCTCGTCCCAGTAGACGACCTCGGCACGGTCCGGCCCGAAGCGCAGGGAACTGAGGAACGGCCTCTCCTCGCTGAGCCGCTGAAGCGCGGCACGCACGATCAAGGGCTCCATGGGAGCGCCCGCGACGGTGACCGTCACGTGCCACAGCCGAAGCTCGGAGGCCACGATGCCCCTCTCTCACGGGTTCGCTCTCGACTCGAAGTCTCTCCCCCGTGTCGTGGCGCCGTCCGGCGAATACCGAAATCGGTTCCGCACGGTGCGCCGGGTCAGTGCCCGCGTGTCACCGGCGTCCCAGCAGCACCAGATCGTCGCGGTGGACGACCTCGCGCTCGTAGGAGCTCCCCAGCTCACGTGCGAGCTCGCGGGTGGAGCGCCCGACCAGGCGGGGCAGCTCCTCGGCGTCGTAGTTGACCAGCCCCCGGGCCACGGCCACGCCGTCCGGCCCGACCAGATCCACGGGGTCTCCGGCACTGAACCGCCCCCGCACCCCGGTGATGCCGGCCGGCAACAGCGAGGCGCGTCGCTCGGCGACCGCGCGGACCGCTCCGGCGTCCAGCAGGATCTGTCCCCGCGCCTCCGTGGCGTGCGCCAGCCAGAGCAGACGACGCGGGCGGCGCCGACCGGTGGGGTGGAACAGCGTGCCCACCCGAACGCCTGAGACCGCGTCCGCGGCATGGTTCGCCGAGGTCAACACCACCGGGATCCCTGCCCCGGTGGCGATCCGGGCCGCCTCGACCTTGGTGACCATGCCGCCGGTGCCGACCCCGGCCGCACCGACGCGGCCGATGGTGACCCCGTCGAGGTCGGCCTCGCCGTGCACGTCGGTGAGCAGGGTCGTGCCCTCGGCGGACGGGTCCCCGTCGTAGAGGCCGTCGACGTCGCTGAGGAGGACGAGCAGGTCCGCATGCACCAGGTGCGCCACCAGCGCGGCCAGCCGGTCGTTGTCGCCGAAGCGGATCTCGGAGGTCGCCACGGTGTCGTTCTCGTTGACGATCGGCAGCACCCCGAGTTCGAGCAGCGTGGCGAAGGTGCGATAGGCGTTCTGGTGATGGCTGCGCCGGGTGACGTCGTCGACGGTGAGAAGCACCTGGCCCGCGGTGATGCCGTGCCGCGCGAGCTCCTCGGTGTAGCGGTGCACCAGCAGTCCCTGGCCGACCGAGGCCGCCGCCTGCTGGGTGGCGAGGTCACGGGGGCGCCGCGGCAGACCCAGGGGCGCCAGTCCGGCGGCGATGGCACCGCTGGAGACCAGGACGACCTCGGCACCGCGCCCCCGCAGGTCCGCCAGCGCGTCGACCAGAGCCCGGACCCGGTCCGGGTCGATCCCGCCACTGGCGGTGGTCAGCGAGGAGGAGCCGACCTTGACCACGACACGGCGGGCATGCGCGACCGCCGTTCGTCGGGTCACGAGCCGTCCTCCTCGTCCCAGATCGCCTCCTGGTCCCACCCGGAGGTCGGGGTGGACCCGCTCTCGTCCTGGGACCCTGCGTCCGCGGCGCGGCCGTCCTGGCGGCGCGCGACGTCGGCGCGGGACTCGCCCTCGGCACGCTCGTCGTACACCTCGTCGATGGCGCGGCGGCGGGCGACCGAGGGTCGCACCTCCTCGAAGCGCTGGTCCTCACCGCGTCGGCTGCCGAGCACGGTGGCGCCCGCGTCGACCATCGGACGGAAGTCGAACACCACGGCGTCGTCCTGGGGGCCGATCACGACCGGCTCGCCCTCGCGGGCGCCGAGCTCGAGCAGACGGTCCTCGATGCCGAGCCGGTTGAGCCGGTCGGCGAGGAACCCGACGGCCTCGTCGTTGGAGAAGTCGGTCTGGCGCACCCAGCGCTCCGGCTTGGTGCCCAGCACCCGCCAGCCGTCCTCGTGGCGCTCGACGGTGAACTCCGGGCCACCCACGGTCTGCTGGGGCCGCAGCACGATCCGGGCCGCCTCCGGGGCGGGGCGGGCCGCCCGCGCCGCCTGCACGACCTCGGCCATCGCGAACTTCAGCGGACGAAGCCCCTCGTGGCTGGCGGCGGACACCGGGAAGACCTTCAGCCCCCGGGCGCGGAGTTCCTCGATGACCAGGTCCACCATCTCGCGGCCGTCGGGGATGTCGATCTTGTTCAGCGCCACCAGGCGCGGCCGGTCCTCCAGCCCGCCGTAGCGCGCGAGCTCGGCCTCGATCACGTCGAGGTCACCGATCGGATCCCGATCGGCCTCCGGGGTGGCAAGGTCCAGCACGTGCACCAGCGCGGCGCAGCGCTCGATGTGGCGCAGGAAGTCGTGCCCCAGCCCTCGACCCTCACTGGCGCCCTCGATCAGCCCGGGCACGTCGGCCACGGTGAAGGTGGTGTCCCCGGCGGTGACGACGCCCAGGTTCGGTACGAGCGTGGTGAACGGGTAGTCCGCGATCTTGGGGCGGGCCCGGCTGATCGAGGCGATCAGGCTCGACTTGCCAGCGCTCGGGAAGCCCACCAGACCGATGTCGGCGACGACCTTGAGCTCCAGGCCGATGACGCTCTCCTCACCGGGCTCACCGAGGAGGGCGAATCCGGGCGCCTTGCGCTTGGCGCTGGCCAGAGCGGCGTTACCGAGGCCGCCCTTGCCGCCCTGGGCGACGACGAGCTCGGCGCCGAAGCCGACGAGGTCGGCGAGCACGGTCCCGTGTTCGTCGGTCACCACCGTGCCGTCGGGCACCGAGAGGACCAGGTCGGAACCGTGGGCGCCGTTGCGCATGCCGCCGGCTCCGTGCCCGCCGTGCTGGGCCTTGCGGGTCGGGTTGTGGTGGTAGTCGATCAGGGTGGTGACGTCGGGGTCCACCCGCAGGATCACGCTGCCGCCCGGGCCTCCGTTGCCGCCGTCGGGGCCGCCGAGCGGCTTGAACTTCTCGCGGTGGACGCTGGCGACGCCGTTGCCGCCACGACCGGCCACGACGTGCAGGACGACGCGGTCGACGAAGGTCGGGACGGCCATGGTTCCTCGCTCAGGGTTGCTGCCAGTAGGTGGGGAGAGAACGACAGAGGCGCCCTGCTTGTTCAGCAGGGCGCCTCACAGGTCGGATGCGGCTGCGATCACTCAGCCGCCGGGACCACGTTCACGACGCGACGGCCACGCTTGGTGCCGAACTCGACGTTGCCGCCGACCAGGGCGAACAGCGTGTCGTCACCGCCGCGGCCGACGCCGGCCCCGGGGTGGAAGTGCGTGCCGCGCTGGCGGACGATGATCTCGCCGGCGCTGACGAGCTGGCCGCCGTAGCGCTTCACACCGAGACGCTTGGAGTTCGAGTCGCGACCGTTCTTGGTCGACGCCGCGCCCTTCTTGTGTGCCATGGTTCAGTCCTCGTGGGTTGAGACGGGGTGTGTCAGCTCGCGGAGATCGCGGTGACCTTGACCTGGGTGTACTTCTGACGGTGACCCTGGCGCTTCCGGTAACCGGTCTTGTTCTTGTACTTCAGGATCGTGATCTTCGGACCCTTGGTGTCGCCGACGACCTCGGCGGTCACCGAGGCCTTGGCCAGGGTGTCCGCGTCGGAGGTGACGCTCTCACCGTCGACGAGCAGCAGGACCGGCAGCGACAGCGAGTCACCGACCGCGGTCGCCACCTTGTCGATCTCGATGACGTCGCCGACGGCGACCTTCTGCTGGGTCGCACCACTGCGCACGATCGCGTACACCGCGAGTCACTCTCCTCGTTCGATCAGGTCTGGCTGACGTCTCCCACACATGCATCACCCAGGACAACGAGTCGGGGAGCACGCAGGGAACGGCACAGGGCACGCCGCGGCGCACCAAGGGGTGAGTCTACGGAACTCGCCCGAGCCGGTCAAAACGCGACGCTCGCGCGTCGTGCGCGATCACCGGCGCCGGGTCCCCTTCTTCTTCACCGGGACGTGCGGCGGGGTGCTGTCCGAAGGGCTCTCGTCCTCCGCCACCGCCTCGCCGGCACTGGACACCGGGGTGGCGACGGCTCCGCCGCGCGCGGGTCCCGCTGCCCGCCGTACGCCGGCACGACGCACCGAGGTGACCACCCGCGGGGCGGTGTCCACCGGGGCCGGCTCCGGCACGAGTTCGGGCTCGGGCTCCGGCGCCACCTCGGCGACCGGCTCGGGCTCCGGCGCCACCTCGGCGACGGGCTCGACGGCCGAGGCCGCCACCACCGACTGCTCCAGCGGCTCGTCCAGGCTCACCTGGTCCTCGGTCTGGTCCTCGGTCTGGTCCTCGGTCTGGTCCTCGGCCCGGTCGTCCGCGTGGCCGTGGTCGGCACGCGCCATCGCCGCGAACTCGGCCGGGGTCGGGCGCTTGGGGACCTCGGTGGTCGACGCGTCCTCGGCGACGGCCTTCGCGCCGCCGTCCTCCGCGCCGCGACCGCGGCCCGAGCGCGTCCGGCGAGGACGCCGTCCGGGCTCCTCCTCGGTGCGCTTGCGGGACTCGACGGGCTCGTGGTGCACGATCAGCCCGCGGCCCTGGCAGTGGTCGCAGTTCTCGCTGAAGGCCTCGAGCAGGCCCGTGCCGATGCGCTTCCGGGTCATCTGTACCAGGCCCAGGCTGGTCACCTCGGCGACCTGGTGGCGGGTGCGGTCACGACCGAGGCACTCGATGAGCCGGCGCAGGACGAGCTCGCGGTTGCTCTCCAGGACCATGTCGATGAAGTCGACGACGATGATGCCGCCGATGTCGCGCAGCCGAAGCTGGCGCACGATCTCCTCGGCGGCCTCCAGGTTGTTCTTGGTGACGGTCTCCTCGAGGTTGCCTCCGGAGCCGGTGAACTTCCCGGTGTTCACGTCGACCACCGTCATGGCCTCGGTGCGGTCGATGACCAGCGAGCCCCCGGAGGGCAGCCAGACCTTGCGGTCCAGTCCCTTGGCGATCTGCTCGTCGATCCGGTGCGCCGCGAAGACGTCCTGGTCGCCCTCGTGCTTCTCGAGCCGCTCGGCGAGGTCGGGCGCGACATGGTCGACGTACGACTTGACCGTCTCCCAGGCTTCCTCGCCGGAGATCACGAGCCTGCCGAAGTCCTCGGTGAACAGGTCGCGGACGACCTTAACCGTCAGGTCGGGCTCGCCGTACAGCAACTGCGGCGCGTTCCCGCTGCCGACCTTGCCGGAGATGTCCTCCCAGCGGGCCTTGAGACGCTCGACGTCGCGGGTCAGCTCGTCCTCGCTGGCGCCTTCGGCGGCCGTCCGGACGATCACGCCGGCGGTGTCGGGGACGATCTCCTTGAGGAGCGTCTTGAGACGGTTGCGCTCGTTCTCCGGGAGCTTGCGGGAGATGCCGCTGGTGGTGCCGTCGGGCACGTAGACCAGGAACCGGCCGGGCAGGCTGATCTGGCTGGTGAGCCGGGCGCCCTTGTGGCCCACCGGGTCCTTGCTGACCTGGACCAGGACCGTCTGCCCGGGCTTGAGGACGGCCTCGATCTTGCGCTGGCTGCCGTCCTTGGCGCCCAGGGCGTCCCAGTTGACCTCACCGGCGTAGAGGACGGCGTTGCGCCCCTTGCCGATGTCGATGAAGGCGGCCTCCATCGAGGGGAGCACGTTCTGGACGCGGCCCAGGTAGACGTTGCCGATCAGCGAGGTCTGGGACTCGCGTGCCACGTAGTGCTCGACGAGGACCTTGTCCTCCATGACCGCGATCTGGGTCAGGTCGCCACGCTGCCGGATGACCATGGTCCGGTCGACGGCCTCGCGGCGGGCGAGGAACTCCGCTTCACTGATGATCGGCGCGCGACGGCGTCCGGCCTCGCGCCCCTCGCGGCGGCGCTGCTTCTTGGCCTCCAGCCGGGTCGAGCCGGAGAACCCGGTGATCTGGTCCTCGGCCGAGCGGGGGGCGCGCACGCGGACGACGGTGTTCTCGGGGTCGTCCCCGCCGTCCTCGCCACCGCCGTCACCGGCCCGACGGCGACGACGGCGACGACGGCTGGAGGCGCTCTCGCCGTTCTCTCCCTCTCCCTCTCCCTCGCTCTCGTCCCCGTCGTCCTCGCCGGCTTCGGCGGACGCCTCCGACTCGTCGGTCTCGCCCTCTGCGGAGGCCTCCGCGGCGCCGGCGCCGGCGGGCTTACGACGACGCCGCCCACCGCGACGGCGACGACGACGGGCGGGCCCGTCCCCGGGCGTCGACTCCTCGTCGCCGTCCTCGTCGGTCTCCTCGCTGTCCTCGTCGGCCGCGGTCTCGGCCGCGGTCTCCTCAGCGGGAGTCTCCGCGCCCTCCGCTGCGCCGTTCTCCGGAGCCTCTTCCTCGGCGACGGCGTCCTCGCCCGGCGTCTCCTCGTCGGTGGTCGTCTCCTCGACGGCAGGCGCGGGCGCGGTCGTCTTCCGGGCGCGCCGGGGGCGGCTGGTCACCGTGGTGACGGTGACGGCGCCGGTCTCCGCGCCGGTCTCTGCGCCGGTCTCCGCGCCGGCCGCAGCTTCGGGGGCAGCCTCGCTCTCGGCGGCACCCTCCGGGGCCGGCGGTGCCTGGAACACCGGAGCCGCGGCGGTGGCCTTGGTGGCGCGACGGCGCGGCGCCCGCGCGGGAGCCGGCGCCTCCGCGGCACTGTCCGGCGCCGGCTCGCCCTCGGCCAGCGGCAACGGCGCCTGCTCCTCGGCGGCGGGCGCGACCTTCTTGGCCGCACGCCGGGCGGGCGCCTTGCGCGCCGGGGGGGTGGCCGGCTGCTCCGCGGCAGCGGGGTCGCCGTCGCCCGCACTCTCCGAGGCGGTCGCCTCGGCGGGCTCAGGCTCGGTCGCCGGCGCGACCTTCTTGGCGGTCGTCTTCTTCGCGGCAGCCTTCTTGGCCGGAGCCTTCTTGGCCGGGGCCTTCTTCGCCGCTGCCTTCTTCGCCGGCGCGGCGGGCTCGGCGTCCTGGTCGGCCGGGGCGTCAGCGCCCTCGCCTGCCGCAGCGGGCTCGGCCTCCGGGGCCTTCGCTGCGGTCTTGCGCGGCGCCCGCTTGCGGGGGGCCGCCTTCTTCGCGGGCGGCGCCGTCACCTCCGCAGCAGTGTCCGCAGGGGCGTCGGAAGCGGTCTCCGGCGTGGTCGTCTCGTTCCGGATCTCGTCCGGGGTGTGCTCGTCGAGCATCGTTCTCCCTAGTCACCCGGGAGTGGTAGACCCCGCTCGCCGGGTGCGTGTCAGTCGCCGTTGAGGTGGAGCACCCCACCGACGCAAGCCTGTGGAACAGCCCCGACGAGTCGGGGCGGCGGCGACGACCACCGCTGGATGCGTCGGCAGAGGATCCACTCGCAGGACCGCGGTCAGCGACGTGGACCGGGAACTGTCACTTCCGGGCTCACTCCGCGTCGCGGTCGGGTGCCAGTGGGTCACCCACCGTGCCGGACTGTTGATCCCAGGGGCCCTGGCTCAGACGCTCGAAGAGCGCCAGTTCGCCGAGGGGCGATCCCGAGACCTCGCGCAGACCGGCGAGGACGTCGTCGGGCCTGACGGACGGCACGCCGTGCCTCAGGACCACGTCGAGTATCGCACACTCGTCCGTTCCGGGCGTGTTGCCCGCCACATCCCCCACCTCGTCCACGGCGCGTCGCAGGCTCATCACAGCGCCTCGGGCGTCGAAGGAGCGCAGTCCCTTCTTGGTCATCCGTTCCACCGGCACCTCCGGTGCGGCGAGGAAGGCCGCGACCGCCGCCTCGGCGTCCGCGGCGCTCACCCCGGGCAACCGGATCCGCCAGTGACTCGCCTCGAGCCGGTCGGCCAGCGACCCACCTGCGGACACCACGACCTCGAGCACGTCGAGTCCCGGCGGGAGCGCCTGGTCGATCAGGCGGAGGGTCTCCTGGGGGTCCACCTCGCGCGCCAACCCGATCTCCACGTACTCCGCCTCGCTGGCGGCACCGGTCGGCGCCGCCCCGGCGTACGAGATCCGCGGGTGCGGGTTGAAGCCCGAGGAGTAGGCCATCGGGATCCGCGCGCGGACCAGCGCCCGCTCGAACGCCCGGGAGAAGTCCCGGTGGCTGGTGAAGCGCAGCCGACCGCGCTTGGCGTAGCGCAGGCGGAGCCGCTGCACCGGGGGGGCCTGCTGCTCGGGCTGCTCACGCACGAGCGGAGAGCCTACTTCGTGCGCCGCCTAGGCTGCTCCCATGGGCTACCTGGTGCACACCTCCGGCACGTTCCGCCTGCCTGCCGACCAGGAGCGACAGGTCCTGACGGTGCTGGAGGTCCGGTTGTCCGCGGTGCAGGGAAGGTTCCATCCCGACGCCCCGGTGGACACTCTCGACGACCTCGCCCGGTACGCCGGCGCGCGGCTGACCCGCGACGGCGACTGGCTCACGGTGAGCACGGACCGTGAGGGCGACCCGACCTGGGATCCGCAGGCCGCCGAGTTCTACGCCGGGCTCCGCGGCTGGGTGCAAGAGGGCGAGGTCGTCCTCATCGGGCAGGACGGCACCCGCTGGAGCTACGTCTACTCCCCCGCCGGCCTCCAGCAGATCGGCGCCCCGACGTACGGACCTCCGCGCGACCTGACCCCGCCGGCCCCGGCCGCCGCACCGGCGCCTGAGAGCGAGGCGCCGCCCCCCGGACCTGATCCTGCGTCCATCGATCCAGGGCAGGCGGACCCGTCCCCGGACGCCGGGCCGACGCCACCTCCCGGGTACGCGCCACCTCCCGGGTACGCGCCGCCGCAGCCGCCTCCGCAGCCGCGGACCCTGTGGGACGTCCCGCTCGAGCGCGACCGGCGCAACGCCGACCGGCCACCCCGGACCTTCGCGATGGCACTGCTGCTCATCGCCGGGGTGCTGGGCATCCTGGCGATCGCGTTCCTCGCGTCGGGGCTCGGCTGAGCGAGTCCGGGGTCAGACCACCGATAGCGGCAACAGCTTCGCGCCGGTGGGGCCGATCTGGATCTCGGTGTCCATCTGCGGGCACACGCCGCAGTCGTAGCAGGGGTTCCAGCGGCAGTCCTCGACGTCGGTGCTGTCGGGGTTCAGGGCGTCCTGCCAGTCCTCCCAGAGCCAGTCGCGGTCCAGGCCCGAGTCCAGGTGGTCCCAGGGCAGCACCTCGGCATACTCACGCTCCCGGGTGGTGAACCAGCCGACGTCGACACCGGTCCCGGCGAGCGCCTGATCGGCGCACGCCATCCAGCGGTCGAAGGAGAAGTGCTCGCTCCACCCGTCGAAGCGACCGCCACCGCGCCAGACGGCCTCGATGACCGGGCCGACCCGCCGGTCTCCGCGCGAGAGCAGGCCCTCGACGATGCCGGGGCGACCGTCGTGGTAGCGGAAGCCGATCGCGCGGCCGTACCGCTTGTCGGCGCGGACGTCGTCGCGCAACTTCTGGAGCCGCTCGTCGGTGGTCTGCCAGTCCAGCTGCGCCGCCCACTGGAAGGGCGTGTGCGGCTTGGGCACGAAACCGCCGATGGAGACGGTGCAGCGGATGTCGTTGCGCCCGGAGACCTCGCGGCCCTTGGCGATGACCTTCTTGGCCAGGTCGGCGATGCCGAGCACGTCCTCGTCGGTCTCGGTCGGCAGCCCGCACATGAAGTAGAGCTTCACCTGCCGCCAGCCGTGGCCGTACGCCGTGGCGACGGTCCGGATCAGGTCCTCCTCGGTGACCATCTTGTTGATCACCTTGCGCATCCGCTCCGACCCGCCCTCGGGGGCGAAGGTCAGCCCCGAACGGCGGCCGTTGCGGGAGAACTCGTTGGCCAGCGTGATGTTGAAGGCGTCGACGCGGGTCGAGGGCAGCGACAACGAGACGTTGGAGCCGTCGTACCGGTCGGCCAGCCCGCTGGCGATCTCGCCGATCTCGGAGTGGTCCGCGCTGGACAGCGAGAGCAGCCCGACCTCCTCGAAACCGGACTTCTCGATGCCGTTGGCCACCATCTCCCCGACCGTGGTGATCGAGCGCTCCCGCACCGGGCGGGTGATCATGCCGGCCTGGCAGAAGCGACAGCCACGCGTGCAGCCGCGGAAGATCTCCACCGAGAACCGCTCGTGCACGGTCTCGGCGAGCGGCACCAGGGGCTTGCGCGGGTAGGGCCACGCGTCGAGATCCATCAGCGTGTGCTTGGAGATCCGCCACGGGACGCTGGCCTGGTTGGGCACGACGCGCTTGATGCGGCCGTCGGGCAGGTACTCCACGTCGTAGAACTTCGGGACGTACACCCCGCCCGACGCGGCCAGTCGGAAGAGCAGTTCGTCGCGCGGGGTGCGCCCCTCGAGGCCGGGACACCCCTCGTCCTTCCACTCCCGGATCACCTCGGTGATGCCGAGGACGACCTCCTCGCCGTCACCGAGCACGGCGGCGTCGATGAAGTCCGCGATCGGCTCGGGGTTGAAGGCGGCGTGACCACCGGCGATGACCAGCGGGTCCTCCTCGCCCCGGTCACGCGCGTGCAGCGGGATGCCGGCCAGGTCGAGCGCGGTGAGCATGTTGGTGTAGCCGAGCTCGGTGGAGAACGAGAGGCCGAAGACGTCGAAGGCGCGGATCGGCCGGTGCTGGTCCACGGTGAACTGGGAGATCCCGTGCTCGCGCATCAGGGCCTCGAGGTCCGGCCACACCGAGTACGTGCGCTCGGCCAGGACACCCTCGGTCTCGTTGAGCACTTCGTAGAGGATCTGCACGCCCTGGTTGGGCAGGCCGACCTCGTAGGCGTCCGGGTACATCAGCGCCCACCGGACGTCGCAGGCGTCCCAGTCCTTCAGGGTGGAGTTGAGCTCACCGCCGACGTACTGGATCGGCTTCTGCACCCGGGGAAGCAGCGGCTCCAGGCGGGGCCAGACCGACTCGGGCGCGTCGTACGTCGAGGGGGCGGACATCAGCGGACCTCACGATCGGCGAACAGGCAGGACCGCCCGAGTTTACCCAGGGTGGCGAAGACCTCAGCCC
>JBGAJX010000050.1:0-14706 GCA_044224695.1 Marmoricola sp. | reverse complement strand
CCCGTAAAGTGCTCACCCAACAGGTGCCTTTCACTCGGTTCAGATCAACGTCTCGACAACCGCGATCTTGCCGAACTGAAAGGCACTTGTTGCGTTCACACCCCGACAACCTCGGGACTTACCTGCGGAACCGGGTCAGACCGGCCTGCTGCGGCTCTTCGACTCCGAGAACGGCGGCCAGGCCTCCTGGCTCCTGCCGGTGGCCCTGGTGCTGCTCGTAGCCGGGCTCTTCGCCCGGGGAAGGGCCCCTCGCGGAGACCGCGTCCGCGCCGGGCTCGTGGTCTGGGGCGGCTGGCTGCTCGTCACCGCGCTGGTGTTCTCCTTCATGGCCGGGATCTTCCACGCGTACTACGCGGTCGCGCTGGCCCCTGCGATCGGTGCAGTGATCGGGCTCGGCGGGGACGCCGTCTGGCGCGCCGGGCGCGGCCGACCGTTGGTGTTGGCGACCGTGGCGGTGGTCGGCGCGACCTGGGCCTTCGTCCTGCTGTCCCGCACCCCCGGCTTCGTCCCGTGGCTGAGGTGGGTGGTGCTCGCGGCCGGCCTGAGCGGCGGGCTGGTGCTCGCCCTGGGGACGTTCCTCCCCCGGGCAGCGACGCGGGTCGCGACGGTGCTGACGGCGCTGGCGCTCCTCGGCGGTCCGGCCGCGTCCACGCTGGAGACCGTATCGACGCCGCACACGGGGTCGATCCCCTCGGCCGGGCCGGCCTCAGCAGCGGGATTCGGGCCCGGAGGTGGGTTCGGTGGGGGGCCGCCCGGCCAGATCGGTGGCCAGATCGGTGGCCAGATTGGTGGACAACCCGGTGGCCAGGTCGCCGGGCAGGCGGGCGGCCTGCTCGAGGGCAGCGACCCCGGCGAGGCCCTGGTCGCGCTCCTGCTCGCCGACGCCGAGGACTTCACGTGGGTCGCGGCGACCGTGGGCGCGAACTCCGCGGCGGGCTACCAGCTCGCCACGGAAGCCTCGGTGATGCCGATCGGCGGTTTCAACGGCAGCGACCCGAGCCCGACGCTGGCAGAGTTCCAGGCGCTGGTGGCAGCCGGGGAGATCCACTACTTCCTGGGCGGTGGCGGTTTCGGGCCCGGTGGCGGTGGTGGCTTCGGTGCCGGTGGGGGCACCAGCAGCGAAATCACCGCGTGGGTCGAGTCGACCTTCACACCGACCACCGTTGACGGAATTGCCGTCTACGACCTCACCGCCGAGGCGGCCTCGTCGTGACCGGAGTCGTTCACCAGGCGAAATCACCGTCGAGGTTCACGACCACCGCGGAATTGCCGTCTACGACCTCACCGCCGAGGCGGCCTCGTCGTGACCGGAGAGGTGACGATTCCCGCGCCAAGTTCCGGGCGTCACGGCGACGTGGGACTGGCGCTGGACGTCGTCGTCCCGGTCTACAACGAGGAGCGGGCCCTGGGCCCGTGCGTCGAGCGGCTGCTGGCGCACCTGGAAACTCAGCCCTACTCCTTCCGGGTCACGATCGCCGACAACGCCAGCAGCGACGCCACCCCCGACGTGGCACGTACGCTCGCCGCGGCGTACCCCGAGGTGGCGTACCGGAGGCTGGAGCGCAAGGGGCGCGGGCGGGCACTGAAGGAGGCGTGGTCGGCGAGCGGGGCCGAGGTGCTGGTCTACATGGACGTCGACCTGTCGACCGACCTCAGCGCCCTGTTGCCCTTGGTGGCGCCGCTGCTGTCGGGCCACTCCGACCTCGCCATCGGCACTCGGCTGGCCCGCGGGTCGCGGACCGTCCGCGGGCCCAAGCGCGAGGTCATCTCCCGGGGCTACAACCTGCTTCTGAAGGGCACGCTGGGGGCGCGCTTCTCCGACGCGCAGTGCGGCTTCAAGGCGATCCGCGCCGATGTCGCCGACCGCCTCCTGCCGCTGGTCGAGGACGACGCGTGGTTCTTCGACACCGAGCTGCTGGTCCTCGCCGAGCGCTCCGGGCTACGCATCCACGAAGTGCCGGTGGACTGGGTCGACGACCCGGACAGCCGCGTGGACGTGATCGCCACCATCGCCGAGGATCTCCGCGGCATCGCACGGCTCGGCTCGGCCCTCCTGCGTGGCCGCGTGCCGCTGGAGGAGGTCCGCGCGCAACTCGGCCGCACGTCGTACGCCGCGGGTGAGGGCCGGCTCGGCAGCCAGGTCGGGGTCTTCGCGGTCATCGGGGTGCTGTCCACGCTCGCCTACGGGGTGCTCTATCTGCTGCTGCGGCAGTGGACGGACCCGCAGGCAGCGAACGCGTTGGCACTGGTCACCACCGCGGTCGCGAACACGGCGGCCAACCGCCGGTTCACCTTCGGGGTCCGAGGGCCGCGCCGGAGGTGGCGTCATCAGCTTCAGGGGCTCCTGGTGTTCGGGCTCGGTTTGCTCCTCACCAGCGGCACGCTCGGCGCGGTCGCCCCGCTGGTGGCCGACCTGCACCCGACCTGGGCGCACGCGCTCGAAGTGGCCGCGCTGACGGCAGCCAAACCTGGTGGTGACGGTCGGCCGCTTCGTGGCGATGCGGCGGTGGATCTTTCGGCGACGGTGACGGTGAGCCGGCGCTCCCGTCTCAGGCGACGCCGAACCGCTGACGCGCCCGCTCGGAGGCCGAGACCCGGGTGTACTGACCGCCGTACGACGCGGCGCCGACGGCATCCTTCACGAACCCGACGATCTCGCTGATCGAGGCGCGGGTCTCCGGGGTCAGGTGGCCGAGCACCGGGAACGCGTGCACTTGGCCCTCCCAGATCTGCAGCGTGCAGGGCACCCCGGCGGCGTGGAGCCGCTCGGTCATCAGCTCGGAGTCCACCCGCAGCACCTCGGACTCCGCGCAGATCAGCAGCGTGGGCGGCAGCCCGGTGAGGTCGGCGTTGACCGGGGAGTGCTCGGGGTCGGGGGTGCGTCCGACGACCATCTCGCCGAGGCGCTTGATGCGCCGGGCGGGGATGTAGGCGTCGCGCCGGGAGTTGTGGTGCAGGAGCTTCGGTCGGTGGTCCCAGTCCAGCAGCGGCGAGATGCCGACCAGTGCGGCCGGGCGCGGCAGGCCCTGGTCGCGCAGTCGCAGCGCGGTGGCGAAGGTGAGGAAGCCCCCCGCGGAGTCGCCGGCGATGACGATCTTGTGCGCCGGGAAACCGGCCTTCACCAGCCAGGAGTAGGCGTCGGCGCTGTCGGCGATGCTGTCCTCGAGCCCGCCGATCGGCAGCTGGCGGTACTCGACCGACAGCACGGCCATGCCCGTGCGCTGCGCGAGCCGCTCGACGATGCGCCGGTGGGTGCCGAGGCCGCAGAAGATGAACGCGCCGCCGTGCAGGTAGAGGATCGCGCCCTCGGTGGTCGCGCCGTCCAGGGGCGTGACCAGCTCGCCGCGCCAGTGGCGCCCGGTGATCGGCTTGTGAACGGTGTGCGAGAGGCGGGGCAGCATGCCGGCGCCACGCTCGATGTAGGGGGCCAGCTTGAAGGCGGCCCCACCCATCGGAGTCCAGCGCATGATCGGGCCGATCGTGAGCTTGGCTCCTACATGCACGACGCCTGACCGGCGGCTCGTGCCCACGCGGTGCTCGATCATCGAGCGACCTCCCGTCCGAGACCCGAATGAAGATCGGGGAAACCCGTCGGAATCTAATGCCCCGGGGGGTCTCCCGCCAGCACTGATCGGCACAAACCTTGGAGTTTCAAGATTTTGTTCGTTCCAAGGAATCGGATTCCTCCGGACGGCGAGTAACAGATAGTCCGGACGGGCCCTTGTGCGGCCCGGATGGGCCGTTCCGGGCCCCGTCGCGGCCCGGAAGCGCTACTTTGGCGGCCATGTACGCGATTCGCACCCGCCGCGCCGCCGCCGCTCTCGTCCTCGTGCCCGCCCTCGCTCTGACCGGAGCCTGTGGGGGTGGTGACGAGGAGGCCGCCGAGCGCATCGCCGAGAACGCGCTCGAGGACGCCAACGGTGGAGACGCCGACGTCGACATCGACGGCGACGAGGTCACCATCGAGACCGACGAGGGAACGATGAGCATGGGGCAGGACCTGCCCAGTGACTTCCCCTCCGACGTCACCCTCCTCGAGGGGGAGATCCTGACCGCCATGTCGTTGACCGGCACCGGCTGGACGGTGCTGATGACGATCGACGGCAACCCCGCCGACGTGGCCGAGGAGGCGAAGGCCGCGCTGGGCGACGCCTACACCGTCGACGGCGAGTTCAAGGCCCAGGACGTCGTGAACTACAGCCTCAAGGGCCCGGAGTACACCATCACCGTCTCCACCACCCTGGGGACCGACGGCGAGGGCACCGCGCTGAGCTACAACGTGGCCCCCAACCAGGAGTAGCCCTCCCCGTAGGCTTCGCCGCATGAGCGGTGCCTTGAACCTGCCCCCCGCCCCCGTGATCGAGGGCGCCGAGCATCTGCACACCGGCAAGGTCCGTGATCTCTACCGGCTGGCCGACGGCACCCTGCTGATGGTCGCCAGCGACCGGATCAGCGCCTACGACTTCGTGCTGAGCACGCCGATCCCGGACAAGGGCGAGATCCTCACCCGGATGTCGCTGTGGTGGTTCGACCAGCTCGCGGACCTGGTGCCCCACCACGTGATCTCCACCGACGTCCCCGCCGAGGTTCGCGGGCGCGCGGTGATCTGCGAGGAGCTGGCGATGTTCCCCGTCGAGTGTGTCGTCCGCGGCTACCTCACCGGGTCGGGCCTGGTCGACTACCGCGCCACCGGCGAGGTCTGCGGCGTGCCGCTGCCTGTGGGGCTCGAGGACGGCAGCCGCCTGGCCGAGCCGATCTTCACCCCGGCCACGAAGGCGGCGGTCGGGGACCACGACGAGAACGTCTCCTACGCCCACGTCGCCGCCGAGATCGGCGAGGACCGGGCGGCGGAGCTGCGCGACCTCACCCTGGCGGTCTACGCCCGCGCGGAGGGCATCGCCAGGGAGCGCGGCATCATCCTGGCCGACACCAAGCTGGAGTTCGGCGCCCGTGCGGACGGCACCGTGGTGCTGGGTGACGAGGTGCTCACCCCGGACTCCTCGCGCTTCTGGCCGGCCGAGTCCTGGCAGCCCGGGCGTGCGCAGCCGTCGTACGACAAGCAGTTCGTCCGCGACTGGCTCACCTCGCCTGCCAGCGGGTGGGACCGGCACTCCGGCGAGGCTCCGCCGCCGCTTCCCGCCGATGTCGTGGCGGCCACCCGCGCCAAGTACGTCGAGGCCTACGAGCGCCTGACCGGGAGTGAGTTCTGATGCCGCAGGTGCTCGTGCCGGCGCCCCGCGCCGAGGTCTTCGCCTACCTGGCCGACCCCACCCGACGTCCGGAGTGGCAGGCCAGCCTGCGTTCGGTGGAACTGCTGGACCCGAACCCGCCGCACGTCGGCCAGCGCTGGGTCGACCACCTGTACGGCGGCGCGCGTTTCACCCTGCACATCACCGAACTCGAGGAGGGTCGGGTCTGGACCGAGGAGGGTCGCCAGGGGCCGCTCGACGCCCAGGTGCGGCTCCGCTTCGAGGACGCCGTCGTCGACGGCGAACCGGGCACACGGGTCACCGTCGAGATCCGGTTCACCGGCCGCGGTGCCGCCCGGCCGCTCGGACCGCTCGCCGGGGCCGCGCTGCGCGGACTGATCCGGATCGACCTGCCCCGCATCCGGCGCGCGTTCGCCGGCTGAGGAGTCCGAGGCGCAAGCCACCACGGACCGGCCCTGTTGCGCCTTCCTACCGCGAAGTAGGTTGTGCGGCACGTATCCCTGCGTGACGGAGGTCCGCCGTGCTCAACCTGTCCGTGCTGCTCGAAGACAGCGCCCGCAAGCACCCCACCCGCGACGCGGTCGTCCTGGGAGACCTACGGCTGACCTACGCCCAGGTCGACGGTTTCGCCAACCAGGTCGCGAACCTGCTGACCTCGAACGGGATCGGCCCCGGCGACAAGGTCGCCCTGTCCTGCCCGAACCTGCCCTACTTCCCGGTCGTCTACTACGGCATCCTCAAGACCGGCGCCACGGTCGTGCCGCTCAACGTGCTCCTCAAGGGCCGCGAGATCGCCTACCACCTCAACGACTCCGAGGCGAAGGCGTACTTCTGCTTCCAGGGCACCCCCGACCTCCCGATGGCCCAGGAGGGCAAGGTCGGCTACGACGGGGCCGAGGGCTGTGAGCACATGTTCGTGATCACCGCGGACATGATGGCCGACTCCCCGATCGAGGGCGTGCCGACGATGATGCAGGCCCTCGGCGGCCAGCCCGCGACGTACTCCTCCGCGCTCACCGAGCCCACCGACTCCGCGGTCATCCTCTACACCTCCGGCACCACCGGCCAGCCCAAGGGCGCCGAGCTCAGCCACAGCAACCTGGTGCTCAACGCGCTGGAGTCCAACCGGATGCTGGGCGCCAACCCCGAGGGCGAGCGTCACCTGCTGACCCTGCCGCTGTTCCACTCCTTCGGCTCCACGGTCCAGATGAACGCCGGCTTCGCCTCGGCCTCCACGCTGGTGCTGGTGCCGCGCTTCGACGCCCACCAGGCGGTGGCGCTGCTGCAGAAGGAGGACATCACCTTCTTCGCCGGTGTCCCGACGATGTACTGGGGCCTGCTGGGCGCGCTCGAGGGCGACGTCGACGTCGAGCGGATCGCGGCGAACATGCGCATCGCGGTCTCCGGCGGCGCCTCGCTCCCGGTCGAGATCATCAAGGAGTTCAAGGCCCGCTTCGGCGTCGACATCTACGAGGGCTACGGCCTCTCGGAGACCTCGCCCGTCGCGACCTTCAACCAGAAGGACCGCCCCGCCAAGCCGGGCTCCATCGGGTACCCGATCTGGGGCGTCGAGGTGAAGCTCATCGACGACGAGTGGAACACGGTCGAGGGTCACGGCGACGACGTGGTCGGCGAGATCGCGATCCGCGGGCACAACATCATGAAGGGCTACTACAACCGCCCCGAGGCGACCGAGGCCGTCATGAAGGACGGCTGGTTCCGCTCCGGCGACCTCGCCAAGCGCGACGAGGACGGCTACTACTACATCGTCGACCGGGCCAAGGACATGATCATCCGCGGCGGCTTCAACGTGTACCCCCGCGAGATCGAGGAGGTCATGCTCACCCACGAGGGAGTCTCCCTGGTCGCCGTCGTCGGAGTGCCGCACGAGTCCCACGGCGAGGAGATCAAGGCGTACGTCATCCGCAAGCCGGGCGCGACCGTGACCGAGGACGAGCTGGTGGCGTGGTGCAAGGAGCAGATGGCCTCCTACAAGTACCCGCGGATCGTCGAGTTCCGCGACAGTCTCCCGATGACCGCCACCGGCAAGATCCTCAAGCGGGAGCTGGTGTGACGCTCGAACTCTCCTCCTCCCGGGTCATCGCGCTGCCGCGGGAGGAGCTCTTCGACCGGGCGCTCGCGCTCGACCTGGCGACCTTCTTCGCGAAGGGCGCCGGGCCGATCCCGGCCATCGACAGCACCGAGGACATCGTCGGCTCCTGGGCCGCCGTCGGCGACAGCCGCCGGATCCACCTCAAGGACAACACCTCGTCGGTCGAGACGATGACCTCGCTGGACCGCCCCACGGGCTGGACCTACGAGCTGAGCGAGATCGAAGGTCCGCTCAAGCTGCTGGTCGGCAAGGTCGAGGGTCGCTTCGGCTTCACCCCGGCCGGGACGGGCACCGAGGTCACCTGGTCGTGGCGGCTCACCCCCAAGGTGATCCTGACGGCGCCGCTGCTCCACGTCATCGGCTTCTTCTGGAAGAAGTTCGCCGCGACAGGCCTGGCCTCGCTCGAGCGCGAGGCGCTGGCTCGTCGGTGACGCGCTTCGGGGGTACGGGGTCCGTATGAGGTTCCCCGTACCCCTGATCGTCGTCGCGCTCGCACTGGTCGCCGGCTGTGGCCAGGGCCCGCAGCCCGGCGCCGACGGACGCGTCGACGCCACGCCCCGGACCCTCGCGGCGATCGTGGAGCAGCACGTCCACCCCGGTCAGGCGCGCCGTACGACGGGGCGCTGGTCGGACTTCAACGATCCGCTCACCCTCGAGGCCCAGGTCGACTACGGCGTCGACCCCGAAGGCAGCGAGGACGGCGAGTCGCACACGGTGCGGGTGCGGGTGGCCGACACTGACGCCTTCTCCGAGGAGGAGCTCGGGTTTGCGCGCTGTCAACCAGAGGACCAGGGCCGGTGCGAGGAGGAGCAGGTCGACGGCGACACCGTCGTCTACCGCTGGGACCCCGGATATCCCGAGGAGGAGCCGGGATCGCTGGGCTGGACCGTGGTCCGCCCCGACGAACTGGTGTTCCTCACCTACCAGCCGAGCGGCCTCTTCGACGTCGACCCGCGCACCCTCGACCTGCGGCTGGACTGGCAGGACCTGCGCGCCGCCGCGATCGACCCCGCGATGAGCCTGCGCACCACCCCGGCGGCGTTCCAGGCCGGCGAGGCCCTCGACGATTACGAGGGCATGGAGACCGCGCCGGAGAAGCCGGAGATCAGGCCGACCACGCCGGAGCAGCTGGCCGAGCGGATCCTGGACTACATGAGCTACTCGGGTCGCTACCGCCCGAGCGTGGTCGAGCCGTCGGACCTGGACGTCCTGGGTCCCGACGCGGTCGGGGTGCACCTGGAGTTCCCGGGTCGGCGCCGCTTCGACCCGTTCAACGTGGACCTGGTCACCGTCCCCGGTCGGGCGCCGCAGCTCGACGACCCGCCGTGCCCGGTGCAGCGCTCCGGTCAGGCGGCCCGTCTGAAGTGCTTCGCCTGGGACGAGGACACCTTCATCACCTGGCAACTCGCGACCCCGGACACGCCCGGGTCGTTCACGGTGATCGGGTCCCAGGAGGACGACACGTTCAACCGCACCGAGTCGGTGGCGATCCGCGTGGTGAGCACCGGGATCACCCAGGACTACTTCGTGAACCACCCGCGGTGGACCGCCCGGATCCCTGTCGACGTGATGGGCGACCTCTACGTGCTCACCGGAGACCTCAGCATCGGACCCGAGCGGCGCTCGGCCGTAGACTGAGCCCGCCCCGGCCGCCGTACCCAGGAGTTCTTGTGCCCCGCGTCGTCGTCAGTGTCATGCCCAAGCCCGAGATCCTCGACCCGCAGGGCAAGGCCGTGCACGGCGCGCTGCCGCGTCTGGGGTTCGAGGGGATCACCGACGTCCGTCAGGGCAAGCGCTTCGAGCTCCAGATCGAGGGCGAGCTGACCGAGGCCAAGCTGGCCGAGATCGACGACCTGGCGCACAAGCTCCTCTCCAACCCGGTCATCGAGGACTACTCCGTCGAGGTCCAGCAGTGAGGATCGGCGTCGTCACCTTCCCCGGTTCGCTGGACGACACCGACGCCGCCCGCGCGGTGCGCATCGCCGGCGGTGAGCCGGTCCGGCTCTGGCACGGCGACCACTCGCTGGCCGGCGTCGACGCGGTGATCCTGCCCGGCGGCTTCTCGTACGGCGACTACCTACGCTGCGGCGCGATCGCCCGCTTCGCGCCGGTGATGACCGAGATCATCGAGGCGGCCGGCAAGGGCCTGCCGGTCCTGGGCATCTGCAACGGCTTCCAGATCCTGTGTGAGTCGCACCTGCTCCCCGGCGCGCTGATCCGCAACGACCACCGCAAGTTCGTCTGCCGCGACCAGCCGCTGCGGATCGAGAACAACCGCACCACCTGGACCAACCAGTACGCCGAGAACGCCGAGGTCACCATCGTCCTCAAGAACGGCGAGGGTGGGTTCGTGGCCGACGAGGTCACCCTGGACCGGCTCGAGGGCGAGGGGCGCGTGGTCGCCCGCTATCTGGGCGACAACCCGAACGGGTCGATGCGTGCGATCGCCGGGATCACCAACGAGACCGGCACGATCGTGGGGCTGATGCCGCACCCCGAGCACGCGGTGGAGGACCTCTGCGGCCCCGGCACCGACGGGGTGCCGTTCTTCACCTCGGCGCTGGCGGCGCTGGCGTCGGCCTGAGCACTGCGCGCGTCCGGCCACAGACAAGGGACGGCATGATGCTCTTTCCGCTTATCTGTTCGGCGCTGATTGCTTCCCTGGTCCTGACCGCGTGTGGTGGTGACGACCAGGACGATGTAGCGATCCCCGTCCAGGGCGGACCCCTGAAGATCGAGGGCTCTGGTGAGGGTCTCCTCCCGGCGCCGCGAACACCACAAACGACGGCGACTTTCGGTGCCTTGTTTCCGTGCACTGAGAACGGCAGCGAGGTGACCATCGTGGACGTGAAGTTCGATACGACGGTTGAACCAGTCGAGGTCTACAGCGCGCTGCGGCTGATCCCCGCGCGAGCCGACAGGGAGGACCCAAACAGCCGGCGCTGGCTGCCCAACCTGGCGATCTATGGAGACCCTCGCAACCCCGGTATGGCCGGACGGCTCCCCGGCGAGATACTCATCCCGAGCGCCGGGCACACCCTTGACGCCGAGTGCGACCGAGGTCCTGACACAGCGTTGGTCGAGTTGCTTACCGTGGTCACCGCTGATCGAGGCGGTGCCTACGTCAACGGTCAAACGGTCACCTACTCCGCCGATGGCGAGACCTTCACTGCGCAGGTCGCATGGCGGTTCGGTATCTGCGGCACCGAAGTGCGGATCGACCGCTGTCCCGGTTCCTCGGCGCGATAGGCGTCACATCTCTCGTGCGAAGTCTCGGTGACCGCAGGCGCTCTCCCGCCGGGATCGCTACACGGTCACCCGCAGCACCTTGTCGTTCCCGCCGTTGGCGGTGGCGATCCACAGCGATCCGTCCGGGGCCTTCTGCACCGTGCGGATCCGTCCGTACGTGCCGGGGAAGTGCCGGCGGATCGTGCGTGCCTTCGGGCCCGCGAGCACGACGGAGTAGAGCGACTCTCCGGCCAGCGCACCAACCCAGGCGCGGCCCTTCGCGATCGCCAGGCCGCTGGGGGAGCAGGTGCTCGTCGGGCGCCACACGACGAACGGGTCGGCGTACGGCCCCGGCCCGTCGCCGCCCTCGACGTCGGGCCACCCGTAGTTGCGGCCCTTGCGGATCACGTTGAGCTCATCGCGGGTGTTCTGGCCCAGCTCGGTGGCGAACATCTTCCCGCCCGCGGTCCAGGCGAGACCCTGCACGTTGCGGTGGCCCAACGTCCACAGCGGGTTGCCGGAGATCGGGTTGTCGGCGGGCACGGACCCGTCGGCGTTCAGCCGCAGGATCTTGCCGTTGAGGGAGTTCTCGTCCTGGGCCCGATCGCGGTCGCCCGCGTCTCCCGTGGCGATGAACAGGTGCCCGGTCGGGCCGAAGGCGAGCCGGCCGCCGTGGTGGTTGGTCGATCCGCCCGAGGTCCGTTCGATGCCGTCGAGGAGCACCTCGGTCGGGCCGAGCGCGCCCTTGACGTACTTCTTGCGGATCACCCGGTTGTCGCTCGCGGTGGTCAGGTAGAAGTACACCCACCGATCCTGGGTGAACGTCGGCGCGACCGCGACCCCGAGCAGCCCGCCCTCGCCGAACTGCACCGCCTGGGCGATGTCGCCGACCAGCGTGCGGCCGCCGGTGCGACGCACCCGGTGCACCCGGCCGTTGTTGCGCTCGGTGACCAGGGCGTCGCCGTTCGGCAGGAACGCCAGCCCCCAGGGGATGTCCAGCCCTTTGGCCAGGGTGCGGGTGACCTTCGGCGCTGCCTCGGCAGCGGTCGGCACGAGCAAGGGCGCTGCTGCGGCTCCGGCTGCGGCGGCGAGCACGGTACGACGAGTGGGCACGAGCGGCCTTCCGTTCGAGAGCGGGGTCTCCATCATGGGCACCCGTCCGAAGACAGGCCAGTCTCGCCGTAGAGTGAGGCCCCGTGGCAGCCCCCCTCGACACCGTCGCCCGCGCGTCCTCCGAGCCCGACAAGGAGCAGCCCTGGGCTGACCTGGGTCTGAAGTCCGACGAGTACGCCAACATCCGCGAGATCCTCGGTCGCCGGCCCACCAGCAGCGAGCTGGCGATGTACTCGGTGATGTGGAGCGAGCACTGCTCCTACAAGTCCTCCAAGGTGCACCTGCGCCAGTTCGGCGAGAAGGTCACGGAGGAGATGAAGGCGCACCTCATGGTCGGCATCGGGGAGAACGCCGGTGTCGTCGACATCGGCCACGGCTACGCGGTCACTTTCAAGGTCGAGTCGCACAACCACCCGTCGTACGTCGAGCCCTACCAGGGCGCCGCGACCGGCGTCGGTGGCATCGTGCGCGACATCCTGGCGATGGGCGCGCGGCCGGTGGCGGTGATGGACCCGCTGCGCTTCGGGCCGCTGGACGCCGAGGACACCAAGCGGGTGCTGCCCGGCATCGTGGCCGGCGTCGGTGGCTACGGCAACTGTCTCGGCCTGCCGAACATCGGCGGCGAAGCGGTCTTCGACCCGACGTACGTCGGCAACCCGCTGGTCAACGCGCTGTGCGTCGGCGTGATGCGCCACGAGGAGCTGCACCTGGCGAAGGCGTCCGGCGTCGGCAACGCGGTGATCCTGTACGGCGCCCGCACGGGCGGCGACGGCATCGGCGGCGTCTCGGTGCTGGCCAGTGAGACCTTCGACGAGGGTGGCCCGACGAAGCGGCCCGCGGTCCAGGTCGGCGACCCCTTCATGGAGAAGCTGCTCATCGAGTGCACGCTGGAGATCTTCGCCGAGGGCCTCGTCGACGGCATTCAGGATCTCGGTGGCGCCGGGCTCTCCTGTGCGACCTCCGAGCTGGCCTCGGCCGGTGACGGTGGCATGCGCGTCGAGCTCGACCGGGTGCCGCTGCGCGACTCCACGCTCAGCCCGGAGGAGATCCTCATGAGCGAGTCGCAGGAGCGGATGATGGCGGTCGTCGAGCCCGCCAAGGTCGAGCGCTTCCTGGAGATCTGCGCGAAGTGGGACGTCGAGGCCTCGGTCGTCGGCGAGGTCACCGAGGTCACCGATGAGGAGGCCGCCCGCGGTGGTCGCCTGGTGATCACCTGGCACGGCGAGGTCGTCGTCGACGTACCGCCGCGCACCGTGGCCCACGAGGGCCCGGTCTACCACCGCCCGTATGCCCGTCCGGACTGGCAGGACGCCCTCCAGGCCGACGCGGCGGAGACCCTCGATCGGCCGAAGACCGCCGACGAGCTCCGCGCGACCCTGCTCCGGCTGGCCGGCAGCCCCAACCTCTGCGACCGTTCCTGGATCACCGACCAGTACGACCGCTACGTGCTGGGCAACACCGTCCTCGCCCAGCCCGAGGACTCCGGCATGGTTCGCGTCGACGAGGAGACCGGCCTCGGCGTGGCCGTCTCGACCGACTGCAACGGCCGCTTCGCCAAGCTCGACCCCTACACCGGCGCCCAGTTGGCATTGGCCGAGTCCTACCGCAACGTCGCCACGACCGGGGCTCGCCCGCTGGCGGTCAGCGACTGCCTGAACTTCGGGTCGCCCGAGGACCCCGCAGTGATGTGGCAGTTCTCCGAGGCCGTGCGCGGGCTGGCCGACGGCTGCCAGGCCCTGGGCATCCCGGTCACCGGCGGCAACGTCTCGCTCTACAACCAGACCGGGGACACCGCGATCCTGCCCACGCCGGTCGTGGCGGTGCTCGGGGTCATCGACGACGTCGACCGCCGTACGCCGGTGGGCTTCGCCGAGGAGGGCCAGCAGATCTACCTGCTGGGCGAGACCCGCGAGGAGCTGTCCGGCTCGGAGTGGGCGCACGTCGTCCACGGCCACCTCGGCGGTCTGCCGCCGAAGCTCGACCTGGCTGCCGAGCGCCAGCTGGCCGACATCCTCATCAACGCCTCCCGTGACGGCCTCATCGACGCCGCCCACGACCTCTCCGACGGCGGCCTGGCCCAGGCGCTCGTCGAGGCGTGCCTGCGCCGCGGCGTCGGTGCTCGGGTGTGGCTGCCGGACGGCCTGGAGCCGTTCGTGGCCCTCTTCTCCGAGTCCACCGCCCGGGCGATCGTGTCGGTGCCGCGCTCGGAGGAGGTCCGCTTCAGCGACATGTGCGCCGCCCGTGGGTTCCCCTTCCAGCGCATCGGCGTCGTCGACGGCACCGGCCCGGACGCCGTCCTCGACGTGCAGGAGCAGTTCACGATCCCGCTCAGCGAGCTGCGCGAGGTCTGGTCGGCCACCCTGCCCGAGGCGATGGCCTGACGGTTTCACCAGTGCGGGGGGTTGGCCGAGCGCCGCCAGGTGCGTCGAAGACAGCCGCAAGCAGCCCCCGCGACTGCGGGTCGAGGAGGCCGCCCTCGCGGCCGCCGCCGAGGCCGACCCGGTCGAGGCGGTCGCGGTGCTCGCCGAGGTGGTCCAGGGTCGACTGACCACGCCGGAGCGGTTGCGGCAGGCCCTGGCAGCGCAGGCACGGATGCCCCGCCGCCGCTGGCTGACCTCGATCCTCGACGACCTGGCGAGCGGGGTCTGCTCGACCCTGGAGAGCGGCTACCTGTCCCGGGTCGAGCGGGCCCACGGCCTCCCCCGCGGGCGCCGTCAGACCGAGGACCACCTGTTCGGCCGGGTGCATCGGCGCGACGTCGACTACGGGATCCTCGTCGTCGAGCTGGACGGGCGGGCGTTCCACGACTCCGCCGGACAGCGCGAGCGTGACCTCGACCGGGATCTCGATCTGGCCGCGGCTCGCGGCACCCCGACCGTGCGCCTCGGGTACGGCCAGGTCTTCGAGCGTGCCTGTCGTACGGCGACGCGGATCGCGTCGGTCCTGCGGCGGGCCGGCTGGAGCGGCCACCCGTACCGCTGCGGCACGACCTGCGCGCTGGACATCAGTGCGGCGGATTCACCCCATCAGGTGGGGTGAATC
>JBGAJX010000015.1:0-112903 GCA_044224695.1 Marmoricola sp. | reverse complement strand
ACCAAGATCCGGCTCATCACCAGGGTGGCCTTCGGATTCCGCTCACCCGACGCCCTCATCGGTCTAGCGATGCTCAATCTCGGCGGCAACCGGCCGCTGCTGCCCGGCCGATGACCCACGGATCAGTCAGATGAGCCATTCTTCGCGGATCTGGCCGCAATCGAGGACCGATGGGCCGACGACCGGGCTTCCCGCGTGTGGATTCACGGCGATCTGCATGCCGAGAACTTCGGCACCTACATGAACGACGAGGGCCTCCTGGTCTTCGACGTGAACGACTTCGACGAGGCGTACCTCGGACCGTTCTCCTGGGATCTGCGTCGCTTCGTGGCCAGCCTGGCGTTGATGTGCTGGCAGAAGGCGCTGCCCGAGAAGGTCGTCCGGAGCCTGTCGGCGGTCTACCTCGAGGCCTACCTCGATCAGGTCCGGCGCTACGCCGAAACCGACGACGACATCGGCGAGTTCGCACTACGACTGGACAACACCGACGGCATCGTGCGCGAGGTGCTCCTGGCAGCTCGAGCGCGGACTCGCATCGGTCTGCTGGAGTCGATGACCATCGTCACCGATGACGAGCGCCACTTCCGCGACGGTCCGCGCACGCGGCATCTCAACGCTGCGGAACGGTCGATGGTGGTGGCTGCGTTCAACCGCTATCTGGAGACCATCCCGGCGTCGAAGCGCGCCCGCCGACCGGTCTTCTACGACGTGAAGGATGTGGTCGCCAGCACCGGGTTCGGCATCGGCAGCGCCGGACTGCCCGCCTACAACGTGCTCATCGAAGGCTTCAACCAGGCGTTGGAGAACGACATCGTGCTCATCATGAAGCAGGGCAACCACCCTGCGGCCAGCCGCGTCGTCACCGACGAGCGGATCGCGGAGTACTTCGAGCACGACGGCCATCGCACCGTCATGAGCCAGCGGGCACTCCAAGCCCACACCGATCAGTTCCTCGGGTGGACCACGATCGACGGCACCGGGTTCGTGGTCTCCGAGCTCTCGCCGTACGAGGCCGACCTCGACTGGAGTGAGATCACCGAACCCGACCAGATGGCCCCGCTGCTCGAGGACCTGGGTCGGGCGACGGCCAAGGTGCACTGCGCCTCCGACGCGGACAGCGACGAGGGGCTGGTCGACTTCCAGACCGAGGACGCCATCCTGCACGCGATCAATGACCGTCAGCAGGAGTTCGTCGCTGACCTCGTCGAGTTCGGCATCACGTACGCCGAGACGGCCCGCCGCGATCACGCCCTGTTCGTCGACGCGTTCCGCGAGGGCGAGATCGCCGGCCTGTCGGCGACCTGAGCTCACCGACCTCTGAATGGCTGCCAACGCGCCGCGGATTGCGAGAGGCGGTCGGAGACGACGTGACAGGCCAGGGGGTTGCTCGCCATGCCGAGGTGGCTCGAGTGGATCGCGACGTTCTCCGCCAGCGGACCCGGCTCTTGCACGCAGCGGCGCCAGTGAAAGACGCCGTCACTGCGGGAGTAGATGGCGGTCACCGGGACGCGGAGCCGTTGCGAGGGTTGCTCCACCGGCGGCGTGTGCCAGGAACCGCCGTCCAAGGGGGTCCCCAGCGTGATCACCTGGCGCACCAGGTCGGTGCGGGCCGCGGCGACCCGCCGGGCGTGGCAACCGCCGATGCTCCACCCGATGACACTCACCGGTGCGCCATGGCGCTGCGCGAGTTCGTCGACGCGCTCACCAAGGCGAGCGACGACGCGGTCCGCGGGGGCCTTGGTGGTCGCGAACCGGGGACCGTAGACCGGGTGTCCGATGGCGCGCAGGTAGCTCCTGAGCACCAGACTCCAGCCGTTGCCGCCGCTCAGGCCGGGTACCACGAGCACGGGGTGGCCGTCCGCCCGGTGGGTGGCGACGAGCAGCGGTGAGGCCATCACCAGAGCGCCGAACTCCAGCGCAGCCCGATGGGGTTCCACGGGCGCCAGGAGCCGCGTCGTGCCACCCGTCCGCGCTGTCGGTGCGCGCCGGGAGTCCTCAGTCGGCCTCGAAGCGGTGTCCGTCATGGGGAAACGACCTCACGGACACACCTGGTGGGTCAAGCAGTCGAGGCGCAAGTTCCGCGCTGCGGAATCGCTGCCCGTCCATGCGTCTTGCTGTCACTGCCGAGAACCTGCACTGTGGAACACGACCCGTCCTGCAAGGAGGTGCCCGTGGGTAGGTTGATCTACGCAGCAAACATCGCCGCATGAACGAGACGATGCGCGTCTGGAGGGGCGGACGACTCGCTGGCGGACGAGCCGGACGTGGTTCGCGAGTACGCGCAGATCTGTCGGGCGCTTCTCGTCTGCCCTGCGATCGTCGGCGGTGGCAAGCCGGTGCTTCTTCAGGGTGTCCGACTCGACCTGGAGTTGCTCGATCTACGACGGTTCGACAACGGCGTGGTCTCCCTTCGCCACGCTGTGCGGACTCCACCCTCACGCTCGTGACACGGAGGCCCTGACCCGCATGGCGACGATCTTCTACACAGCAGCCACGCTCGATGGCTTCCTGGCCGACGACAACCACTCCCTCGAGTGGCTGATGCGACAGGACATCGACCTGGAGGACGAGTCCGCCTACCCGCACTTCCTGCGCAACGTGGGAGCGATCATCGCCGGCGCTTCGACGTACGCGTGGGTGCTCGCGCACGACGACGGGCGGTGGAACTACGAGCAGCCGACCTGGGTGTTGAGTCACCGTCCGCTACCGGCCCGACCCGGCGTCCACGTCGGCCCTGCCGACACGGCGGCTGCGCTCGTCGCCCTCCACGAGGCAGCCGTAGTCGCCGCCGCAGGCAAGGACGTGTGGTGCATGGGAGGCGGCGGGGTCGCGGCCGCGCTGGCCACCGTCGGGCGACTGGACCAGCTGCAGGTCCAGATCGCGCCCGTCCTGCTGGGGTCGGGCAAGCGGCTCTACGAAGGCGTGCTCGACCTGCGCCTGGTGGAGGTCCGTCGCAACCGCGACTTCGTGTGCACGGTCTACGACGTCGGTGCGCACGACGGGGGGTGAGCCCCTCATGAGCGCGCGACTCAGCTGCGCCCGCTCGTGATCGCCTCGGCATTCTCGAAGATCCACGCCATCACGGGCACGAACAGGTCGGCGAGCTCACGGCCTCGCTCCGTCAGTGAGTACTCGACGTACGGCGGGACCACCGGCCGGGATTCACGATGCACCAGGCCGTCCTCGGCGAGGGTCCGCAGCGTCTGGGCGAGCATCTTCTCGCTGATGCCCTCGGCGCGCCGGCGCAGCTCGCTCCAGCGCACCGGCTCCCCCTCGGAGAGCACCAGCAGGATCAGAGCTCCCCACTTGCTCGTCACGTGCTCGAGGACGGTCCGGCTGGGACAGTTCGCCGGGAACACACCATCGGCCAACTGCTGCCGCAGGCCATCGTCGGTCTCGTGTGCCGCCACGCGTCCCAACTTACCTGAAAGTGCGTACTTCCCAGTGGGAAGTATCTAGCCATCGGCCCAGTTGGAGCGAGTGACAGTCCCTCGCACGGAAAGAGATCCCCATGTCCCTCGTCGTCACCGGCGCCAGCGGCCACCTCGGCCGCCTCACCGTCCAGTCCCTCCTCGACCGCGGCGTACCGGCGGAGCGCATCGTCGCCACTGCCCGCACCCCCGAGACCCTCGACGACCTCGCTGACCGCGGTGTCGCCGTACGGCAGGCCGACTACACCGATCCGCAGAGCCTCAAGGAGGCCTTCACCGGCGCGGAGCGCGTGCTGCTGGTCTCCTCGAGCGCGATCGGACAGCGCATCGACCAGCACCGCAACGTCATCGATGCGGCGCGCGAGGCCGGCGTCGACCTGATCGTCTACACCAGCGCACCCCGCGCGGACACCACCGAGATGCTGCTGGCTGCCGAGCACGCCGCCACCGAGCAGATGGTCCGCGACTCCGGCTTGGACTACGTGATCCTCCGCAACTCCTGGTACTTCGAGAATTACACCGGTCAGCTCGCCACGGCTCTTGAGCACAAGGCGATCCTCGGAAGCGCAGGCACTGGTCGCGTGAGCGCCGCGAGCAGGGCCGACTACGCCGAGGCCGCTGCCGTCGTCCTCGCTGGTGACGGCCCGCGCAACCACATCTACGAGCTCGGCGGGGACACTGCGTTCACCCTGAGCGAGTACGCCGAGACGCTCTCGGCGCTGGTCGGCGAGACCGTCGCCTACGTGGACCAGCCCGCAGCCGACTACCAGGCCTTCCTCGAATCCGTCGGCCTCCCAGAGCCGGTCGCCCACATCATGGCCGACGCCGACCTCGCGCTCGCACGCGGTGATCTGCAGGTGGACAGTGGCGACCTGAGCCGGCTGCTCGGGCGTCCGACCACCTCGCTCTCGGACGCGATCAGGGAGGCTCTGGCCTGAGCGGCCGAGGCCCCCACGGGTCTCCCCGACCTAGACTTCGGCCATGTCGATGGACCACAACGACGCGGTCTCCTTCGCAGATGCCGCGGCGTTCGAGTCCTGGCTCGAGGAGCACGCGTCGACCGCGACCCACGTGTGGATCCGGATCGCCAAGAAGGGCACCGGCATCGCCTCGATCGACTGGAACACGTCCGTCGATGTGGCGCTCTGCTTCGGATGGATCGACGGGATCGCTCGCCGGATCGACGACGAGTGGTACGTGCAGCGGTTCACCCCGAGGCGCCCGAAGAGCCTGTGGTCGAAGATCAACCGCGAGCGGATCGAGCGACTCACAGCCGAGGGTCGGATGCGCCCGGCGGGTCTGGCGGAGGTGGACAATGCGAAGGCGGACGGCCGATGGGCCGCGGCGTACGACGGGCCGGCGACAGCCACGGTGCCCGACGACCTCGCCACGGCCCTGGCCGCCCGCGATCTCACCGAGACCTTCGCCGCGCTCGACGGCCGCAACCGGTTCGCCATCCTGACGCGCATCCAGACCGCCGTACGGCCGGAGACACGTGCTCGGCGTATCGAGGAGTTGACCGCGGACCTTGCCGAGGGGAAGACGCCGTATCCGCCGGCCACCAAGAACCCTCGAAGTCAGCATGGACGCACATAACGGCCGCTACGTGAATCATTAACTGCTATAGTGGTTCAAATAACGGCCATAATTCGAGGAGCGACGCGATGACCCGGCCGGTTCCCGCCCGAACCCGGATGGCAGCACAGCGCATCGGGGCGCACCTCGCCACCTGGCGCAAACTCCAGACTCTGACCGCGGAGCAGGTCGCGGAGCGTGCGGGAATTTCACGCGGCACCCTGCGGCGTCTGGAGAACGGCGACACCGGTGTCGGATTCGACGTGCTCCTCAACGTGGCTCGGGTCCTGGGCGCTCTGGATCGCGTCGTCGAGGCATTTGACCCCTATGAGACCGACCTGGGGCGCGCCCGGGCCGATGAGGCGTTGCCGAAGCGAGTTCGGCCGTGACCGGCCAACTCCTGGTATCCGAGGAACGCGAAGGTGACACCGTCGAGGTGGGCACGGCCTACTTCACGCGCCATCGCAACGTCTTGTCGACCACCTTCGAATACTCCCCCGGCTACCTGGGCCGCAAGGGGGCCTGCGCGATTGACCCGGCCCTCGCGATGTTCAAGGGCCGCCAGCAGGTGACAGGACTGCCCGGTGCGTTCGCGGACTGCTCCCCAGACCGGTGGGGCAAGAACCTGATCACCAAGCGACTCCAGGCCCAGGCACTCCAAGAAGGCCGCACGCCCCCATCGCTCGGCGACGTCGACTTCCTCGTCGGGGTCAGCGACGTCACGAGGCAAGGCGCGCTCCGGTTCAAAGCAGACGCCGACGGCCCCTTCTTGGACCCCGAGCTGACCGTGCCGAAGATGGTCGAGTTGCCCCGGCTCCTGCGCGCCGCTGACCGGGTGTCGCGAGACGGCGGCGACCTGGCTGCCATCAAGGCGCTGCTGGATGCGGGCTCGGGATCTCTGGGCGGCGCACGACCCAAGGCATCGGTCCGCGACCGCGACCGTCTGCTGATCGCAAAGTTCCCGAACCAGCGGGACGAGTGGGACGTGATGGCGTGGGAGAAGACCGCCCTCGACCTCGCCGATCGGGCAGGCATCGAGGTCCCCGGCAACGAACTGGTGACCATCGATGGCCGCCATGTTCTCGTGCTGGAGAGATTCGATCGCGTCGGCCCACAGCGCGTCGGCTACATCAGCGCGATGACGCTCGTGGAGGCGAGTGACGGTGACGTGAGGGACTACATCGAGGTCGCGGAGACCCTTCCGGAGCAGGGCGCCCGCACCTCGGCCGATCTACGCGAGTTGTGGCGCCGGATCGCGTTCTCGGTGGCAATCCATAACACTGACGACCATCTACGCAACCACGGTTTCCTGCGCGATGGCCCGGCCGGGTGGCGACTGTCGCCGGTCTTCGACGTCAACCCGAATCCGAACCTTGCTGAGCAACGAGTCACCGGGATCGGCGGCGCGCGAGCCCGAACCGACGAGTTGAACGGCCTCATGACGTACGCCGAGACCTTCGACCTGTCCGACACCGAAGCCAGACGGATCCTGCGCGAGGTCAGCGATGCGACCACCGATTGGCGCAGAGTCGCGGCGACCCACGGCATCAGCCCGGCGGAGCGAAACCGCTTCGAGGGCGCTTTCGAGGGGCTGCGAGACGCGATCACGGCCCTGACAGCCAGCACTGCAGCCGCAGCACGCCCCCCTAGGGCGGCGACCGGAGCGCAGCCGCGTGTTCCCAAGGGCGCGAAGGGCGGCGGACGGTTCGCCGAGCGTCCGCGACGGGAATGAGGGGCTGGGCCGGCGCCGACCCCGCCATCTCGTTCCCACCGGCACCGAGACCTACGGACAGCCCGAAGGGGCGGCCCTCCGCGAGGAGGACCGCCCCTTCGTCGTGCTCAGAGCAGGTTCGGCTCGTATCTCACCCTGGTCACAGACCGGTGAGATTCGACATCAGCTGCAACCGCTGGTGCTCCCACAGCCCTCGCACACGTAGCACGAGCCGGCGGGCCGCATCTTGGTGCCACAGGTGAAGCACAGCGGGCTGTCGACCGCCGTACCGGTGATCGCCTCCATCAGCTCGGCGGAGGTGTGGACCCCGGACGGCGCCGCGGTCTCCAACTTCACGACGGGCAGGCTGTCCTCGACCGGGCCCGGGGTCTCGGTCGGGTGCTCGCGGAGCGCCTCGACCTCGCTGACCTCGGCCACGTCCTGCACGGTCGGCTCGTAGGAGCCGGTCTCGAGCTGACGCTGGCGCTCCTCCGCGGAGTAGATGCCGAGCATCGACCGCTCGTCGAAGGGCAGGTAGTCCAGCGCCAGTCGACGGAAGATGTAGTCCATGATCGACTGCGCCATCCGCACGTCCGGGTCGTCGGTCAGGCCCGCCGGCTCGAAGCGCAGGTTGGTGAACTTCGAGACGTAGGTCTCCAACGGCACGCCGTACTGGAGGCCGATGCTCACCGCGATCGAGAACGCGTCCATCACACCGGCCAGGGTCGACCCCTGCTTGCCCAGCTTGAGGAAGATCTCGCCGAGCTCGCCGTCCTCGTGAGCCCCCGAGGTCATGTAGCCCTCGGCGCCACCGACACTGAACGACGTGGTGCGCGACTGACGCGACTTCGGGAGACGCTTGCGGAACGGCTTGTGGACCTCGACGACCTTCACGTCGGCGTCCTCGGCCGGTGCGTCAGCGGTCTTCGCCTTCGCGTCCGCCAGCGGCTGGCCGACCTTGCAGTTGTCGCGGTAGACGGCCGTCGCCTTGAGGCCGAGCTTCCAGGACTGGAGGTAGATGTCCTCGATGTCCTCGATGGTCGCGGACTCCGGCAGGTTGACCGTCTTGGAGATCGCACCGGAGAGGAACGGCTGGCAGGCCGCCATCATCCGCACGTGACCCATCGGCGCGAGCGAGCGCTGACCCATGGCGGTGTCGAAGACCTCGTAGTGCTCGGGGCGCAGCCCCGGAGCGTCCACGACGTGGCCGTGCTCGGCGATGTACTCGACGATCGCCTCGACCTGCTCCTCCTGGTAGCCGAGCTTGCGCAGCGCGCGCGGGATCGTCTGGTTGACGATCTGCATCGAGCCGCCGCCGACGAGCTTCTTGAACTTGACCAGCGAGAAGTCCGGCTCGATCCCGGTGGTGTCGCAGTCCATCATGAAGCCGATGGTGCCGGTGGGCGCGAGGACCGACGCCTGCGCGTTGCGGAACCCGTTCTTCTCGCCCAGCTTGACGACCTGGTCCCACGCGGTGGTCGCAAGGCGGTGAACGTCGCGGTCCACCGAGGAGACCCCCCGAACCGCGTCGTTGGCTGCCTGGTGCTTGCGCATCACGCGCTTGTGGGCCTCGGCGTTGCGGGCGTAACCGTTGTACGGACCCACCACCGCGGCCAGCTCGGCGGAGCGCTTGTACGACGTGCCCGTCATCAGCGAGGTGATCGACGCAGCCATCGCCCGACCGCCGTCGGAGTCGTAGCCCAGACCCATCGCCATGAGCAGCGCGCCCAGGTTGGCGTAGCCGATGCCCAACTGGCGGTAGTCGACCGTGGTCTTGCCGATGGACTCGGTCGGGAAGTCGGCGAAGCAGATCGAGATGTCCATCGCGGTGATGATCAGCTCGACGGCCTTGGCGAAGAGCGCGCCGTCGAAGGTGTCGTCGTCCTTGAGGAACTTCAGCAGGTTGAGCGACGCCAGGTTGCACGAACTGTTGTCGAGGCTCATGTACTCCGAGCACGGGTTGGACGCGGTGATGCGGCCGGTCTCGGGGTTGGTGTGCCAGTCGTTGATGGTGTCGTCGTACTGCAGGCCGGGGTCGGCGCAACGCCAGGCGGCCTCGGAGATCTTGCGGAAGAGCTTGCGGGCGTCGACGCGCTCGATGACCTCGCCGGTCATCCGGGCGCGGAGACCGAAGTCGGTGCCCTCCTCGACCGCGCGCATGAACTCGTCGCTGACGCGCACCGAGTTGTTCGCGTTCTGGTACTGCACGGAGGTGATGTCCTTGCCGCCCAGGTCCATGTCGAAGCCGGCGTCGCGCAGGGCGCGGATCTTCTCCTCCTCGCGCGCCTTGGTCTCGACGAACTCCTCGATGTCGGGGTGGTCGACGTCGAGGACCACCATCTTCGCCGCGCGACGGGTCGCGCCGCCGGACTTGATCGTCCCCGCGGACGCGTCGGCGCCGCGCATGAAGGAGACCGGACCCGAGGCGGTGCCACCGGAGGAGAGCAACTCCTTGGAGGAACGAATGCGCGAGAGGTTGAGGCCGGCACCGGAGCCGCCCTTGAAGATGAAGCCCTCCTCCTTGTACCAGTTGAGGATCGAGTCCATCGAGTCGTCGACCGAGAGGATGAAGCAGGCGCTGACCTGCTGCGGCGCCGGCGTGCCGACGTTGAACCACACGGGCGAGTTGAACGAGAAGTACTGGTGCAGCAGCAGCCAGGTGAGCTCGTGCTCGAAGACCTCGGCGTCGGCGACGGAGGTGAAGTAGCCGTGCTCCTCGCCGGCGGTGCGGTAGGTCTTGACCACGCGGTCGATGAGCTGGCGCAGGCTCCACTCGCGCGACTCCGTGCCGACCGCGCCGCGGAAGTACTTGGTGGTCACGATCGTCGAGGCGTTCGCAGACCAGAAGTCCGGGAACTCCACGCCGCGCTGCTCGAAGACGGTTTCGCCGGTCTTCCAGTTGGTCTGGACGACGTCGTGACGCTCCCACGTCACCTCGTCGTACGGGTGGACACCCGCGGTGCTGAAGACCCGCTCGATCTTCAGGCCCTGCGCCTTGCGGCCGCTCCGCTGCTTCGCGGGGCCGTTCACCGTCTCCGTCATACCGACTCCTTCTCCCTCGTGGAGGCTTGTGATGGTGGGGGGTGGGGTTGCTCCCCCCGTGCTGCTCGTGCGGTGGTGCTGTGATTCCAGGTGCCGGGTGCTTCCGGTGCGGGGAAGGTCGGGGAAGATGGCCCGGCACGCAGCTTCCCCACCGCGTGCCGGGCCAGACTGTGATCAGCCGCTCGAGACGTCCTCGAGACGGGCTGTGCGTTGTTGCCGCGCCAGGCGCAGCATGGCGATCTCGGCCTCGAAGTCCTCACACGCCTCGAAGGCCCGGTAGACCGACGCGAACCGCAGGTAGGCGACCTCGTCGAGGTCCCGCAGCGGTCCCAGGATGGCCAGGCCCACCTCGTGAGCGGGCACCTCCGCCCACCCCTCACTGCGCAGCGCGTCCTCCACCTGCTGGCCGAGCCGGGCGAGGTCGTCCTCGGAGACCGGGCGACCCTTGCACGCCTTGCGGACGCCGGCGACCGCCTTGTCGCGGGTGAACGGCTCGGTGGCGCCGGAACGCTTCACGACCACCAGCTGCATCTGCTCCACGGTGCTGAAGCGCTTCTGGCACGAGGGGCACGTACGCCGGCGACGGATGGCTCCCCCATCCTCCGCGACGCGGCTGTCGAGCACCCGGGTGTCGGTGTGACGGCAGTAGGGGCAGTGCACGATGGACACCTCCTCGGGCGCACAAGAGCCGCAGGCTCCCTGTGGAGGAACCTGTGGTGAGAGTGGGGATAACTGGCGATCTGCTGTGTAGAACTAACCACTATCTGTGGAGAACTACAGCGTTGTAACTACTAGATCTAGTGGCAACCGTACGCCGCGCCCCCCATCCACGCAAGAGGGCGACCCGTCCGATTTCGCGTACTTCGGGTACGAAGGCAAAACCGCAGGTCACAGCGCCAATCAGGATCTGTGGACACCCTCCCGTCGGCGCGCCGGACGCGGCAGAATGCCGCGCATGACCAGCTCGGGAGGCCGTCGCAGGGCGCCGCGTGCGCGCTTCTCGCGGGGAGCCGTCGCCCTCCACGCCCTGGGCCTCGCGCTGTCCGTGGCCGCCTGGATCTTCCTGGTCGGGGCGGCCGTCGACTTCGGCGCCACGGCACGTGGCGGGGACGGGCAGGCCTGGATCTTCTGCCTCGTGGCTGCAGCGGGCGCAGCAGTCTGCCTCCTGCTGGCCATGGTCCTGGCCGGGCGTGCCCTGGTGGGGCTGGGCGTGGTGGAGGACTACCGCCCGCCGAGTCGGGGTGCCCGACGACGCTAGGCACGCCATGATGAGCCGATGACCACCTCCGGCCCCGCCCTCTCCGGACCCGTCCACTCCCCGGTCCCCGCCGAACCGGCGCGCTCGACCCGTCGACCGGGTCGCGCCGCGCTGACCGCGGCAGCCGGCTACGTCGCGCTGTCGGTCGCGGACACGCTGCTCGCCGGCAGCGCCTCCCCTGCACGACGTCGCCTGCGGGTGGTCACCAAACCGCTCCTGATGCCCGCGTTGGGCACCGCCTTCGCCCTCACGGCCGGCGACGGCGGCGGCACCCTCCGCGGCGCGACCGTGACCGCCCAGGCACTCTCGGGCGTAGGAGACATCGCGCTCCTCAGCAAGTCCGAGCCGGCTTTCCTGGCGGGCCTGAGCAGCTTCTTCGGGGCCCATGTGGCCTACACCGCAGGATTCGCCAGCTCGGCACGGGCCTGGACGGACCCCACACATCGGGGCGGACTCGTCGCCGGCGCGGCGATCGCGGCCACAGCCGGACCGGTGATGGGCTGGGCCGCCGGGCGTCAGAGCGAGCAACTGAAGGGACCGGTCATCGCCTACGCCGGGATCCTCGCGGCCATGACAGCAGCCTCCACCCGCCTCTCCGACGACGTGCCGCTGACCGCTCGGCGCACGACGGTCGCCGGCACCGCCCTCTTCCTGTTGTCGGACACCATCCTGGCGACCCGCAAGTTCCTGATGCCCCACGCCGGGCCGCGCTCGGACGCCGCAGTGATGGCCACCTACACAGCGGGCCAGGGTCTCATCGCAGCCGGTGTGGCTCGGGCCGTGCGCGCCGGCTCGGCTCTCTGACATCGGACACCTCCTGCGCAACGGCTCAGCAACCGACAGGTGGGGCCTGCTCCCCCGAGCAAGCCCCACCGTCAGGGAATCGGTCGCCCGCCCGGGTCGAAGAGGCGGGCGACCTGTCTGGAGTCCGGCATCGGTGGCGCGGAAACACGACCGTTGCCGTCCGCGGTCACCGCGTGGGAATCATCAGCACCTGGCCCGCGAAGACCGTGCTGTCGGACAGCGCGTTCAGTCGCTTGATCTCGTGGACGACCTCGCGCAGGTCGCCCTCGCGCCCCACCTGGCCGGCCAGGTCCCACAGGGTGTCGCCCTCGCCCACCACGACGGAGACCGTCGGCGTCGCGTCCCCCCGCTCACCCGAGGCGGCCGACTGACCGCTGAAGAGCGTCAGCGCCGCCAGCACGGCCACCAGCAGGACGACGGTCACGACCACGCGGCCACGACGCGTGAGCCGCAGCTCGCCCTCAGACCGCGCGGCCGCAGGGCGGGCCGCTCGGGCCGGCGCCACGACGGCGCGGTCGCCTCCAGGGACGGCGCAGCGCTGCCGTGGGACCACCGGCGCCGACACCGTCGAGCGAGTCCGGACCGGACGTGCTGCGTAGGTCGTGGTGCTCATGTGAACCTCCTGGGAAGCGGGCCGAAGCCTCGGAGTGAGTGCGTCTGATCCAGTGGTATCGACGGCCACCGACAAAACCGATCGGGAGCGAACTTCTGCTGCGATCTGGCGGCTGATCGAATACCAGTTCGATCGAACACATGTACGACGTTAGAGCACCTGTTCGAACGGATCAACCCTTGGAGCGAACAGATGTTCGACCGCGAGGCATGACCCGCCCGACACGCCGGTTCGAACAGATGTTTGAAGAACTGTCGGATCCGCGACTACCGTGGCGACACGTCCCCAGGCTCGTCAGAGAGGTCATGCGATGCCCCGCAAGAAGGACTCCGCCGGCTCAACCGCAGGAGCGACCGTGTCGGCGCTCCCCGACGGACCGCCGGACGCCAGCGGCCTGACGCCGCGTCAGCAGCGTGTCCTCAGCGTCATCCGCGACTCCATCTCCGACCGCGGTTATCCGCCGAGCATGCGGGAGATCGGCGAACTCGTCGGACTCACCAGCTCGTCCTCCGTCGCGCATCAACTGCGCACGCTGGAGGAGAAGGGCTACATCCGCAAGGACCCGCATCGCCCGCGGGCGTTGACGATCGCCGACCCGCAGGAGATGGACGTCACCGGCATCGGCGACGCCCGCCCCGAGCCGACCTACGTGCCGGTGGTCGGCCGCATCGCGGCCGGTGGCCCGATCCTGGCCGAGGAACGCGTCGAGGAGGTGTTCCCCCTGCCGCGTGAGCTGGTCGGTGAGGGCACGCTCTTCCTGCTCGAGGTCGTCGGTGACTCCATGATCGACGCGGCCATCTGCAGTGGTGACTACGTGGTCGTGCGACAGCAGCAGACCGCGGAGAACGGCGAGATCGTGGCAGCGCTCCTCGACGGTGAGGCCACGGTGAAGACGTTCCAGCGGAAGGACGGCAAGGTCTGGCTGCTCCCCCACAACGACGCCTACGACCCCATCGACGGCACGCACGCCACGATCCTCGGCAAGGTGACCACCGTCCTGCGTCGGCTCTGACCCAGGGGGCGAAGGTCCCGGCCGCGTCGATCCCTCCCCGCAGCAGACGTCTCGATGCCTAGACTCGGGAGCCTGACGATCGAGGACGGGCCATGCTTCTCCCCTCTCGAGTGGCCCGTGCGCTGCTCCTCCCCCTGGTGCTCTCCGGGTCCGTGATGGCTCCGGCCATGGCAACGGCGGAGTCGCCGGGAGCCACGCCCGCTCCCACGACGCCCGCGCTGTACTCCCGGACCACGGGAACACCCGACACCGAGGTCGACGCAGCGCGTGCCGCCCTGAACCGGATCGAACGGTCCCTCACGGCAGTCGACGGCCCACCGCCGCACAGCCGCAGCGCGAGCAGCAGCCGACCGGACCTCACACTGGACTTGCTGCGACTCCAGCGGGGTCTCGGGTCATTGGCTCCGCGCGAGGCGGAGCGCGCCCGCATCCTCCTGCTGCGCCCCACCGACGGGTTCGCGGATCCGCTGGGGTTGGGCTACGGACGCAACGCCCGCCCCCGGTCCGACTGCCGAGTGCGCCCCACCCGTGGTTCGCACGTGTGTGTCACTTGGGCGAGCCGCGGGGTCGACCGTCCGCCGCCGGGCGACGCCGACCGCGACGGCGTCCCGAACCAGGTCGAACGGACGCGAGACGTCGTCAACCACGTCTGGAAGCGCCTGGTCACCCGCGGCGGCTACCGCGCTCCCCGCCCGGACAAGGGCCACGGACGCCAGGGGCCGGACCGTCGCCTCGACGTCTACCTCAAGGACATCGGCTCCTACGGGTACTACGGCTACTGCAGCATCGACGCCATGCCGGTCCGTGGCACCGGCCGTGACGCCCCGGCGTACTGCGTCCTGGACGACGACTACAGCCCCCGGCAGTTCCCGTTCAACTCCCCCCGCGGCAACCTCCAGGTCACCGCGGCGCACGAGTTCTTCCACGCCGTGCAGTTCGCCTACGACATCAACGACGACGAGTGGTTCATGGAGGGCACCGCGGCCTGGGTGGAGGACGAGCTCTACGACGCCGTGAACGACAACCTCAACTACCTCGACCGCAGCCAGCTCTCCCACCCGTGGAAGTCTCTGGACTACAACGGTGACTCGCAGTGGCACCCCTACGGGTCCTGGGTGTTCTGGCGCTTCCTCACCGAGTCCTTCCCCGCGTCCGGCTCCAGCGGCCTTCCGCTCGTCATGCGGTCGCTGTGGGGTCATGCCGACAACGCGGCGCCCGGATCCACGGGCACCTATTCCCTCCGCGCACTGCAACGCGCCCTGGTCGACCGCGGGAGTTCGGTGGCCGACGTGTTCGCCGCATTCAGTGCGGCGAACCGGCATCCGACGCCGTCGTACTCCGAGGGCGCCAGCTACCTCGATTTCCTGTCACCGCCCAACCGCACCTGGACCGTGACGTCCGAGCCGCATGAGGCCACCTGGATCCTGGACCACCTGTCGTCCGCCTCGGTCGCGTTGCGGCCCGCCGTCTCCGGCAGTTCCGACGACATCCTGAGGTTGGAGGTCGACGCGGCGGACGGAGTGCCGTTCGCCGCCACGGTCACCGCCGCGGGCCAGGCGACACCGGTCGTCATCCCGCTGGACGACTCCGGGGACGGGGCCGTCGAGTTGCCCTTCGACCCCGCCCTGATCGACGACCTTCAGATCACCCTCAGTAACACCAGTACGCGCCTGGACTGCGGCCACCGCACCCGCTACTCGTGTGGTGGGGTGGCGACCGACGACGCCTCGGCGGTCACGCTCAGGGCGTGGGTGCCGGCTCCGTAACCGCCAACCTGCGCAGGGCCGCCAGCACCGTGTCGCGGTGGTTCGTGCGCCACATGGGGGGCAGCGAGGCCGTGAGGAAGCCGCCGTAGCCGCTGCGTTCCAGACGGGGGTCGAGCACGGCCACGACGCCGCGATCGGTCGTGGTGCGGATGAGCCGCCCGGCCCCCTGGGCCAGCAGCAGCGCGGCATGGGTGGCCGCGACCGCCATGAACCCGTTCTGCCCCGAGCGGTCCGCGGCCTTCTGGCGCGCCGACATCAGCGGGTCGTCGGGACGCGGGAAGGGGATCCGGTCGATGAGCACCAGTTGGCAGGTGTCGCCCGGAAGGTCCAGGCCCTGCCACAGGCTCAGGGTCCCGAAGAGACAGGTGTGCGGGTCGTTGACGAACTGCTTGGTCAGCTCGGGGAGCTGCGCTTCCCCCTGGGCCAGCACGGTCAGGTGCGGGAGCCGCTCGCGCACCGCGGCAGCGGCCGCCTCCGCTGCCCGCCGGCTGGAGAAAAGCCCCAACGTGCGACCGTCGGCGGCGTCGATGAGGTCCACGATCTCGTCGATCTGCGCGGGGACCAGCCCGTCGCGACCGGGTCGCGGAAGGTGCGAGGCGACGTACAGGATGCCTTGCCGGGCGTAGTCGAAGGGCGACCCCACGTCGAGGGCGCGCCACGGTTGGACGTCCTCCGACGCCTCGCCGGCCCCCTCGGTGATGCCGACCCGCTCAGAGGCCTTCAGGCCGACAGTCCCCGCGACGACGGCGAAGTCACCCCCGAGCTTCAGGGTGGCGGAGGTGAAGACCGCCGTCTTCGAGGCCAGCAGCTTGTCGCGCAACGGCCCCCACACGTTGAGCGGTGCGACGCTGACCATCGCCCCGCCGCGGTTGGACTCACGGTCGGTCGCCCACAGCACGTCCTGCGGCGACGCTGCGGCCATCCGTTCGGCGGTCGCGAAGATCTCCTGCACCCAGCCCTTGGCCTGCGTCGCGGCCGCGTCCTCGGCGGTCTCCTTGCCGAAGGCGGAGATGCAGGTGCGCGCGGAGTCGCGGACCAGCGCCAGGGCCGCGATCACGGCCTCCGGGACCGGGTCCATCCGCCCCTCCGGGTGGTCGGCCAACGCGTCCCGCAAGGCGTCGGAGGCGTCCGCGAGATCGTCGGCCTCGGTCCCTCCGGCGACGAACCGGGCGGCACGGTTGGCCGCACGCTCGATCTGGACGGGCGTGAGCTCGTCGGTCGCCGCCTGGGTCACCCGGGCCGCGAGCTCGTGCGCCTCGTCGATCACGACGGCGTCGTACTCCGGGATCATCGGGACCCCTTCGATCGCGTCGATCGCGAGCAGCGAGTGGTTGGTGACCACGACGTGCGACTGCGCCGCGCGCTCCTTGGCCCGCTCGGCGAAGCACTCCGCGGCGAAGGTGCAGCGCGAGGCGCCCAGGCACTCACGGTGGGTGACCGAGATCTGGCGCCAGGCACGGTCCTGGTGACGCGGCGCTGCGTCCCGGTCACCGGTGCCTCGGTTCTGCGACTCGGCCTCGGCCCACTCGCGCAGCGCCAGCACCTCTCCCCCGAGCGAGCCGGTGGGCACCTCGACCAACGTGCCCTGGTCGTCAGGGACGCCCTCGCGGATGCGGTGCAGGCAGGCGTAGTTCGAGCGCCCCTTGAGCACCGCGTACGTCGGCGTCTCCTCGAGAATCTCTCCGGCGCCCGCGACCAGGGCCGGCAGATCGCGCTCGACGAGCTGGTGCTGAAGGGCGAGGGTGGCGGTGGCCACCACCACACGCTGGCGGTGCAGCAACGCGGGCACGAGGTAGCCCAGCGACTTGCCCGTGCCGGTGCCGGCCTGCACGAGGAGGTGGACGCGGTCCTCCAACGCCGAGGAGACCGCCTCGGCCATCGCGATCTGCCCCTCGCGTTCGCTGCCCCCGACGGCCTTCACGACGGCGGCGAGGACCTCGCGGACGCTGGGAGGGGTCTGGGACACCGGCTGGGGCACCGGAGAACCCTAACCGTCGCGGGGGACAAGGGCGGGGTGAGGCTCACAGGGGTGGGCGTGGTTTCGAGGCTCGCTGCGCTCGCACCTCAGCCACCGGGGGCGCCTCAGAACTGAACGGTGGGCGGGGTCTCGTGCCCCGAGGGCGCGTCGTAGAACTCCCGCTTGCTCACTCCGGTCACCCCGACGAAGAACATCCACGGGATCGTCGTCACCGAGGTGTTCAGGGTGGCCACGGAGTCGTTGTAGTACTGCCGAGCGAACGCCAACTGGCCCTCCGTCTCGGTCAGCTGGCTCTGGAGTTGGAGGAAGTTCGCCGACGCCTTGAGTTCGGGATAGGCCTCGGCCACCGCGAGGACCTTCACGATCGCGGCGTCCAGGCGGGCCTCGGCCGCGGCCTTCTCCGCCACCGTGCCGTCCTTGGCGGCCTGCGCCACCCCGGCCCGCGCGGCGGTGACCTCCTCGAAGACGCCCCGCTCGTGTGCGGCGTACCCCTTGACGGTGTTGACCAGGTTGGGGATCAGGTCCGCGCGACGGGTGAGCTGGACGTCGATCCCGCCCAGCGCCTCGTCCACCCGGACGCTCTGAGAACGCAGCCGGTTGAAGCCGATCACGAAGAGGCCGGCCAGGACGACCAGCAGCCCGATGACGATCCAGATCATGTGCTTCCTCCCTCACTGCGGGTGCGGACCCTGCGGCGATTGTTCACCACGAACCGCCTCCCCCGCCGCCTCCCCCGCCGCCGCCACCACCGCCCCCACCGGAGGACGACGAGGACTGGGTCGCCTCATAGGCGCTGATGGAGGAGTTCACCGAGGACTCGAACGAGTCCAACGGAGACCCGCTGCCGAAGAAGCCCGGTGTGTGGGAAGTACTCGGATACCAGACCGGCGACGGGGCGGGTTCGCCCGTGCTCACCTGGTATTTCTTCGCCCACTGCTCGGCGCAGTCGAACGCGACGGCGTACGGGATGTAGGCGGTGTAGAGGCCCTTGTGGGCGGCGAAGTCGAACCGGTCCTGCGCCGACGAGGTCGACAACAACCGGTGGAAGCCCCCGGCCTGCGCCCACACCTGCCGGCCGGCTGCCGTCCGCCGGATGCCCACCCCGCTGACCAGGAACCCCGCTCCGCCGATCGCCACCGCGGCGAAGGGCAGGCCGAAGAGGGTCAAGGACAGCGGGTCGATCACGAAGATGAGGGCGGCCACGACGATGGCGGCCAGCACCGCGTAACGACCGAGCCGCTCGCTGCTCTGGCGCGCGATCAGCCCCGACTCGACCGCCCACCGCTCGGCCGCACCCGGCAGGGACTGCTGCACCTCACGCAGACGCTTGCCGGCGCTGACCGACCCGTTGGCGTGGAAGCGTCCGCTGGGGCCGGTGAGCCCCAGCCCGTCGGCGACCTCGCGCGTGACGGCGTCGACGGCGTCCCAGCGCTCGTTCCCGCCGATCGTCTCGACCATCCAGTCGTTCGCGCCGTACGGCGTGAGGCGGATCAACCCGCGTTCGGCGGCATGCAGGAGTGAGGCGACCAGGGCGCGTCCGGGAAGGCGCTCGGCGCCGACGTAGTAGGTCTGCACCGGGCCGAACTGGGCCCCGGAGGTGTCGCTCGGCGGCGCATAGGTGACCGGGAACCCGGGCTGCGGTTCGCGGGCGGTCCTCCCCCAGCGCCACGCGAGCAGACCGATGACGACCGAGAGCAGCACCAGCGCGACCGCTGCCGGGAGCGAGCGCCCGAACACGGAGTCGAACTGCACCGGCCACGGCACCACGGTGCGGTCCGGTTGGTCCTGCGCCAACGCGGCTCGCAGGGTCACCGGTGTGCGGGGCGGGAGTGCCCCGGTGCGGACGGTGACCTCGTTGCCGTCCCCGCGGGTGATGTCGCACGGGTACGCCGTGGCGGCGCCGGCACCGCAGAGCACCTGGCGGGGGGCCTCGGGCAGGCGGACGGTGAGCGTGCTGCGGTCGATGTCCATCCCCCAGCCGCCGGGGATCAGGTTCCAGTAGAAGGTCGACCCGACGCCGTCACTGGTCCAACTGGAGGAGTCCAGCTGACCGGAGCCCGCCGAGGAGGACGCCAGCGCCCCGTCGATCCGGTAGCGGATCGTGTAGACGTGCGAACCCGGGTCCACGAACGCGTCGGGGTCGCCGATCTTGGCGACGCGGTAGCGCCGACCGTCTTCCCAGAGCAGGTCGACAGGGACCGGGCCGCCGTCGAGCGTCACCTCGATGTCGCGCGGGACCAGGCGTGCACGGGCGTCGGTGGGATCGGCGACGTCGAAGAAGCGGAAGATCCCGTGGCGTCCTGGCGGGAACGCGGTGGTCAGCCGCTCCTCGGCGGTGAGCCGTCCGTCGTCGTCCACCACGAACGTCGCCCGATAGTCGGTGATCCGGACCGGGTCCGGTGCGGTGGACGCCTCTTCGGGGACGAGCGCGACCACGACCGGGAGGAACAACCCGACCCCGGTGAGGACGGCGAGGACGATGCGCACGCCCACGCCACTTCGTGAGCGCAGCGGGTCGCGAGCCATGGCGCGACCCTAGTGCCCCGGCACCGCCGGTGGGCGGGCCGGACGCGGTCAGACCCGGTAGGGCTCCAGTTCGCCGGCCAGGTCGGCGTTGACGCGCCCGCGCACGACCGTGCCCTCACCGGTGTGCTCGACGTGCTCGACCTCGCCGGAGGTGTGGATCCGGTTGAGCAGGTCGCCGCGCTCGTAGGGAAGCAGCGCCTCGAACGCCACTCCGGGACGCGGGAGGTCGGTCTCGATGGCCGCCAGCACCTCGCTGATGCCCTCGCCGGTCTTGGCCGAGACGACCACCGAGTGGGGTTCGGCGGCCTTGATCCGGGCGAGCACCATCGGGTCGGCCGCGTCGGCCTTGTTGATCACCACGAGTTCGGGCACCCGGTCCGCGCCGATCTCGGCGAAGACCTCGCGGACCGCCGCGATCTGACCCTCGGGGTCGACGTGGGAGCCGTCGACGACGTGGACGATGAGGTCGGCGTCAGCGACCTCCTCGAGCGTCGAGCGGAAGGCCTCCACGAGCTCGTGCGGCAGGTGGCGCACGAAGCCGACCGTGTCGGAGAGCGTGTAGACGCGACCGTCGCGGGTGGCACTGCGCCGCGTCGTGGGGTCCAGGGTCGCGAAGAGAGCGTCCTCCACCAGCACGCCCGCCCCGGTCAGCCGGTTGAGCAGCGAGGACTTTCCGGCGTTGGTGTAGCCGGCGATCGCGACCGCGGGGATCTGGTGACGGCGGCGCTCGGCACGCTTGGTCTGCCGCGTCGAGCCCATGTGCTTCAGCTCGCGACGCAGCTTGGCGATCTTGGTGTTGATCCGACGACGGTCGGTCTCGATCTTGGTCTCACCAGGTCCACGGCCACCGATACCGACACCGCCGGCGGCGCGGCCGCCGACCTGCCGGGACAGGTTGCCACCCCAACCGCGCAGTCGCTGCTTGAGGTAGTTGAGCTGGGCGAGCTCGACCTGCGCCTGGCCCTCCTTGGACTTCGCGTGCTGGGCGAAGATGTCCAGGATCAGCGCGGTGCGGTCGACGACCTTGACCTTGACCCGGTCCTCAAGGTTCCTCAGCTGAGAGGGGGCGAGCTCACCGTCGCAGATCACGGTGTCGGCGCCGGTGCGCTGCACGATCTCGCGCAGCGCCTCGACCTTGCCGCGACCGATGTAGGTCGCCGGGTCCGGCCGTTGGCGCCGCTGGTAGATGGCCTCGAGCACCTCCGAGCCGGCCGTCTCCGCCAGCGCCGCGAGCTCGGCCAGCGAGTTCTCCGCGTCGGTGATGGTGCCTTCGGTCCAGACCCCGACGAGCACGACGCGCTCGAGCCGGAGCTGGCGGTACTCGACCTCGCTGATGTCCTCGAGCTCGGTGCGCAGAGCCGCGACCCGCTTGAGGGCATACCGCTCCTCCAGGTCCCAGTCGCCGTCGGTCTCGGCGAGCTCGGGGTCCTCGTCGCCGAAGTCCTCGTCGGCGTAGCCCGACTCCCAGTCGTCGTCGGCCAGGTCCTCGGCCACATCCTCGCCGGCCAGGTCGTCGACGTCGTCGCTGAGCAGGATGTCGTTCTCCTCGGGCAGGGAGTCGAGAGGGGCGGTGCGCGGTGCGGGATGGTTACTCATATGCCTCCAGGTTCACACAGGACTCAACGTCCGGCGAACCATTTCCCTTCCGCGACCAGGACCGCGGGACCGGTCATCAGGATGCGGTCGTCCTCGGTCCAGGTGATCGTGAGCCGACCGCCGGGCAGATCCACGTCGTACGTCGTGCCACGCGCCCGCTGTGCTTCGCCGTCCACGCCCGGCTCGGCCAACGCCGCGGCGACCATCACCGCACAGGCACCTGTGCCGCACGAACGGGTCTCGCCCGAGCCGCGCTCGTGCACGCGCATGGCGACGTGGTAAGGCCCGCGGCGGACCACGAACTCGACATTGACCCCGTCGGGGTAGAAGGCGTCGTCGTACTCCGGGACCTCCAGCAGCGGCCCCGCGTGCGCGAGGTCGTCGACGAAGGCGACAGCGTGCGGGTTGCCGAGGTCGACGCCCAGCGCCGGCCAGGACCGCTCCCCCACGCCCACCTCGGTCGCGCCGAGGACCTGGGGCGCGCCCATGTCGACGGTGATCAGATCGCCGTCGAAGCGGAGGATCTTCACCCCGTCCCGGGTGGCCACCGGGAGCGGCGCGGCGGCGGAGGCGCCTTGTCGCTCGACCAGGTAGCGCCCGAACACCCGGACACCGTTGCCGCACATCTCGCTGATCGATCCGTCGGCGTTGCTGTAGTCCATGAACCAGTCGGCGTCGCCCCGGGCCGCGACGGCGGCGGGGTCATCGGTGCCCGCGGTACGCACGACCCGGATCACCCCGTCGGCACCCAGTCCGGCCCGACGGTCGCAGAGCGCGCGGACGACGTCGGGGTCGATCGGACCCAGCGCACCGTCGGGGTCGGGAATGAGCACGAAGTCGTTCTCCGTGCCGTGCCCCTTCACGAAGTCCAATGTGCTCACCGCAGCAGTCTAGGAGTCGTCGCTCGAGGCGCCGACGACCGTGCGCACCAGCGCCAGTGCCTTCTCGACCCGGTCCGGGTCGTCCCAGCCGATCCACTGCACCCGGGCGTCCTTGCGTAACCAGGAGTCCTGCTTGCGGGCGAAGCGCCTGGTCCCCTGCACCGTGGCGGCGAACGCCTCCTGCTCGGTGCACTCCCCCGCCAGGAACTGCAGCACCTGCTGATAGCCCAACGCGCGCGACGCCGTCCGGGACTCACGCAGCCCGTGGTCCTCGCAGAGCCCGCGGACCTCGTCCACCAGCCCGGCGTCCCACATCCGGCGTACCCGCTCCTCGATCCGCAGGTCGAGCACGTCGCGAGGGATGTCGACGCCGATCTGGATCGTGGCGGGCTCGACGTACTGCGGTCGCGGCAGCCGCGCGCGGAACGGTCCGCCGGTCAGCTCGACCACCTCCAGCGCGCGGACGACGCGCCGGCCGTTGCTGGGCAGGATATGCCCCGCAGCCTCGGGATCCACCTCAGTCAGCCGGACGTGCATCGCGTGTGGTCCCTGTGCGGCCAGCTCGGCCTCCAGCCGAGCCCGCACCGCGGGGTCGGTGCCGGGAAAGTCGAGGTCGTCCAGCACCGCGCGGGTGTAGAGCGCGCTGCCGCCCACCAGCACAGGAACGACGCCCCGCGACCGGCACTGCGCGATGACCGACCTGGCCCGCTGTTGGAACTCCGCCACCGAGGCGTCTTCGTGGACCTCCAGCACATCGAGCAGGTGATGCACGATCCCGCGCCGCTCGTCCGGTGGCGCCTTCGCCGTGCCGATGTCCATCCCGCGGTAGAGCTGGAACGCGTCGGTGTTGACGACCTCTCCCGAGAGCGCGTCGGCCAGGTCCAGGCTCAACGCCGTCTTGCCCGCGGCGGTCGGGCCGACGACGGCGACGAGGGGAACGGTCACGGGACGTCATTCTCCCGGCTGGGTACCGTGGTCGTCGCGCGGGCCTCGACGAGGAGGTTCGCCGGACCGTTGGAGGACCGATGAGTTTCCTGGACAAGGCGAAGCAGGCCGTCACCGACGCCGTCGACAAGCACGGCGACAAGATCGCCGACGCGGTCGACAAGGCCGCCGATCTGGCGGACCAGAAGACCGGCGGAAAGCACGGCGACAAGATCGACCAGGGCACCGAGAAGGTCAAGGACGCCTTGGACGGCCTCGACGGGAAGAACGACGACATCCCCGACAGCCGCGCCTGACTCGCCCGCTATCTTCGGCGGCATGCCCACCGCCGAGGAGCGTTTCCGAGTCATTCCCGCCGCGTACGTCCTCCTGACCCGAGGCACGGGCGCGGAGCTCGAGGTCCTGCTGCAACTGCGCGGGCCTGCCGCGTCGTACAAGCCTGCCCACTGGGCGAGCGGTGCGGCCGGCCACGTCGAATACGGCGAGAGCGTGGCCGTCGCCGGGGCCCGGGAGGCTCACGAGGAGCTCGGCATCGAGATCGACCCGGCCGATCTCAGCCCGCTGTGTGCGCTGCAGCGGACCGAGCCCGGCAACCCGGACCCGATCGAGCAGCGTGTGGACTTCTTCCTCACCGCCACGCGGTGGACGGGCGAGCCGACCATCCAGGAGCCCACCAAGTGCGTGGAGCTGCGGTGGTGCCGCCTCGACGACCTGCCCGACCCGCTGGTGGCACACGAGGCCGAGGTGCTCACCCGGCTGCGTGCGGGGACGCTCCCGCCGGTGCTCTCGCTCGGGTTCGTGAAGGCCTGATCCCTCAGGCGCAGCCGGTGGCCGGCGGCAGCGGCTCGGGGACACCGACGCTCGGCAGGCCCAGTCCCACCGCCCGTCCGACGACTTGCGCGCTCGGCGCCGCCGTACGTGCCTCCCAGGCGTCGCCCGAGCGTGTCCGGCGCACGCTCAGCACGGGCGCGTCGGAGACCAGGTGGTGCGGCGCGGCGTAGGTGATCTCCACCTCGACGACGTCGCCGGGGCGTACGCCGGGCGCGCTCGCACCGTCGAAGTGCACCAGCCGGTTGTCCCGCGCCCGCCCGGTGAGCCGCTGCGTGGCGGCATCCTTGCGCCCCTCGCCCTCGGCGACCAGGAGCTCCACCGTGCGGCCGACCTGCCGCTTGTTCTCCGCCCAGGCGACGTCGTTGACCAGGGTCACCAGTCGTTCGTAGCGCTCCTGCACGACCTGCTTGGGGATCTGGTCGTCGAGGTCAGCCGCGGGAGTGCCGGGGCGCTTGGAGTACTGGAAGGTGAACGCGCCGGCGAACCGCGCCTGTCGGACGACGTCAAGGGTGGCCTCGTGGTCCTCCTCGGTCTCGCCGGGGAACCCGACGATCAGGTCGGTGGTGATCGCCGCCTCCGGCATGGCGTCGCGGACCCGCTCGATGATGCCGAGGTACTTCGCCTGGCGGTACGAGCGGCGCATCGCCTTCAGCAGCCGGTCGGAGCCGGACTGGAGCGGCATGTGCAGTTGCGGCATCACGTTGGGGGTCTCGGCCATCGCGGCGATGACGTCGTCGGTGAAGTCGGCGGGGTGCGGGCTGGTGAAGCGCACCCGCTCCAGGCCCTCGATCTCCCCACAGGCGCGCAGCAGTTTGCCGAACGCGAGACGGTCGCCGAACTCGACGCCGTAGGAGTTCACGTTCTGCCCCAGCAGGGTGACCTCGCTGACCCCCTCGGCGACCAGGGCCCGCACCTCGGCGAGCACGTCGCCGGGACGGCGGTCCTTCTCCTTGCCACGCAGGCTCGGCACGATGCAGAACGTGCAGGTGTTGTTGCAGCCGACGCTGATCGAGACCCAGGCCGCGTACGCCGACTCACGCCGCGTCGGCAGCGTCGAGGGGAACACTTCGAGGGACTCCAGGATCTCGACCTGGGCCTCCTGCTGCACCCGCGCCCGGTCCAGCAGCGCCGGCAGCGAGCCGATGTTGTGGGTGCCGAAGACCACGTCGACCCACGGCGCGCGCCGGGTGATCTCGCCGCGGTCCTTCTGCGCCAGGCACCCGCCGACAGCGATCTGCATGCCGGGGGTGGCCGCCTTGATCGGCGCGAGGTGGCCGAGGTTGCCGTAGAGCCGGTTGTCGGCGTTCTCCCGGACCGCGCAGGTGTTGAACACCACCACATCGGCCTGGGCGCCCTCGGCGCGCACGTAGCCCGCTTCCTCCAGCAACCCGCCGAGCCGCTCGGAGTCGTGAACGTTCATCTGGCACCCGTAGGTGCGGACCTCATAGGTGCGGGGGCTACTCATAACCGCACCAGGGTACGGCGCGACTGGTCGCATCTTCCCCGCGACTGGTCACGTTTACACACGCCAGGTCGGAAAGACGTGACAAGTCGGCGGGAAAACGTGACCAGTGGGCGGGAAGATGCGACCAGTGGGCTACTTGGGCTGCATCCGGATGCCGCCGTCGACGCGGATGGTCTCCGCGTTGAGGTAGGAGTTCGTGACCGCCTCGACGACCATGCTGGCCAGTTCCTCCGGGGCGCCCAGACGCTTGGGGAAGAGGACGCCGCGCTCGAGGTTCGCCTTGAACGCCTCGCTGGCCTCACCCTCGCCGTAGATCGGGGTGTCGATCAGGCCGGGAGCCACCGTGTTGACGCGCACGCCGATGGCCGACAGGTCGCGGGCGATGGGCAGGGTCATGCCGACGACGCCACCCTTGGACGCGGAGTACGACGCCTGACCGATCTGGCCGTCGAAGGCGGCGACCGAGGCGAGGTTGACGATCGCGCCGCGCTCGCCGGACTCGTCGAGGGGCTCGGTGCGGCTCATCGCGGTGGCGGCCAGCCGGATCGCGTCGAAGGAGCCGATCAGGTTGATCGCGATGACCTTCTTGAAGGCGTCGAGGTTCGCCGCGGAGTCGTAGGTGCCGTCCTTGCCGACGGTGCGCTGCGCCCAGCCGATGCCGGCGGAGTTCACCAGCACCCGGACCGGGCCGAGCGACTCGGCCTTGTCCACGGCGGCGATGAGGTCGTCGGTGTTGGTCACGTCCACCTTGACGAACGCGCCACCGATCTCCTCGGCGAGGGCGGTGCCCTTCTCCTCGTTCAGGTCCGCGATGACGACCAGGGCGCCCTTCGCGGCGAGGCCGCGCGCACACGCGGCTCCGATCCCTGAGGCTCCACCGGTGACGATCGCACTTGCTCCGCTGATGTCCATGGCCCGGAGGCTACTGGACATCACCCTCGTGGTGGAACGCGTTCCACCTCATGTCGCGGGCAGCGCTCAGGCCGCAGCGGCCTTGCGGGGCTTCTCGGTCACCCACAACCGGATGACGCCCTCGATGACCACGGTGCCGTCCTTGCGGACGCCCTTGACCCGCACGTGCAGGTCGGGGTCGTCGGACTCCCACTGCTCCGGGTCGGTCTCGGCGATACACCGGATGTCGCTGTCGGCCTTGGCCGTGTAGGAGATGTCCATGCCCTTGGGGATCCAGCGCTTGTGGTCCGGGATCGTCACCTCGGCCAGCGCGCCCATCGCCGCCTCGAGCCCGTTGCACAGAGCGATCGCGTGCACGGTGCCGATGTGGTTCTGGACGCCGCGGCGCTTCTTGATCTTCAGCTCGGCGTAGTTGGGTCGCAGATCCACGAACATCGGCCGCACCGACGCGAAGTACGGCGCCTTCTGGGAGAACGCCAGTGAGAAGAGCCGGCGCCCCTGCGGCAGCGCCGAGGAGGTGTTCCAGAGATCAAGAATGCTGGGCATCCTTCGATGCTACTGAGCGGTAACCAGCGCGTCTGCCCCAGGGCCGGTGACCTGGCCCACACCGCTCAGCGGGCGACCTCGGTCGCCCGGGACTCCCGGACCACGGTGATCTTGATCTGACCGGGGTAGGTGAGCTCCTCCTCGATCTGCTTGGCGATCGCGCGCGCCATCAACTGCGCGCTGAGGTCGTCGACCTGCTCAGGGCGCACCATCACGCGGACGTCGCGGCCGGCCTGCATGGCGTAGACCCGCTCGACCCCCTCGTGGGTGAGGGCGATCTCCTCCAGCCGAGTCAGACGCTGCAGGTACGCCGCGACGGACTCCCGGCGAGCACCCGGACGGGCCCCGCTCACGGCATCGGCCGCCTGGGTCAGCACCGCCTCGACCGTGCAGGGCTCGACCTCGTTGTGGTGCGCCTCGACCGCGTGGGCGACGTCCTCGGACTCGCCGAACTTCCTCAGCAGCTCGGCCCCGACGGCCGCGTGCGACCCCTCGGACTCGTGCGTCAACGCCTTGCCGATGTCGTGCAGGAACGCCGAGCGCACACACACCGCCCGGTCCAGGCCCAACTCGTCGGCGAGCATGCCGGCGATGTGCCCGGACTCGAGCAGGTGCTGCAGCACGTTCTGCCCGTACGACGTGCGGAAGGTCAGGCGCCCCATGGTCGCGACGAGCTCGGGGTGGAGGTCGGTGATGCCCATCTCCAGGCAGGCGTCCTCTCCCGCCCGTCGACAGATCTGCTCGATCTGGTCCTGGGCCTTGGCGAAGGCCTCCTCGATCCGCGTGGGGTGGATCCGACCGTCGGCCAGGAGCGCCTCCAGCGTCATCCGCGCGGTCTCGCGACGCACCGGGTCGAAGCAGCTGAGCACGACGGCTTCGGGGGTGTCGTCGATGACCAGGTTGACCCCGGTGATCTGCTCGAAGGCCCGGATGTTGCGGCCCTCGCGTCCGATGATCCGGCCCTTGAGGTCGTCGCTGGCCAGGTGGACGACCGTGACCGTCGCATCCGCGACCTGGTCGGAGGCCAGCCGCTGGATCGTGGTCACGAGCAGGCGCCGCGCGGTGGACTCCGCCTCCTCACGCGCGGTCCGCTCGATGTCGCGAGCCAGCCGGGCGCCGTCCAGACGGGCGTCGTGCTCGACCGCGGCGATGATCTCGGAGCGAGCGTCCGCCGTCGTCAGCCCGGCGACCTCCTCGAGGGCTCGCGTGCGCTCGGACTCCGCGGACGACAACTCCTCAGCCCGCCGGTCGAGCGCCCCCGACTCGGCCTGGAGCCGTTCCACCTCGGCGTCGAGGCGGACCTCCCGCTCCGCCAGCCGCTGCTCCCGCCGCTCGATCTCCAGGCGCTGCTCGTGCAGGTCGCGGTTGAGATCCGCCTCTCGGCGGGCAGCCACCTGTCGGGAGTACAGCAGCACCGCCGCCGAGGCGAGCGGTGCGGCGATCGCGATCCCGATGACCAGCGCCAGCAGGTCGAGTCCGGCGGGCAGGACGTAGGGCGTGATCGACAGGTTCGGCGGATTCATGGGTGGCTCCTGTTCCCAGGCGCCGCGTGGGGGTGTCGGCACTGGCTGTGCAGACACCAACAGGCACGGTGCGTATCCCGGATTCCCGGGGTCATGGTCGTGAGATCTCGGCGTCAACCGAGAGGAAAAGGTGAAGCGTCTTCGAGGCTAGTTGGGCCGACCCACCCGGTTCAAGCCGTACCCGGTGGGGTTTACGGCACCTCGTCGAGCAACTCGGCCGCTCCCGCGATCTCCTCACGCACCACCCGGTAGGCGACCCCGGGACCGTGCCCCTTACGGGCCAGGAGACCGGTGAGTCGCCGCACCTGGGTGACCTCGTCATACCGCTGGAGCGAGGGCAGCTTGCGGCGCACCAACTCACGCGCCGCAGCCGTTTCATCCTCGGGGTCCACCGTCTCGAGCGCCTCCTCGATGACTGAGGAGTCGACGCCCTTGCGGCGCAACTCCTGGGCCAACGACCGCCGTGCGAGCCCACGGGTCTGCTGCCGACTCTCGACCCACTCCCTCGCGAAGGCGCTGTCGTCGATCAGTCCGACCTCGGTGAACCGATCGAGCAGCCGTTCGGCGATCTCGGCGGGCACGCCCTTGCGGGCCAACTTCGTGGCGAGCTCGCTGCGCGTGCGAGCCCGCCCGGTCAGTTGATCCAGCAGGATCTTCCGCGCCACCGCCTCGGGATCGGCTTCGTCCCCCCGGGCGACCGGGTCCTCCGGCGGTGGCGCGTCGTCGTACCTCATCAGAACTGGACGTTCACCGGCTCCTCGGACTCATCGGTCACCTGCGGACCGACGCCGAGCTTCTCCAGGATCTTCTTCTCCAGCTCGTTGGCCAGGTCGGGGTTGTCACGCAGGAAGTTCCGTGCGTTCTCCTTGCCCTGGCCGAGCTGGTCACCCTCGTAGGTGTACCAAGCGCCGGCCTTGCGGATCAGGCCCGCGTCGACGCCGACGTCGATCAGGCCACCCTCGCGGCTGATGCCCTGGCCGTACATGATGTCGAACTCCGCCTGCTTGAACGGCGGGGCCACCTTGTTCTTCACGACCTTGACCCGGGTCCGGTTGCCGACCATGTCGGTGCCGTCCTTGAGGGTCTCGATGCGACGCACGTCGAGGCGGACCGAGGAGTAGAACTTCAGCGCGCGACCACCGGTCGTCGTCTCCGGCGAACCGAACATCACGCCGATCTTCTCCCGGAGCTGGTTGATGAAGATCGCGGTCGTCCCGGAGTTGTTCAGCGCGCCGGTCATCTTCCGCAGCGCTTGGCTCATCAGTCGGGCCTGCAGACCGACGTGGCTGTCGCCCATCTCGCCCTCGATCTCGGCGCGGGGCACCAGCGCCGCGACGGAGTCGATGACGATCAGGTCGAGCGCACCGGAGCGGATCAGCATGTCCGCGATCTCCAGCGCCTGCTCACCGGAGTCAGGCTGGGAGACCAGCAGGGCATCGGTGTCGACGCCGAGGGCCTTCGCATACTCCGGGTCGAGCGCGTGCTCGGCGTCGATGAAGGCCACGATGCCGCCGGCGGCCTGGGCGTTGGCCACCGCGTGCAGGGCGACCGTGGTCTTGCCGGAGGACTCCGGCCCGTAGATCTCGACGACGCGGCCACGCGGGAGTCCACCCACGCCGAGCGCGACGTCCAGGCTGATGGCGCCGGTGGGGATCACCTGGAGCGGGGCCCGGGTCTCCTCGCCCAGCCGCATCACCGATCCCTTGCCGAACTGCTTCTCGATGCTGGCGAGGGCCATGTCCAGGGCCTTGTCGCGGTCTCCCACTGCCATGTGCTTCCATCCCGTCTGATCGGTCCGCTGCCGCGGAACGCTCGGTGATTCCGTTGTCACCCGTGACCCTAGGAAGCGCCGCCGACATTTCTCGGCGACCCCGGCGGACTGGGGAGAACCCCGCCGTCGAGACCCTGGGGTCGAAACCTGGATCAGGCTAGCCCGAACAGGTGTTCGATCCCCCACCGACACGCCGCAGGACGCATCGACCTGCGCGGAGACACGACTCAGACGGGGAACTCGACGACGAACCGGCACCCCGAGCCGGCGTTCTCCACGCTCACGCGGCCACGATGCGCCTCGACCAGCCCCCGCACGATCGCCAGACCCAGGCCGGCGCCGGCGCCGGTGGTGGACGGGTCGGCGCTCGCCTCCGGGGTCCGCGCGGAGGACCCCCGCCAGGCCACGTCGAAGACCCGCCCCAGATCCTCCTCCGGGATCCCCCCGCACGCGTCGCTCACCTCCAGGGCGACCGTGGGCCCCTGCCCGCGTGCCACCACCCGGACCTCGCCGTCGGCCGGGGTGTGCCGGATCGCGTTCATCAGCAGGTTGCCCACGACGCGGCTCAGGGCCGCAGGGTCGCCGTGCAGCACCAGCCCGGGGTCCACCTCCCCCGAGAGCGCCACGCCGGAACGTCGCGCGACCGGGTCGGCGCCGGCCAGCGCCTCCGAGACCAGATCCCCCACCGGCACCGGCTCCACCACCGTCTCGAGCACGCCGGCGTGGATGCGCGACAGCTCGAACAGGTCGTCCACCATGCGCACCATGCGGTCGACCTCACCGCGCATCTGCCGGTGGTAGCGGTCGGGGTCGGGAGCCAACCCGTCCTCCAACGCCTCGGTCATCGCCCGCAAGCCCGCCAGGGGGGTCCGCAGGTCGTGGGAGACCCACGAGACCAGCTCGCGGCGGGACTCCTCCAGTCGCTGTTCGCGCCGACGGGCCTCCCCCAGCCGCAGGCTCGTGCGCTGCAACTCGGCCGACACCGACGCCAGCTCGGCGGGACCGGAGCTCGACGCCACGTACTCCCCCTGTTCGCCGAACGCCCGGGCGCCCTCGCGCAGCTCCCCGGACCACCGGGCGAGTGAGGAGCCGACGCCGAAGGCGAACGCTGCGGCGACCGCACCGGCCACCAGGCAGACCAGCAGCACCACGCTCAGGTCGTGCTCGGAGACGAACATCGCCCGCGAGGTGCCGACCACCCCGCCGACCACGGCACCGACGGCCACGACGGCGACCAGGAGCGGCAGCCAGCGCAGCGAGGCTCGCCGTAGCGCCCAGGCCAGGCCCAGCCCGACGATGCCCACCGCGGAGGCCCACCCGGCGGCGATGAGGACGATCGCGACCTGGTCACTCACCGGCAGCACCGGACGGAGAGGGCTCCCAGCGATACCCGACGCCCCACACCGTGACCAGCCGCCGTGGGGAGGTCGGATCGGGCTCGACCTTCTCGCGCAGCCGGCGGACGTGGACCGTCACCGTGGACTGGTCTCCGAACGACCAGCCCCACACCTGCTCGAGGAGCTGGTCGCGGGTCCAGGCGGTGCCGGGGTGCGTGAGCAGGAAGTGCAGCAGGTCGAACTCCCGCGCGGTCAGGCTGAGCTGCTCCCCGGCCAGGGACACGCGGTGCTGGCTCGGGTCGACCTCGAGGTCGCCGTCGCGGACAGGCCCCTGACCGGGGCGCTCCCGTTCACCGGCGCGCCTCAGCACGGAGTCCACCCGCAGCACCAGCTCGCGAGGGCTGAACGGCTTGGTGACGTAGTCGTCGGCCCCGTGCTCCAGCCCGATCACGCGGTCGGTCTCACCGCCCAGCGCGGTCAGCATGATCACCGGTACGTCGTCGGTGGCTCGCAGTCGGCGGCACACCTCGAGGCCGTCGATGCCCGGCAGCATGAGGTCCAGGACCACCAGATCGGGGCGGGTCTCGCGGTAGGCGGCCAGCGCGGCCTCGCCCTCGTCGGCCTCCACCACGTCGTGACCTCCGGCACGCAGGTAGGAGACGACGACCTCCCGCACGGTGTGGTCGTCGTCGACGACCAAGACGTGAGCCATCAGCCCTCCTCGTCCAGCGGGTCCACTGTGACACTTCGATCGCCGTCCCGACCACGAGACCGGACCGACCCCGTCGCCCCCGCCACCACCACGCCGAGGAGCGCGAGTGTGAGCAAGCTCCACGAGGCCAGATAGGGCCGGTCCAGCAACGTCGGGTTGTCCGCCCGGGCCCCGAAACGACCGAGCACCGGGAGGGCGACCAGAGTGAGACTGCCCCACAGGATCCCAGCCACAGCTGCCGGCGCCCGCCGTGGCGCCGGCAGCCACCGCACCAGCACCACCCCGAGCAGCACCACGACCGGTGCGAGCACACCGTCGTGCACCAGCACTCCCCCACCCGCCCACACCGTCGTGGCCACCAGGTTCGCGACCCCGAGTTCCATCAACCGGTAGGCGCCGTAGGAAGCGACCACGACTCCGACGGCGCCGAGGAGGACCCGGGGCACCGACACACTCCTCACGCCTCCACCTCCAGCGCCGTGACCCATTTGGTCTGCAGCACCCCGGGACGGTTCGGCGCGATCAGACGGGCCGGATAGCCGTGGTCGAGATGCAGCGGCTCGCCGTTCAACGACAGGGCCAGCAGCGTCAGCGGATCCTCCGCGAAGGCGGTCGGCAGCGTCGTGGCGCGGAACGGCCCTCCTGCCTGGAGCGAGGTCACCCGAACGTCGCCGCGACTCCGCCCGACCAGCGCCATCAGGTCGAGCATGCGGACACCGGTCCAGGTGCCGGTCGCGCTCCACCCCTCGACGCAGGCGATGGGCAGGTCGACCGAGTGCTGCGGCAGCGCCGCCAGGTCGTCGCGGCTGAGGGTGACGCTGCGCGGCCCTGCGGTCACCACCAACCGGTACGCCGGCGAGCTCGCCAGGTCGACCACGCCGGCCGCCGCCGCGCTCTTGTTCACCGGGATCCCCTGGGGGCCTTCTCCGGAGCGCACCGCGAACAGGGAGACCTGCCGCAGCCACGGCACCGTCGCCCCCGCGGTGAGCACCACGACCGCGCCCGCGGCGGTCCAGGTCGCGCGCAGCAGGCCGCGACGCGAGAGGGTCGGCCCGTTCTCCGCGACGGCGACCTCCTCCACCGGCGCGGACCAGGCCTGGCGAATCTGCGGAAGCTTCACCGCGACATGCACGAGCAAGGCGCCGATCGCCGTCCAGCCCAGCGCGAAGTGCGTCGCCCGGAAGCGGAAGTCCCACGGATACCACTGGGCCGTGTTCGCCAGGCCGCTCGCGAGCAGGAAGATCGCCGAGGCGACGAGGACGAGGATGGAGCCACGCTCAGCCGCGTGGAGCAGCAGGCCCGCTCCTGGCCGTGGGACGCGAGCGAAGAGGCGCGGGTAGACCGTCCAGAGCTTGACCAGCAGGAGCGGCACCGCGGCCGTTCCGGCGGCGATGTGCAGCCCCTGGGTGACCTGGTAGCCCCACGTCGGCCGGGTCGGGAGCGGGATCCAGGGAGTGGGCGACTGGGCGGCGTGGCTGAGAAGGCCCGTCACGAAGGCGACGGCGAAACAGATCCCCAGCCAGGACCCCACCCGTGCAGCCACGGCCGACTGCCGCAGGGGCGAGGTGAAGTCGCTCTCCTCGGGGATGCGAACCAGGGTCCTCACGCGCTCACCCCGCGGTCCGGATCACGGCGAACCAGCGGTTCTGGTCCGCGTGGAGCCTGGGTCGACCGAGCCCGGCACGGAACGCGAGCGCCCCGACGTACTCGGGACCGACGCGCGCCCAGGCGAAGGGATCGGAGCGTCCGTGCAGAGTCTCGAGCCGCACCTGGGCGTGCACGAGCCCGGTCCCCGGGGGAGCAAGTTCGACCACCAGCCGCCCTCCGGGCGCCACGATGCGCGACAGCCGGCGCAGCAGCCGCACGGGATCTCCGCCGATGCCGATGTTGCCGTCCGCCAACAGCGCCGTGCCCCAGCGGCCCTCGCCGGGCAGAGGATCGAAGACGTCCCGCAACAGAGCGGGGACCCCGCGCCGCCGCGACTCGAGCACGGCCGCGGTCACGACATCGAGGCCCAGGACCGGGTGTCCGGTTCGGGCCAGGGCCTCGGTGAGTCTGCCGGGCCCGCAGCCGACGTCCAGGGTCGGCCCGACGCAGTGAGCGAGCAACGTCAGGTCGGACAGCGTGGCCCTGCCCTGCCACGAGGCCACCGGGAGCCCCACCGGGTCCGGGCCCAGTCCGTTGACGACGCACGGCTCGCCCCTCAACGCTGCGGCGAAGTGCCAACGCCAGTCGGTCAGCGGCATGTCGGCGTCGAGGACCGTCATCGGAACACCGCCGTCGCGCGCCAGGTGCGCGAGAACCGCAGCGCCGGCGCCTCGCCTGCGACGACGTCGGCATCGGTGGCGGTGTCGATGTCACGCACCGGCACCGTCGCCTCGACGCGCGCACCTGCGGCCAGGAGCGCGCGGCGCGTGTCGGCGTACGTCGTGTCGAGCGACATCGTGAGCCCGTGCAGCGCGTGCACGGGCTCGGGATCGGTGACGCCGAGCACCCACCAGCCGCCGTCCAGGGCGGGGCCGAGGACGGCGAGGGTATCGTCGGCGCCGCGTAGGAGATCGGCGACCTCGTGCAGAGCCGATGCCGTCACCTGAGGTGTGTCCATGCCGAGTTGGACGACCGGCGCCCGAGCAGCGTGGTGCACGTCGGCGTGTGCGGCCGCGATCCGGGCGCCCAGTCCGTCACCCCGCTGGGCGTGCACACTCCACCGCGCCAGGCGACGGGTCAGCTCGGCTCCGCGTACTGCGTGCTCCAGGTTCCCGGTGAGGGCGAGGTGACAGCGGTCCGGCCCGAAGACCTCCTCGCACACGTCGAGGGTGTCGAGCAGGGCGGCAGCCGCCAGGTCCGCCGCGTCGCAGGCCCCCACGTCGGCGGCGAGGCGGGTCTTGACCAGGCCCGGCTCCGGAGCCTTCGCCAGCACCAGTGCCACCGGCGCAGACGACGTCATGCCAGCACCCGGGCGAAGTCTCGGGCGGCGCGGACCGTGCCGCGCACCGATCCTGACACCTTCGACCGGGTGCCCTCGGCGCGCGGGTAGTAGGCGATGTCGCGCTCGACGAACCGCCATCCGGCTCGCTGGGCGCGGTCCAGCAACTCCACGGGATAGCCGAACCTGCGGTCCTTCACGCCGAGATCGAGGAGTGCCTGGCGTCGGCACACCCGCATGGGGGCGATGTCGTGGACGGGCAGCCCGATCCGATGCCGCAGCCACCACAGGACCAGGCGATTGCCTGCTCGAGCGTGCCACGGCCACACCCCGCGGCTGACCGGCCGCCTGCGCCCGACTGCGAGATCGGCGCCGCCGTGCGCCACCAGCGCCAGCAGCAGGTCCAGCTCGCGGGGGTCGAAGGAGCCGTCGCCGTCCATGACCGCGAGGTAATCGTGGCGTGCGGCCGTCACCCCTGCGTGGACGGCGGCGCCGTACCCGGGACACTCCTCACGCACGACGCGGGCCCCCAAGGCGCGCGCGACATCCGCGGTGCCGTCGGTGGAGCCGTTGTCGACGACGATCACGTCGAAGTGCGCCGGCACTCGAGGGAGCAGACCTCGCAGAGCCGGGGCCTCGTCACGGCACGGCAGGACGAGATCGCACGTCGGGAGGGCCTGGTGGGAGCTCATGTCGTCGAATCTAGGACGGCGAGACCGCTCGCGGAGGCCACCGGGATTACGGACTTCTTGCGCCTTACCAGCTCGTGTAGAGCAGGTGCTGCACCAGGAGTGCCCAGGAGACCTGCAACGCCAGGCCCGGGCGCCGCCACGACGTCGGCAATAATGTCAGGCTGAGGAGAAGCCAGGGGACGAAGGGGAGCCAGATCCGCTCGACCTCGGCCTTGCTCATGCCCGACAGGTTCGCCAAGGTCACGGCAGCCACGCCGGCACACGCCAGCAGCAGAACGGTGCGTCGCCCGGGGTCGGAATCGGTGTCGAACGCCGCGCGGCCCTCGCGGCGCAGGAGCGAGGCGAGGTGCCCCAGACCGGCCGCGAGCAACGGCCCTGCGCTGACCAGGAGGGCGGCCAGGTTGCCCCAGAACCAGTACGACGCGGGTCGGCGCGAGGCGATCCCGTCCCAGTAGCGCTCGCGCAGCACGGGGAACGCCTCCCACCAGACGAAACCCAGCGCGGCGAAGGTGAGCACGACCGCCAATGCGGCGAGGACAGCCACCGGCAAGGGACGCCAGGAACGCGCCGCGGCCAGGACGGCCAGGGCGAGCAGACCGAGCAGCGGCAGCCCGTAGGACAGCATGACCGTCGAGCCGAGCACCAGTCCGGCCGGGATCCCCCAGGCCAGCAGCGCTCGGGTGGTGCGGGCCGTCGCGCTGCGCGCGAGCAACGCAAGTCCCCACGCGGCGACGACGGCGAAGACCGCGTCAGCGGAGACCGCGAGGAACACCGCCGCGGGCGCGAGGACCAGGTAGGGCGCGGCGATGCGTGCAGGCTGCTCGGCACCCAGCGTGCGCAGCGTCGAGAGGATCGCAGCGGGAAGCGTGGCCGCCAGCGCGGTGACCACGAGACCGGCGGCGAGGTCGCCGCCCAGCCCGAACCGGACCAGTCCGACGAAGAAGAGCAGGGCGCCCGGCGGGTGTCCGGCCACGTGGGTGACCCAGTTGTCGGGGTGGTCGTAGCCGATCCGGTCCACGAACCCCGCCAGCATCGCCGGGACGTCGTCCACGGCCCGCGCGGTGCGCAGGTACTCGTAGGGGTTGCCCAGCACCCGATCCAGTCCCGAGGTTCCGTCCACCAGCGCCAGCGCGCACAGCCATGCCAGCGCGACGCCCACGACCAGCACCTGCAGGCGGCCCCAGGACAGGCGATCGGCCAGCGTGGGGCCGAAGCGCACGCCGAGCACGGCGATCACGATCGCGGGGATCGTCCCGGGGCCCACCGTGAACTGCCAGTAGCCGTGCAGCGGCGGGACGCCGAAGCGGTCCGAGCGCGCTGCGACGTCCCACCCGGTCAGAGGTGGGACCACGAACGCGGCGACGAGCAGGAGAGCACCCACCGCGAGGCCCACCGCGGCCCCGGTCGGACGTGCGCGGGTCCCGGGGCGGAGCGTCGGGCGCCGCGTCGAGCGAGGCCTGCCCGGGAGCGTCATCACCCGCCACGCAGGGGTTCGTGGACGAACCGGGCGAGCCCCTCCTCCGGTCCGACCTGGGCGACGAACCCGAGATCACGCGCGGCCTTGGCCGGGGACGCGACCACGTGGCGGACGTCTCCGAGGCGGAACTCGCCGGTCACGACCGGGTCGATGCCCGAGGTGCGCCCGAGGATGTCGGCGACCTCGCGCAGGCTCACGGGCCGCCCCGAACAGACGTTGTAGGCGGCCACCGCGGGGTCCTCTCCGCTGGTCACCAGCTGGAGAGCCGCGAGATTGGCGCGCGCCACGTCCTCCACGTGGACGAAGTCGCGCATCTGCCCGCCGTCCTCGAAGACGCGTGGCGCCTCCCCGCGTGCCAGCGCCGACCGGAAGATCGAGGCCACCCCGGCGTACGGCGTGTTGCGCGGCATCCGCGGCCCGTAGACGTTGTGGTAGCGCAACGACACCACCCGCCCGCCTGCCTGGCGCGACCAGGCGGCGGCGTAGTGCTCCTGCGCGAGCTTGCTGGCGGCATAGCTGCTGCGGGGATCGAGCGCGGCGTCCTCGTCGACGAGCTCCCAGACGAGGACGGCGTGGCAGCGCGGGCAGTGGTTCTCCACGTCGCCCGCCTCCAGGGCCTCGACGGCCCGTGGCCCGGGCACCGTGGGGCCGTGCTCGGGGCAGCGGTAGCGCCCCTCGCCGTACACCACCATCGAGGAGGCGAGCACCAGCCGACCCACTCCGGCGGCGTGCATCGCGGCCAGCAGTGCCGCGGTACCCAGATCGTTGTGCCCCGCGTAGAGCGGCAGATCGGCCGGGGTGAGTCCGGCACCCACCATGGCCGCTTGGTGGCAGACGACGTCGACCTCGCGCAGGAGTGCGGTCCACGCGGGGGCATCACGCACGTCGAGCAGGTGCAGGTCGTCGTCGACCTCGGGGAAGTCCGGATGCGCCTGCGGCAGCAGCACGTCGACCGCGACCACCTCCACCCTCACGGCAGGGCGCTCCGGTCCTCGATTCCCTCGGTCCAGCTCGCGCACGTACATCCGTCGGGGTCCGGTGTCAGCCCTACCGCGGAGGCCAGCACACCGCGCAGGCGCACCAGATTCTCGGCGAACAGGGCGAACACCTGGGCCTGGTCGACCGCCTCCCCTTCCTCCACCCCGGCGTCGGTGTCGGTGACCAGCGCGAGCGAGGCGTAGCAGAGACCCAGCTCGCGCGCGAGCACGGCTTCGGGGTGCGCGGTCATGTTGACCAGATCCCAACCCTGGTCGGCGAACCACCGGGACTCCGCCCGGGTGGAGAAGCGCGGCCCTTCGATGACGACGAGGGTGCCCCCGTCGACGACCCCCTCGGTGCTGGCGATCAGTGCGGAGCGCAGCCGCGGGCAGTAGGGATCGGCGAAGGGCACGTGCACCGCACCGCTCTCGACGAAGGTCTGCACCCGCCCCGAGGTGCGGTCGACGAGCTGGTCGGGGACGACGAGCGCTCCCGGCGGGGTGTGCTCCTGGAGGCCGCCTACGGCACAAGGGGCGAACACCTGGCGGACTCCGAGCGAGCGCAGCGCCCACAGGTTCGCGCGGTAGTTGATCCGGTGCGGGGGGAACGCGTGGCCCTGGCCGTGGCGTGGCACGAAGGCCACCTCACGGCCGCTCACCGTGCCGAGGGTGATCGGGGCCGACGGCGACCCGTAGGGCGTCTCGACGACATGCTCCTGCGGGTCGTCGAGGAAGGAGTAGAAGCCGGTGCCTCCGATGACGGCGATCCGCGGTGCGTTCATTCCGCTGAGCCTAGGAGTCGCACCGACTGCGCCCAACACCCCACGCAGGCCCGTCAGACTTCGGTAAGCACCCCGGCTTCGAGGAACTCGGTGATGAGCGGCCAGGTGACGTGCGCGGACTCGGTGCCGGCGACCAGGCCCAGGTGGGAGCCGGAGACCTCCTCGTAGCGCACCGACGGGGACCCGGTGAACACCGCGACCCCTCCCCGGACCGCCGGCGCGGGTGCGATCGCATCGTCAGGGCTGCCGACGATGAGGATCGGCACCGAGATCGTGGTCAGGTCGAGATGCAGCGCATCGTTGAGCCGGACGAGCCCTCGCGCGAGTTCGAGGCGCTGGATGAGCCGCGCATAGACCTGCAGGTAGAGCCGACCGGGGTAGCCGGGCATCTGGCCCATGAACCGGTCGATGGTCTCCATCCGGGCTAGCGCGTCGGTGTCGGTGAGGTTGCCGAGCACGTAGAGCGGCTTGGTCAGCTCACGCTGCAGCGCGGTGGCCTTGAACCCCGCGCGCACGAGGTGCCGCGGGATGCCGCCCATCATCGCGGTCGGGAGGGCGAGGACCCGACCGCCGGTGTAGCGACCCAGCGTGCGGGTCAACTGCACGGGCGCGATCTTGCTGTAGTCGAACGGTGTGCCGAGCGCGGTGATCGAGCGCAGCGGCAGGGTGGCGTCGGCGGCCGCGGTGAGGAACGTGAGCGTCCCGCCCAGCGACCAGGCGACGACGTCCACGTCGACGCCGCCATGCTCCTGACTCACGCGACGCAGGGCGGTGGGGACAATGTCCTCGACCCACTCCTCGAACCCCATCCTGCGGTCGGCGAAGGTGATGTCGCCGTAGTCGATGACGTACGGCGCCAGGCCCTGGTCGAGCAGGTGCGCCACCAAGCTCTGCCCGGGACGCAGGTCGTAGCAGGTGGCCGGTACGGCGAGCGGCGGCACCAGCAGGACGGGCCGGCGGCTGGGGTCGTGGTCGTCCGCGGCACCGGCGTGGAAGCGCCGCAGCGTGCGGTGCGGCGCGTCGTACAGCACGGTGTGCGGGGTGTGGCGCGGCTCCTCGATGCCGTCGCCGAGGGTCAGCGCCCACAGGTTGCGCGCGGCGGTGGCCAGGGGTGAGGGCACGGCGATCTCCTGATGTCGGTGGACCGTGTATATGCAACTCAGGGTTACAGGTAGAAGTGCCGAGTGTGCTGGGGAAGGAGAAGATCCGGCAAGCGAACGTGACCGAACCGACGCTCAGGCCGTCACGCAGCCAGCGCGGTCCGCGCCCGCCCCGCTGCCAGCAGCACGCCGAGGACCAGCACGGCCGCGCCGAGGTTGAGCGCGCCGTACCCCAGCGACTGGACGACGACGCCGGCCACTGCCCCGGCTGCTGCGGCGGAGACGTTCATGATCACGTCGGCGACGCCCTGGACCGCGGTGCGGTCGACCAGCGGGGTGGCCTCGGTGAGCAGCGCGGACGCCGCGACCGTGCAGGCCGACCAGCCCAGGCCGAGCAGGAAGAGCCCCACGCCGATCCGGGTGGACGCACCCTCCGGCGACGTCCCGGCGAGCCAGACCGACACCAGCAGCGTCACCGCACCACCGAGCAGCACGACCGGCCGCCCGACCCGGTCGGCGAGCACGCCCATGACCGGAGAGAAGAAGAACATGCCCAGCACGTGGATGCTGATCACCAGGCCGATCACCTGGAGTTCGGCGCCGCCGTGGTCCATGTGCAGCGGGGTCATCACCATCACCGCGATCATCACCGCATGGGCGGCCGACATCGCCAGGACCGCGGCGCCGACCGCGGGGCGCACACGCACCAACGCCCGGAAGCGCGCCCACGAGCCGGTCCCGGTGCGCGGCGCGGCCGGGTCCTCCTCCGCCAGCCCGGCCCACTCGCGCGCGAGCAGCAGCGGGTCGGGGCGCAGGAACAGACCGAGGACAACGGTCGCGGCCAGCAGCACGGTGGCGGTCACCAGGAACGGCCCGGTCAACCGCGGCACGCCGAGGCTCTCCCCCAGGTCGCCGGCGGGTCCGACGAGGTTGGGTCCCAGCACCGCGCCGAACGTGGTCGCCCACAGCACGGTCGCCAGTGCCCTGGCCCGTCCGGCAGGTTCGGCGAGGTCCGCGGCGGCGTAGCGGGACTGGTAGGTGGTGGCGCTGTTAACGCCGAGGAAGACCGCACCGAGCAGCAACAACGGGTAGGACTCCAGCGACCCGGCGACCACGCAGGTCGCGGCGCCGAAGGCCCCGCCCAGGTAGCCGGCCATCAGGCCGATCCGGCGTCCGCGGCGCCCCATCAGCCGCGAGAGCAGGTAGGACGCGGCGGCGGCGCCCAACACCTGCGTGGTCTGCACGAGCCCGGCCAGCGCCTCGCTGCCCGAGACCGACTCGGCGAGCACCGCGGCCACGGCGATCGCGACGGTCGTGCCCAGGCCACCGAGGGTCTGGGAGACGGTGAGCACCCCCAGGGTGCGCCGCTGGATCCGCTGACGGGCCTGGAGCGTGGGCACGCTCACCGCAGCGAGTCCGGCAGGTCGAGCGCGTCGGCGACGGCCCGCCAGACGTCCTTCGGGGAGACGCCGGCGTCCAGGGCCTCGCGAGCCGAACGGCCCTGGAGTGCGCCGAGCACCTGCTGGTCGGCCCACACCGGGGCGTACGCCGCGCCCAGTGCGGCCTCCATCCGCGCCCAGAACTCGGTGTGCCTCACCGGGGAATCCTAGGTCGCACCGCCAGGCGCCCCTTCATCGGCGTCATGTCAGCAGCAGCCGGTCGAGGCGCCGCGCGGCCACCTGCGTGCCGGCCGCGCCCAGCGCCGCCAGGTAGACCACGGAGACCAGCGACGCCGTCCCCACCAGGCCGGTGCTCAGCTCGCGGACCAGGACCACGCCCCGGTAGAGCGGCGTCAGCTCGATCAGCCAGCGCACGGCCGGGTCGTAGGTGGAGAGCGGGAAGAACGTGGCCGAGAAGAGGAACATCGGCATGATCGCGAGCTGGACGTACTCGAAGTCCTGCCAGGAGCGCATGTAGGTGGTCAGCGCCATCCCGACCCCGGCGAAGGCGAAGCCGATCAGGGCCGCGGCGGGCAGCACGAGCACGCCCCACCAGGAGCCGACGTAGCCCATCGCGACCATGACCAGCAGGAACCCCGCGGAGTACGCCGCGCCGCGGATCACCGCCCAGGCGACCTCACCGCGGGCCACCTCGGCGGGGCCGAGCGGAGTGGCCAGCACCGCGTCGTACACCTTCTGGAAGCGGAGCCGGAAGAAGACGTTGTAGGTGGAGTCGAGGATCGCGCCGTTCATCGCGGCCGCGGCGAGCATGGCGGGCGCCACGAAACTGGCGTAGCCGACCTCGACTCCGTTGACGGTGAACCCGCTGACGAGCGCGCCGACGCCGATGCCGATCGAGAAGAGCCACAGCACGGGCTCGAGGAACCCGGTCAGGAAGAAGACCCAGTTGCGGCGGTAGACGACGTAGTTGCGGTGCACGAGGCTGGCCACCCCGCCGGACGGGGTGACCTCGGACGGGGTGCCGTCGGCGGCGGTGCGGGAGATCCAGAGCGAGGTGAGCATCAGCCGGCCAGCCTCCGCTCCAGGCGCCGCACCGACCACCAGGTGCCGACCGCGGCGAGCACCACGAGGTAGGCCACGTGGACCAGCGCCCACGCGGTCCACGTGCCGAGAGAGGCCATCCGACACAGCTCGACGCCGTGCCACAGCGGGGTGAGCCGGGCCAGCCACTCCAGGACCGCGGGCAGGTTGCTGATCGGGAAGAACGCCCCGGAGAACAGGAACATCGGCATCAGCCCGAGCCGGAAGATCAGCGCGAAACCCTGCTCGGACTTGGCGCCCGCGGAGAACGCGTAGACCGGAGCGCTCAACGCCATCCCGGTGAGGACGGCGGCGGCCAGACACGGCAGCACGCCCCAGGGCGAGGCGAAGACACCGACCAAGGCCAGCACCAGCACGAAGACCGCGCACGTGCTGGCGATCCGGAACAGGCAGAAGAGCAGGTGGCCCCAGGCCAGGTCGCGCGGTCGCAATGGCGTGGCGATCATCCCGAAGTAGGTGCGGTCCCACTTCAGCATCCCCATCACCGGCCAGGTCACCTCGCCGATGCCGACGGTCATCGCGTGCGCGGCGAGCAGCCCGGGTGCGACGAAGTCGAGGTACGACGTGGCGCCGCCGAGCGTCCCGGGATCGGCCTCGACATAGCTGCCGAGCAGCACCCCCATCGCCAGCACGTAGAGCCACGGCTGGACGAACGAGGTGATCGCCGAGCCCTTCCAGGTGCGGCGGTAGACGGTGCGCCAGTAGTCGACCTGGCGTAGGACGAGTTCGCGGGTGGGCGGCTCCGTGTCCTCGCGGGTCGGACGCGGGCGGGGCAGGGACACCGCCATCAGTCCACCAGCGTCCGGCCGGTCAGCCGCAGGAACACGTCCTCCAGGGTGGCCCGGCGCACCAGCACCGCGACCGGGCTCAGGCCGCGTTCGTGCACCCGCGCCAGCGCCTCCTCGCCGTCCTCGGTGTAGAGCAGCAGCCGGTCGGGCAGCACCTCGACGCGGTCGGCGAGGTCGGCGATCTGGTCGACGAGGTGCTCGTGCTCCCCGACCCCGAAGCGCAGCTCGGCGACCTCGCGGGTGGAGTGCTGTTCGATCAGCTCGCGCGGCGAGCCGTGCGCGACGATCACCCCGGCGTCCATGACGACGAGCCGGTCACACAGCTGCTCGGCCTCGTCCATGTAGTGCGTGGTCAGCACCAGGGTCACCCCCTGGCGCTTGAGCCGGAACAACTTGTCCCAGAGCACATGCCGGGCCTGGGGATCCAGGCCGGTCGTGGGCTCGTCGAGCAGCAGCAGGTCGGGATCGTTGATCAGTGACCGGGCCAGGGTGAGGCGGCGCTTGAGCCCGCCGGAGAGGGCGTCGACGCGTTCGCCGGCCTTGTCGCCGAGTTGGAAGAAGCCGAGGAGCTCATCGGCCCGGCTCGCCACCTCGCGGCGGCCGAGCCCGAAGTAGCGTCCGTAGATCAGCAGGTTCTCGCGGACCGTGAGCTCGGTGTCGAGGGTGTCCTCCTGCGGGCAGACCCCGAGGCGCGCACGGATCGAGGATCCCTGGCGCACCGGGTCACGGCCCAGCACGGTCAACTCTCCGGCGCTGGGTGGTGAGACCGCGGCGACCATCCGCATCGTCGAGGACTTCCCGGCGCCGTTGGGGCCCAGGAAACCGAACGCCTCGCCGCGGTGCACCTCGACGTCGATGCCGCGCACGGCCTCGAAGGCGCCGTACGACTTGCGCAGGCCGCGCGCCTGCACCATCACCTCGGTGGCGGCACCGGTCGAGGTCTGCGTGAGCGGGTCGTGGAGGGGATCGGGCACGTTCTCGAACATAGACGCACCGCTGCTTGTCGGTGCCGTCGGGCAGGATGGAACGCGATGAGCACACCAGCCGCGACCGACCCGTGGGAAGGCTTCACCCTGGCCACCCGCACGTGGTTCCAGGACGCCTTCGCGGCCCCCACCGCCGCCCAGATGGGGGCGTGGTCGGCGATCGCGGCCGGACGCCACGCGCTCGTGGTCGCACCGACCGGGTCGGGCAAGACGCTGAGCGCGTTCCTGTGGGCGCTCGACCGGCTGGTCGCCATCCCACCGGCCCCGGATGCCGACCGGAGACAACGCACCCGGGTCCTCTACATCTCGCCGTTGAAGGCGCTCGCGGTCGATGTCGAGCGCAACCTGCGCGCCCCGCTCGCCGGCATCCGGCACACCGCGGAGCGGCTCGGGCTGCCGGTGCCCGAGGTGACGGTCGGGCTGCGGTCGGGCGACACCGATGCGCGCACGCGCCGCACCCTGGTGAGCACGCCGCCCGACATCCTCATCACCACGCCCGAGTCGCTGTTCCTGATGCTGACCTCGCAGGCGCGGGAGTCGCTGAAGGGCGTCACCACGGTGATCATCGACGAGGTCCACGCGGTTGCCGGCACCAAGCGCGGCGCCCACCTCGCGCTCTCCCTGGAGCGCCTGGACGCGCTCCTGCCCCGCCCGGTCCAGCGGATCGGGCTGTCCGCGACGGTGCGGCCGTTGGAGGAGGTGGCACGCTTCCTGGGTGGCGCGCAGCCGGTCGACATCGTCGCCCCGGCCTCGCACAAGGAGTGGGACCTGCGCGTCGTCGTCCCCGTCGAGGACATGGGCGAGCTCGGCGCGGTCAGCGACACCCCGGCTGAGGGCCCGGCGTCGGCCGCGACGAACCGGAGCTCGATCTGGCCCTACGTGGAGGAGGAGATCGTCGACCTGGTGGAGAAGCACCGCTCCACGCTGGTCTTCGCCAACTCCCGCCGCCTCGCCGAACGGCTCACGGCGCGGCTCAACGAGATCGCCGAGGAGCGCCGCGTCGACCAGCTCGCGGCGTCGTTCGAGACCCCGGCCCCGGGCACACCTCCGGCCACCCCGCCCGCGGAGATCATGGCGCAGTCCGGCCAGTCCAGCGGCGCCGCAGCCGTCATCGCCAAGGCGCACCACGGCTCGGTCTCCAAGGAGCAACGGGCGCTCATCGAGGACGACCTCAAACGAGGCCGGCTGCCCTGCGTCGTGGCCACCTCGAGCCTGGAGCTGGGCATCGACATGGGCGCGGTCGACCTGGTCGTCCAGGTCGAGTCCCCGCCCAGCGTGGCGAGCGCCCTGCAGCGGGTGGGCCGCGCCGGACACCAGGTCGGCGAGGTCTCCCGCGGCGTCCTGCTGCCGAAGCACCGGGCAGACCTGGTGCACACCGCGGTCACCGTCGAGCGGATGCGCTCCGGCGGCATCGAGTCGCTGCGCATCCCGGCGAACCCGTTGGACGTGCTCGCGCAGCACCTCGTGGCCGCCAGCGCGGTCGACCAGCTCGACGTGGACGACTTCTTCGACCTGGTGCGGCGGTCCGCGCCGTACGCCGCGTTGCCGCGCAGCGCCTACGACGCGACGCTCGACCTGCTCAGCGGCCGCTATCCCAGCGACGAGTTCGCCGAGTTGCGCCCCCGGGTGGTGTGGGATCGGGTCGCCGGCACCGTCACGGGTCGCCCCGGAGCGCAGCGCCTCGCGGTGACCAGCGGCGGCACGATCCCCGACCGGGGGCTCTTCGGCGTCTTCCTCGTCGGGGAGAAGGCGTCCCGGGTCGGTGAGCTCGACGAGGAGATGGTCTACGAGTCCCGGGTCGGCGACGTCTTCGCGCTCGGCGCGACGAGTTGGCGCATCGAGGACATCACTCACGACCGGGTCCTGGTCTCCCCCGCCCCGGGCCAGCCCGGGCGGCTCCCCTTCTGGAAGGGCGACCAGATCGGGCGACCGGCCGAGTTGGGTGCGGCGATCGGCGCGTTCGTCCGCGAGCTCGGCACCCTCGACGAGGCAGCCGCCGTCAGCCGCTGCCGGGAGGCCGGCCTGGACGACTGGGCCGCGCAGAACCTGGTCTCCTTCCTCAGCGAACAGCGCGAGGCGACGCGCATCCTGCCCAGCGACCGCACGCTGCTGGTGGAGCGGTTCCGCGACGAGCTGGGCGACTGGCGGATCGTGCTGCACTCGCCGTACGGCGCGCAGGTGCACGCCCCCTGGGCACTGGCCATCGGCGCCCGGCTGGCCGAGCGGTACGGCGTGGACGCCCAGGCGCTGCCCTCCGACGACGGGATCGTGCTGCGCATCCCGGAGACCGACCAGCCGCCTCCGGGCGCGGACCTGCTGCTCTTCGACCCCGACGAGATCGAGGACCTGGTCACCGCCGAGGTGGGCGGGTCGGCGCTCTTCGCCTCCCGCTTCCGCGAGTGCGCCGCGCGGGCGTTGCTGCTCCCACGCCGCAACCCGGGCCGGCGTTCGCCGTTATGGCAGCAGCGGCAGCGCTCGGCCCAGTTGCTCTCGGTCGCCGCGAAGTACCCGTCGTTCCCGATCGTGCTGGAGGCGGTGCGCGAGTGCCTCCAGGACGTGTACGACGTCCCCGCCCTCGTCGGGCTGCACAAGGACCTGGCCGCGCGGCGCATCCGGGTCAGCGAGGTCGAGACCTCCCAGCCGTCCCCCTTCGCGCGGTCGCTGCTCTTCGGCTACGTGGCCGCGTTCATGTACGAGGGCGACAACCCGCTCGCAGAGCGGCGCGCGGCGGCGCTGTCGCTCGACCAGGGGTTGCTCGCCGAACTGCTGGGTCGCGCCGACCTGCGCGAACTGCTCGACCCGGCGGTCCTGGCCGAGGTGGAGGCCGAGCTGCAGCGGCTCGCCGACGACCGCCGCGCCCGCGACGCCGAGGGGGTCGCCGACCTGCTGCGGGTGCTCGGCCCGCTGACGCTGACCGAGGTGGACGCCCGCTGCGAGGGCGAACACGCGGAGGCGTCCCTGCTGGCCCTGGAGAGCGCGCGGCGCGTCGTGCGGGTGCGGATCGCCGGCGAGGAGCGCTGGTCGGCGGTGGAGGACCTCGCCCGGCTGCGCGACGGCCTCGGAGTGCCGCTGCCGCCGGGCATCCCGGAGGCGTTCGCCGAGCCGGTCCCCGACCCGGTCGGCGACCTGGTCGCCCGCTACGCCCGCACCCACGGTCCGTTCACCGCCGCCGAGGTCGCCACACGGTGGGGGCTCGGGATCGCGGTGGTGCACCAGGCGTTGGGCCGGCTCGCCGGTCAGGGCCGGGTGCTCGAAGGCGAGTTCCGCCCCTCCGGCGGTGGACCCGAGTGGTGCGACAGCGAGGTCCTGCGCCGGTTGCGCCGCCGGAGCCTGGCCGCATTGCGCAAGGAGATCGAGCCGGTCGAACCCGACACTCTCGGTCGGTTCCTGCCTGCCTGGCAGCACGTCGCGGGAGCGGCGCGTCCACTGCGGGGGGTCGACGGGGTGCTGGCGGTCGTGGAGCAACTGGCCGGGTGTGCGGTGCCGGCGAGCGCCCTGGAGCCACTGGTCCTCGGCAGCCGGGTCGCGGACTACTCCCCCGCCTACCTCGACGAGCTCACCGCCACCGGCGAGGTCCTCTGGGCAGGACACGGATCCCTCCCCGGCAGCGACGGCTGGGTGTCCCTGCACCTGCCGGACTCCGCCCCGCTGACCCTCCCCACGCCCGTCCTCGACGAACTGACCCCGGACCACCAGGCCGTCCTGGACGCCCTGGCCGGCGGCGGCGGGTACTTCTTCCGCCAACTCTCCGACGCCGTCGGCTCCACCGACGACCCCCGCCTGGTCGACGTCCTGTGGGACCTGGTCTGGTGGGGACACCTGAGCAACGACACCCTCGCGCCGCTGCGGGTGATGCTCGGCGGGCGCCCCGCGCATCGGTCACGGCGTCCGACCCCGCGCACCCGACTCTCGGGCCGCTCCCCGGGCCGGGCCGCACTGCCCAGCCGGGGCGGTCCCCCCACAGCCGCCGGCCGGTGGTCCTTGGTGCCCGAGGTCGACGCCGACCCGACCCGTCGCGCCCACGCGGCAGCGGAGGCGCTGCTGGAGCGTCACGGCGTGGTCACCCGGGGAGCGGTCGCGGCCGAGCGGATCCCCGGCGGCTTCGCCGGGGTCTACAAGGTCCTCGCCGCGTTCGAGGAGTCGGGGCGCTGCCGGCGCGGCTACTTCGTGGAGGGGTTGGGTGCTGCGCAGTTCGGGGGGCCCGGAGCGGTGGATCGGCTGCGCGGCTTCTCCCGCGACCTGGCCCGGCCCGCCGGGGCCCCCGAGGAAGCCTCGGTCCCGGTGGTCGCCCTGGCCGCCACGGACCCGGCCAACCCGTACGGCGCCGCGTTGCCCTGGCCGGAGCGGGTGGTGCCGACCGGAGACGCCGGTGAGGGCACCGGACACCGGCCCGGCCGCAAGGCGGGCGCGCTGGTCGTCCTGGTCGACGGCCGCCTCGCGTTGTACGTCGAACGCGGCGGACGCACGTTGCTGACGTTCTCCGACGACGTCGACGTCCTGACCGCGGCCGCGCAGCGCCTGGTCACCGCGGTGCGTGACGGTGCACTGGGGCGGCTGACCGTCGAACGCGCCGACGGCGCCCACATCCTCGGTCGGCAGGACCCGCTGCGCGAGGCGCTGGAGGCGGCCGGGTTCGTCGTCACGCCACGGGGGTTGAGGCTGCGTGCCTGAGGGAGACACCGTCTGGCGCACGGCCCGCCAACTCGACCGTGCCCTGAGCGGCACGGTGCTCACCGGCTGCGACATCCGCGTGCCGGCGTACGCGACCGCCGACTTCACCGGGCTGGAGGTCGTCGAGACCGTCTCGCGCGGCAAACACCTGCTCACCCGGATCGGCGACGACTGGACGCTGCACACGCACCTGAAGATGGAGGGCTCCTGGCACCTCTACCGTCCCGGCTCCCGCTGGCGGCGTCCCGACCATCAGGCACGGGCGGTGCTGCGGACCCAGGAATGGACCGCGGTCGGGTTCTCCTTGGGCATCACCGAAGTGGTCGCCCGTGACCAAGAGGCCTCCGTCGTGGGCCATCTCGGCCCGGATCTGCTGGGCGCGGACTGGGACCCGGCCGAGGCGCTGGCGCGGCTGCGCGCCGCCCCGGAGCGCACGCTCGGCGAGGCACTGTTGGACCAGCGCAACCTCGCGGGGATCGGCAACCTCTACGCCAACGAACTCTGCTTCCTGGCCGGCCGGACCCCATGGGCGCCGGTCGCCGACGTGCCCGACCTCGGCCGGTTGGTGGACCGGGCGCACCTGCTGCTGGAGGCCAACAAGGACCGGGTCGAACAGGTCACCACCGGCGACCTGCGACGGAGCCGCCAGCACTGGGTCTACCGCCGCGAGCGTCGCGCGTGCCTGCGGTGCGGCACGACGATCCAGTACGCCGAACTGGCCGGCCGGGCGACGTACTGGTGCCCGTCGTGCCAGAGCGGCCCGGTCCCGGGTTGAGCCCGGACCGAGAGCGATGCCGTCAGGCGGCGGAGGCGACCACGTCGCCGCTGGCGTCGCGGCCGGTGGTGAGTGGGCTGGTCGGTGCGGTCCGGAGTTCGACGCTCTCCAGGCGCAGACCCATGGCAGCTTCCTCGAGCGCCACGGCGTCGGCCACCTCGGAGAGGATCTCCGAGAGCGGGACGTCCAGGGCGGAGCAGATGGCGGCCAGGAGCTCCGAGGACGCTTCCTTCTGGCCGCGCTCGATCTCGGACATGTAGCCCAGGCTCACGCTGGCATCGGCACACAACTGACGCAGGGTGCGGCCCTGCTCCATCCGACGGGAGCGGAGCACGTCACCGAGCAGACGCCGGAACAGCACCATCTCCGAACTCCCCTCTTCCGGACCGCGTAGGCGGGCGGCCTCAGGGCTTCAAACTACTCCCCTGAGCCAACCTTCGGGGCGGGGATCCCAGGGTTCGGGGGATCAAGGTCCTCCAGGAGTGCCTCAAGGGCCCGCCGGCAGGTCTGGGTCCGGATCTCCGCACGCTCCCCGCTGAGCTGGAGCGTGAGGGCCCGAGCACCGTCGGGACCGGCCAGGCCGACGTGGACCCGACCCACCGGTTTGCCCTCCTGGGTGTCGGGCCCGGCGACCCCGGTGGTGCTCAGCGCCCAGTCCGCACCGAGGAGTCGGCGGGCCTGGCTCGCCATCGCCAGGGCACAGGCCGCGGAGACCACTCCGTCACGAGCCACGACCTCGGCCGGGACGCCGAGCAGACCGAGCTTGACCTCGGTGGCGTAGGAGACGATCCCGCCGCGGTACACGGCACTGGCACCGGGCACGGCGGTGATGGACGCACCGAGGGCGCCGCCGGTCAGGGACTCGGCCGTGGCCAGCGTCAGCCCGCGCTCGGCGAGAACGTGCACGATCCGGCCGGCCCAGAGGTCGTCGGCCAGGGCACCGGCCGCGGAGGTGTTCAGGACGCCGTGGCCTTCGCCTCGCGGCGCAGCGCGATCGCCTTCATGACGTAGTCGACGCCGGTCACCACGGTCATCACCACGGCTGCAGCTAGACCCGTCACCGCGACCCACCACACGGCCTCGCCGATCGGCTCCCAGAACCCGTCGAGCTGCTTGAGCGGCATCACGAGGAGTCCGAGGGAGAGCGCCTGCAGGAGCGTCTTGAGCTTCCCGCCGGAGCCGGCGGGCATGACGATGCCCTGGCGCACCATCCAGAACCGCATCAGGGTGATGCCCCACTCGCGGACCAGGACGACGATGGTCACCCACCACCACAGCTCACCGATGATCGACAGCCCGATGAACGCCATGCCGGTCAGCGCCTTGTCGGCGATCGGGTCGGCGATCTTGCCGAAGTTGGTGATGAGGTTGTGCTTGCGGGCCAGGTCGCCGTCGATCTTGTCGGTGATCATCGCGACCGCGAAGATCCCGTACGCCACCCAGCGCCACCCGTTGTTCTGCCCGCCGTCGACCAGCAGGGCGTAGCCGAAGAAGGGCACGAGCAGGATCCGCAGCGTGGTGAGCGCGTTGGGCACGTTCCAGTTGCTGGGAGCCTGGGTCTGCTCCGTCGTGGGTCCGCCGGACATCGGCGTCACCTCCTTCGTCGGGCCGCGTCCGCGACCAGGTCAACCCCGTCCGAGGCGGTGACCGTCGCAGCCACCAGGTCGCCGACGCGCACGTCGTCCGACGTTCCCACCAGCACCGTGGTGCCGTCCACCTCCGGACCCTGATGGTCCGCGCGTCCCTCGACGGTGCCGTCGTCGTCGATGTTCTCGACCAGCACGACGACGTCCTCGCCGATCCGGTCCTCGGCCCGCTGGGCGGTGAGTTCCTCGACCAGGCGCAGCACGTGTTCGGTGCGGGCGCGGACCTCGTCCTCGTCGTGCTTGCCGTCCAGCTGGGCCGCTTCGGTGCCGTCCTCGTCGGAGTAGCCGAAGACGCCCACGACGTCGAGGCGGGCCGCGACGAGGAACTCGCAGAGTGCGTCCAGGTCGTCCTCGGTCTCCCCGGGGAACCCGACGATGACGTTGGAACGGGCCCCGGCCAGCGGTGCGTGGCGGCGAACCTGGTCCAGCAACCCCAGGAAGCTGTCGGGGTCGCCGAAGCGTCGCATCCGGCGCAGCACCCCGGGCGCCGCGTGCTGGAAGGAGAGGTCGAAGTAGTCGCTGACCCCGGCCGTGCCGGCGATGGCGGCGATCAGGCTCGGGCGCGTCTCGGCGGGCTGCAGGTAGGAGACGCGGACGCGTTCGATGCCCTCGATCGCAGTGAGCTCGGGCAGCAGCGTCTCCAGGAGGCGCAGGTCGCCGAGGTCCTTGCCGTAGGAGGTCGAGTTCTCCGAGACCAGGAAGAGCTCCTTCACGTCCTGCTCGGCCAACCAGCGCGCCTCGGCCAGCACGTCGGAGGGTCGGCGGGACAGGAACGACCCGCGGAAGCTCGGGATGGCGCAGAACGTGCAGCGGCGGTCACACCCGCTGGCGAGCTTGAGCGGAGCCATCGGTCCGCCGTCCAGGCGCCGCCGGACCGCGCGGGGGCCGGCCTGCGGGGTCACGTCCTCCGGCAGGTCGGGCGCAGCGATAGTGTGCCCCGGTACGACGACCGCACCGGCCTGGGCGCCCCGGTCGGCGGGAGTGATCGGCAGCAGCAGCCGGCGGTCCTGCGGGGTGTGCGCGGCGGGCCGGTCCCCGGCCAGGATGCGGCGCAGGCGGTCGGCGATGTCGGGGTAGTCGTCGAACCCGAGCACAGCATCAGCCTCGGGCAGGGAGTCGGCCAACTCCGCGCCGTACCGCTCGGCCAGGCAGCCCACGGCGACCACGGCCTGGGTCGCGCCGTGCTCCTTGAGGTCGGCGGCCTCGAGCAGGGTGTCGACGGAGTCCTTCTTGGCGGCCTCGACGAAACCGCAGGTGTTGACCAGCACGGTGGTGGCCTCGGCGGGGTCCTCCACGAGGCGGAACCCGCCGGCTTCGAGGCGACCGGCCAATTCCTCGGAGTCGACCTCGTTGCGGGCGCACCCCAGGGTGACCAGGGCGACGGTCGACAGGCCCTCCTCGGTCGCGTCGAGGGCGGGGGTGTCGGGGTGGGTGCGGGAGGTACTCATGGGCGTCGGGTCAGTCTAGGCGGACCACGCCTTCGCGCCCGCGCCCACACACGGCCGGGGTGGCGATCCTCACGCGCCCGGAGTGTCCTGGGGGCCCCTCACCAGCGCCGCGTGCGCGGTCGGGCCGCGGCGGTCCGAGCGCACGAAGCCGGCCGCTTCGGCGGTGGCTTCGCTGTCGAACCAGACGTCGGCCCGAGCGCGGGAGTAGAACCGGGAGCCGGGCAGGTGGAAGACCATCGTCTCCAGCGTCGCCTTGACCGGGTAGCCGGGAGGCTGCGAGCCGTCGTACGGGCTGAGCGACGAGCCCGGACCGAACGGTGCGCGGGGGTCGTACGGCGCGGCCTCGGACTCGACCTCGTCATCCTCGGCAGGCTCGTCGGCCAACGCTCGGTCGCGGGCGGCATCGACCAGGGCGGCGCGAGCTTCCGACACCCAACTGGGCACGCTCTCGTCGGCCTCGCCTGCCGTGTCCGTCGAGTCGGCGGCATCCGTCGGAGTCTCGGTGAACCAGGACAGCGGGTCGGAGGGGTCGAAGCCCGGTGAGAGTTCCACGACGGCAGGCTTACGCTCGGCCTCCAGACGCTCGGCCTCCAGACGCTCGGCCTCCAGACGCTCGGCCTCCAGACGCTCGGCCTCCAGACGCTCGGCCTCCAGACGCTCCGCCTCCAGACGCTCCGCCTCCAGACGCTCCGCCTCCAGACGCTCCGCCTCCAGACGCTCCGCCTCCAGACGCTCCGCCTCCAGACGCTCCGCCTCCAGAGGCGTCTCGCGTCGGGTGCGTCGCGGGGGACGGCGACGCGACATCCCGGCCCGCTCCTCGTGCACGTGCACGGTCTCCGCCGCAGCTACGACCTCGACCGCAGGTTCCGCCGACTCCACGACCGGCTCAGCGGCCTCGCGCTCAACGTCGGGTTCGACGGCTTCGGGCTCGGCTTGGGGCTCAACCTCGGCAGACGGCTCCTCCGCCGGCTCGGACTCGACCGACGCACGCGGCGTCGGCCACACCTCGGGCTCCTCGCGGCGTACGGGCCACGGGGACTCCAGCACCTCGGGCTCAACCGGCTCGTCGTGGTACTCGGGGACGAACGGCTCCGGCTCGGGCAGCGGCTCGTGGTGGTAGTCGGCCCGCCACGGCTCCGACTCCCAGTCCTGCGCCCGCGCGGCCGGCTCGTCCGAGGCGTCCTCGCCCGACGCCAACGTCGACGCCCAGTCACGCCAGTTGGTGGCCGCGTCCTCCCAGGCCGCCTCCTCGGGGTCCTGGAGCGCCCGCGACGGCTCGGTGCTGGGGGCCGTGTCCGTGCCGCGGAGCGTCGGGAAAACCGGGACGTCGTCCACTTCGTCGACGTCGTCACCGGTCTCCGGACCGCTCGCGGACTCGGCGCGCTCCACCTCCTCGACCCGAGGAGCCCCTGGCTGGGCACGCAGCACCGGCGCCGGGGCGGCGACCGCGGCCGCACGCGGCACCTGGATGCGCGTGACCGAGGCGGCGAGGGTCAGCAGGAACCCGAGTGCGAAAGCTCCCGCGAGCCAGCCCGCGAGCTCACCGGCGAGCGTGATCACGGGGTCTCTCCGTCGATGGTGGGAGTCGCCGGGGCGGGCCGCGACACGGGCGCCGTACGCCGGACCACGAGCCGCGCGACCAGGCGCGCGCTGAGCATCCCGGCACCGAACGCCAGCAGCACCAGCAGCGTCACCTCGAGCGCGAAGCGGACCATCCCAGGCACGACCTCACCCCTCCTTGACCGCGACGGAGCCGCGCTCGTTCAGCGCCCGCTCACGCGGGTTGTCGCTGATCGGGAACTGGTCGCCGTACCCGCGCACCTCGATGCGGCCGGCCGCGACGCCGGCGCGCTCGAGCTGCCGGGCAAGGTACCGAGCGCGCTCGAGGGAGACCACGGGTCCGTCCTGGGTGAGCGTGTCGGAGTGCCCGCCGACAACCACCTCGGCCGGCCGGCAGGCGGTCAGGAGATCGCCGACCTCGGCGATCATGCGTTCTCCTGCCGCAGTGGGACGCGTGCTCCGCCCGGTGAACGGGATCTGCTGCTCGTTCGTGGCGCGGTCGATCTTGCGCTGGAGGTTCTCGCAGGCCTCCGCCTCCTTCTTGGACGCGTAGACCTGTTCGATCTCGACGCCGCCGATGGCCGACACCTCGGAGAGGACCTCGCTGACCCGGTCCGGGTTCCGCCCGGTCGGGACCTGAGCGGTCACGTCGCGGCCCTCGGCCACCAACGTCACTCCACTGATTCCTGCGGCCTCCAGTGCTGCTGCCCCGCGCGCCCGGACGTCGGACTCCACCGACGAGCGGGTCGCCAGCACGGTCCCCGCGCTCAGCCCCAACGCCAGGACGAGAGCGATCGGCACGAACCACCCCGGCAGCGCACGGCGAGCGAGCACACGCTCGGTCGCCGTGTCGGCGGGGGTCGTCGCTGGGTCGGCGACGACGTCGTCCTGGACAGTCATCGACTCCGTCTCCTGGCGGGCACAACGCGTGAGGCACGTCTTGGTGACGGTACCAACGTAAAGACGCCCGTGGAGTCGAAATGTCCCAATCGGGACTTAAGGGTAGGTCTGTCGCCTCACGGGTCGAGACGACAGTCGCCGAAGTGCGTCAGCGGGCCTGGTAGGTCTGCGTGGCGGGCTGGTCCGGCTTGCCGAGGAATCCGACGTCCTTGCCGTCGATGCGTACCGACAGCGCGCCCCCGTTGTCCGAGCTCACCGTGACCGGCGGCTCGACCTCGACGGTCTTCGAGGCACCGATGACCAGGTCGCCCTCGAACACCAGCGCTCCCCCGGCGTCCCTGATCTCGACACTGGTGCCGGCGGTCACGGCGGTCACCGTGGTGCTGACCGGCTCCACCGCGGGGGCGGTCGGCCCGCCGTACACGTTGCCCAGCCCGGCCGACCCGTTGAGCGCCGGCGGCGTCTCCAGCATCTGGTTGTCCTCGCCGGCAAAGAGACGCACCCCGCTCCAGACGAGCACCAGCAGGAGGACCGTGCCGATGAGCAGCAGCCAGTTCTGGCCGCTCCCGACGGGGGTGCGGACGCCGCCGGTCAGGCCACCGGCCAACTCGGCTTCGAAGACCTTCCGCGGGCTGACCGGAGCCGTGGCGTAGCGAGCGTCGAACTCGGCGACCATCGCCTCGGCGTTCTTGCCCAGGACGCGGGCCAGCGTGCGGATGTGGCCGCGCGCGTAGAAGTCGCCCCCGCACGGGGTGAAGTCGTCGACCTCGATGGACTCGATCACGTGCGGGCGGATCCGGGTGCGCTCGGCCAGCTGGTCGACGGTCAGGCCGACGCGCGTCCGGGCAGCCGCCAACTCCGGGCCGATGACCGGGTCGTACGCCGGCTCCGGGCGGTAGTCGTCGATGACGAGGGGTCCGACGGGGTCGGCCAGGGTGGCGATCGCACGCACATTGGCAGGGCCCACCGGTGCGGACGGCTCGGTCGCAGGCTCGGGGGCGACGGTCTCGAGGTCGGTCTCGTCGTACTCCTCCAGCGGGGCCACGTGCGCCTCGCCGTGACGGCCCCGCAGGAACGCCAGCGTCCGCCGGGGCTCTGCGTGCTCCTCGACCTTCAGGGTGGGAACCTCCGCGACCGAGGCCACCTCGGAGGTCATCTGCACGGTCGGAGGCCGACGCTTCCAGCGGTGGCGACGCTCGCGCTCCTCGACTCCGTCGGCCTCGACGGGCTCGCCGGTGACCTCCGCTGCGGTGACGATCGGCTCCGGTTCGGCGTCGGTGTCGACGGTGACGTCGGTCCGGCCGTCGACCAGGGCGATGATGCGCGCGGCGACGAACTCCTCACCGCCGTTGGTGCGGGTGGTGAGGCCGAGCGGCACCACCAGCGGGGCGCCGTACAGCTTCTGGTTGAGGCGGGCGTGCCGTCGGGCACGCGCGTCGAGGCCCTCGATCGCCCGCGCGACCTGGTAGAGCGTGATCGTGACCTTGCCGTCACGCAACAATCCCGCGCGCGGCTTGACCACGACGCGATCGACGGCCTCCCACGGGAGCCCGCGCCACTGCGAACCGAGCCGGATGCGCACGCCGTGGTCGTCGGCGACGAGCAGGGGCACGCGGGAGTCGAGCAACCCGCGCAAGAAGCCGGTCCCGAGGACGGCCAGCACCACACAGAGCAGCCAGTCCAACGGCGCTCCGGTCGAGGCGGCCCGCCACAGGTAGGCGATCGCCAGGGAGGCGGCCGCCACCCCCACGACCAGCGAGACCGCGGCGTTGCGCCGCACCTCGACGGACTCCGGGAAGGCGGACGGCTGGACCGCCTCGTCCTCGGAGACCGCGGCGAGGTCGAGGTCGCTCTCGACGGGCTGTGCGCTCATTGCTCTCCCTGCAGGGTGGCCAGGACCTCGTCGAGGTCGTCGGGCTTGATGAGGACGTCACGTGCCTTGGAACCCTCGCTGGGGCCCACGACGCCCCGGCTCTCGAGGATGTCCATCAGACGGCCGGCCTTGGCGAAGCCGACCCGCAGTTTGCGCTGCAGCATCGAGGTCGAGCCGAACTGGGTGGAGACCACGAGTTCGATCGCCTGGACCACCAGGTCCAGGTCGTCGCCGATCTCGTCGTCGAGGTCGCGCTTGGAGGTCGCCGGTGCGGTCACGTCGTCGCGGTACGTCGGTTGCAGCTGCTCCTTGCAGTGCTTGACGACCTGGTGGATCTCCGCCTCGGTGACCCAGGAGCCCTGCACCCGGACGGGCTTGGAGGCACCCATCGGCAGGAAAAGCCCGTCACCCTGACCGACCAGCTTCTCCGCACCGGGCTGGTCGAGGATGACCCGGCTGTCGGCGAGGCTGGAGGTGGCGAAGGCCAACCGCGAGGGCACGTTGGCCTTGATGAGGCCGGTGACCACGTCGACGCTGGGGCGCTGGGTGGCGAGCACCAGGTGGATGCCGGCGGCTCGGGCGAGCTGGGTGATCCGGACGACGGCGTCCTCGACGTCGCGCGGGGCGACCATCATCAGGTCGGCGAGCTCGTCGACGACGACCAGCAGATACGGGTACGGCGTGAGCACCCGCTCGCTGCCCGGCGGGACCTGCACCTTGCCGGCCCGGACCGCCTTGTTGAAGTCGTCGACGTGCCGGAACCCGAAGTTGGCCAGGTCGTCGTAGCGCATGTCCATCTCGCGCACGACCCAGGCGAGCGCCTCGGCGGCCTTCTTGGGGTTGGTGATGATCGGGGTGATCAGGTGCGGGATGCCCTCGTAGACGTTCAGCTCGACCCGCTTGGGGTCGATCATGATCATCCGCACCTCGTCGGGGGTGGCCCGCATCAGCAGCGAGCTGATCATCGAGTTGATGAAGCTCGACTTGCCCGCGCCGGTGGCACCGGCGACCAGCAGGTGCGGCATCTTCGCGAGGTTGGCGACCACGAAGCCGCCTTCCACGTCCTTGCCGAGCCCGACGATCATCGGGTGGTGGTCGTTGCGGGCGTTGTTGGACCGCAGCACGTCACCGAGGGAGACGATCTCCTTGTCGGTGTTGGGGATCTCGATGCCGATCGCGGACTTGCCGGGGATCGGGCTGAGGATCCGCACGTCGGCGCTGGCCACGGCGTAGGCGATGTTCTTGCCCAGCGCGGTCACCTTCTCGACCTTGACCGCGGGACCGAGCTCCACCTCGTAGCGGGTGACTGTCGGGCCGCGGGTGTAGCCGGTGACCTGGGCGTCGATGTCGAACTGCTCGAGCACCTCGGTGAGGCGACCGACGACGTCGTCGGAGGCTTTGGTGCGCGCCTTGTGCGGGCTGCCCGCCTTGAGGACGTCGTTGCCCGGCAGGGCGTAGGTGATGTCCCCCGACAGGGCCAACTGCTCGACCCGGGCGGGCAGCGGCGTGTGCGGCGGAGCCTGCGGCTCCTCCTTGGCCTCGGCCGCCTTCCCGGGCGCCGCAGGGGTAGCCACGTCGGTGGCGGGGTCGTAGTCCGCGGCGACGTCGACGGCGTCCTTCTTGCGGCGACGCTTGGAGATCTCGCGGTCCTGCAGCACCGGGGAGTCGTACGCCGGGTCGCCCTCGGGGGTGAAGTCGTCCTCGCTCATCGACGCCACCCGGCGTCGGGGGCGGCTGCGCTTCAGGGGTGCGGCCTGCTCCGGGATCTCGCCCTCCGTCGCCGGCGCGGCGTGGTGGCGCCCCATGAGCCGGTCGCGCGCGGCGCGGAGGCGGGTGGGGATCTGGTAGACCGGCGTCGCGGTGACGACCAGCAGTCCGAAGAGCGTCAACAGCACGAAGATCGGCACCACGACGTACGGCGACTGCAGCAGGTCCATTGCCAGCGACCCGACGACGAAGCCCAGCGCTCCGCCCGCATCCTGCAGGGCCGAGGTGTCGTTGCCGGCCGGCTGACCGTTGGCCAGGTGCAGCAGCCCGAGGATGCCGGCGACCAGCGCACCCCACCCGATGAGCTGGCGCCCGGCGGGGCCGGTCCGCTCCGGGTTGCGCATGGTGGCCGCGCCGACACCGACGAGCACCAGCGGGACGAACCCGCCGAGCAGACCGAGGGAGCCGTTGACCACCGTGCGGGTCAGGTCGCCGACCTGGCCGGGCAGCTGCCACCAGACCGCCGCGGCGGTGACGACCGCGAGCGCGATCAGCGTGAGCCCGAGGCCGTCGCGGCGGTGCTCGGGGTCGAGTTCGCGCGCGGTGTGGCCGATCCGGCGTACGGCGACGCCCAGGGTGTGCGCCACCCCCAGCCAGAAGCCGGCCAGCAGCCGCCAGAGCCCGTGGAAGAGCCGGTAGACGGGACCAGGTCCGTTGCGGACGGCTCGCGGCGCCGGACGCGCCTTCGAGGTCGCTCCCCGGGAGGAGGTGCTGCGCTTGGCCTGGCTGCCGGACGCCCGGGAACGCGAGGTCGTCGAACCGCTCTTCTTGGAGCTGCTCGAGCCTCGCGACGCCGGGGGGGAAGACGTTCGGGTCGCCATGATGGCGAGGCTACGCGATCGTCACAGGAGTCACTTGCATCCCACGCCGGGTCCTCCACTCCCCTACCCCACCCCACCCGGGGAGGGGTCCGGATGGTGGAAGTCGTTTCCGCGTCGCGCGACGGACGCCGTACGCTCTGCCCGTGCAGCGTTTCTGGACCTATTTCTTCGCCACCTGCCAGGGTCACCTGGGCAGCGGGCTGGAGAGGTAGTTCCCAGCAGCGTCGCCCGACACCAACGCCCCTGGCTCTCCGCGAGGGGCGTTTCGCATGTCAGGGGCCCCGCACGGAGCAGCCCCCATCTGAGAGAGAGAACCACCATGGTCGTCGTCATGGCCCCGGAAGCCACCGAGGCGGACATCGCCCACGTCGTCGAAAAGGTCGAGAGCGTCGGCGGTGAGGCCTTCGTGAGCAAGGGAGTGGTCCGCACGATCATCGGTCTGGTCGGTGACATCGACTCCTTCCACGGACTCAACCTGCGCACGATGAAGGGCGTCGCGGACGTCCACCGGATCTCCGACCCGTTCAAGCTCGTCAGCCGCCAGCACCATGCCGACCGCAGCACCGTGTGGGTCGGTCCGGCTCACCACCGGGTGCCGATCGGCCCGGACTCGTTCACCTTCATCGCAGGTCCCTGCGCGGTGGAGTCCCAGCAGCAGACGATCGAAGCCGTCGAGATGGCCAAGGCCGCCGGGGCGACGATCATGCGGGGCGGCGCCTACAAGCCGCGCACCTCCCCCTACGCCTTCCAGGGGCTGGGGGTGAAGGGCCTCGAGATCCTCGCCGAGGTCCGCGAACTCACCGGGCTGCCGGTGGTCACCGAGGTGGTCGACGCCCGCGACGTGCCGGTGGTCGCCGAATACGCCGACATGCTCCAGATCGGCACCCGGAACATGGCGAACTTCGGCCTCCTCCAGGCAGTCGGCGACGCCGGCAAGCCGGTGCTCCTCAAGCGCGGGATGACCGCCACGATCGAGGAGTGGCTGATGGCCGCGGAGTACATCGCCCAGCGCGGCAACCTCGACGTGGTGCTGTGCGAGCGCGGGATCCGCACCTTCGAGACCGAGACCCGCAACACCCTCGACATCTCCGCGGTGCCGGTGGTGCAGGCGAAGAGTCACCTGCCGATCATCGTGGACCCCTCGCACGCCGGGGGCCGCAAGGACCTGGTGGTGCCGCTGTCGCGGGCCGCGATCGCCGTGGGCGCGGACGGGGTGATCGTCGATGTGCACCCCAAGCCCGAGGAGGCGCTGTGCGACGGCCCGCAGGCCCTGCTCGGCACCGAACTGCGGTCCCTGGCCCAAGCGGTGCGCCAGCTTCCGCCGGCCGTGGGCCGGGTGGACGCCGGTACCCGGGTGACGTCGGCCCAGTAGCCCGACCCCTCCGACTGGACAGCTCACGAGAACGACGCACGGCCCGCCCCCGCAGAGGCGGGGCCGGGCCGTGTAGCTGAGCGCTACTTGAAGGCCTTCAGCGTCAGTGCGATCTTGCGCTGGTCGTCCAGAGGTCGACCCTGGCAGGAGTAGACGAAGCCGGAGTAGCAGGAATACCGAGTGCTCGCGTTGGTCAGGGTGACCTCGACCCGCTTGATCTTGCTGCGCGAGAAGCCGACCACCTTCGTCGCCTTGCCCTTGGCGTTGAGCGGCAGGTACGTCGTGGTGACCTTGCCGGCCTTCGGGAAGACCGTCACCGCCGCGGCGTAGCCCCAAGCCGTCGTCGGCGTGTCCACCGCGACGCGCAGCTTCCACTTCGCGGCGCCCAGGTTGGCGCCCGGGGTGAAGCGGAGGGTGGCGTTGGTGAGGTGGTACGGCGTCCCGGCCACGTTCCGCGCCTTGGCGTTGTTGATCACGCCCGTGAAGTCCAACGGCGCCGTCGGGTACAGATTCCCCTCGGAGTAGAACGCCTTCGGTCGCCGGTTGGCCACCCCGAACCGCACGTACGTCTTCGGCAGGGTGGTGCCTCGGGCAGCAAGCGCACCCTTGATCGCCTGGGTCGAGTAGAGCCCCGGGTCGGTCACGTTGGCGCCCCCGGATCGCTGCCAGATGTCGCGCAGGATCACCGGCAGCCCGGAACCCCCGGTCCCCGGGTAGGTCTCGGAGAGGTAGCGGAAGAAGATCCAACTGCCGTAGAGGTGGTAATCCGGGGCGGAGTAGTCCAAGGGCGCCGCCGACGTCACCATCGGGCTCTTGCCCAGATACTGCAGGTTGTCGTTGACGTCATCGTAGAGCTCGTCCTCGATCCAGGCAGCGGTGCCCTCCATCAGCCAGTTGTCCTCAGCGATGTCGTAGGCGAACTGGACCGCGTGGAAGAACTCGTGCGCGGCCGTGACCTGGAGGTTCTCCAGCGGTGTAGCGGTCCCGCCGAACTGGCCGGGCGAGAAGTCGTCGTCGACCGCGCAGTAGGCGGACACCTGGTAGTGGTTGTCGGGGTCGTCGGAGGAGCAGTACCCGTAGAGGCCGTCGGCGCCGAGGTCGAGCAGGTAGACGTCGAGCTTGTTGTCGGGGCCGTTCTCCGACGACTGGCTGTCACTGAGCGGCGTCCTGTAACCGCCCTGCGTGATCAGCCGGTCCCAGACGTTATTGAAGGTGTCGCGAGCGGCCTCGACGTAGTCGGGGAGCCCATCGACGTCCGCGTCGGTCAACACCGGGGCGTCCGAGGTGGACTCCACCCAGTGGACACAGATGTGGGAGCCAGGTGTGGGAGCCACCGTGCAGTCGTTCTTGACGGTCACGCCGAGGGCGTACTCCGGCTCACCCCAGCCCTGCCCGGTGCCGTTGATCGGCCGAGACAGGATCGCCCGCGCCATGCGTCGCTCCGAGGCGTCGAGCGAGCCGAGTCCGAGGCGCAGGTCCCGCAACTTCATCGTGTAGTCACGGTTCGGGCTCTCCAGGTCGCCGGCGCGGATCTCCCTCAGCGCCGAGCGGGCGGCGTCCTCAGTGTCCTCGGCGACGTCGGGAAGCGGCGTGGCCCTCAGCGCCGTCGTGGGCTCAGGGGTCCGCCCCCCGGACGCGGCCACCGCGACAGGTGTCGCGCTCAAGGCCAGCGCCACGGTCAACAGGACTGGAGCAAGTGGGCGCATCTGGAGGTCCCCCCCGGGAGTCGTCACCCGCTCGGTGCGAGCGGAGCCACAGCCTAAGCGCTGCTGCCGACAATCAGAACAGGCCCGGCAGGACCTTGACCGCGTGGGCCATGCCGTCCTCCGAAAGGTCGAGATGGGTGACCACACGCACGACGCTCTGCGGGTCCGGATGCGGCACCACCACGATGTTGGTGTCCACCGCGGCCGGCTCGACGCCGATCGCCTCGGCGAGCACCCGTGCCCGGTCGTGATCCTGAGCCAACCGGTCGAGGTGGTGGTCGAGGGCATACAGCCCTGCCGCGGCGAGCATCCCCACCTGCCGCATGCCCGCCCCGAGCCGCTTGCGCCAGACCCGCGCCTCCGAGACGGTCTCGGTCGACCCGACGAGGAGGGATCCGACCGGCGCACCCAAGCCCTTGCTGAGGCACACGGTCACGACGTCGGCGATCGCGCCGTACGTCTCCAGCGCCACCCCGGTCGCCACGTGCGCGTTCCACAGTCGGGCGCCGTCGAGGTGGACGCCGACGGACGTCTCGTCGGCCAGCGCCCGCAGGGCCTGCAGGTCGGCGATCGGCAGGACCGCTCCCCCCGCGAAGTTGTGGGTGTTCTCGACCGAGATCGCGCGGGTGGCCACGAAGTAGGGGCTGAGGTCCGGGGCGATCATCTCCCGGATCGCGGCGAGATCCAGAGGTGCTCCCGTCCAGGTGCGCATCGTGAGTCCGGAGACCGCGCCGTGGGCGCCGAGTTCGGCGCGGGCGATGTGGGCGAGCGCGTGGCAGAGCACCTCCTCCCCCGGGCCGACCAGCGACCGGACCGCCAGCACGTTGGCCAGCGAGCCGGTCGGGGTGAAGAGCGCGGACTCCTTGCCCAGCAGTCCCGCGACGCGCTCCTCGAGGGTGCGGACGGTCGGGTCCTCCCCGAACACGTCGTCGCCGACCGGCGCCTCCACCATCGCCGCCCGCATCGCGGCGGTGGGGCGCGTGACGGTGTCGCTGCGGAGGTCGACGTACTCGTCGGGGGTCACGCCCCGTGCACCTCGCCGAGCATCTCCGCGACCAGGAAGGCCATCTCCAGCGACTGCACCCGGTTCAGCCGCGGGTCGCAGACCGACTCGTAGCGGTTCGCCAGGTCGGCCTCGTTGAGTTCCTCGCCGCCGCCGACGCACTCGGTGACGTTGTCGCCGGTCAGCTCGACGTGCAGACCGCCGGGCCAGGTGCCGAGCGCCCGGTGGACGTCGAAGAAGCCGCGCACCTCGTCCAGCACGTCCTCGAAGCGACGTGTCTTGTAGCCCGAGGACGCCTCGAACGTGTTGCCGTGCATCGGGTCGCACACCCAGGCGACCTCGACGCCGGCGGCGGTGACCTTCTCCACGATGTGGGGCAGCGCGTCGCGAATCTTCCCGGCGCCCATGCGGGTGATGAAGGTGAGCCGGCCCTGGATGTTGTCGGGGTTGAGCTTGCGGGCCAGCGCGATCGCGTCGTCAGGGCTCGTGGTGGGGCCGAGCTTCACCCCGATCGGGTTCTGGATCCGGCTCATCAGCTCCACGTGCGCGCCGTCGAGCTGGCGGGTGCGCTCGCCGATCCACAGGAAGTGCGCGGAGACGTCGTACGGGTTGCCGGTGCGCGAGTCCGTCCGGGTCAGCGCGTGCTCGTACTCCAACACCAGCGCCTCGTGGCTGGAGTAGAAGTCGACCCGGTGGAACTCGTCGGGGTTCGCCCCGATGGCGTGCATGAAGGTCAGCGCCCGGTCGATCTCGCCGGCCAGCTTCTCGTAGCGACGCCCCATCGGCGAGGACCGCACGAAGTCGGTGTTCCAGGTGTGCACCTGGCGCAGGTCGGCGTACCCACCGGTCGTGAACGCGCGGGCGAGGTTCAGCGTGGTCGCCGAGGAGTGGTAGATGTCGAGCAGTCGCTGCGGGTCGGGGACCCGCGCCTCGGGAGTGAAGTCGTAGCCGTTGACGGCGTCGCCGCGGTAGGCCGGCAGGGTCACCCCGTCGCGGGTCTCGAGGTCCGAGGAGCGCGGCTTGGCGTACTGCCCCGCGAGCCGTCCGACCTTCACGACCGGGACGCTCGCGGCGTAGGTCAGCACGACCGCCATCTGCAGCAGCACCCGCAGCTTGGCACGCACGTTGTCGGCAGTGGCCCCCTCGAGCGTCTCCGCGCAGTCGCCGCCCTGGAGCAGGAAGGCCTCGCCCCGGGTCACCGCGGCCAGCTTGGCGGTGAGGTCGTCGCACTCCCCCGCGAAGACCAGCGGCGGCACCGTTCGCAGGCGGCTGACCACCGCGTCCACGGCGGCCTGGTCGGGGTACGTCGGCTGCTGGGCGGCCCCGAGGGCGCGCAGCGTGGCGAGGTCGGGGATGGTCACGGGGTCGAGCGTACGCCGGGCCGTCGCGAGACCTGACATCACACAGCCCCTTCCCCGGCGTCGCTAAATCGGACTATTCTTCGCATATGGGTATTCTCGGACGAACCCGCGACCGCCGCCTGGACTGGCAGCCACCGGCGCCTGGCACGTGTGACTGCACCGAGCACGTGGAGGACCTCCTCGAGCTCAACATCCCCTACCGCGACTGGACCGGTTCCGTGCGCGTCGCCGAGGTGCTGATGCGTGGCTGTCTGACCGTGGTCCCGACCACGCCGGAGTGGCAGATCCGCTTCGAGCCGGACGGGACGCGCCGCGGCCCGTTCCACTGGCGCCTGATCGACCTCACCCGCCTCGCGCCGTACGTCGACTCCCAGGCCCCGCTCGATCTCACGACCGCGCTGAACGCCAGCCCGCACTTCCACCGCGCCGAGGCGTGCGGCGCCGACCAGATCCTGCTCGGCGCCCCGCGCCTGTGCTTGCGTGGCGTCCAAGCCGCGTTGGTGCGGGCCCTGGTCAACCCCCGACTGCGTCAGTGGGAGGAGTTCAGCGAGAGCGCTCGCCGTGCGAACCTGCTCACGGCGAGCGCCATCCCCCATCAGGAAGGCTGCTGAGGCGGACCGGACTCAGCCGAAGAAGACCTCGGCCTCGGCGTACTCCTCCGGCGAGACCAGCTTGAGTTCGCCGGTGCCCTCGATCAGCGGCACGCGCACGATCTCCTTGCCGCGCAGCGCCACCATCTTGCCGAAGTCGCCCTCGTGCACCGCGGTGATCGCGGCCAGGCCGAAGCGGGTCGCGAGCCAGCGGTCGAACGCCGTCGGCGTGCCGCCCCGCTGCACGTGACCCAGCACGACCGCGCGGGCCTCCTTGCCGGTGCGCGCCTCGATCTCGCTGGCGAGCCGGTCGCCGATGCCGCCCAGGCGGACGTGCCCGAACGCGTCCTTCTCGCCGGTCAGCAGCGTCATCTCGCCACCCTCGACCGGGACCGCGCCCTCGGAGACGACCACGATCGGGGTGTACTGCGTCTCGAACCGGCGCTGGACGTAGTCGCAGACCTTCTCGATGTCGAAGGGCTTCTCGGGGATCAGGATGATGTTCGCGCCGCCGGCCATGCCCGCGTGCAGCGCGATCCAGCCCGCGTGGCGACCCATCACCTCGACGACGAGCACGCGGTGGTGCGACTCGGCGGTGGTGTGCAGCCGGTCGATCGCCTCCATGGCGATGTTGACCGCGGTGTCGAAGCCGAAGGTGAAGTCGGTGCCGGACAGGTCGTTGTCGATCGTCTTCGGCACGCCGACGACGTTCACGCCGAGGTCGGAGAGCTTCGTCGCCACGCCGAGGGTGTCCTCACCGCCGATCGCGATCAGGGCGTCGCAGCCGTTCGCGGCCAGGTTCTCCTTGATCCGCTCGACACCACCCTCGATCTTGAACGGGTTGGTCCGCGACGACTTCAGGACCGTGCCGCCACGGGGCAGGATGCCGCGGACCTCATTGACGCCCAGCGGCGTCGTCAAGTTCTCCAGCGGCCCGCGCCAGCCGTCGCGGAAGCCCACGAACTCGTGACCGTACGTGCCGACGCCCTTGCGGACGACGGCGCGGATGACAGCGTTCAGGCCGGGGCAGTCCCCGCCTCCGGTGAGTACTCCAACTCGCATGGGCCCAACTTAGCCTGGATTCATTGGATCGTTCCAGGGGCGGGGCCGGATTCCCATGTTCACTCGTGAAACTGGCCCTCCCCACGTGTTGCAGCGCATGGGGAGCACCAGTTCCCCACGTGAACATGGGGAACCGGCGACGCCCCATGGGGAACCGACGGGCCCCACCGGCAAGCCATGGCCCCATCCCCCACCACACCAGCCCCACTAGCGTGGGCCCATGACCTTCTCGATCGTTGCCCGCTCCGACGACGGTGAGTCCTGGGGGGTGGCGGTGGCCTCCAAGTTCCTGGCCGTGGGCTCGGCGGTGCCGGCCGCGGTGGCCGGGGTCGGCGCGATCGCGACCCAGGCCGAGGCGAACGTGGCCTACAAGGGGCTCGCGCTGGCGCACCTGGACGAAGGCGCGACGGCCGAGGTGGCACTCGCGAGCCTGCTCGAGGACGACGACGGCCGTGACCACCGGCAGGTTGGCATCGTCGACGCCGACGGGGGGTCCGCGAGCCACACCGGCGAGTCCTGCTTCGCCTGGGCCGGGAGTCGTACGGCGCCGGGGCTGGCCCTCCAGGGCAACATCCTCACCGGTCCCGAGGTCCTCGACGCGATGGAAGCCGCGTGGACCGAGGGCGCGGACCGGCCGTTCGCCGACCGCCTGCTCGCCGCGCTGCTGGCCGGCGACCGGGCCGGGGGCGACAAGCGCGGGCGGCAGTCCGCGGCGATCTTCGTGGTCCGCGAGGAAGCCGGGTACGGCGGCCTCGACGACGTCGCAGTGGACCTGCGCGTCGACGACCACCCCGACCCGGTGGCCGAGCTCGGCCGGCTGCTGGACCTGCACCGGCTCTACCTGACCCGCTCCACGGAGGAGGAACGCGTCACCCTCGACGACGACCTCGCCGAGGAGGTCGAGCGACGCGCGCGCAGCCTGGGCAACGCGACCTTCGACGAATGGGTCGGCACGCAGAACTACGAGATGCGCGTCGGGCCTGGTTGGATCGACAAGAAGATCCTCGCCATCCTGCGGACCACCACGGAGGAGTCCTCATGAGCGTCCTCGCCATCGACGCCGGCACCACCGGGGTCACCACCCTCATCGTGACCGCCGACGGCACCATCGCCGCCAAGGGCTACCAGGAGTTCGGGCAGCACTTCCCGCGGCCCGGGTGGGTCGAGCACGCCCCGGAAGAGATCTGGCAGGCGACGCTGGAAGCGACCAAGGCGGCGCTGGCGGCGTACGACGGACCCGCCCTGCGCGCTGTCGGCATCACCAACCAGCGCGAGACCGTGTTGCTGTGGGACCGCGAGACGCTGGGTTCACCGCGACGCGCGATCGTGTGGCAGGACCGGCGCACGGCCGACATCTGCACCCGGCTGCGCGAGGCAGGGCACGAGGACCGCGTCCGCGAGCTCACCGGTCTGCGCCTGGACCCGTACTTCTCCGGCACGAAGCTGACCTGGCTCGCCGAGCACGAGCCGCACACGTGGGCGCTGGTGGAGTCCGGCCGCTACGCGATCGGCACCGTCGACTCCTACCTCGTCGCGCGGCTGACGCGCGGCACCTGGCACCTCACCGACGTCTCCAACGCCTCGCGGACGCTGCTGTTCGACCTGGAGAAGGGCGCCTGGAGCCAGGAGTTGTGCGACCTGTTCGGCGTACCGCTGGAGGCGCTGCCCGAGGTCGTGCCGTCGTGGGGCCACCTGGCCACCACCGACCCCGGCGTCTTCCTCGGCCTGGAGCTGCCGGTGTCCGGCATCGCCGGCGACCAACAGTCCGCCCTCTTCGGACAGACCTGCTTCGCGGTCGGCAACACCAAGTGCACCTACGGCACGGGGTCCTTCATCCTGACCAACACCGGCACCGAGGTGGTCCGCAGCGACGCCGGGTTGCTGTCGACGGCGGCCTGGAAGTCGCCCGACGGCGAGCTCACCTACGCCCTCGAGGGTGCGATCTTCGTGACCGGTGCGGCGGTGCAATGGCTGCGCGACGGCCTCCAGATCGTCGGGTCGGCCGCCGAGACGCACGCGATCGCGGCGACGGTGGAGTCCAGCGACGGCGTCGTGTTCGTTCCGGCGCTGACCGGGCTGGGCGCTCCGGACTGGGACCCGCACGCGCGCGGCCTGATCATCGGGCTGACCCGCGGGACCACCCGCGGGCACCTGGTGCGCGCCACCCTGGAGGCGATCGCCTTCGAGGTCCGCGACGTCGTCGACACCCTCCCGTCCGACGCGGGCGTGACCACCCTGACCGTCGACGGCGGAGCGGCCGCGAACGACCTGCTCTGCCAGTTGCAGGCCGACCAGCTCGGTGTCGCCGTCGAGCGGCCCCGGATCGTGGAGACGACCGGGTTGGGGGCGGCGTTCCTCGCCGGGCTGGGCTCGGGGGTGTGGTCCTCCACCGAGGACCTCAAGCAGACCTGGCACCTGGATCGGCGCTTCGAGCCGTCGGTCGCGCGGGAGGACGCCGACGCGGCACACCGGCGCTGGCGTGACGCGGTCGAGCGCGCCAAGGGCTGGGCGGTCTGAGGAGTACGGCGATTCCCGGACCCACCTGGTACGACGTGCTCGGAGTCGCCCCGAACGCTCCCGCCTGGGAGGTGCGGGCGGCGTACCGTGACCAGGCCAAGCGGTGGCACCCCGACGCCGGCGGCGACGCCGAGCGCTTCGGGCAGGTGCGACGCGCGTACGAGGTCCTCGGAGACCCTGAGCGACGCCGCCGCTACGACGCCTCCCTGCTCGCCGCCACGCTCGACGAGAAGCCCGGCACCATCTGGCAGGAGATGGTGCTTCCCGAGCACGAGCGGCGCCCGGCCGGACGCTGGGTGCTCCCCTGCCTGGGCCTCGTTGCGGCGACCCTCACCCTCGGCCTGATGCTGCGCGGACTGATCGCGACCGGCCTGGACCCGGGCGACGACTACCTGTTCGGCCCGACGTACGACGGAGCGGTACGCCCCGAAAGTGCCGGCGGCTGGCTCGCGATCGCCGGGGTCGTGGCCGGGCTGACGCTGTTCATCACCGGTCTCGTCGGCCTGCGGATCGCCCTCACGGGACCGCCGCGCCGCGGCGAGGTGGCGCTGGGCCTCCTCGGGCTGCTGTGGATGACGGCGGCCGGACAGATCATCTTCGCCGGCGACCGCTGGCCGGGGATCCTCTTCTTCAGCGTGGTCGGGTTCGTCGGGTGGACGATCCTGGGCGTGGTGCTGGAGCGGCGCGACTTCGCGGCGTTCCTGAGGTCGGTGCGCTCGGGCTGAGGATCACTAGTCCCGATCCCACCCCAAATGGTCATGTCCGACAGCCGTTCAGCACGCGTAACCTCACCAGTCCGCACCACGCATTCGGGGGTTTCCGTCATGCCCGTTCGTCCTCGGCCGAGTCGCGCCGCCACTGCGGCCGGTCTCGGGCTCGCCGTCCTCGCCGGGCCGGCGATCGCCTCGACGGTCGCGCCCGCCGTCGCCTCGCCGCTCAGCTCCTGGTCCCAGCTCGACCTCGCCGCCGAGGTCCAGAGCGTGAGCGTCGGAGACGTCACCGGCGACGGACGGCCGGACCTCGTCGCCACCACCGGCTACTCCAGCAGCGGGGTGGATGCGTACCGTCTCCTGGTCTTCGCCCAGCAGTCAGACGGCACCCTGGCGAGTCCGATCAGCGCGACAACCTCCGGAACGTACGGGAGCCACATGGGGCTGACGCTGGGGGACGTCAACGAGGACGGACGTCTCGACGCCCTCGTCGCTACGGACGAGGGCGTGGACATCTTCGCCCAGCGCGAGAGCGCTCTGTCCTACGACTGGACCGCACCGGTCCCCGAGGCGCGTTCCGTCGACCTGGCCGACCTGACCGGCGACGGGCTCGGCGACCTGATCGTTCACACGCGTTCGGGGGTGAGCACCATGCGCCAGGTCGCCGGCGACTTCACCCGTGCCGGGATCGCCCAGGTCAGCCTTGGCTCGAGCCCCACCGAAGTCGAAGCGGGGGATGTGACCGGAGACGGTCTGGTGGACATCGTGGTCGCCCGCGCAACCCGCGTCGAGGTGTTCTCACAGCAGTTCGACCACTCCTTCGCCCCGGCGACGTCGACAGAGGGCGGCGGTGAGTACCCCTGGAACCACATCAACGGCCTGGCACTGGCGGATGCGAACGATGACGGGCGACTGGACGTCGCCACCTCGCTGGGCGGGAACCGTCCCAACTCCTGGCTCGGCATCCTCGCGCAACGGGGCGACGGAACCCTGTCGCCCTCCGTCACCCGTCCCAGCTACGACATTCCACAGACGCTGGCCTCGGCGGACCTCGATGGCGACGGCGCCGGAGACCTGCTGACGTTGCACGGCGGGTGGAGTTCCCTGGGTGTCTACCACTCCAACGGCGACGGGGGCCTCTACAGCGAAGAGCTGACATCGATCCCCTACCGCAGCCATTACCCCCTTGACGGGCTGGCCGTCGGGGACCTCACCGGCGACGGCCGGGCGGACGTCGTGGTGGCCGACGATCAGGGCGTCGTGGTCCTCCGCGGCGTGGCTCCGGGCACAGACACAGCACCCCCGGACACAGTCATCACCTCCGGCCCCACCGCGACCTGGCGCAGTCGGAGCGCCGTCGTCGAGTTCACAGCGACCGAGTCGGCTACTTTCAGCTGCCGCCTCGATGCCGGCGTCTGGGCGCCGTGCAGTTCACCGTGGGCCCTGACGGGCCTCGCCCAGGGATCCCACACCGTTCAGGTGCGCGCCACCGACCGCGCAGGGAATGTCGACCCCACGCCGGCTCAGCGCTCTTTCGTGGTCGACGGACCCGAGACCACCATCACCAGCGGGCCGGTGGGCACCGTCCGCGCGACCAGTGCGCAGTTCGCGTTCACCTCGCCAGGCGCCGCGAGCTTCGAGTGCGCCCTGGACTCCGGCGCATGGACGGCGTGCACGTCACCCCGTGCGGTGACAGGACTGGCGCCCGGCACCAGCCACGTGTTCCGAGTGCGTGCCGTCAGCGGCGACGGTCTGGTCGACAGTTCACCGGCGAGCCAGAGCTGGTCGGTCGAGCAGGCCGCCGACGTCGCAGCCGGCCTCAGCACCAGCGCAGCGTCGGCGAAGAAGGGGGCGCGCGTCACCTGGACGCTCACGCTGCGGAACAACGGCCCCTCCTCGGCCTCCGGTCTCGTAGCCACTCTCGGCGTGCCGCCCGGTCTCAGTCTGGGCACGCTCCCCAGCGGGTGCACCTCGTCGGGATCGTCCGTCCAGTGCACGTCGACGAGCCTGACTGCCTCCTCCACGGTGACCTGGACGGTGCCGACCACGGTCACTGCCAGCAAGGGGACGCTCACCATGACCAGCAGCGTCGCGACCGCGTCATGGGACCCCCAGTTCGGCAACAACTCAGCGTCGGCCACCATCAAGGTCGGATCCGGTCGCTGACCAGGGCGCTGCGTGCGACCTCAGCTGAGGTCCTCGTCCAGCCCCTGCTCGATGGCGTACCGCACCAGCTGCACCCGGTTGTGCAGCTGAAGTTTGCGCAGGGTGTTCTGCACGTGGTTCTGCACGGTGCGGTGCGAGAGTACGAGCCGGTCCGCGATCTGTTTGTAGGACAGGCCCTTGGCCACCAGCCGGAGCACCTCGGTCTCCCGGTCGGTGAGCCGGGGCAGGTCCGGCCCCGGATCGGCGGGCGTCTCGGAGAGGCGGCGATACTCCCCCAGCACCAGCCCGGCGAGCCCGGGGGTGAAGACGGTGTCCCCGACCGAGACCCGGCGTACGGCGTCGAGCAATTCCTGGCGCGACGCGGACTTCACCAAATAGCCGGTGGCGCCGGCCTTCACCGCCTCGAGGACGTCGCTCTGCTCCCCCGACGCGGAGAGGATCAGCACGCGCGCGGTCGGATCCTCGGCGAGCAGGGTCGCGGTCAACTCCACCCCTGCGGGCTCGGGGATCTGCAGGTCGAGCACCAGCACCCGCGGCCTGGTGGCCCGAGCCCGGGCCAGCGCCTCGGTGCCGTCCGACGCGGTGGCGACCACGGTGAAGCCACCCTGTTCGAGGTCGCGGACCACGGCGTCGCGCCACATCGGGTGGTCGTCGACCACCATGACGGTCACGGCCGCGTCGGCCTGCCCGGCGTCGTCCTGGCTCACGAGCCCTCCTTCGGTAGGTGCAGTTCCCATTCGGTGCCGTCGGGTCCGGTGGTCAGATCGGCGTGGCCGCCCAGGTCGCGCAGGCGTCCGCGGATCGACTCGCTGACCCCCAGTCGACCGTCAGCGGCGGCGGCCTCGAGTCGCCCGGCCGGGATGCCCCCGCCTTCGTCGCGGACGCTCACCACGATCTCGTCGCCCAGGTCCTCGACGAGCATCCACACCGGGGCCGTCGCGCCGACGTGGCGTCGGGTGTTCGCCACGGCTTCGGCAGCCGCCGCGGCGACCTCACGAGCGCGCGGTTCGGGGAGCAGGATCGGGCCCTCCGGCGTCGACAGCGTGGTGTCTCCGTCTGCGACGGACGCGAGCAGGGCCACCAGGTCGGCACGTCGGTCGGCTGCCTCCTCGGCGCTCAGGCCCCGCGACTGCTCGTGGATCAGCGAGCGCAGGGCGTTCTCCTGCTCCGCGGCGATGCGGCGCAGCGATGCCAGCCCCGCCGGGTCGTCGGCGTCGGCGCGCTGGACGAGGGCGAGCACCTGGAGGACGCCGTCGTGCACCGCACGGGAGAGTCGTGCCCGTTCGGCGTACGTCGCGGCGGCGCGCTCGGCGGCCGCGCGGACGACCGCCGCCTCGCGTAGGGCCTGCGCGGCGTACCCGACGACACCGGCGGCCAGTATCAGCAGCAGGATGTTGCCCCAGGTGCCCCCGGTGATCTCCTCGCGGACGGCCAGGTCGCTGGCGGAGACCAGGACCGCGGCGACCAGCGCCGGGAGCCAGCCGAGTCCTGCGGAGACCGCGAGCACCGGGACCGCTACCCAGAAGGACGGCAGCGTGGCCGCCTGCCGCGCCATCATCGCGTCGCTGTGCACCAGCGGCGTGGCGGCGATCAGGGCGACCGCGACGCCGACGTCGGCGCCGTACAACGCCCACGTACGCCGCTGCGGCGCGTCGTAGGCCCACGTCACGAAGGCCGACCAGGCGATCAGGACCCCGACCAGAGCGAGGGCGAGCCCAGGGCGCGCGAAGTCGTCGAAGCGGACCGCGTTGAGCACCACGACGTAGAGCGTGAGCAGCCCACGCAGCACTGCCAGCGCCCGGAAGAGCGAGGTGGTGACCTGGTCGGCCGCGGGGTCCGTCCCGGACTGGCTCGCGCTCAGGTCAGGAGGCCTTCCGCTCGTCGGCGGCGGCCTTGCGGGCGGCCTCCTTCGCAGCTTCCTTGGCAGCTTCCTTGTCCAGGGCCTTGGCGCGGGAGGCGTAGAGGTCGACGTACTCCTGGCCGGAGAGCCGCATGATCTCGTACATGATCTCGTCGGTCGCCGAGCGGAGGATGAAGCGGTCGTTCTCCAGGCCCTCGTACCGGCTGAAGTCCAACGGCTTGCCGTAGCGGACCTTGGGCCGGGTCCACGAGCCGAACTTCTTCCCGGGCGGCGCGACGATGTCGGTGCCGACCACGGCGACAGGGATGACCGGGACGCCGGTCTCGATCGCCAGGCGCGCGACACCGGTCTTGCCGCGGTAGAGCTTGCCGTCGTGGGAACGGGTGCCCTCGGGGTAGATGCCGAACAACTCGCCCTCGTTGAGGACCGCCTTGGCCGACATCAGCGCGCCTGCTGCCGCGTCGGCGCCGGAGCGGTCGATCGGCACCTGGCCGGCGCCGGAGAAGAAGGTCTTCTGCAGCCACCCCTTGAAGCCGGGGGTGGTGAAGTACTCCGCCTTGGCCACGAAGGTGACCTTGCGGGTCAGCGTCAGCGGCATGAAGAGCCAGTCGGCGTACGACAGGTGGTTGCTCGCCAGAATGGCGGGGCCCTCGGTGGGGACGTTCTCCACGCCCTCAGCCTCCGGACGGAACACCAGACGGAGCAACGGCCCCAGGGCGATCCACCGCAGGAACCAGTAGAACACCGCTCCTCCTCGACTCAGCCGCTCCACGTCATCACCCGAACCCGTGACGCGAACGGACTCACCCTAGCCTGCCCTGGACCGCCGTGCGACGATGCTCTTACCGCCTCCTCGCACCGGTCCTCAACCGGATCCTCCGCGTGGAACGTGCCCGTCTCGACCCCCCGGGAGACCCGTCCGTGAGCGCAGCCTCGACCCCCGTGCACCCCACCGCCGAGCCCTTCTACGCCGACGCCGGGCCGGGCCCCGACGGACGCCGGATCGGTGTGCTGCTCAGCCACGGCTTCACCGGGTCGCCGGCGTCGATGAAGCCGTGGGGCGAGTTCCTGCTGGAGAAGGGGTATAGCGTCGCCGTCCCGCGGCTGCCCGGCCACGGCACCCGGTGGCAGGACCTCGGCGCGACCACGTTCTCCGACTGGTACGGCGAGGTCGAGCGGGCCTTCGAGAAGCTGCGCAGCGACTGCGACGAGGTGGTCGTGGCCGGCCTCTCGATGGGTGGCTCGTTGGTGCTGAAGCTCGCGGCCGAGAAGGGCCGTGAGGTGTCCGGGATCATGCTGGTGAACCCGGCGGTCAACACCACCCGCAAGGACGTCAAGCTCCTGCCGGTGCTCAAGCACGTGATCCCCGCGTTCCCCGGCATCGGCGACGACATCAAGAAGGAAGGCGTCACCGAGCACGGCTACGCCAAGACACCGCTCAAGGCCGTCGACTCCCTGATGCAGTCCTGGAAGCAACTGCGGCCACGACTTCCCGAGGTCACCCAGCCCCTGTTGCTGTTCCGTTCGCGCGTGGACCACGTGGTCGACCCGTCGTCGGCGCGGATCATCCTCACGACCGTCTCCTCGCGCGACCTGGAGGAGCGGGTGCTGGAGGACAGCTACCACGTGGCGACGCTCGACAACGACGCGCCGTCGATCTTCGCGGTGTCCGCGGACTTCGTCCGTCGCGTGACCACGCCCTGAGAGACCGCACTGACGATGAGCCCGCGATGAGTTCCACCCCCCGCCCCGACGACCCGGACCCGGGTCTTGACGTCGACGCCGCCTTCGCCGACATCGTGGCCCACTACGGGGAGGCACCGCCGACCCGCGAGGCGCCTTCGCCGCCCGCCGAGTCCGAGCAGACTCCGCCGGCGTCACCCGGTGATCAGTCCAATGATCGGCCCGGCGATCCTGACGGCCTGAAGCGCCTGTTCCGCCCCGGCTGGGTGGAACCGGAACGGACCGACGTCCCTCCTGCCGCCGACCTCAACTCGGCCGCCTCGTGGGACGAGGAGGGCCACTTCGTCCCGCCTCCCCCGCCCCCGCTCCCCCGCCTCGACCCCCGCCGCAAGGCGGCCTGGCTGGGCCTCTTCGGCGCTCCGACCCTCATCCTGCTGATCCTGGTGCTCCAGATCACCGCTCCGGGGTGGCTGATGTTCCTGCTCGGGTGCGCCTTCGTCGGCGGTTTCGGCTACCTGGTCGCGACGATGCCGGACGGCGGAGGCAGCGGGTACGACGACGGGGCGCGCCTGTAGGGAAAAAGCCGCATATCACCCAGGAGAGTCAAATCTCTGGAACTCTTCTGGCATGCGCGGATCCAGGTCTTACCATGTGTGAGTGGCTCTCACGTCTGAGTCGCACGCACACGGGGCAGGTACTGATGGTCAACACGTCTGGGCGGCACCGTCGCCTGGGTTCGTCGCGCCGTGACGAAGAACGGGGAGCGGTTGCCGTCGAGTTCGCCCTGGTCATGATCCCCTTCCTGGTGCTCCTCTTCGGGATCATCCAGTACGGCGTGTATTTCTGGGCCGTCCAGGGCGGTAGTTCCGCGGCTCGTGAGGCAGCCCGCAATGCCGCGGTCGGACAGCCCGAGGCGTGTGCGGACTTCCAGTCCGACGTCGAGGAAGCGATCTCGGCGCTCACGGACGGCTCCGCCACAATCACCCGCGAATACCAGAACGTTGCGGGGCAGCCGGTCCAAGTCGGCGATGACGTCGTGGTGAGCGTCGAGTTCCAGACCTTCGACTTCAACTTCCCCTTCCTGCCCTTCATCAACGGAGGCACGGTCGAGTCCGCCGCAACCGCTCGGGTCGAGTACGTCCCCAGCCTGACGATCGGTGACTGCTCATGATCAGAGCCCGTCGCGACGAGCGAGGCGCCGTCGCCATCATGGCGGCCATCCTGGCCGGGGTGCTGCTGCTCACCGCAGCCTTGGCCGTGGAGCTCGGAAACGGGTGGGCTCGGGAACGCACGGCCCAGAAGCAGGTCGACGTCGTCGCGATGGCGGCGGCCCACTGGGCGGTCGACAACGACCATGCACCCTGGGACTCGGACGCCGACAAGAACGCGATCGCCGCCGAGGCCGCTCGGTTCATCGTGGACGAGGATTTCAACGGCGTCGCGGGCCAGGACGACATCAGCGCCGCGACGCTGGCGACGCGCCTACGCAATGGAGACGTCTCCGACGGCGAGCTCGTCTTCGACGACGACACCACCATGCGCCTGGTCTCTCCGCCGGCGCGCGTCAACTTCAGCTTCGCACAGGCCGCGCCCGAGGGCCCCGACGGTGTGGATGTGCGCGCCGGCGCCACGGTGCGGCTGTTCTCGGAGGTGCCCGGGAACGACGTGATGCCGCTGTGGATGCCCTCGGGCTGCCCCTACGGCTCGGCCGAAGGCGACACGACGAACACGGGCAACGGAAACGGCGGCGGGAACGGAAACGGGAACAACACCCCCACGCCCACGCCCACGCCGACCCCGACGGCGTCACCCACGGCGACAGCGACGACATCCGCTCCACCGAACGGCAACGGCACGGGAGTTGACGCCAGCCGCCCGGTCTATCTGACGTCTAGTGCCTTCCAGGACGTGCAAGCCAACTCCACTGTGGTAGTGGAACTCACGTTGACCCCTGGCCCTGGTTACAGCGCCTTCAACCTGCGTAAGCAGGTTGACCCGTTGGTGCATTTCCAGTTCAGCGACGGCACGCGCTTCGACGTGACCGGCGCCTGGTTCCCGGCCAACCCTTCCGGGAGCACGGCATGGACCATGCGTGTGACGGTGAACCCAGCGAACATCACCAGCCGTCCGGGCGCGTGGATGTACCAGGTGCGAGCAGGCCAGCAGTTGCAGGGCTCGAACTGGCAGCCGGTGTACACCGGTGTGGGCACGTTCCAGGTCGTGGGGCCTACGCCCACGGCCAGCCCCACCTCGCCGACCCCGACCGCCACCGCAACTCCGTCGCCCACGGCAACGTCCTCCGAGCAGTTCAACACCTTCTGCCCCGGCGCGTCGACCGGCAACTTCGGCCAGCTCAACAGCCCGCGCCAGGGCATGGGGTTCGGCAGCAGGAACACACGCCTTGCGATGAATTTCCAGCAGGGCATCGATCACGTGCTGACGCCGTACGTGAACGCGCCAAGCAACAGTTGCGAGAACCCGACGGGTCAGACTCTCGCGGTGCTCGACGATTACAACGGCTCGGTGGTGAACGGCGCGAACTGCATCGTGGGCGACACCGGTAACGATGGACCGTTCATCTTCAACGGGCTCATCGACGGAATCGGCGGACAGCCAGGGCGCCTCAATGTCGTCAATGGGGCAACCAAGTCCGACTGCAACCGTCCCGCCGCGTCCCTAGGTGGCGTCAACATCAACAACGACACGCTGTCGTGCTACTTGCTGAATGGCCACAGCCTCGCCGACATCAGTCAGTCAAGCGGCGTGGACACCACCATGCTCGACCCGGCCGTCGTGAACAGCCCGCGCTTCATCTGGATCCCCATCGTCAGGGCTGCAGATCGCTCGGAACATGACTACCAGCCCATCATTCGATTCGTCCCGGGTTTCTTCACCGACGAGACGGCAAGCAGCACGAAGGGTTCGTCCAACGCGACAGCGTCGAATGGCCTGATCTGCAACGGCGGTGGCACCTGCAACAGCTTCAGCAAGCTGGTGGTCTACACGTTCAACCCCGACGCACTGCAGGAGCGTGACCGCAACCCGGTCGTCGAGTACGACCCGACTGTCGGGCGTCCGCTCCCTCTGCTCGTCGACTGAGCAAGGCGAGGCGGTCAGTCCCAGTCATCATCGTCGAGGTCGATGTGCTCTACGCCGGAGCGCTCGCGCTCCTCAGGTGTCGGCACCTGCGTCGCCAGCAGGGCGGCGCCGGCTTGCAGCAGCGATGAGGCGGCCGAGACCAGGTGCGCCTTCGCCTCCGGGCTGGTGCTGCGGACGAAGGAGATCGCCTGACACACCGGGCAGTAGCGGCAGTCCGCTCCCCCGGTGGCCAGGTGCTCGTTGACCTCGCGCAGACCTGCGGCGAGACCTCCAGCGGCCGCGCCGAACGACCCGGCTTGCTGGGCACCGGTCTGCTTGGCCCAGTCCTGGAGCGCCTCGAACAGCTTGGCGGCTTCCTCCGAGACCGACCCGAGCTCCTCGTCCTCGCGGTCCCCCGGGGTCGGCGGCTGCTCGGTCATCACTCGGTCCGTTCGTCGGTCAGCTGGTCCTGCTCCACAGCGTGGAACCGTACCCGCAGCACGCCAGCCTCCACACGGGCGCCCCTCACAGCCTGCGCACGCAGCGCCGCCGGGAGCGCCAGCACCCGCCGATAGGAGCCCACCGTCACGACGAGCTCATCGGCCTTCCGAGCGAGGTCGACGTCCGCCCGCTCCACGAACGGCAGCGCCAACTCGAGATCGACCCCTGACTCGGTACGGTGCAGCCGCAGCGGCCCCTCCCCCGTCGGCGCGGCCAGCGGGTCGTCCTGGCCGTAGACGACACCGGCCAGGGCACCGAGGGCCTCCACCCCCACGGGCTCGCGGTCGGCGTACGTCGACCTCCACACCGGCAACCCGGCGAAGGACTGGTCGACCTCGGCGAGCACCTGAGCCTGGGCCTGCACCCAGCGTTCGCGCCAAGGGTCGGAGCCACCGTCGGGGAAGACGCGGTTCGCGATCACCCCGTCCACCTGGTAGCCGAAGAGCGACAGCATCGTGTAGGACCGCCGCGCCTCCGCGACCACCACCGACTCGGGCGTGAGGACCAGCCTCACCGAGCAGTCTTTGCCGGTCAGGATCTCGTGGACCTGGCTGAGATCGGCGTGGAACCGCTCGACGGCACCGAAGGCGCCTTCGTCGGGCATCGGCACTCCGGCAGCCCGGGCCAGCACCGGGCGCAGAGCCTTGACGACGCGTCGCTGCACCGGGAAGAGGCGATCCATGTACCACCCCAGCGCCTCCGGGAGCGCCAGCAGGCGCAGGGTCTCAGCGGTCGGCGCGCAGTCGACGACGACCACGTCCCACTCCCCCGAGACGACGTGGTGCCGCAGCTCCAACAGCGCGAGCACCTCCTCGGCCCCGGGCAGCACCGTGAGCTCCTCCGCGGCGATCGGGTCCACCCCGGCCGCGTCGAGGACGGCCAAGAGGTAGCCCTGAATGTCGGCCCACGACTCCTCGAAGCGCCGCTGCGCGTCGACCTGTTGGACGAAGAGGCCGTCGGCGACGGCGGTCGGCTCAGAACCGACCGCGGCGCCGAACGCGTCCGCGAGCGAGTGCGCGGGGTCGGTCGACATCACCAGGGTGCGGTGACCGGCGGCTGCTGCCGCGGTCGCCGTCGCGGCGGCCGTGGTGGTCTTGCCCACGCCACCCTTGCCGGTGAAGAGAAGGATTCTCACGGCGTCCGGAGCGGGCGTCAGCCCAGCGACTCGACGCGCTTCTTGAGACCCTTGAGCGCCGTGTCGATGATGACCTTCTCCGCCTTGCGCTTGAGCATCCCGATCATCGGCACGCTCAGCTCGACCGCCAGCCGGTAGGTGACCTCGGTCTGGTCGCCGCGAGCAGCAAGCAGGTAGGTGCCGTCGAGCTTCTTCAGCATCTTGCCCGAGGCGAGCGTCCAGTCCACCGAGGAGTCGCCGTGCCAGGTGTAGGTCAGGGTGTAGGAGTCCTTGATCGGTCCCTCGGCGATCTCGAAGTAGACGTCCTTGGCCTGGCCGTCGTCGAAGGTGGCCGTCACCTCCGCCACGTGGACGCCTTGCGCCCACTCCGGGTAGGCGGGGAAGTCGGCGATCACCTGCATCACCTGGGCGGGTGACGCCGCCACGGTGATCGAGGAGCTCGTCTGATCGGCCATCGCCATCCTCCTGCGCACATGGGGGCGGGCGCACTCGCGCCCGACGGGCTGAGACTACCTACGCCGCGCGAGACCCGGCAGAGGGTGTCCTCCTCGCGAGCACCGCCCCCGCTCGGATTCGGGCCGACCGGTACCGTCTGTCCACCCGGTCCGCGACGCCTCACGTGTGGACCCGAGCCCGTGGAGACAGGGAGGCGCAGTGCGCGAGTACTCGACCCCGCTGGAGGTCTCACTGCCCTCCGGAGGCCTGGCCGACACGCTGCTGCGGCACGTCGAGTCCGATCCGGAGCGAGCTGCCTTCGCCCGCCGAACGCCGGACGGCTGGGTCGACGTCAGCGCGGCGCAGTTCCTGGCCGAGGTGCAAGGCGTGGCCCGGGGCCTGGTCGCCGTCGGGGTCGCCGAGGGCGACCGGGTCGCGCTGATGTCCCGCACGCGCTACGAGTGGACGCTGCTCGACTACGCCCTCTGGTACGTCGGAGCCGTCAGCGTGCCCGTCTACGAGACCTCGTCGACCGACCAGGTCGGCTGGGTCCTCTCCGATTCGGGCGCCCGGCTACTGGTGGTCGAGAACCAGATGCTCGAGGCGAAGGTCCCCGCGGAGGCCCGCTCGGCCCTGGAGCACGTCTGGACCATCGATCCCGCTCCCGGTCAGGCCGGGGTCGTGGAGGAGCTCACCCTGCGCGGCCGCGGCATCAGCGACGACGATCTCGAGGCCCGGCGTACGGCGATCGGTCCCGACACCCTGGCCACGCTCGTGTACACCTCCGGGACGACCGGCACCCCGCGCGGCTGCATGATCACGCACGGCAACCTCGCCTTCGAGCTGGGCGTCGTGATCCCCGAGCTCTCCGAGCTCTTCGACGATGACGAGGCCAGCACGCTGTTGTTCCTGCCTCTGGCCCACGTGTTCGCCCGGATCCTCCAGGTCGGCGCCGTCGAGGCCCGCGTCCGGCTCGGACATGCGCCCGACGTCCGCGCGCTCCCCGACGACCTCGCCACGCTCCGGCCGACCTTCCTGCTCGCCGTCCCGCGTGTGTTCGAAAAGCTGTTCAGCGCCGCCAGCCAGCGGGCGACCGCCGAGGGCAAGGGCCGGGTCTTCAACCAGGCCGCGGAGGCGGCCATCGCGTTCAGCCGGGCGCAGGAGGAGGGCAAGGTCGGTGTCCTGCTCCGCGGTCGGAGGGCCGCCTTCGACCGGCTGGTCTTCGCCCGGTTCCGTGAGTCCCTGGGCGGTCGGTGCACGCACGTGATCTCCGGCGGGGCCCCGCTGGGCGAGCGGCTCGCGCACTTCTACCGAGGGGCCGGCATCACCGTGCTGGAGGGCTACGGGCTCACCGAGACCACGGCCGCGGTGACTGCGAACCTTCCCGGCGCGATGCGCATCGGCACCGTCGGGCGCCCGCTCCCCGGCACCACGGTGCGCGTCAGCGAGGACGGCGAGCTCCTGGTGCACGGCGGGCAGGTGTTCACCGGCTACTGGCAGGCGCCGGAGGCGACCGCCGCGGTGCTGACCGACGACGGCTGGCTGCACACCGGAGACCTCGGCGAGATCGACGACGAGGGGTTCGTCCGGATCACCGGCCGCCGCAAGGAGATCCTCGTGACAGCCGGCGGCAAGAACGTCGCCCCGGCCGTGCTCGAGGATCGTCTCCGTGCCCATCCCCTGGTCGACCACGTGCTCGTGGTCGGCGACGGCCAGCCCTATGTGGCCGCGCTGGTCACCTTGGACGTCGACGAGGCGCAGCGGTGGGCGGAACAGCGCGGGAAGGCCGCCGATCTCTCCGTGCTGGCCCGTGACACCGAACTGCTGGCCGAGGTCCAGCGCGCCGTCGACGAGACGAATCGCTCGGTGTCCCAAGCAGAGTCGATCCGCCGGTTCACCGTGCTCACCGACACGTGGAGCGAGGAGTCCGGCCACCTCACCCCCAGCCTGAAACTCAAGCGGAACCTGGTCCTCCGGGAGCACAGAGACGACATCGCCGGGCTCTTCGAAAGGTAAAGTGTCGATCGCTGTGACACGCCGTGGGGGATTCGGGTGAAAACAGGGATTTCTGGGACGCGGACCCCCGCGCTAAGGCAAAGTCAAGGTGTCCTGCCAGCACTCACGGCAGGCCGGTGCTTTCGGGGTCACCTAGGCCCTGTCGTCGAGCGAAAGATCGGGACCATCCATGGGGCGCAGAACCATCCTGCTCATCACCGCAGCGCTGATCGCCGTGCTGGGGTCGGGCATGGTCTACCTCTACGTACGCAGCGCTGACGAGCGGGCGCAGCAGGCCCAGGAACCCGTGGAAGTGCTGGTCGCGGTTGCCCAGATCGAGCCCGGCGAGACCCTTGCCCAGGCCCAGGCCGCCGGCAAGCTCCAACTCGGCAGCGTCCCCCGCGAGCAGGTGCTCGACGGAGCGATGAACAGCGTGGGCGAGAGTGGCGGGCTCGTGGCCCTGACCCGCGTCTTCCCCAAGGAGCAGATCACCACCTCCAAGTTCGGCGCGCCGGGCGAGCAGGACACCCTGACGATCCCGGACGGCCAGTTCGCCATGTCGGTCAGCCTCTCCGACACCGGTCGGGTCGCCGGCTTCGTCTCTCCCGGTTCGGAGGTCGCCGTCTTCATGAACGGCCCCGTCGGTCGCGACGGCGAGGACGGATCCCGACTGTTGCTGCCGAAGGTCCAGGTCATCGCGATCGGCCAGACGACGCTGGCGAGTTCCACCGCTCCCGAGGGCGGCGGTAACGCCGAGTCCCTCCCTCGGACGCTGATCACCCTGGCCGTGGACCAGGAGCAGGCCCAGCAACTGATGTTCGCCTCGCGCGTCGGCGAACTCTCCTTCGCACTCCTCAACGAAAAGTCCGAGGTCTCCCAGGGACCCGCCACCACGCTCGACAACCTGTTCGGATGAGATGAGCCCATGACCATCATCGTCGAGAGCAACGCCGCCAACGCCGAGCTCTTCGTGTCCGTCTCGGGGGCCAGGACCACGGTCGTCCCGACATTGGACGACCTGCGCCGAGCTCTGGGCGAGACCAACGACGAGTTCGCCGTCGTCCTCGGCCCCGCCGTGGACCTCGAGGCCGCAGCCGCCCTGGCCGACACGCTTCGCGTGACCCGCCCCGCCGTCAGCGTCATCCTGATGCGTCGCCGCGTCGACACCTCCGTGTTGGCCGAGGCGCTGCGCTCCGGCATGCGCGAGGTGGTGGAGGAGCGAGACCTCACCGGGCTCGGGGAGGCCATCAAGCGAGCCCAGCAGGTCTACCGTGCAGTGACCGGCCCGGCGTCGACCGAGCAGGCCGGCCCCTCGGGCAAGCTCATCACCGTCTTCTCCCCGAAGGGCGGCGTCGGCAAGACCACGATCGCCGCCAATCTGGCCGTCACGCTGGCCACGCGCAACGTACGCGTGTGTCTGGTCGACCTCGACCTCGGCTTCGGCGACATCGCGATCACCCTGCAGCTGTTCCCGGCCCGCACGATCGCGGATGCGGTGACCCTTGAGGAGGGCCTGGACTGGAGCGTGCTCGAGCCTCTGCTGACCCCTCACCGTCGTGGGTTCTCGACCCTGGTCGCACCGGTCCAGCCCGACGCCAAGGACTCCATCCCGGCGGCGCTGGTCTCCCGCATCCTGCAGATCCTCAAGGCGAACTTCGACTACGTCATCGTCGACACCTCGCCGGCCTTCGACGAGCACGTGCTTCAGGCCTTCGACGAGACCGACGAACTGCTGCTCGTGACGACGCTCGACGTGCCGACACTCAAGAACGTCAAGATCGCCTGCGAGACCCTCGACCTGTTGAACTTCCCGCGTCCGCGCCGTCACCTCGTGCTCAACCGGGCCGACGACAAGGTCGGGCTGTCTCCGGAGAAGGTCGAGACCACGCTGGACATGAAGATCGCCCAGTCGATCCCGACCTCCCCCGAGGTCGCGAACGCGACGAACGCGGGCGAGCCGATCGTGGCCTCCCACCCCAAGCATCCGGTCAGTCAGGCGATCCAACGGCTGGCCGACGAAGCCACCGGCGTGAGCTCGGGCAAGGTCCCCGCTCCCGGGTCAGGTTCTGATGACAAGGCGTCAGCGTCCACCCCCAAGCGTGGCCTGCTGCGCCGATCGAAGTGAGGTAGAGGATGAGCAGTCTCGCTGATCGCCTGGCCGCCGCGTCCCGCGACCGCGCCGGAGCACTCCAGTCCGCCGAGCCGACCGCCCGCAAGGGCGGCGGCCAGCGTGAGGAGCGTCCCGACACCGACGCCTTCCGGGGGCTCAAGGCCACGGTCCACTCACGCCTGCTGACCCAGCTGGGCCCCAAGCTGTACGACGCGAACCTGACCCAGGGCGAGCTCGAGCGGATGGTGCGTGGCGCCCTCCAGGAGGCCATGCAGGACGACGAGGTCATCCTGACTCCTGCCGACCGGACCCGGATCGCCCAGGAGATCGCCGACGACATCCTGGGCTACGGCCCGATCGAGCCGTTCCTGCGCGATCCGGACCTGACCGAGATCATGGTCAACGGCTGCGACGACATCTGGATCGAGCGCGGCGGCCGGCTCACCCGTGTCGACGGACGCTTCAGCGACGAGCAGCACCTGCGACGCACGATCGACAAGATCGTCTCCCGGGTCGGTCGTCGCGTCGACGAGTCCAGCCCGATGGTGGACGCGCGCCTTCCTGACGGATCCCGCGTCAACGCGGTGATCCCGCCACTGGCTATCGACGGCTCGCTGCTGACCATCCGAAAGTTCTCCGCCGACCCCTACACCAGCGACGACCTGGTGGCCTTCGGCACCTACTCCGCCAAGACCGCCGACTTCCTGTCGGCGTGCGTGCGCGGCAAGTTGAACGTGATCGTGTCCGGCAGCACCGGTGCGGGCAAGACGACGACCCTGAACGTGCTCTCCTCGTTCATCCCGAGCGACGAGCGCATCATCACCATCGAGGACGCCGCCGAGCTCCAGCTGCACCAGGATCACGTCCTGCGGCTGGAGTCGCGCCCGGCGAACATCGAGGGTCGCGGTGCGGTGGACATCCGTGACCTGGTGAAGAACTCACTGCGTATGCGCCCCGACCGCATCGTCGTCGGTGAGGTCCGTGACTCCGCGGCCCTCGACATGCTCCAGGCGATGAACACCGGCCACGACGGCTCGATCTGTACGGTCCACTCCAACGGCCCTCGCGACACCCTCGCCCGCATCGAGACCATGGTGCTCATGGCCGGCATGGACCTGCCGATCAAGGCGATCCGGGAGCAGGTCGCTTCCGCGGTGGACCTGATCGTCCACCAGGCCCGTCTGCGCGACGGCTCGCGTCGGATCACGCACGTCACCGAGGTGGAGCGCATGGAGGGCGACGTCATCACCCTCCAGGACATCTTCCTCTTCGACCACTCCGCCGGCTTCGACGAGAACGGGCGCAGCAAGGGCTCGCTCAAGGCCACGGGCCTGCGTCCCAAGTTCATCGAGAAGCTGGCGCACAACAACGTGCACGTGAACCCGGCCGTCTTCGCCCGAGAGGGGTTCTGAGCGTGGTCGCACGTTCGCTGCGCAGTGCCCGAGCGCTGGCGGTAGCTGCCTCGACAGGCGCTCTGCTGGTGCTCTCGGCCGGATCGGCTGCCGCCGCCACCGGGTCGATCGACCTGGTGCAGGAGGACGGGGCCGACCTCCAGGTCGTCTTCGCCGTCGACGACGTCGCTGACGACGTCGTCCCGGACACCGGGACCGTGACGGTCACCATGGGCGGTGAGCCTGTCGAGGCCACTGCCACCCTGCTCGACGACGCCGGCGACCAGATCACCCGGACCTCGGTGCTGGCGCTCGACACCAGCGAGAGCATGGAGGGCGACAAGTTCACCGCCGCGCAAGAGGCGGCCAACGCCTTCCTCGACAACGTGCCCGACGGCGTGGCCGTCGGCCTGGTCACCTACGCCGGCACGGTCGACGTGGCGGTCGAGCCCACGACCGACCTGGACAGCATCCGCGACGTCATCGACGACCTCACACTCTCCCGCGGCACGCTGCTGTATCAGGGCATCTCGGCTGCCCTCGACGCTAGCGGCGACGAGGGAGCCCGCAACGTTCTCGTGCTCTCCGATGGGGCCGACACCTCCGACACGCCCCTCGAGGACACCCTGGCCGATATCGAGGACTCCGGGGTGACCACCGATGTGGTCTCGCTCGGCAAGAACGCGGACAACGTCGCGATCCTCGAGGAACTCGCCGCAGCCGGCAACGGGCGCGTGATCCCGGCAGGAGACCCCGAAGCGCTGGCCGAGCTGTTCGCCTCCGAGGCGTCGGCGCTGTCGCAGCAGGTGCTGCTCACGGTGACCCCGCCCCAGGAACTGGTCGGTCAGGAGACCACGATGTCGGTCACCGTCCAGGTGGACGGCGAACCGGTCACCGATGAGGCCTTCGTGGCCGTGCCGGATCCGTCTGCCTCGGGACCGGGTGGTGGCGAGATCAACACCACCCTCAAGGCTGCGGAGCCCTCCAGCCTCATGCTGTCCCAGCCGCTCATGTACGTCGGGCTCGGGCTCGCGACGCTCGCGCTTCTCGTGATGGTTCTCATGGCGGTCGGACTGGGATCGCGCGAGAAGCAGGACGAGATCGACAAGAGCATCGAGGCCTACACCCGCAAGGGTGCGAAGAAGATCGCCGAGGCGAACAAGCAGCAGGAGTCCCAGAGCGTCACGCGGTCTGCGGTCGCGGTCGCGGAGTCGGTGCTCTCAGGTCAGCAGGGGCTCGAGGCTTCGCTCAACACCCGACTCGAGGCAGCCGGCCTGGCGATCAAGCCGGCCGAGTGGCTCCTCATCCACGCCGGCATCACGGTGGCCCTCGGGCTCATCGGCGTGCTCCTGGGCGGCGGCAACCTGCTCTTCATGCTGGTCGGCGTGGTGCTGGGAGTCCTCGGGCCCTGGCTGTACCTCGGGTTCATGAAGTCGCGGCGGCTGAACCAGTTCAAGGCCCAACTGGCCGACACCCTCCAGCTCATGGCGGGGTCGCTGTCGGCAGGTCTGTCGCTGGCTCAGTCACTGGACACGGTGGTGCGCGAGGGCAGCGACCCGGTGGCGGCCGAGTTCCGAAGGGCCCTCGTGGAGGCCCGCCTCGGCGTGGAGATCGAGGACGCCCTGGCCGACGTCGCGACCCGCATGGGCAGCGTCGACTTCGAATGGGTGGTGATGGCGATCCGCATTCAGCGCGAGGTCGGCGGCAACCTCGCGGAGCTGCTCAACAAGGTGGCCGAGACCATCCGCGAGCGGGAGTACCTGGAGCGCCAGGTGAAGACCCTCTCGGCCGAGGGCCGGCTTTCTGTCTGGATCCTCGGCGGCCTTCCGCCGGCGTTCATGGCGTACCTCATGGTGGCCAACCCGACTTACGTCATGCCGCTGTTCACGACGCCCTTGGGCATCGTGATGTTGGTGGTCATGGGCATCCTGCTCATCGCCGGCATCCTGTGGATGAAGCAAGTCGTCAAGGTGGAGATCTGACCATGGACACTCTCATCCTGCTGGCCGGGCTCCTAGGCATCTTCGGGGCCCTCTTCCTGGCCCTCACCGCGATCGGCGTCTTCACCAACGAGGCTCGTGGTGTGAGCAAGTCACTCGCCGTCATCGAAGCCTTCTCCTCGTCCGGAGCGGAGAGCCTGTCCCAGTCCGAGCCGGGGTTCCAGGACCGGGTGCTCAACCCGCTCATGGACAAGACCCTGGGGATCGGCAAGAAGCTCACACCGTCCGACCACGGCGAGCGGATGCGCCTGAAGCTCGAAGTGGCCGGCAACCCACAAGGGTGGACGGTCGATCGGGTGACGTCCCTGAAGTTCATCGGGTTCGTCGTGGCGCTCCTGATGTCGCTGGTCATCACCACCATCCTCGGACTCGGACTGCTGCCCACCCTGGGTATCGTCATGCTCTCCGCCCTGGCCGGGTACATGGCCCCCAACATGTACCTCTACCAGCTCGGCTATGACCGCACGCAGAAGATGCAGCGCGCGCTGCCCGATGCCCTCGACCTGCTGACGATCTCGGTCGAGTCGGGTCTCGGCTTCGACGCGGCGCTGGCCCAGGTCGCACGCAATACCGACGGTCCGCTGGCCGAGGAGTTCGCGCGGGTCCTCCAGGAGATGCAGATCGGCATGGGGCGTGCGCAAGCTCTGCGCTCCCTGGGGGAGCGCGTTCACGTCCCCGAGGTCAAGGGCTTCGTCGGCGCGATGGTGCAGGCCGATGCTCTGGGTATTCCGATCGCGCAAGTGCTGCGGGTGCAGTCCCGGGAGATCCGGACCAAACGACGCCAACGCGCCGAGGAGGCCGCCCAGAAGGTGGCAGTGAAGATCCTCATTCCGCTGATCTTCTGCATCCTGCCGTGTCTGTTCATCGCGGTCCTCGGTCCCGCTGCCATCACCATCTACGAAGGTTTCTCGGGTCGGTGACCTCCGGCGGGCGCCTCGGGCTCACAGTACGGGTCATCTTCCTGGCCGCCGTACTAGGCCTCGCGCTCGCCTTTCGGGATCCGCAGACCCTCCAGGCCACGCTCTTCCTCACTGCCATCGCCGGGGTGGCCATCGGCGCCAGCCGCGCCACGGTGCTTCCCGAGCGCTGGATCTACCTGGCGGAGGGGGTGCTGACGACGCTCGTCATCGGGGTGACCTTGCCAGGCGGGACCCTGCTCCTTCCCTATCTGATGGTGCCTCCCCTGCTGGCTGGAATTACTACCGGCCCGTTCTTCGTCGTCCTCACCACGGGCGCTCAGCTCGTCAGCCTCAGCCTGGTGCTCGCCCTTGGGGGGACCAGTGCCACGACCCGCGAAACGCTCGAAATCACCGCTCCCTGGGCTCTCGCTGGCCTCGGCGTGGGTCTGGTAGCTCACTGGGTCGGAAAACTGCGCGGAGGGTTCCACTACCAGGACGACGCATCGTACGAATCCGCTCGCCGTTTGCTCTCCCAACTGCGTACGGTCGCACGGCGACTCTCTTCGGGGCTCGATCCCGTGTCCATGGCCGACCAGATCCTCGCGGACGTCCACACGGTGCTCGATGACAGCCGCTCCGGGCTCTTCGTCCGCACGGAGGGAGGGCTCCTGTCCCCGCTCGGCTACCGCGGGATGGACGCGCGCCAGAGCCTGGTGCCCGAGGGACATCTGATCGACCAGTGCTGGGCCGAGATGGCCCCCCAGCACGGCCCCCAGGAGGCGGGACGCGCGGCCCATCGCTACCGCACCGTGCTGCCGCTGCGCTCCGGCACCAGGATGATCGGCGTGGTCATCTCGGATGCGTCCGGGCCGCCCTCGCCCAAGATGCTGACCGAACTCATGCACGAGCTCGACGAGCAGTCACTGCGCCTCGACACGGCGTTGGTCTTCGACGAGGTCCGGTCCCTGGCCACGATGGAGGAGCGGCAGCGCCTGGCGCGCGAGATCCACGACGGGGTCGCCCAGGAGCTCGCCTCGCTCGGGTACGCCGTGGACGAGCTTGCGGCTACCGCGATCACCCAGAGCCAGCGCGACCAATTGACCTCACTACGTGGCGAGATCAGCCGCGTCGTGACCGAGTTGCGCCTGTCGATCTTCGACCTGCGCAGTGAGATCTCCCCCAGCGCCGGCCTCGGCTCGGCTCTCTCGGACTACGTGCGCGCCGTCGGCTCCCGTTCCGGGCTGACGGTTCACTTGACCCTCGACGAGGACACCACCCGGCTCCGCAACGAGGTCGAGACCGAACTCCTGAGGATCGCCCAGGAGGCGCTCACCAACTCCCGCAAGCACTCCGACGCCGCGAACCTCTGGGTCGACTGCCGGGTCAGGCCCCCCTACGCCCACATCGTGGTCCACGACGACGGCGGGGGTCTGGGCCAGGCACGGCCCGACTCCTACGGCCTCAAGATCATGAAGGAGCGCGCCGACCGCATCGGAGCGACGCTCGAAATCGGTGAAGAACCGACCCGCACCGGGGTACTGGGGACTAGGGTCGCAGTCACGGTCGGTCAGGAGACTTCTCGGGAGCGGCCTAAACGTCTGGGAAGTGAGGCAACCCGATGACTGAGGCGCAGCGACTCTCTGTGGTCCTCGTCGACGACCACGAGTTGATCCGACAGGGACTGGCGCGCGCATTCGAGCGATCACCGGACTTCCGGGTCGTCGGCGCCGCCGGCAGCGTGCAGGAAGGCAAGGCACTCGCTGACGATCTCTCACCCGATGTCGTGGTGACGGATGTTCGGCTCCCCGACGGCACCGGGCTGGACCTGGTCCGGCAGTTGCGAGCGGACCACGCCGAGATGGGCATCGTGGTGCTGACGATGTACGCCGGCGACGAGCAGTTGTTCGGTGCCCTGGAGGCCGGGGCGTCGGCCTTCGTCGCCAAGGACTCGCCCGCGGACGACGTGATCGCGGCCGCCCGCCACGCGAGCATCTCGCCCCGCTCCTTCACCGCGGCCGACCTGGCCGATGCGATGCGGCGACGGCTCACCCCGAGCGGACCGCAACTCTCCGCCCGCGAGTCCGAGGTACTTCGGCTCTTAGCCGACGGGCTGGGGGTAGCCGCGATCGCGCGCCAGCTCTTCGTGTCGGAGTCCACGGCCAAGACCCATATCTCGAAGATCTACGAGAAGCTCGGGGCCGCCAACCGAGCACAGGCCATCATGATCGCGATTCGCTCCGGACTTCTGTCCGATTCGTAACGTTTATGACGAATCGGGACTAGTTCATCCGGGCCATCTTTCCATGACCGAACGGTCCGAACGTCCACCGACCTTTCGCCGTTCCGCTGATGTACCGGATGTGCAGGTGCGAGACTCTTTATCACGTCAGGGTCACCCGGCCCAACCAGCACTCACCGTGGGAGTATCACATGCTGCAGTTCCTCCAGCGTCTCGCCGCCCGTAAGGACGAGAAGGGCGCCTCCGCCGTCGAGTACGGCCTGCTCGTCGCCGCCATCGCGGCGCTCATCGTCATCATCGTGTTCGCGCTGGGCGGCGTCGTCCAGGGCATCTTCTCGGACACCTGCACCGCCATCAGCAGCGGCGCGTCCGTCTCGGCCAGCTGCACGCCGTGATTCCTGGCCTGGGCGCGGCCGTTGGCGGCGCCCAGGCAGGGCATCATCCACCTGGGAGGAGGAGATGACCATGCGTGACCTTCTTGACAAGCTCGCTCGTCGTCGTACCGAGGCCGGTGCCAGCGCCGTCGAGTACGGCCTGCTCGTGGCCGCGATCGCAGCATTGATCGTCGTGATCGTTTTCGCCCTGGGCGGCGTCGTTCGCGACACCTTCGACAAGACCTGCGACGTCATGGCGGGCGAGGTCCAGTCGGTCGACAACAGCTGCTCGCCGACAAGCTGACCAGCGCACGACCGATCGACGTCTTGACGGCCCCCGATTCCCTGGGAATCGGGGGCCGAAGTCATTCATGGGGCCTTGTTGCCTCCGTCCCGAGCACGTCCGTGCGCCTCGTGGGCTCCGCCAGATCTGCCTCGCACCACCGCCAGCCCCATCGCCTCCGCCTCGACGTACGCAATCCCGAAGGCCTCGACCTCCAGGCCGAGCCGTCGCGTCCGTGACGGCATCGCGAAGACGTCCGCCGCCGCCAGGTAGCGCGGCACGTCCTCGTGGGGGACCGAGCCCGTGAGATGAACGAGGTCGGACACGCCGTACCACCGTGCGAGGCGCTCCAGTCGTCGGCGCTCCGGCCCGTCGCCGACGAGCAGCAGGTGCGCCCCCGGCCAGGTCTTCAGCACGACCGGCCACGCGCGGATCAAGCTGTCCTGCCCCTTGCGGCGCACCAACCGTGCCACGCACACCACGACCGGAGCCTCCGCCGGGATCTCCCAGTCACGCCGGACGGCCGAACCGTCGACGCCGGGGTGAAACCGATCGTGGTCGATCGGCGGCACCCACCGCACCATGCGGACGCGATCCGCGGGGAGTAGCGCGGCGCCGATGCGTTCACCGCAGTACTCGCTGACGTACGTGATCACGTCTGCCTCCGCCGCGATGCGTCTCAGCAGGGCACGGAACCCCGGCACGCTCCCCCACCACACTTCATGTCCGTGCGTCATGGCGGTGACGTGCGTCGCCCCGGCGGCACGCAACCGCGGGGCAAGGAGACCGAGGGGAGCCGCCGCGCCGAAGAGCACCCGCTCGCACCCGTAAGTAAGGAACGTGGCCTCCACTCGGTCCCCGGCCGCAGGGGTCGGCAGCAGCGTGCGCGCCGGGTCCCGCACGACGGGGAAGGGCACGGCAGCGTCGTACTTCGCCGCGCCGGGTTCGGCCGAGGTGTGCACCACGACGTCGCCAAGTTGATCGCAGACCTGACGCACCCACGTCTCGATCCCGCCGCGACGGGGCGGGAAGTCGTTCGTCACGACCAGGGTGCGCCCGGTGGCACTCACGGGGCGGACCCGCCCCAGGGGTCTTCCTCGAAGAGCCGCGCCAAGCCGACGCGCTGCAGCATCGTCGGGTGGCTTCCGAACCAGAACTGGCTCCAGCGGGGCGGGGTCGGGTCGGCCAGCGAGGACACGGAGAGCCGGGTCTGCAACCCGATGAACGAGCCCGGGTCGTTCGTGTACTCCAGTGCATCGCGATCCGCTCGCGCCTCGATCGCACGGCTGATGCCGTTCTGGACGGGGCTGAACAGCAGCGTCCCGACGGAGACCAGGGCCAGCACCGCCGGGACCACGGTGGGGTGGCCGACCGAGCTGTAGCCGGCCCTCCCCCGCACACGCCTGGTGTCCAGGAGCAGCGCCAGGAACGCGATCCCGGCCACCACTCCGACGGCCCCGAGCCGCGTGCCGGTGAGCACGTCGTCGTGGTGGGCGTGGCTGAGCTCGTGAGCGACCACGGACCGGACCTCCTCGGACGAGGCATCCTGGAGCAGGTTGTCGTAGAGCACGATGCGGCGGGTGCCTCCGAAGCCCGACACATAGGCGTTCAAGGTGGTGGTCCGACGTGACGCGTCCGCCACGAGCACTTCGTCGACCGCGACGTCCTCCTGCTCGGCCAGCTCAAGGAGCGAGTCACGGAGAGGCCCCGCAGCCAGCGGGGTGAACGAGTTGAACAGCGGCTCCACCACCACGGGGTAAGCCAACGACCCTAGGATCACCAAGCTTGCCGCCACACCGCCGGCCCCGAGGCACCACCGACGGGGGCTGCGACGGGCGAAGCCGATCAGCACCAGCAGCAACAGGCTGGTCAGGACCCACGTGACCAGGCCGTCCACAGCCCAATCCCGGAGCCAGCCGGCGAGGTCCTGTCTCGTCAGGCCCACGTCGAGGCGCCGCTGTCGTTGGACCAGGCCGAAGGGAAGCACCGCGAGGCGCCCGATCAGCAGCACGGCGAAGGTGCCGACGATCACGGCCACGGGCCAGCGTCTCCCGCGCCCGAGGCGTGCCATCAGGGCCGCGCCGCGCGGGGTCAGGCCGAGCAGCAGTGCCACGAGGACCGACACCCCCAGGGCACTCCACGACACCACTCGCGACCCCCGGGCGAAGTCCTCCGCACGGGCGATCTCCGCCGGGGTCAGCACGTCCGTCGGGGCGACAGCCGGCAGGTCGGCTCCCGGAGTCCAGTCCCACGGGACCGCCATCATCATGACAGCGAGCACGGCAAGCGCGATCCCGAGGGTCCACCAGGCCAGCCTGCGGTCCAGCGGTTCGTACGCCGGCACGGTCACCTCGGTCACCTCCGCCGAGCGATCCTGAGTCATGTCGGCGTCCGTGCCAGGGCAGTCAGTTCACGTCTCCAAGCATCGACGAACGCGCGTTCCGTCGTCCCGAAGCGGGTGCGGAGCAGTCGCGCGACATCGCCGGACCTGTCCGCGGCCGAGTAGAAGTCGAGGAGTCGCTCCTCGCCGTACTGTTCTGCCAGGAGCCTCACAGCCAGCCAGGCTCCCTCGTACGCCGCGCCGACCCCCTCGTCGGAGCCGTCGAAGTCCTCGGGCCCGGGGAGTCCACGTGGTGGTCCGTCGTCACTCACTTCCGCCAACACCTGGCCGGCGAGTTCGGAGACCGGTCGCGGGTTGTCCCGCAGCGCCACGTAGTCAGCGAAGCCCTCGGAGAGCCACAGCGGCATCGAGGTCCGGATCGCCTCCGTCGCGATATGCGTCGCCTCGTGGGCCAGGACGATCTCCTGAGCCGCCGGGGACAGCGGCCCGTAGACGTCGGGGTTCAGGTACACCTGCGCGGCAGAGACGTCGGTGAAGTCTCCGTCCGGCGTGGTCGTGACGGCCGCGATGGCGGACGCGTCCTGGGGTGAGAGGCCCGAGGCCGCGGAGAACGCTGCGGCCGATGCCGGCGCCTCGACCACCAGGGGGCCCCGCCAGGCGGGCAGGACCTCGCCGACAGTACTGAGCGCTTCGCGCGCCTGGGCGCCGAGGCGACCCGCCGGGGCGGTTGCCTCGCTGATGAGGATCACCCGGCCGGAGCGCACGATGTCCGCCTCACCGACGAACCACACCGGGGTACGTCCCCCGTCCTCCGGAGACGCGGGCAGCACCTCGACCAACCGTGCGGCTCGGCCGTCCCACGCGAGCCGCACCGGGACCGACACCGACGAGGAGCGCATGTCCGGGAAGAGCGCCCAGGTCAGCTCGACGTCGGCGACCCAGGTGGCGGTGTCACTCACCGTGCCGACGGCAGGCCCCGACTCCTCAGCCTCACCGATGTAGCGCAGGGTCAGCGACCGGGGCCGGAGTGCCGCCAGGTTGTCGGCGACCGCGGACAGGTCGGCCGCGTCGGCATCCGCAGAGCCCTCCACCACCAATGCCTCGACAGCGGCCCCGTCGTAGGCAGACAGGGCCCGCTCCCACTCCTGCACCAGCGTCATCGCGGCGGCGTCCCGATCCACGCTCGAGGCGGACGGCGTCGACGTCGTCCCGGGCAGGGACGCACGCGTGTCCCCGTCGTCGCGCAAGAACGCCATGACCACGGCCACGCCGACAAACAGGGCAGCGATCAGGGCCACGATTGCCGCGGGACGCCGAAGGGGGCTCGCCCTCGGAGCAGACTCCACCTGTGCGCCCGTTCCTCTCGCCGCGGATCAGATCAGCGGTCGAGGCTCTCAGCCGCTCGGGTGACCGCACGCCGGCGTGTCGCCGGCCCTCCCAGGGTAGTGCGGTGACGGAAGCGGACTCAGGCACTCGCGACATCCGGGCCGCTGACGGGGCGCACCATCCGCAGGCGCGGCACCAGCCCCGACTCGGCCAGCACGTCCAACGCACGCTGCTCCTCCGCGTCGAAGCCCACCTCGGGGGGTGGGCCGAGCAGCACCGTGACCACACAGTCATGACATGCCAGGCCGCGCACCACACAGGTGTCACAGTCGATCACCACGCCCATCGGGGCCTCCTTCTCGGGACTGAGGGAAGGCTCGCAGGAGGGTCGGACATTTCTAGAGCCCCTTCGAACAGCTTTCGCTGCGGGCGGGCTCCAGGCGTCCCTACCATGGTGGGACCCGTGCACACACGTTCGAGGCGAGGGACCGGATGACGACTGTCGACGACCGGGTCGTTGACGAGCCTGCGTCGCCATCCTCGCCGGAACCCCCGTCGCCGCCGTCGCGCGGCAACCGGGTTCGGATGTTCGTCATCGGCGCCATCGTCACGTTCTTCTGGGCCGCCCTGTGCAACACAGTCCTCGACGTGATGCAACTGGGCGGGAACGTCGAGTACCTGCGCTACCAATGGGGCCCGGCCAGGTTCATCACCTTGATCTCCACGACCGTCATCTGGCTGGTGATTCTGGCCCTGTGGGCGGTCACGAACCGGTTCTTCCTCACGCTCGGTGTCACCGCGGCTGCATCGGTCGTCCTGTCGTACGCGAACTACGAGAAGTTGCAGCTTCGTCGCGAACCCATCTATCCCAACGACTTCACCTTCGCGGGCCAGACCGGATTCCTTTCCCAGATGGTCGGCCCGAAGTCCATCGCGGCCGTGCTCGGCATCTCGCTGCTGATCCTCCTCATCACGATGCTGCTGGGACGGATGCTGTCGAGGTCCGTCTTCCCTCGTATCGGCCGACGCACGGAGCCACGCCGGTGGCGAGCCGTCGCGATCCTCCGTGTCGTCGTCCTCGTGATCGCCGTCTGCGGCTTGATCTACGCCGGCAACTTCAACAAGCCGGGCAACCTGGTGCGGTCGTCGTACGACGCCATGGGCGCCAAGTGGGCGTTCTGGTTCCAGGAGGTCAACTACGTCCGGCACGGTTTCGTGGCGGGCTTCCTCTACAACATGCCGGCCACAGCCATGGCGGAGCCGCCGGGCTACAGCGAGGCGACGATGCAGGCGATCGCCGACCGATGGTCCGCTGCTGCCGGAGAGACCAATCAAGGCCGCGCCGGTTCGCTCGACGACGTGAACATCGTCGTCGTCCTCGCGGAGGCGTTCACCGATCCCACGCGAGTCGGCGGAGTCGAACTGGCGGAGGACCCGATCCCGTGGACGCGCGGGTTGATGGAGCGCACGACGTCGGGCGACATGCTCGCCCAGTTGTTCGGAGGCGGCACGGCGAACATGGAGTTCGAAGCCCTGACCGGCTTCTCCATGTCGCTCTTCGAGCCCCAGATGAACTCGCCCTACCAGATGCTGATCCCGAGATACGACTCGTTCCCCTCGGCGGTGGGCAACCTCGCCGCCACCCACGAACCGGTCGCGATCCACCCGTACATGACCGAGATGTACAAGCGCTACGAGGTGTACCCGATTCTCGGAATCGACCGCTTCGTCCACGATTCCACGATGGACCGAGCGGACAGGATCGACGACAACGACTTCATCTCCGACGCATCGGCCTTCGATCAGACCTTGTCGGAGATCGAGACCGCTGAGCGTCCGCTCCTGGTCAACCTCGTGACCATGCAGAACCACTACCCGATGGCGGGCAACTACGAAGACCCGATCCCGGCAACGGGGGTCACGGGCACGGTCCGCGACGAGCTCACCCACTACGCGCGAGGTCTTCGGCACACGGACGAGGCGCTCCGCTCGTTCCTGGGCGATCTGGAGTCCTCGCCGGAGAAGACCGCAGTGATCTTTTACGGAGACCACGCTCCGGCGTTCTGGACCGGCGACGCCTACGACCGCAACGACCCCAACCTGTTCCGTCGTACCCCGTTCTTCCTCTGGACGAACTTCGAGGACCTCGAGCCGGGGCCGCAACCACTGACCAGTCCGACCCAGTTCCTTCCGATGCTGTACGACGGGACCGACACCCCGCTGCCGCCGTGGTACGCACTCCTCGATGCGCTACGGGCCGAGATCCCTGCCATGGAGCTGGGTGAGTACCACCTCGCTGACGGCCGAGTCGTCACCGAGGAGGACCTTCCCGAACGAGCTCGCGAACTACTGCGCGACTACCGGCTCGTGCAGTACGACCTGGCGGTGGGAGACCGCTACTCGCTGAGCACGATGTTCCCGCAGGCGTCGGACTCGTCCACCTCGCGCTAGCCCAACCGCACCAACTGCGCCAACGCCGCCGATGCCACCACCCGGAAGCCCTCTGCGACCACGTCCCTGGCGACCGCTTGGTCGCTGGTCACGACCGCAACGCTGCGCCCCTGCGGCTCGGCCGCGATCAGGTCGCGGATGACGTCGTCGGCGATCACCCCGACCGGGGAGAACAGCACCCGCACCCCCCGCGGTGTCGCGACCAACGGGCGTACCTGGGTGTCGGCCGCATCGAAGACCACCGTGAGCTCGGCGCCGGTGCGCGCCACCAGCGGCGCGACCGCGGAGAGCAGCCGCTCACGCTGGCGGTCCAGCGCCAGTTCAGGCAGCGCGCTCTTGGTGACGTTGTAACCGTCCACGATCAGATGGGCGCGGGGAAGACGCAGCAGCTCCTCCACCAGGGCGGGGTCGTCGACCGCGCGGGACCCGCGACCGGTGGAGACGCGGGTGCCCTCCTGCCCGAGGTGCGCCGAGATCGCGTCTGCGGGGCGTCGCTCGGCGGCGGGAAGTCCCAGCTCACGGCGAAGACCCTGCGCAGCGTCGACCAACGTGTCGAGAAGAAGACGGGCGCGCATCCCCTCGGTCAGTTTCTCCGCCCGCTCGGTTCGGCGCGCCGCTCCGAGGGACTCCTCCAGCTCGCTGACGCGGGTGCGCAGGCGGCGTACGTCCTGCTCGGCCGTGGCGCGTTCGGTGTTCGCTGCTGCGACGTCGCGATCCTGTGCGGCGACCGCCTCCTGCGCCGCCTCCTCGGCAGCCCGGAGCCGCTGGCGCGTCTCCCCCAACTTGCGCCGCAGGTCGGTGTTCTCCGACTTCAGGTGCTCCACCTGGCCACCCAGACGTTCACGCAACCGCTCCAGCGTGGCTTCCAGGTCGTCGACACGGCGTTGGAGGCGGTCGGCGCGTTCGGCCGCATGACGTGCGTCGTCCTCGCTTCCGGCCGTCAGGGACTGCTGGGCCTGCTCGACGAGAGTCTCCCACCCGTCGGGACGCAGCAGATAGGCCGCCGCCGCCACCTCGACCGGGTCCGCGGCCGCCGGCACCTGCCCGTCGAGCACAGCGGCCCCGAGCTCGCCCAGGGCCGGGCGGACGTGCGCCGCGAGATGTCCACGGAACGTGGGGTCGGACTCCAGGACGGCCGCGATCTGGGTGCCGGCCAGTCGTGCCCGACGCGCGGGCGCGAAGGTGGCGACCCGCTTCAGGGCCGCCGGCAGGTGATCCGCGGGCATCTCGCCCACCGCCTGGGCAGCGAGAGCGACGACGCGCGTGCGGACCGCCTCGACGAGCACGGAGCCGACCGGATCGCCCGTCATGCCGATGCGGAGTCCGCCTCGGCTCGAGAGACGAGCTCGATCGCGTCGGAACGCCCGCACCAGCGGCAGGTCACCGACTTGACGTCCTCCTCGTCCACCCGGGTTTCCTCCACCTGGTGGTCGCCCGCGAGGTCGAAGTGCCAGAACTCCGTGGTCGTCCTGCTCCGCGTCACATCGAAACGCGTCAGGTTGCCGCAGCCGGCGCAGCGCCAGCGGGTCGAGGCGTCCGGCAGGGTGGCAGCCACGAGGACCTCTTCTCGATCGGGCCCCCGAGGGGCAACGGTCGCCGGCAGGACCCGGCATGACCCCACCCTATTCCGCGTGGCGCAGCGAGATTGTCGGAGTCGCTGCCTACCGTCGTTTCCGTGACCGTCTCCGCCTCTCGACCCACCGCACGGGAGCACCCTCCCCGCTGGGAGGCACAACAGTCCTTTGACGAGCTGGGGCGCCCGCTCCGCGATGTCACGTTCTGCGTCGTCGACCTGGAGACGACCGGCGGGTCGGCCGCGGCGGGGTCCCGGATCACCGAGGTCGGGGCGGTCAAGGTGCGCGGCGGCGTGGTGCTCGGCGAGTTCCAGACGCTGGTCAACCCGGTGCAGGCGATCCCTCCCTTCATCGCCGTGCTCACCGGCATCACCGACACGATGGTGGCCTCGGCCCCGCGGATCGAGGAGGTGCTGCCCGCGTTCCTGGAGTTCGCGCACGGGTGTGTGCTGGTGGCGCACAACGCGCCCTTCGACGTCGGGTTCCTCAAGCACATGGCCGCCGAGCAACAGCGGCCCTGGCCACGCTTCGAGGTGGTCGACACCGCGGTCCTCGCGCGTCGGGTGCTGCTCCGCGAGGAGACCCGCAACCACCGCCTCGGCTCGCTGGCCCAGCATTTCGGCTCCAGCACCACCCCCAACCACCGCGCGCTGGCCGATGCCCGGGCCACCGTGGACGTGCTGCACGGGCTGCTGGAGCGCTTGGGGAACCTCGGCGTCCAGACGCTGGAGGAGCTGCAGACCTTCACCTCGCGGGTGAGCACCGCCCAGCGCCGCAAGCGCCATCTCGCCGAGCACCTCCCCCACGCACCTGGTGTCTATCTCTTCCGTGACTCCTCCGAGCGCATCCTCTACGTCGGCACCTCGAAGGACCTGCGCAGTCGGGTCCGGTCCTACTTCACCGCCTCCGAGACCCGCTCCCGGATGGGCGACATGGTCAAGCTCAGCACCCGGGTGGAGGGCATCGTCTGTGCCACGTCCCTGGAGGCTGCGGTCCGTGAACGGCGTCTCATCGCCGAGCACAAGCCCAAGTTCAACCGCCGGTCCCGCTTCCCCGAGCGCGTCCACTGGCTCAAGTTGACCCGCGAGCCGTGGCCTCGGGTCACCCTGGTGCGGCGAGTCCTCGACGACGGTGCCGACTACGTAGGGCCGTTCGCGTCGAAGAAGCACGCGGAAGGAGCCGTCGCGGCCCTGCACGAGACCTACCGCATCCGCCAGTGCAGTGGACGCCTCCCCAAGAACCCCCGAGGTACGGCGTGCGCGCTGGCCGAGATGGGCCGCTGCCTCTCGCCCTGCGACGGCGCGGCCACCCCCGAGGAGTACGCCGCCCTCGTGGACTCCGTGCGCGTCGCGCTGCTGGCGGACCCGGACGAGGTGTCGACGACGCTGACCGCACGGATGGGCTCCCTCGCCTCCGACGAGCGCTTCGAGGACGCGGCGCGACACCGGGAGAGGCTCACCGCGTTCCTCCGTGGCGCCTCACGGACCCAGCGGCTGCTCTCCCTCACCCGCTGCGCCGAGATCGTCGCGGCGCGCAATGAAGGGACCGGCTGGTCGGTGCACGTCATCCGGCACGGCCGTCTGGCCGGCGCCGGGGTCATCCCTGCCGGCGCTGATGCGGCCGCGTGGGTGCTGGATCTGCGGGCCGACTCCGAGACGGTGGTGCCCGGCCCCGGGCCGCTCCCCGCATCGACCGCCGAGGAGGCCGAGCTCCTGCTGCGCTGGCTGGAGTCCGACGGGGTCAGGCTCGTCCACATCGACGGTGAGTGGACCTGCCCGATCCGGGGCGCCACCCGCCAGCTCGCCCTGCACGACGCGGCGGAGGACTCGCGGCGCTCGCTGGTCTCCTTCGACGCCTGACACGGCATCGGTCGCGTCCTCGAGACCGGACCTCGTGCAGCCGTTACCGTGGGCTCATGCTGACCGCGATCGTCTTCGTCAACGCCGAGGTAGCCCGCATCCCCGAGGTCGCCCAGGCGATCGCCGGGCTCGAGGGCGTCAGCGAGGTCTACTCGGTGACCGGCCAGATCGACCTGATCGTGATGGTCCGGGTGAAGAACCACGACGACATCGCCGCCGTGGTGGCCGACCGGATCAACAAGGTCCCCGGGGTGACCGAGACCGAGACCCACATCGCGTTCAGGACCTACTCCAGGCACGACCTGGAGGCGGCGTTCTCGCTCGGGTTGGACTGACGAGCCGGTGAGCTGGCTCGATGCTCTCGGCTGGCTCGGCTCCGCCCTGCTCGTCTTCTCCGTCATGCAGGCGCGGGTGCTCCGCTTTCGGGTGCTCAACCTGCTCGCATGCCTGGTCTTGATCGCGTTCAACGCGGCACTGGAGATCTGGCCCATGGTGGCGATGAACGTCGCGCTGGCGGCCATCAACGTCTACTTCCTGCGTCGCCTCCTCACCGACCGACACGACGAGAACGCTTTCGAGGTCCTCGAGGTGGCGCCGGACGACCGCTTCCTCCATCACGTGCTGGAGATCGAGGCAGCGAGCATCCGGAAGTACCAGCCCGTGCTGATCTGGGACGCAAGCAGCCCCGCGTCCCGGTCGTTCCTGATCCTGCGCGGCCACGAGACCGTCGGGGTCGTTCTCGTCACCGACACCGGCGACGGGACCGCCCAGATTGCCCTCGACTACGTCACCCCACGCTTCCGGGACTTCTCGCCGGGTGAGTTCGTGTGGCGCCGCAGCCATCTGCTCCAGGACCACGGCTTCAGCCGCGTCGTCACACCACCAGGCATGGTCAACCCCTACTACGAGCGCATCGGATTCATCCGTCAGGGTGACTCGTTCGTCCTCACACTTCCGATCGAGGGGCCACGCTGAGGGATCCCGGTCACAAAGTCGTCGCCCACGTAGCGCTCTCCGACTGCCAGGTCGTACTGCAACAGGCGATAGTCCTCGAGGAGATTCTGGGCCTCGCCAGATAGCTCCGCGGGGTCGACCAGTTCACCAGTGGAGTCGACCACGAGTCCGTGTTGCATGGAGGGGATGACCGCGTGGACCTCGGAGAGAAACGCCTGCCAAGGGGTCACCGCGATCCCGGCTTGCTCAAGGGCAAGCCCGAGCAGGTGCGGGGGACCCACGGTCCCCGCTTCCTGGACCACATCGGCCGTGTCGTCAGCCCCAGGTGGATCCGTGTCGTAGACCAGGAACGGCGTCTCGCGGAGTTGTCGCTCCGAGAATCGACTCAGATCAGTCAGCGAGAGCCCGGCCGGCAGGTGGTCGCCGTAGTACACCAGAAGTGTCCGCTCTTCCAGGGACTCCAACTCGCTGATCAATGACGCCAGCGCCTCGTCAGCGAAACTCAGTCCGCGGAGATACGGCTCAATCTGCTCTCGCGAGACCGTGTCGAGGCCACTCACGGCGATGGGGTCGTCGTACTTCCCGCTGTACTCGAAGTGATTCTGCATGGTGACGACATTGGCGAAGACCGGCTCCTCCGTCCCTTCGAGGCTGTCGATCAGCAGTCGGAACGTGTCGCTGTCCGAAGTCAAGGTGTTCCTGCCGAGTTGCTCTCGCCTCGGGATGTCGTCGACGAATCGAGCCTCGTCGAAGCCAAGGATCGGATAGACCACCTCACGGTGGTACATGTTGGGCTCGTAGGGGTGGAGCGCGAGCGACGCGAAGCCCTGCTTCTCGAAGGCACTGAGGAAGGACGGGAAACTCGACTGCCTCGACACCAGCATCGAGTACGGCGTGTCCATCTGCGGCGAGAAGAGTGCCAGGGACTGCCCCGTCAGCACCTCGAACTCGACGTTGGCGGTTCCTGCCCCGACTCTCTGAACCAGGAGCTTGCCGTGGGTGTTGGTGCGAGCGAGTTCCCGGTAGTTGGCCAGCGGATCCTGGCTGGCCTCAACCCCAGGAAGCCCGGAGAGATCGGCGAAGGACTCTCCCAAGACCAAGACGACGTTGACATCGCGCGGATCGGACCGCTTGCTATTCAACGAGACGGCCTTAGCCGTGTAACGGTCGCGGATCTGCAACATTCGCGCCTCGGTGTACTCCCCTGGTGGATCCATCGCGGGCACCTTCAGGTTCGAGGCAAACCCTCCCAGGACTCCGTTAAGCCGGAAGTTCAGGTACTGATTGGCATCTCGCCAGTTGGCACCGACCGAGTCATACGAGCTCCTCAGGACACTCGCCCCGGAGTTGAAGCGGAGCAGATCCCACACCACGACAGCAGCCAGCACGATGACGGCAATGCGAACCCACATCAGACGCATGCCCACGCGGCTGCGCCGATGATGAGGCCGCGGCCAGATGCGAGTCGCACGTCGAGCCACCATCCACAGCAGCCCCGAGAACACCACCAGACCTGCCGCGACCCACACGAGGGTGCTCACTGAGACCATGCCCAGGAGAAACCCGGGGTTGTCGACGAACTCAAGATCCGCAGGGACGATGGGCTCTCGCCGGGCCGCGATCTTCCGCTGGGTCGCAAAGGACACGACAACGCTGCCAACCAGCCCGGTCCAGATCGCGATCCACAGACGATTGGTGGCGGCCCAGACCGCGGCGAGAAGGACGAGCATCAGTGCAACGCTCAGGGCAAAGACGCCGAACCGGGCCACGGGCCAGACGAGGAACTGCACCACCGACTGGTGAAACGGCCACTGAAGCATGAGCGTGGCAAAGACGGAGACAGCAACCAGAAGTTCGCCCCCACGTCGGACCGCGGCTCCGTCTCGGCGCGCGGCAGCGCGTTCGGTCCAATCGGCGCCGAATCCAGGTGCGTCAGTCCTTACCGACCCCTCGGCGGTGGAGGCGGCTGGGAAGGGCTTGGACACTAGAAAAGGCTAGTTCCGGCGCCGCACGTCTGTGGCCGTTTTGCGCGCTTCCATCAGCCCGCCGTCGCCTCCACCCACCGCGAGAGCTTCTCCCCCGCCGCGCCGCTGTCGAGTGCTGCCTCGGCGCGGTCCATGCCGGCGCGCAGCCGCTCCAGCGGCGTGCCGGCTCCCCCGGCGTGCACCGCGAGGGCCGCCCCGGCGTTCAGGACGACGGCGTCACGGATCGGGCCCCGGGACCCCTCGACCAGCTTCCGGACGACGCCGGCGTTGTGCGTGACGTCGCCGCCGCGCAGGTCCTCGGCCGTACCGAGAGCGAGGCCGACCGCGGCCGGGTCGACGTCGAACTCGCTGACTTGGCCGCCGCTGACCTCCCACACGTGCGAGGTGGTGGTCGTGGTCAGTTCGTCGAGGCCGTCGTCCCCGCGGAAGACCCACGCGTCGACGCCGCGTCGGGCGAAGACGCCGGCCATCAGCGGCGCCAGACGTGCGTCGGCGCAACCGATCGCCTGAGCCGCGGGGCGGGCGGGGTTGGCCAGCGGTCCGAGCACGTTGAAGGGCGTGGCGATGCCGAGCTCGCGTCGCGGCACGGCCGCGTGCCGCAGGGCGGGGTGGAACGCCGGGGCGAAGCAGAACGTCAGGCCCACCTCGCGGCCGACCTCGGCCACCCGGGCCGGGGTCAGGTCGAGCCGTACCCCGAGCTCCTCGAGCACGTCGGCAGCGCCGGCCTTGGAGGAGGCCGACCGGTTGCCGTGCTTGACCACCGGGGCACCGGCAGCGGCCGCGACGATCGCCGCCATCGTCGAGATGTTCACCGAGAAGGACCGGTCGCCGCCGGTGCCGACGACGTCGACCCAACGGCCCTCGAGCTCCAGCGGGACGGCGTGGGCATACATCGAGGCGACCAGGCCGGCCAGCTCGTCGGTGGTCTCCCCCTTGGTCCGCAGCGCGACCGCGAAACCCGCGATCTGGGAGGGGGTGGCGTCCCCGGAGAGGATCTGCCCCATCGCCCACGACGTCTGGGCGGCCGAGAGGTCGTGGCGCGCAGTGAGCGCGCTGAGGACCTCGGGCCAATCGAGCCCGCTCACCGGGTCAGGCCGAGGGGACCCGGCTGCGCAGCAGCGGGATCACGGTCTCGGCGAGCTGCATCGGGTCGATGGGGTGCGACACCGCGGCCTCGGCGCGGGACCAGGTCGCCAGCCAGGCGTCCTGCGGACGGCCCGTCAGCACGACGACCGGCGGCGAGTTGAAGATCTCGTCCTTGATCTGGCGGGCGATGCCCATCCCTCCGGCGGGGACGGCCTCCCCGTCGAGGATGGCCAGGTCGAAGGTGCCGGTGTCCAGGTGCGCGAACACCATCGGCTCGGTCGCCACCTCGACGTACTCCACACGCGGCAGGTCGGGGTGCGGGCGGGGGCCCAGGGCCAGGACGACGGCGTTCCGGGAGTCGGCGTCGTCGCTGTAGACCAGGATCTTCAACGTCCGCGCGGGTGCGGTGGCATCGCTCACGTGGGGGATGTTACTCGGCCGGACCCGTCGCGGCCGCGTCCGCCTCGGCCCGGGCCGCCTGAGCCGCCTCGCGACGCTCAAGCAGGTCGAGGCGGCGGTCCTCCCGTTCGGCCTCCTTCATCGACGAGCGCACCCATTGCACGAACAGGACGATGAAGAAGGTCAGGCCGACGATGTCCCCCGAGCCCCACAGGATCCCGCCCGCGGTGTGCTGATCGTCGTACGGGTCGGGGAGCCAGTCGTAGGGAAGGCTCGGGTACCAGTCGCCGCCCAGCAACTCGGTCTGATCCATGATCGTGACCCCGAGGAACGCGTGGAACGGCAGCGTCATCACCAGGAGCAGCATCCGGAAGGGGTAGCCCACCCGCCCGGGCACCGGGTCGACCCCGACCAGCGGCCAGAGGAACAGCGAGCCGACCAGCACCAGGTGGATGTGCATCATCTCGTGGACGTAGGTCGAGCGCAGGCTCGCCTCGTACCACCCGGAGAAGTAGAGCACCCACGGGCTGAGCACGAAGAGCGCGAACGTCAGCGGCGGGAAGGACAGCACCTTGGCCACCCGGGAGTGCAGCACCGTGAGCAGCCAACCCCGCGGCCTCGCCGGCAGGGTCCTCAGGGCCAGGGTCACCGGCGCGCCCAGCGCCAAGGCCAGCGGCACCGCCATCGACAGGATCATGTGCTGGACCATGTGGACGCTGAGCAGCGTCGTGTCGTACGCCGCGAGCCCGGACTGCGTGGCGAAGGCGAAGAGCCCCATCCCGACCACGACGAAACTGAGCGTCCGCCCCCAGGGCCAACGGTCGCCACGGCTGCGGAGGGTCCAGACGCCGACGAGATAGAGACCGGCGACCCAGACCGTGACAACCGTGAGGAATGGGTCGATTCCCCACCCGGTGAAGATCCTCGAGAGCTCCCACGGGCCGGGGTCGGTCGCAACGTCCGCCAGCACCATCACCCGCCCAGATTAGGCACGTGTGCCGACCTTCCAGGCGGTTGCCGGAGGCGGGTGTGAAGAAGATGACGCTCAACCGGCGGGGCCCGGGGTGCCACACGTGACAGGAGACGACATAATGGCCCGCGTGGCGACATCTACAGCTGTGATTCCTGCGTCCCGTCTGCACGGGCACCACGACCGCCCCAGTTCGCGGCGCTGTTCGCGGCGTACTTCACCATCCGAGCGGTCTCCCCCAACCTGTGGGCTCAGGAGACCGAGCTGCTCAACGTCCCCTTCTCGACGTTCAACACCACGATCCTGGTGCTGTCGTCCCTGACCTGCCAGCTGGGCGTGTTCGCCGCCGAGCGTGGCCAGGTGGGGCGCACCGGCAGCGTGTTCAACGTCAAGGGCTGGGGCCTGCGTGAGTGGTTCATCCTCACCTACATCATGGGCGCCTTCTTCATCGGCGGTCAGGCCCTGGAGTACGCCGAGCTCGTCATCCACGAGGGCATGACGCTGTCCTCGTCGGCGTACGGCTCGATGTTCTACCTGACCACCGGCTTCCACGGCATCCACGTGACCGGCGGCCTCATCGCCTTCCTCTTCGTGCTCGGTCGCACCTACATGGCGCGCAAGTTCACGCACGAGCAGGCGGTCTCGGCCATCGTGGTGAGCTACTACTGGCACTTCGTCGACGTGGTGTGGATCGGACTCTTCGCCACTATTTACTTGTTGAAGTAATTGTTGAGATACTTGTTGAAGTATCCAGTCCAGACCCCGACCCCAGCCGAACCATCGGCAGACGGATACAGAGGAATGACGTGCGACGCCTGACAGCTCGAATCTCCGAGAAGCGCCGGAGCCGGTTCGCCGGCCCCGTCGTGCTGCTTCTCGCACTCCTCACCATGGGCGGCGTCTACGCCGTCGTCTCGCCCGCGTCGGCCGAGAACACCACGGCCAGCAGCATGGACGACGTCGCGAAGGGTCGCGAGCTCTTCCTCGTCGGCTGCTCGTCCTGCCACGGACTCAATGGCGAGGGCATCCTCACCGACCGCGGCACCCAGTACGGGCCGTCGCTGGTGGGCGTGGGAGCGGCTTCGGTCGACTTCCAGATGTCGACCGGCCGGATGCCGATGGCCGCCCCCGGCGCGCAGGCGCCGGTCAAGGAGACCCTCTACACCGACGAGGAGATCTCCCAGATCGCGGCGTACGTCGCCTCGCTGGGCCCCGGCCCGTCGATCCCGACCGCTGAGCAGTACGACACCAGCCTCATCCCCAAGGACGAGCGCGAAGAGGCCATCGTTCGCGGTGGCGAGTTCTTCCGCACCAACTGCACCGCGTGCCACAACTTCGCCGCGACCGGTGGCGCCCTGCCCGGCGGCAAGTACGCGCCGACCCTGGTCGGCGTCGAGGCCCGCAACATCTACCAGGCCATGCTCATCGGTCCGCAGCAGATGCCGGTGTTCTCCGACGAGGTCCTGACCCCCGACGAGAAGCGCGACATCATCGCCTACCTCGAGAGCATCGAGGCCAACCCCGGGTACGGCGGCGCCTCCATGGGTGCCCTCGGTCCGGTCTCGGAGGGCATGTTCGCCTGGCTCGTCGGCATCGGCTCGCTGGTGGCGTTCGCCATCTGGATCGCCTCCCACACCGCCCGCGTCTCCAAGAAGGGAGCCGACGCGTGAGTGACCTCATGAAGCCCGGCGCCGACGTCGAGGTCGTCGCCGATCCCATCGCGGACCCCGGTCTGCCGGAGCACCTGCCCCGTCCGACCGACGTCGACCCGGCGGCCGAACGGCGTGCCGAGCGGCAGATCGCGACCCTCTTCGGGCTCGCGAGCCTGCTCTCCGTGCTGTTCTGCGTGGCCTACTTCTCCTTCGAGATCGGCGAGAGCCCTGATCTGTTCCTGGGCTACGGCGCCTCGAACCTGTTCCTCGGCCTGACCCTGGGTCTGGCCCTGCTGTTCATCGGCATCGGCGCCATCCAGTGGTCGCGCAAGCTCATGAACGACCACGAGGTCGTGGAGATGCGTCACCCGATCCGTTCCAGCGACGAGGACCGCGCCGCGGCCGTCGAGGCGCTGAACGCGGGCATCGAGGACTCCGGCATCGCCCGGCGCCCCCTGATCCGCAACTCGCTCCTCGGGGCGATGGGCGCGCTGGCCCTGCCGGCCGTGGTGTCGCTGCGCGACCTGGGCCCCGCCCCCGGCGACGTGTTGCTGCACACCGTCTGGGAGGAGGGCATGCGCGTCGTCAACGACGTCGCCGGCTCCCCGATCAAGCCTGAGTGGGTCCAGATCGGCCAGCTCATCAACGCCCAGCCGGAGATTTTCTACAACGGCGAGCCGTACGGTCGCGAGACCATCGAGGGGCACGAGCTCCTCGTCGAGAAGGGCAAGGCGGCGATCATCGTCGTCCGCATGGAGCCCGACGACATCACCCCGTCTGAGGGGCGCGAGAACTGGGGCGTGGACGGGATCCTCGCCTACTCAAAGATCTGCACCCACGTCGGGTGCCCGATCTCCCTGTGGGAGCAGCAGACGCACCACCTGCTGTGCCCCTGTCATCAGTCGACCTTCGACCTGGCCGACAACGGCAAGGTGATCTTCGGTCCGGCAGCTCGGGCACTGCCGCAGCTTCCTTTGGCCGTTGACAGCGAGGGCTACCTCATTGCCACCAGCGACTTCACAGAGCCGGTGGGCCCGAGCTTCTGGGAGCGAGGAGACTACTCATGAGCAGCACCACCGCAGCCAAGCCGCCGAAGGGTTCCAAGCCTGGCGCCGTCGGCAACTGGCTGGACGAGCGGGTCGGCGTCGCCGGCCTCTCGAAGAAGCAGATCCGCAAGGTCTTCCCCGACCACTGGTCGTTCATGCTGGGCGAGATCGCGCTGTGGAGCTTCGTCGTTCTGCTGCTGACCGGCGTCTTCCTGACGTTCTGGTACAAGCCGAGCATGGCCGAGATCATCTACGACGGGTCGTACGAGCAGTTCCGCGGCTTGCACATGTCCGAGGCCTACGCCTCGACGCTCGCGATCTCCTTCGACGTGCGTGGCGGCCTTCTGATGCGCCAGATGCACCACTGGGCCGCGATGCTCTTCGTGGGTGCGATGTTCGTACACCTCATGCGCGTGTTCCTCACCGGCGCGTTCCGCAAGCCGCGTGAGCTCAACTGGATGATCGGCGGCGTGCTGATCCTCCTGGGCATCCTCGAGGGCTTCGCCGGCTACTCGCTGCCGGACGACCTTCTCTCCGGCACCGGTCTGCGGATCGCTGACGGTCTGATGAAGGCAACACCCGTGGTCGGCACCTGGATGTCGTTCTTCATCTTCGGCGGAGAGTTCCCCGGAGAAGTGATCATTCCACGGCTCTACATAGCCCACGTGCTCCTGATTCCAGGGTTGATCCTCGCCCTCATCGGCGCGCACATGATGCTGCTCGTCTACCAGAAGCACACCCAGTGGCCTGGCCCTGGCCGGACCAACGACAACGTCGTCGGCTACCCGATGATGCCGATCTACGCCGCGAAGGCCGGTGGCTTCTTCTTCATCACCTTCGGCGTCACCGCGCTCATGGGTGGTCTGCTGTCGATCAACCCGGTCTGGAAGTACGGTCCGTACAACCCGGCCGAGGTGACCGCAGGCTCGCAGCCCGACTGGTACATGGGTATCGCGGAGGGTCTGCTCCGGATCTTCCCGGGCTGGGAGACGACGATCTTCGATCGCACGATCAGCTGGAACGTGATGCTGCCGGGTCAGGTCCTTCCGGTCCTGTTCCTCGGAATCATCATCGCGTACCCGTTCATCGAGCAGTGGATCACCGGCGACAAGCGGGAGCACCACCTGCTCCAGCGCCCGCGGAACGCTCCGAACCGGACCGCGTTCCTGGTCGCCGCCATGACCCTCTACGGTCTGCTCTGGGCCGCCGGCGGTAACGACATCATCGCGGTGCTCTTCAGCCTGAACCTGAACTACATCACGTACTTCATGCGGGCCGCGGTGTTCATCCTTCCGCCCATCGCCTTCTGGATCACCCGTCGTTGGTGCATCTCGCTCCAGCGTCAGGACCAGGAGAAGCTGCTTCACGGCTACGAGACCGGCATCATCATGCGGTCCGCCGAGGGCGGCTACTCGGAGCGGCACCTGCCGATTTCCGAGGAGGCGGCGTACACCCTCACCGCTCGCGAGCGTGACCGGGTCCTCCCGGCCCCGACTCCGGAGGACGAGAACGGTGTGGCGGCGCGCAAGGTTCGGCTCAACCGTCTCCGTGCACGACTCTCGCAGTCGTACTTCGGCGACAACATCCAGAAGCCGACCCGCGAGGAACTCGAGGCGGCACACCACCACGCCGAGCACGAGCTGGAGGCCCACCGCAGCGAAGAGCACTCCGCTGACGGCCACCAGTTCGACGGCCGACACGACGCGATCTCCGAGCACCTGAGGGGCTGAGCGTCACAGAAACACCCCGAAGGGGCGGGACCGAGTGGTCCCGCCCCTTCGGCATTCTCCCCTTCCCCTCCCCGAGTTGCGCCCCGTGGTCGCCCGAGTTGCGCCCCGTGGTCGCCCGAGTTGCGCCCCGTAGTCGCCCGAGTTGCGCCCTGTGGTCAGCTCGCGAGGGCAGTCCGGGACCGCAGGGCAGCCCTCAACTGCTCGAGCCAGGCCTCGCGCCGAACGCCCGTGAGGTCGCGCTTGGTGACCACGATGACGATCCAGCCCTGTTCGGCCAGCCACCGACGACGCCGCACGTCCCGCGCGCGCTGGGCGTCGCTCGAGTGGAACTCCTCCCCGTCGTACTCCACGGCGATCTTGTAGCGCCGATAGCCGAGGTCGAGGCGGTAGCGGGGCCGCGCGCCGTCACAGACCCAGATCTGTCCCTCGGGAAGCGGTAGACCACCCTCCACGATCGCCAGGCGAGTCATCGACTCCCCGGTCGATTCAGCACTGGCATCCAGCACGGACACCAATTGCCTTGCCTGGCGTACACCACGACGGCCCCGAAAACGCCGCAACTCATGGCGAGCCTCCTCCGGGCGGATCCCGTGCAGTCGCGCGACCTGGTCCATGATCGCCAACGCCTCGTACCGTCCCTTGCTGCACCCGAGATCGAGAAGCGTGCGCAGCGGCGTTGTCACCCGCACCCCCTCGACCGTCACCACGTCGTGGGGCGCAAGGTCACGCTGGCCCGTGCGGAGGCCAGGGCGGTCGAGGCGCGTGTGACCCCGGAGATTGAAGACGTCGATTGGCACCGACTCGTCCTCGAGCGTATCCAGGATCTCGACTCCCCAGAGCCACGCCGCCGTACGGTCCACCACCACGCTGTGGGGCGGTACGACGAGCCGCAGCGCCTCCAGACGCACCGTGACCCCCTCCCCTGCTTCGGTGACGGCATAGACCCCGCGAACGACCCGTCGTACGTCGCCTGAAGCCTCAAGGTGCCGCAGCCGGGCAGAGCCCCGCGGGGTGGTGGGCTTTGAGGTGATCCTCGATGCCTACTCGCCGTCGTGGATGGCGGCGATGTCATCAGTATCCCTGATGGCCCCGTCGGTTGCGTAGAGCTTGGCCATGGAGCCTTCGGAGAGGTAG
>JBGAJX010000049.1:0-14915 GCA_044224695.1 Marmoricola sp. | reverse complement strand
AGCTCCCCGGGCTCCCCCATCTGCTCGATGATCCCGTGGTTCATCACCGCGATGGTGTCGGCCATGGTCATGGCCTCCTCCTGGTCGTGGGTGACGTGCACGAAGGTGATGCCGACCTCGGTCTGGATCCGCTTGAGCTCGATCTGCATCGCGCGGCGCAGCTTCAGGTCCAGGGCGCCGAGCGGCTCGTCGAGGAGCAGCACCTGCGGGCGGTTGATCAGGGCGCGCGCCAGGGCGACGCGCTGCTGCTGACCGCCGGAGAGCTGGGCGGGGCGGCGCTGCGCGAACTGCCCGAGCTCGACCAACTCGAGCATCTCGTCGACCTGGTTCTTGACGTCCTTCTGCCCCCGTCGTCGCAGACCGAAGGCGACGTTCTCGAAGATGGTCAGGTGCGGGAAGAGCGCATAACTCTGGAACACCGTGTTGACCGGACGCTTGTAGGGCTTGAGATTCGTGATGTCCTGGTCGCCGAGCGTGATGGTGCCCCGGGTCGGGGTCTCGAGACCGGCCACCATCCGCAGCGTCGTGGTCTTGCCGCAGCCCGAGGCACCGAGCAGGGCGAAGAACGAGTTCTCCGGGATGGTCAGGGTCAGGTCGTCGACCGCGGTGAAGGCACCGAAACTCTTGGTGACGTTGGTGATCTGAAGGTCGCTGGTCATCTCAGGCTCCCGCCGCGAGGGAGAAGTCAGTGTCGTACTGCTTCTGCTGGGCTTCATCGAGTGGCATGAACTGGTTCGTCGAGGCGAGGAACTCCTCGCTGGGGAAGATGAGCTCGTTGTCGACGAGCGAGTCGTCGATCTGCTCCATCGCCTCGCGGGCACCTTCGACCGGGCAGATGTAGTTGACCCAGGCAGCCAGCGTCGCGGCGACGGTGGGGTCGTAGTAGTAGTTCATCAGGGCCTCGGCGTGCGCCTTGTGGTCGGCCTTGTTGGGGATCAGCATGTTGTCCGACCAGATCATGGCGCCCTCCTCGGGGAGGACCCACTTGATGTCGGGGTTGTCGTACTGCATCGCGATCACGTCACCGGACCAGGCCTCGCACGCGACCAGGTCACCGTTGTTGAGGTCGTCGACGTAGTCGTTGCCGGTGAAGCGGCGGATGTGGCCGTTGGAGACGTACGACTCCAGCCGGCCGATCGCCTCGTCCCACTCCTCGGAGGTGAAGTTCGCAGGATCCGCCCCACCGATGAGGAGCATGAAGCCCATCGTGTCGCGCATCTCGGACAGCACGCTCACGCGACCCTTCAGATCGGCCCGGGTCATCAGCTCCTCGAAGCTGCGCACCTCGCCGGTGAACTTGGCGTTGTAGGCGATGCCGGTGATGCCGCTCTGCCACGGGACGCTGTAGTCCCGGTTGGGATCCCAGGAGGGGCTCCGCAGGCTGTCGACCAGGTTGGACTGCACGTTGGGCAGGTTGGCCCGGTCGAACTTCTGCAACCAGCCCAGGTTCACGCAGCGCGCGGCCTGCCAGTCGGTGAACACGATGATGTCGCGCCCGATCGGCTCGCAGTTGCCCATCTGGTTGACGATCTTGGCGAAGAACTCGTTGTTGTCGTTGATCTCGGCGTTGTAGGTCACGTCGATCCCGAACTGGTCACGGAACCCGTCGAGGGTCGGCATGCGCTTGCCGTCGACGTCGATGTACTCGGGCCAGTTCGAGAAGAACAGCTTGGCCTCCTGGGCCGAGATGTCCGTGCTCGGACACGATTCGGCCGTCTGCTTGGCGCCCTCGATGCCGCAGGCGCTCAAGAGCGATCCCGCGCCGAGGCCGAGGCCGGCGGCACCGAGTCCGCGGAGCAGGGAGCGCCGGTCGATGCTGCTGGAGCCGAGCGAGGCGAGGTGTCCGGGTGGGTGTGCTGGCAGGTTCAGTCGTCGCCTCTGCGACACGTCGGTCCCTCCCGCGGAGTTGGGTCACTGTTCTGCGTGATCGTGTCATGTGATCCAGGTCATGACAATGGATTCGGTGGTCAAGATTCGATCACGCTGCGAAATCGCTCGTGAAACCTCCCCGAAACCTTTGACCCTGTCTGCCTGCGGTGCCAAGATCGTGCCCGTGACCAAGCTCCAGCAGCGCGCCGAGCGCGCCCGGCCCTCCCTGGACGACGTCTCCAAGGCGATCATCGAGCAACTGCAACAGGACGGCCGGCGCAGCTACGCCTCCATCGGCAAGGTGGTGGGGCTCTCCGAAGCAGCGGTACGACAACGCGTCCAACGCCTCATCGATCACGGCGTGATGCAGATCGTCGCCGTCACCGATCCGTTGGAGCTCGGCTTCAGCCGCCAGGCCATGATCGGCATCCGCGCCAGCGGCGACCTGGAACCGGTGGCCGACGCACTGGTGGCGATGGACGAGGTCGACTACGTGGTGGTCTCGGCGGGGTCCTTCGACATCATCGTGGAGGTGGTGGCCGAGTCCGACGAGCACCTGCTGGAGATCATCTCCAAGCGCATCCGGACGATCCCCCAGGTGATCAGCACCGAGACCTTCGTCTACCTCCAGCTCAAGAAGCAGACCTACAGCTGGGGTGTGCGCTGAACCCGTCGTCGTACGCATCGCTGTCGCTGTGGCACCAGACCGCCGGTGAGGACTGGACCCCGCGCCCCGCGCTGACCGGCAGCACCGAGGCGGACGTGGTCGTGGTGGGCGCGGGCTTCACCGGTCTGTGGACCGCCCACTCCCTGCTCGTCGAAGACCCGACGCTGCGTGTGGTCGTACTCGAGGCGGAGACCGCCGGCTTCGGCGCCTCGGGACGCAACGGCGGCTGGGCCTCGGCCCTGTTCCCGCTCTCGCTGGAACGGCTCGCACGACTCCCCGGCTCCTCCCGTGCGGCGGCACTGGCCCAACACCAAGCCATGCGCGACTCCGTCGACGAGGTCGGTGCCGCCGCAGCGGCCGAGGGCATCGACGCCCACTACGTCAAGGGCGGCACCGTCGTGGTGGCACGCACCCCGGCCCAGCTCGCCCGGGCCGAGCACGAGGTCGCCGAAGCACGGGCCTGGGGTCGCGGCGAGGACGACCTGCGACTGCTCGACGCCGACGAGACGCGCGGACTGCTCGCGGTCCCCAATGCCCTGGGCGCGACGTACACCCCCGACTGTGCGGCGATCCACCCGGCCCGTCTGGTGCGCGGGCTGGCCCAGGCCGTCGTACGCCGCGGCGCGCGACTCCACGAGCAGACCCGCGTCACCCGGATCGCGCCCGGCCGGGTCGAGACGCCGCACGGCACCGTGCGCGCCGAGTACGTCGTCCGCGCAACGGAGGCCTGGACCCCGACGCTGCCCGGCTCGGCGCGCGACGTCGTGCCGGTCTACTCGCTGGTGGTGGCCACCGAGCCCCTGCCCGAGGAGACCTGGGAGCGGATCGGCCTGGCGGGACGGGCGACGTTCTCCGAGCACCGACACCTGATCGTGTACGGCCAACGCACCGCTGATGGCCGGCTGGTCTTCGGTGGACGCGGCGCGCCCTACCACCGCGGGTCGGCGGTGCACCCCGACTTCGACCGTGACGAGGGCGTCTGGGCCGGGCTGCGGGCGACCCTGCACGACCTTCTGCCGCAACTCGGCGAGGTGGAGTTCACCCACTCCTGGGGTGGACCGCTCGGCATCTCCCGCGACTGGTGCGCCTCGGTCGGGCTCGACCGCAGCACCGGTCTGGCCTGGGCCGGCGGCTACGTCGGCGACGGCGTGACCACGACCAACCTCGCAGGGCGCACCCTGCGCGACCTGATCCTGGGACGCCGTACGGAGTTGACGACGCTCCCCTGGGTGCAGCACCGCTCACGGCGCTGGGAGCCCGAACCCCTGCGTTTCCTGGGGATCAACGCCGGGCTCCGCGCGATGACGTTCGCCGACCACGAGGAGCGACTCACCGGACGGGCGAGCACCGCCGCCCGGGTGATGGCCCCGTTCCTGGGTCACTGAGAGGGACGCACGCTGGGGGCGGCACCACTACGGGCGCAGCGCCGGCCGCAGCCGATCGAGCACGCCGGCGTCCTCGATCGTGGAGGGCAGCGCCGGGTCCTTGCCATCGGCGATCTCGCGCATCGTCTTGCGCAGGATCTTGCCCGAGCGCGTCTTGGGGAGCCCACCGACCACGGTGACGTCCTTGAACGCGGCCACCGGGCCGATCTCGTCACGGACCTTGGCCACCAACTGGCGGCCGATCTCGTCGGGGTCGTCGGTGACGCCGGCCTTGAGCACCACGAACCCGCGCGGCACCTGCCCCTTGAGCGCGTCGGCGACGCCGATCACCGCGCACTCCGCGACCGCGGGGTGCGCGGCGATGACCGCCTCCATCGAGCCCGTGGAGAGCCGGTGCCCGGCGACGTTGATGATGTCGTCGGTGCGCCCCATCACGTAGACGTAACCGTCGGCGTCGACGTACCCACCGTCCCCCGAGACGTAGTAGCCGTCGTACGTCGAGAGGTAGGAGGTGACGTACCGCTCGTCGTCACCCCACAGCGTGGGCAGGGTCCCCGGCGGCATCGGCAGGCGCAGGCAGATCGCGCCCTCCTCCCCCGCGGGCACCTCGGCGCCGGTCGAGTCCAGCACCCGGACGTCGTACCCCGGGACGGGCACCGACGGCGACCCCGCCTTGATCGGCATCGGCTCCAGCCCGCGCAGGTTCGCCGCGATCGGCCATCCGGTCTCGGTCTGCCACCAGTTGTCGACCACCGGCACCCCGAGCGTCTCGGTGGCCCAGTGGTAGGTGTCGGGGTCGAGTCGCTCGCCGGCCAGGAACAGGTGCCGCAGGCTGGAGAGGTCGTAGCCGGCGAGCAGGGCGCCGTCCGGGTCCTCCTTCTTGATCGCGCGGATCGCCGTCGGGGCGGTGAAGAGCCCCTCCACCCGGTGCTGCGCGATGACCCGCCAGAAAGCGCCTGCGTCCGGCGTGCCGACCGGCTTGCCCTCGTAGAGCACGGTGGTGGCGCCGTTGATCAGCGGCGCGTAGACGATGTAGGAGTGCCCGACGACCCAGCCGACGTCGGAGGCCGCCCACCAGACCTGGCCGGGGCCGATGTCGTAGATGTGCGGCAGCGACCAGGCCATCGCGACCGCGTGACCGCCGTTGTCGCGGACGATCCCCTTCGGCTTGCCGGTGGTGCCGGAGGTGTAGAGCACGTAGAGCGGGTCGGTCGCCGCGACCTCCACACAGCCCGCGGGGTCGGTGGCCCCGGCCTTCATCATCACGTCCCAGTCGAGGTCGCGCCCCTCGACGAGGGTCGCCGGGGCCTGCGGACGCTGCTTCACCACGACGGCCGCCGGCGCGTGCTCGGCGAGCTCGAGCGCCCGGTCCAGCAACGGCTTGTACTCCACGACCCGGGACGGCTCGATCCCACACGAGCCGGCGACCACCACGGTCGGCTTGGCGTCGTCGATGCGGATCGCGAGCTCGTTGGCGGCGAACCCACCGAAGACCACCGAGTGCACCGCACCCAGCCGGGCGCAGGCCAGCATCGCGATGACCGCCTCGGGAATCATCGGCATGTAGATGATGACGCGGTCACCCTGCTGCACCCCCAGTGCCCGCAGCGCGCCGGCGAAGGCGGCGACCTTCTCCAGCAGGTCCGCGTAGGTGTAGGTCTCCACGACCCCGGTGACGGGGCTGTCGTAGATGAGCGCCGCCTGGTCGGCGCGCCCCCGCACCACGTGCCGGTCGAGCGCGTTGTAGCAGGTGTTCAGCGTGGCGTCGGGGAACCAGCGGTAGAACGGCGGCCGGCTGTCGTCCAGCACCTGCTGGGGCTTGGCGAACCAGTCGACCAGCAGGGCCTGCTCACCCCAGAAGCCGGTCGGGTCGTCGATGCTGCGCGCGAACACCTCGGAGTAGCTCATGGCCCCATGATGGCGGGGCCCCCGTGAGCCCCACCACAGCGACGCCAACCGATGAGACCACCGGTGCCGGACGCGCGACGAGCGGCTGCGTCAGGGGACGACCAGTCCGTTGTCCTCGGTCGCCGCGGGCCGGTCGGCGGTGAACAGCCACGCTTGGAAGAAGCCGTCGAGGTCCTCACCGCTGATGTCCTCGGCCAACTCGCGGAACATCGCGGTGGTGACCGTGCCGCCGGCGTTGTCGCCGAGCCAGCTGGCGATCAGCGTGTCGAAGTCGGTCTCGCCGATGCGGTTGCGCAGGGCCGCGATCGTCATCGCGCCGCGCAGGTAGACCGGCTCGCTGAACATCTGCGCCCGGCCAGGGTTACCGATGGTGACCGACCAGAAGGCGTCGACGTCTCCATCCGTCGGGTCTGCATAGTAGGCGGCGAGTGCATCAGCCACTGTCAAGCCGTTGCGCACGTTGTCCTCGTACCACCACTCGGCGTACGTCGCGAAGCCCTCGTTGAGCCAGATGTCGCGCCAGCGCCGCAGCGCCACGTCGTTTCCGAACCACTGGTGCGCCTGCTCGTGCACCACGTAGTCCACGGCAGCCTCGATGTCGGGGCCGCCGAGGTACTCGTAGACCGGGCGGGTCGCGGTCTCCAACGCATAGAGGCGGGGCAGGCCGGTGGTCACGCCCCCGGTCGCCGCGAAGGGGTAGTCCCCCAGCCACCCGCCGAGGTCGGTGAGCACGCTCTCGGTCGTGGCCAGCAGGTCGGCGGAGTCCTGGCGGGCCGCCGGGTCCAGCTGCTTCGACACGGCATAGACCGCGGGCAGACCGAAGGCGCCGGTCTCCTGGACCACGTCGAAGGACCCGGCCGCGAAGAACGCCAGGTAGGTCGAGATCGGATCGGCCATCACCCACCGCCACACCGACATCCCGCCCTCGGAACGCTGGTCGGCCAGGACGCCGTTGCTGATCGCCTGCTTGCCGGCCGGCACCCGCAGGGTGATGTCGAAGAGGGCCTTGTCGCCGGGGGTCTCGTTCGCGGCGAACCACCACGGCCCGATCTGCGGCTGCCCGACCGCCAGGACCTCGCCCTGGCCCGCGAGGAGCTGCTGCTCGCCGTACATCGAGATGTCGGCGGGACGACCGCGGTAGGCGACCCGCACCGTGAAGGTCGCCCCCTTGCGGATCGCGGTCTTCGGGGTGACCAGCAGTTCGTGGCGGCTCGGCTTGCGGAAGGCGGCCTTCTTGCCGTTGACACGTACCGAGTCGACGTCGAGGACGAGGTCGAGGTAGAAGCCGGTGAGGCGCTTGGTGGCCACCGCGCGCACCCGCGTCCAACCCTGGATGGCCCCGGTGGCAGTGCGCACGGTGTCGTCGATGACGTACTTGCGGACGTCGTACCCGCCGTTGCCGTCGGAGGGGAAGTACGGGTCGCCGCCCGAGCTCGACCCCACCGAGGGCTTGGCGCGCAGCGTGGTCGTCGTGGCCGGTTCGTCGGCCGAGGAGCCCGCGGCCAGGCTCAACGGGACCGCGGCCACGAGGGCGCTGGAAAGGAGACCGGCGACGACGCGGATGCGGCGGCGGGTCAGGACGGCACGACCGGGCAGGGTCACAACGGCTCCCAAACGTCGAAAAAGAAGTTGCGGGCGCGGCCCGCTCTCGCGACGCTACCTGCGGAAGCCCCGTCTGTCCTGACGATGGGCAATCACGAGGAGGAGGTCGTCATGGCTGTCCAGGTCCGTCCCGCATGCCCCCGTCGGCCGGCCCCTGTCTCAGGTGCGGCCACCATCCGATCCCGGAGTCCTCATCGTGAGTTCCTCAGCATTCCCCGGCGACGCGCCTGACGCCTCGCCGATCAGCTTCGCCCTCGACTTCGCCCCCGTCGACGACCTCGACGACGGTCAACGATGGAGCACCTACCTCGACGTCGAGGCGTTGTGCCGCGGTCCCGAACCGCGTCCCGCCTGGGTGGTCGCCGACCGCGCCGCCGTCGACACCGAGCTCGGCGTCCTCAAGACCGGCAAGGAGGCCGACGTCCACCTGCTGCACCGCGGCGTGCCCGGCACCGAGGGCGTCCTGCTGGCCGCCAAGCGGTATCGGGGCGAGGAGCACCGCTCCTTCCATCGCAGTGCCGCCTACACCGAGGGCCGTCGCATGCGGAACACCCGCGACGCCCGCGCCCTGGCCCGCAAGAGCCGCCATGGACGCCAGCTCGCGGCCGGCCAGTGGGCGTGGGCCGAGTGGCAGGCGCTCGGCCGGTTCTGGTCCGCCGGGATCCCGGTCCCCTATCCCGTGCAACTCGACGGCACCGAACTGCTGCTGGAGCTGGTGACCGACGGGGACGCACCGGCGCCGCGGCTGGCGGCGACCCGTCCGGACCCCGACCTGCTGGGCCACTACTACGACCAGATCCGGTTCGCGTTGACCGGGATGGCGCGGCTCGGTGTCGCCCACGGCGACCTCTCGCCGTACAACGTGCTCGCCGCCGGGGACCGGGTCGTGGTGATCGACGTGCCGCAGATCGTCGACATCGTCGCCAACCCCGCCGGGACCGAGTTCCTGCACCGTGACTGCCGCACGATGGCGGACTGGTTCGTCCGCCGCGGGCTGGACGTCGACGGGGAGTCGCTCTTCGCGGAGGTGTTGGCCCACGCCTGGTGACCGGCCTGCGCCTCGGTGCGAGGACCCGTACGGCAGGCTGTTCCGGTGACCCCTCGCCCACCCCGCGTCGCGCGCCTCCCGCTGCCGTTCACCGACGTCGAGACCCTCGAGGAGTTCGACGCCCTGGTGGACTCCGGCGCGCGGTCCATGCGGGGCTGGCGGCTGCAGGGGCTCGACCTGCGGGAACGCTCGTCGCAGCTACGGCGCCTGGACGCCGCGGGTGCCGTGGTGCTCGGCGGCCACCTCACCGCCCCGGACCTGACCAGCCTCCAGGATCGCGGTGCGACGGTCTTCCCGAGCCTTCCGCACGTGCCGTTCGACCCCTACCGGGCGCACCTGTACACCGCCCGGGAGCTGTACGCCGGCCTCGACCGCGACTACGAGCACACCGTGGACGCCACGATCTACCGGTGGAGCCGGCATCCGGTCGACCTCGTCGCGACCTTGGCGGCAGCCCTGCACGACCACGCCGTCGACGACGCGCTGGCCGAGCTGTGCCTGGACCGGCCGCTGGTCGGGGTGATGGGCGGGCACGCCGCGCGGCGCGGGACCGCGGGGTACGACGAGGCCGCCCGGTTGGGGCATCTGCTCGCGCGCGCCGGTCACGCCGTGGTGACCGGCGGCGGCCCCGGGGCGATGGAGGCGGCGAACCTGGGCGCGCGGGCCGCAGGTGTCGACCCCGGCGACCTGGCCGCCCACCTGCGCACGGTAGCCGGGGTGCCGGACTACCACGGCGACGTCACCGCGTGGGCCCGGGTCGCGCTGGACGTCGTCGACGCCGTGGACCCCGACGGCGCGTCGGGGAATCTGTCCCTGGGGATCCCCACGTGGTTCTACGGGCACGAGCCCCCCAACGTGTTCCCCGGCTCGATCGCCAAGTTCTTCCGCAACGCGCTCCGCGAGGACACCCTGCTGCGGTTGAGCAGCGGCGGTGTGGTCTTCCTGCCCGGCGCCGCCGGCACCGTGCAGGAGATCTTCCAGGACGCCTGCGAGAACTACTACGCCCCGGACGGCCAGCGCGCCCCGATGGTGCTGGTCGGGCGCTCCGCCTGGACCGAGGACCTCCCTGCCTGGCCGCTGCTGTCCGCCCTGATGCGGCGTGCCGGCCTGGAGGACACCGTGCACCTGGTCGACGACGTCGAGGACGCCGTCGCCCTCCTCACCGCCCCCTGACCCCGACTGGTCACGTTTCCCCGCCGACTGGTCGCGTCTTCCCGGCGACTGGTCGCGTCTTTCTGCCGACTGGTCGCGTCTTCCCGGCGACTGGTCGCGTCTTTCCGACCGGGCGGGCGCTCAGTCCGCGACGGCGGCCAACTGGCCGCAGGCACCGTCGATCTCGCGCCCGCGGGTGTCGCGGACGGTCGTCGGCACGCCCTTCGCCTCGAGTCGGCGTACGAACTCGCGCTCGTCCTCACGCCTGCTGGCGGTCCACTTCGAACCCGGCGTCGGGTTGAGCGGGATCAGGTTGACGTGCACCCAGCCCCAGTCGCCGACCGAGGTCAGCACATCGCCGAGCAGGTCGGCGCGCCAGGCCTGGTCGTTCACATTCTTGATCAGCGCATACTCGATCGAGACCCGCCGCTTGGTCCGTCGGGCGTAGTTCCAGGCCGCGTCCACGGCCTCCTGCACCTTCCATCGGGTGTTGATCGGCACGAGCTCGTCGCGAAGCTCGTCGTCCGGGGCGTGCAGGCTCAAGGCCAGCGTGACAGGGATGCCCTCGTCGGCCAGTTGCTCGATCCGCGGCACCAGCCCCACGGTCGACACGGTGATGCCTCGCGCGGACATGCCGAGCCCCTCGGGCGCCGGGTCGGTGAGTCGGCGGACGGCGCCGATGACGGCCTTGTAGTTCGCCAGCGGCTCGCCCATCCCCATGAACACCACGTTGGAGACGCGCCCCGGACCGCCGGGCACCTCGCCGCGGGCCAGCGAGCGGGCGCCGGCCAGCACCTGCTCGACGATCTCGGCGGTCGACATGTTGCGCTGCAGGCCGCCCTGGCCGGTGGCGCAGAACGGGCACGCCATCCCGCAGCCGGCCTGGGAGGAGACGCACATGGTCACGCGGTCGGGGTAGCGCATCAGCACCGACTCCACCAGCGCGCCGTCGCCGAGCCGCCACAGCGTCTTGCGGGTGGTCCCCCGGTCGGCCTCCTGGGTGCGCAGCGCGGTCATCAACTCGGGCAGCAGCCCGGCGACGAGTTCGGCACGCTGGCCGGCCGGTAGGTCCGTCATCTGCTCCGGGTCGTCGACCAGCCGGGAGAAGTAGTGGGTGGACAACTGCTTCGCCCGGTACGCCGGGAGCCCGAGTTCCGCGACGGCCGCGGCGCGTTCCGCGGGGGTGAGGTCCGCGAGATGGCGTGGGGGCTTGCGGCGACCCCGGGGCTCGTCGAACACCAGGGGCAGGCTGCGGGGAGCGGTCTCAGACATGACTCTCCAGTGTCCCACCCGGACGGGTGGGACGACGAATCGTCAGAAGCCCGCGGTCGGCGAGACCTCGACCAGGTAGTACATGAGCAGCCAGGCGGGGGCCACCGTGGCCAGCAGCGAGTCGAGGCGGTCCATCAGCCCGCCATGCCCCGGGATGATGTGGCTCATGTCCTTGATCCCGACGTCACGCTTGATGACCGACTCGCACAGGTCGCCCAGCGTGGCGGTGACGACCGCGGCGGCACCCAGAAGGACACCGACCCACCAGTCACCGTCGAGCAAGTAGGTGATCGTCAGCCATCCCACGACCATGCAGGAGATCGCCGACCCGGCGAACCCCTCCCACGACTTCTTCGGCGAGATGACCGGCGCCATCGGGTGCTTGCCGAAGAGCACGCCGGCCGCATAGCCGCCGATGTCGGAGGCGATGGTGACCAGGATGAAGGTGATCACGCGCCAGACGCCGTCCTCGGTGCGCAGGAGCAGCACCACGAAACTCGCCAGGAACGGCAGATAGACGGCGAGGAAGACGCCTGCGGTGGCGTCCCGGACGAAGCCGTCGACCCCGTCACGGAGTCGCCAGAGCATGATCACCAGACCGGTGATCGCCAGGCTGGCGGCCAGCGGCGGCGCTCCCCCGAACCAGGCACCGAAGAGCATCGCCACCGTGCCGAGGAGCAGCGGTTCGTAGGGCAGCACGATCCCCACCGGCGTCAGCGCACGGCGGAACTCCCAGAGCGCGATGCCGATCGCGGCGGTCACCAGGAAGACGAACGGGAAACCGTCGAAGGTGAACAAGCACAGCCCGATGAGGGCCAGCAGCACCACCGCGGAGGTGATCGCCGCGGGCAGGTTGCGCCCGGCCCGGCTCTGCTTGGGCGCGGGAGTGGCGTCGGAGGACGTCGTCATGGTGGGCGGGCTGCTCAGACCTCGAGCAGCTCGGCCTCCTTGTGCTTGAGCAGGTCGTCGATCGCGTCGGTGTGCTTCTTGGTCATCGCGTCGAGCTTCTTCTCCGCTCCGGTGACGTCGTCCTTGCCGACCTCGCCGTCCTTCTCGAGCTTGTCGAGCGCCTGCTTGGCGTGCCGGCGGATGTTGCGCACCGAGACGCGGCCGTCCTCGGCCTTCGCCTTCGCGAGCTTGATGTACTCCTTGCGGCGCTCCTCGGTGAGCTCGGGCAGGGTCACCCGGATCGTCCGGCCGTCGTCCGTCGGGTTCACCCCGAGGTCGGAGTCGCGGATGGCCTTCTCGATGGCCGCCATCGCACCCTGGTCGTAGGGGGCGATCATGATGACGCGCGGCTCAGGCACCGTGAAGGACGCCAGCTGCTGCAGCGGCGTGGGGGTCCCGTAGTAGTCCGCGGTGATCTTGTGGAACATCTGCGGGTGGGCACGGCCGGTCCGGATGGCGGCGAAGTCCTCGCGCGTGACGCCGACGGCCTTGTCCATCTTGCTCTCGGCCTCGTTGAGGGTCTCGTTGATCACCGGGTTGCTCCTTGTTCGTGACGCGGGCGGTGCCGGCGGGGTGGGCAGGCACCGAGGTGGACGCTAGTGGGTCGGTCAGAGGTCGCGCGAGAGGGTGGTGCCGATCTTCTCCCCGGCGACCGCCCGGGCGATGTTGCCGTGCTCGGAGAGGTTGAAGACGATCATGTCCAGGTCGTTGTCCCGGCAGAGGCTCACCGAGGTGGCGTCGGCGACCTTGAGACCCCGGGTGAGGAACTCGTCGTAGGTGAGCTGGTCGAACTTCACGGCGCTGGCGTCGCGGTTCGGGTCGGCGTCGTACACGCCGTCCACGCCCTGCTTGCCCATGAGGATGACCTCGGCGCCGACCTCCAGGGCGCGCTGGGCCGCGACGGTGTCGGTGGAGAAGAACGGCATGCCGGCTCCGGCGCCGAAGATCACGACGCGACCCTTCTCCAGGTGCCGGATGGCGCGGCGCGGAATGTAGGGCTCGGCGACCTGCCCCATGGTGATGGCGCTCTGCACGCGGGTGCCGATGCCCTTCTTCTCCAGGAAGTCCTGCAGGGCCAGGCAGTTCATCACCGTGCCCAGCATGCCCATGTAGTCGGCGCGGGAGCGATCCATCCCGCGCTGCTGCAGCTCAGCGCCGCGGAAGAAGTTGCCGCCGCCGACCACGATCGCGACCTGGGTCCCGGAGCGGACCACGTCGGCGATCTCGCCCGCGATCTCGCTGACCACGTCGGGGTCGACCCCGACCTTCCCACCGCCGAAGACCTCGCCGGAGAGCTTCAACAGGACTCGCTTGTACCCGGCCATCGTCATCCTCGTTCCTCGTCGCCCCGTCGTGTCCGGGGGTGCCCCGGACAGCGAGAAGGCCGGTCGGCGGGGGTTCGCTCGCCCTCCACCAACCGGCCTCCTCCATGCTTACGTCCGCGTCCACCCTACGGGATCGGCCGCGGTCGACCGCAGGTCACCCTCAGGCGCCGACCTCGAAGCGCGCGAACCGCTTCACGGTCACGCCGGCCTCGTCGAGGACGGCCTTCACGGTCTTCTTGGAGTCCGTCACCGACGGCTGCTCCAGCAGGCACACGTCCTTGAAGAAGCCGTTGACGCGACCCTCGGTGATCTTCGGCCACGCGCCCTCGGGCTTGCCCTCCTCCTTGGCGGTCGCCAGCGCGATCTCGCGCTCCTTGTCGACCACATCGGCGGGGACCTCGTCGCGAGTGACGTACGACGGGCGCATCGCGGCCACCTGCATGGCGGCGCCACGCGCGGCGTCGGCGTTCTCGCCCTCGAACTCCACCAGCACGCCCACGGCCGGAGGCAGGTCCGCCGCGCGACGGTGCAGGTAGACGACGGTCGAGCCGTCGAAGTACGCCACGCGACCGAGCTGGATCTTCTCGCCGATCTTCACGGCGAGTTCCTCCACGACGGCACCCACGGTGCTGTCGCCCAGCGGGAGCGCCTTGAGGGCCTCGGCGTCGCCCACCTGGGCGGCGTCTGCGGCCTCGGCGATCTTCTGCGCGGTCTCGACGAAGTCGGCGTTCTTGGCAACGAAGTCGGTCTCCGCGTTCAGCTCGACCAGCGCGCCGCCGGCGGAGGCGACGAGGCCGGCGGTGGCCTCGCGCTCCTCGCCACGCTTGGCGGCCTTGGCCTGGCCCTTGACGCGCAGCAGCTCGACGGCCTTCTCGAAGTCGCCCTCGGTCTCGGTCAGCGCCTTCTTGGCGTCCATCATGCCCGCGCCGGTCTGGTCGCGGAGCTTCTTGACGTCAGCAGCAGTGATGCTCATGTGTCTTCTCTCTCCAGGTCGAAGGGGTGGTCAGGCCTGGGCGTCGTCGGCCGCAGGGGCCTCGGCGGCAGCAGCCTCCGCAGCCGGAGCCTCAGCAGCCGGAGCCTCAGCGGGCGCAGCCTCCGCGGCCGGGGCCTCGGCGGCAGCAGCCTCCGCAGCGGGAGCCTCGGCGTCACCGGAGAGCAGCTCGCGCTCCCACTCCGGCAGCGGCTCCTCGGCCTCCGCGGCCGGGGCCTCGGCGGCAGCAGCCTCCGCAGCGGGAGCCTCGGCGTCACCGGAGAGCAGCTCGCGCTCCCACTCCGGCAGCGGCTCCTCGGCACCCAGCTCGGCGCCGGTCTCGGCCTCACCGGAACGCACGCCCGCGCGGGCCATCAGACCGTCGGCGACCGCGTCGGCGACGACGCGGGTGAGCAGGGCGACGGCGCGGATCGCGTCGTCGTTGCCCGGGATCGGGAAGTCGACCTCGTCGGGGTCGCAGTTGGTGTCCAGGATGCCGATGATCGGGATCCGGAGCTTGCGGGCCTCCTCGACGGCGAGGTGCTCCTTCTTGGTGTCGACGACCCAGATGGCCGACGGCGTCCGGGTCATCTCCCGGATGCCACCGAGGGTCTTGTCGAGCTTGTCGCGCTCCCGCTTCATCTGCAGGAGCTCCTTCTTGGTGCGACCCGAGCCGGCGACGTTGTCGAAGTCGACCTCGTCGAGCTCCTTGAGGCGGTTGATCCGCTGGTGCACGGTCTGGAAGTTGGTGAGCATGCCGCCCAGCCAG
>JBGAJX010000014.1:0-116301 GCA_044224695.1 Marmoricola sp. | reverse complement strand
GTCAGTTGGGCGTTAGCGTGGGACACGAAGACCTCCGAGGTCGAGGAAGTGGTTGCGTGGTTGCTCCACACCTCACTCGGAGGTCTTCGTCATCGTCCAGCAGGCACGCCGTACCTAACGTCCGTGGTCAGTACATCTAGTGAACCCTGCACTTCCTGAGTGTTGCATCGCTCAGGAAGTGCAGGGACCACTAGAGATCTAGTGAACCCTGCACGCCCCGCACCAGCATCCGAACGCGCCTTCGGCCGCGCTAGCGCCACACCCGCACGTAGTCGATGACCGTCCTGGCGGGCAGCGGGGTGGTGGCCGGGTCGAAGGCGTTGGTGCCGTTGCCGAGCGCCTGGGTCATGGCGACGAAGAACGGCTGGTCGAAGGGGGCCGGCGCGATCAGCGTCAGCGGGTTCCAGCGGTGGTCGAGGCAGAGCCTGCCGTCGTACCGGATCCGGAGGCCCGTCTCGTCCCACACCGCGACGTAGCGGTGGAAGCGCCCCGGGTCGGCCAGGTAGCACCGCGTGTTGGTCACGGTGGTGTCGCCGGGCATCGAGGCGTAGTGGACGTACGGCACGGCGCGGTCGGCGTACTGGGAGAAGACCTCGGCGACGTCGATCTCGCCCGACAGCGGCCAGCGGCCGTACAGCAGTCGTTGAGGGTAGAGCCACAGGGCGCTCTGCAGCCCGCGCGCGGTGGCGGCGGGGACTTTCGCGCGGAACTCGACACGCCCGTAGGTCTGCGAGAAGGTGCCCCAGGTCGAAACCATGCCGGCGACGTACCGGGTGGTGAAGCCACCGCCCAGCGGCGCCGCGCAGAAGAAGTCCGACCGGGTCTCCCGGGCGATGAGGCGCAGCCGGCCGTCGATCACGCGGATCGTCCCGGGGCGGTCGACATAGCACTCGGGGCCGTTGCGCAACCCGCTGGTCAGGGTCTGCTGGGGCACCCACACCGATCGGTCGAGCTCGGCGCCGGAGAAGTCGTCGGCGAACGTGCACTCCCACGGGGTGCCGTCGGCCTTGAGCCGGACCGGCCCGCAGTCGGGCGCCGCGAGCGCCTCGACGCGTGCCGGAGCGGTCGGCCCCCCGCGACGTACGGCGTCCGCCGCCGGCGCTGCCCACGACCCGCTCGTCACGACGGCCAGAGCGGCGACCAGGGCGGCCGCGAGGCGGGAGCGGGTCCGGGTGACAGTACGGGGGACAGTGCGGGGGACAGCGCTGGGCACGAAGGTCTCCGAGAGGCGTGGCGAGGGGGATCGTCACCTGCCCATCGGCCGCCGCAGGCCCGATCTGAACCTGACATCGACCCGGATCCGGGCCCTCGGGAGCCACGATTTGATTCCCGAGGCCGCTCTCTGACAGGATGTGCAGGTTGCTCCGGCGGGGCCGCCGGGGTGCGAGCACAACTTGACTACTTCATCGGTGTTCCTGGATGCGGTGAGTCGTGTTGCGCCCGCACCGCACCGTGAGGCCCTTCTCATCCCGACGTCGCGTCGGGTGCCACTCCAACAGATCTCCCGGCGAGGGTTGTCAACGTGTGCCTAGTGCCCGCGACACGCCCGACCGCGGGGGTCGGAGCTGGGGAGACCCACACGACGAAGAGTAAGGATGGCTGATGGCGGGACAGAAGATCCGCATCAGGCTGAAGGCCTATGACCACGAGGTGATCGACACCTCGGCACGCAAGATCGTCGACACGGTCACGCGGACTGGTGCCAAGGTTGCCGGCCCGGTGCCGCTGCCGACGGAGAAGAACGTCTACTGCGTCATCCGCTCGCCCCACAAGTACAAGGACAGCCGCGAGCACTTCGAGATGCGGACGCACAAGCGCCTCATCGACATCATCGACCCCACGCCGAAGACGGTCGACTCGCTGATGCGTCTCGACCTGCCCGCCGGCGTCGACATCGAGATCAAGCTCTGAGGGTCCGACTGCCATGACTGTTGAACGAAACGTGAAGGGGCTCCTGGGCACCAAGCTCGGGATGACCCAGCTCTGGGACGAGAACAACCGGGTCGTGCCGGTGACCGTCGTCGCGGCGAGCACCAACGTGGTCACCCAGGTCCGCGGGCCCGAGAAGGACGGCTACAACGCCGTGCAGATCGGGTTCGGGGAGATCGACGGCCGCAAGGTGAACAAGCCGTCGGCCGGTCACTTCGCCGCTGCCGGGGTCACCCCGCGCCGCCACTTGGTGGAGATCCGTACCGCCGACGCCGCGACGTACACCGTCGGCCAGGAGATCCCCGCGGACCTGTTCGCCGCCGGTGACCCGGTCGACGTGACCGGCACCAGCAAGGGCAAGGGCTTCGCCGGCACCATGAAGCGTCACGGCTTCGCCGGTGTGAGCGCCTCCCACGGTGCGCACCGCAACCACCGCAAGCCCGGCTCCATCGGCGCGTGCGCCACGCCGGGCCGCGTCTTCAAGGGCGTCCGGATGGCCGGCCAGATGGGTGGCGACACCGTCACCACCCAGAACCTGTCCGTGCACGCCGTCGACGCCGAGAAGGGCCTGATCCTGATCAAGGGTGCGGTGCCCGGCCCCAAGGGTGCCGTGCTCGTCATCCGCTCGGCTGCGAAGAAGGGTGGCAACCAGTGAGCGCCAACCTCGTCAAGGTCGACCTGCCCGCCGAGATCTTCGACGTGGCGGTCAACATCCCGCTGATCCACCAGGTGGTCGTCGCTCAGCAGGCCGCGGCCCGCCAGGGGACCCACGCCACCAAGACCCGCGGCGAGGTCCGCGGTGGTGGTCGCAAGCCGTACAAGCAGAAGGGCACCGGTCGCGCCCGTCAGGGTTCGACCCGCGCCCCGCAGTTCGCCGGTGGTGGCACCGTGCACGGCCCGCAGCCGCGCAGCTACGCCCAGCGGACCCCCAAGAAGATGAAGGCCGCCGCGCTGCGCGGAGCCCTGTCGGACCGCGCTCGCGCGGGCCGCGTCCACGTGGTGGAGGGTCTGGTCTCGGGTGACACCCCGTCGACCAAGGCCGCGCTCGCCTCGCTCCGCGGGATCAGCGAGGCGCGTCGGGTGCTGGTGGTGCTCGACCGCAACGACAGCCTGACCTGGCTCTCGCTGCGCAACGAGCCCAGCGTGCACCTGCTCGCGGTGGACCAGCTCAACACCTACGACGTCCTGCTCAACGACGACGTGGTCTTCACCAAGGGTGCCTACGACGCGTTCGTCGGCGGGCCGAAGACCCAGGAGGCTGACCAGTGAGCACCTTCCACAAGGACCACCGCGACGTCCTGCTCGCGCCGGTCGTGAGCGAGAAGAGCTACGGCCTTCTCGACGCGAACAAGTACACCTTCCTGGTGCACCCGGACGCGAACAAGACCGAGATCAAGATCGCGGTGGAGAAGATCTTCAACGTCAAGGTCACCAGCGTGAACACGCTCAACCGTCCGGGCAAGTCGCGCCGGACCCGGTTCGGCACGGGGCGCCGCAAGGACACCAAGCGCGCCATCGTCAGCCTGGCCGAGGGACAGCGCATCGACATCTTCGGGGGTCCGGTCGGCTGACCGGGCTGCCAAGGACGAGGACTGAATCATGGGTATCCGCAAGTACAAGCCGACCACACCCGGTCGCCGTGGCGCGTCGGTCGCCGACTTCGTCGAGGTCACGCGCACCACGCCCGAGAAGTCGCTGACCCGACCGCTGCCCAAGAAGGGCGGCCGCAACAACCAGGGCCGGATCACCACCCGGCACCAGGGTGGCGGTCACAAGCGCGCCTACCGGATCATCGACTTCCGTCGCTACGACAAGGACGGCGTGCCGGCCAAGGTCGCTCACATCGAGTACGACCCGAACCGCACCGCGCGTATCGCGCTGCTGCACTACGCCGACGGCGAGAAGCGCTACATCATCGCGCCGAAGGACCTGAAGCAGGGCATGGCGGTCGAGGCCGGCGTCAAGGCCGACATCAAGCCCGGCAACAACCTGCCGCTGCGCAACATCCCGGTCGGTACGACCATCCACTGCGTGGAGCTCCGCCCCGGCGGCGGCGCCAAGATCGCCCGGTCCGCCGGCATCTCGGCCCAGCTCGTCGCCCGCGAGGGCGGCAAGGCCACGCTGCGGATGCCCTCGGGCGAGATGCGGTACGTCGACGTGCGCTGCCGCGCCACCGTCGGCGAGGTCGGTAATGCCGAGCAGTCGAACATCAACTGGGGCAAGGCCGGCCGCATGCGGTGGAAGGGCAAGCGCCCGACCGTCCGTGGTGTGGTCATGAACCCGGTCGACCACCCGCACGGTGGTGGCGAGGGCAAGACCTCGGGTGGTCGTCACCCGGTGTCGCCGTGGGGCAAGCCCGAGGGCCGGACGCGCAAGCGCAAGGCCTCCGACGCCCAGATCATCCGTCGCCGCAAGTCCGGCAAGCGCTGAGCGAGAGGGAGCTGACAGATGCCTCGCAGCCTGAAGAAGGGTCCCTTCGTGGACGACCACCTGATGAAGAAGGTGGAGGCCCAGAACGAGAAGGGCACCCACAACGTCATCAAGACCTGGTCGCGCCGCTCGATGATCGTGCCCGAGATGATCGGTCACACGATCGCGGTGCACGACGGACGCAAGCACGTGCCGGTGTTCGTGAGCGACTCCATGGTCGGGCACAAGCTGGGCGAGTTCGCCCCGACCCGCACCTACCGCGGTCACGTCAAGGACGACCGGAAGAGCCGCCGCCGCTGAGCGGCAGCAGTACGGAGACGAGAGAACGATGAGCACAATGCAGCGTGGGCGCACCAGCGCCCGCCGCGAGAGCCTGCTGGGTGACCGGCCGGGCGCCTTCGCCAGCGCACGCTTCGTCCGCATCACGCCGATGAAGGCCCGCCGCGTCGTCGACATGGTGCGCGGCCTCCCGGTCGACGACGCCCTGGTCCTGCTTCAGTTCGCGCCGCAGGCCGCGTCGGAGACCGTCTACAAGGTCCTCGAGAGCGCCGTCGCGAACGCCGAGACCACCGAGGGCCTGGACCGGTCCTCCCTGGTCGTCGCGCAGGCGATGGTCGACGAGGGCCCGACGATGAAGCGGTTCCGTCCGCGCGCCCAGGGCCGCGCCTCGCGGATCAACAAGCGCACGAGCCACATCACGCTGGTGGTCGAGCCCGCCGACAACAAGGACCGGAAGGGCGGCAAGTAATGGGTCAGAAGATCAACCCGAACGGTTTCCGTCTCGGCATCTCCACCGACCACAAGAGCCGGTGGTACGCCGACAAGCTGTACAAGTCGTACGTCGGCGAGGACGTCGCGATCCGCAAGCTGCTCAGCAAGGGCATGGAGCGGGCCGGCATCTCCAAGGTCGAGATCGAGCGCACCCGTGACCGCGTGCGGGTGGACATCCACACCGCGCGTCCGGGCATCGTCATCGGTCGCCGTGGCGCCGAGGCCGACCGCATCCGCGGCGAGCTCGAGAAGCTCACCGGCAAGCAGGTCCAGCTGAACATCCTCGAGGTCAAGAACCCCGAGATCGACGCGCAGCTGGTCGCCCAGGGTGTCGCCGAGCAGCTGGCCGGCCGTGTGGCCTTCCGGCGCGCGATGCGCAAGGCGATGCAGACCGCGATGCGCTCGGGCGCCAAGGGCGTGCGGATCCAGTGCTCGGGCCGTCTCGGCGGCGCCGAGATGAGCCGCTCGGAGTTCTACCGCGAGGGTCGCGTGCCGCTGCACACCCTGCGCGCGGACATCGACTACGGCTTCTACGAGGCCAAGACCACCTTCGGCCGCATCGGCGTGAAGGTCTGGATCTACAAGGGCGAGGTGGCGGGCACCCGCGCCGAGCGCGAGGCCCAGGCGGCCGCGCGCGCCGGCGCTCCGGGCCGCGGCCGTCCCGCTCGTGGCGGTGACCGTCCGGGTCGTGGCACCCGGGGCGACCGTCCGACCCGCTCGGGCCGTGGCGACGCCGAGGGCGGCGCCGCGACCGAGGCTCCCGCCGAGGCGACCGCCGTTGCCGCCGAGGCTCCTGCGACTTCTGGGGAGGCCTGAGTCATGTTGATGCCCCGTCGGGTCAAGCACCGCAAGCAGCACCACCCCAAGCGGACGGGTGCGGCCAAGGGTGGGACCACGCTCGCGTTCGGCGACTTCGGGATCCAGGCGGTCGAGGGTCACTACGTGACCAACCGCCAGATCGAGTCCGCGCGTATCGCGATGACGCGTCACATCAAGCGTGGCGGCAAGGTGTGGATCAACATCTACCCCGACCGCCCGCTGACCAAGAAGCCTGCCGAGACCCGCATGGGTTCCGGTAAGGGTTCCCCGGAGTGGTGGATCGCCAACGTCAAGCCGGGCCGCGTGATGTTCGAGCTCTCCGGTGTGCCGGAGGACGTCGCTCGCGAGGCCATGCGTCGTGCGATGCACAAGCTCCCCATGAAGTGCCGCTTCGTCACCCGTGAGGCAGGTGAGTTCTGATGGCCAGCAAGGTCGGCCGCGCCCACGAGCTCGACGAGATGACCAACGTCGACCTCGAGGCCAAGCTCCGCGAGGCCAAGGAGGAGCTGTTCAACCTCCGCTTCCAGTCGGCCACGGGCCAGTTGGAGAGCCACGGCCGTCTTCGGACGGTCAAGCGCGAGATCGCCCGCATCTACACCGTGGTGCGTGAGCGTGAGCTCGGGATCCGTCAGACCCCGGGTCAGGACGGTGCAGCATGAGTGAGGAAACCCAGGTGAACACCGAGGTCGAGGAGCGCGGACGCCGCAAGGTCCGTGAGGGCCTGGTCGTCAGCGACAAGATGGACAAGACCGTGGTCGTGCTCGTCGAGGACCGCGTCAAGCACCCCCTGTACGGGAAGGTCATGCGTCGCACCAGCCGGCTCAAGGCCCACGACGAGCAGAACCAGTGCGGCGTCGGTGACCGGGTCCAGATCATGGAGACCCGTCCGCTGTCGGCCACCAAGCGCTGGCGCGTCGTCGAGATCCTCGAGAAGGCCAAGTAACCCTTCCGAGGACCCAGTCCGAAATCAGTTCGGCCAGGCTCGCTCCCGCTGAGGCGCGAGAACCGGCACGACAACCAGGAGAGAACCGATGATCCAGCAGGAGTCGCGACTCAAGGTCGCCGACAACACGGGTGCCAAGGAGATCCTTTGCATCCGGGTGCTCGGCGGCTCGGGTCGGCGCTACGCCGGAATCGGCGACATCATCGTCGCCACCGTCAAGGACGCGATCCCGGGCGGCAACGTCAAGAAGGGCGACGTCGTCAAGGCTGTCGTCGTGCGCACCGTCAAGGAGCGCCGTCGGCCGGACGGGTCCTACATCCGCTTCGACGAGAACGCCGCCGTGATCCTGAAGAACGACGGGGAGCCCCGCGGCACCCGTATCTTCGGCCCCGTCGGCCGTGAGCTGCGCGAGAAGAAGTTCATGAAGATCATCTCGCTCGCGCCGGAGGTGCTCTGAGCCATGGGCAAGAGTCTGAACATCAAGAAGGGCGACACCGTCAAGGTGATCGCGGGCAAGGACAAGGGCGCCGAGGGCAAGGTCATCGCGGTTCTCCGCGAGGAGGACCGGGTCATCGTCGAGGGTGTGAACCGCGTCAAGCGGCACACCAAGGTCCTCCAGCAGGGCGGTCGCGCCGGCAACACCGGCGGGATCATCACCCAGGAGGCTCCCATCCACGTGTCCAACGTGATGCTGGTCGACGGCAAGGGCACCACCCGCGTCGGCTTCAAGCGGGTCGAGGCGGAGAAGCGCCGGCCCGACGGCTCGACGTACGCCGCGGAGCGCAGCGTCCGCGTGTCGCGCAAGTCCGGTGAGGAGATCTGATGAGCACCGACGCAGCTGAGCGCACCATGCCGCGCCTCAAGGTCAAGTACCGCGAGGAGATCAAGCCGGCGCTGAACGAGCAGTTCAACTACCCCAACGTCATGCAGATCCCCGGTCTGACCAAGATCGTGGTGAACATGGGCGTGGGCGAGGCGGCTCGCGACTCCAAGCTGATCGAGGGTGCGGTCAAGGACCTCACCGCGATCACCGGCCAGAAGCCCCAGGTCACCAAGGCCCGCAAGTCCATCGCGCAGTTCAAGCTGCGTGAGGGCATGCCGATCGGCGCGCACGTCACCCTTCGCGGCGACCGGATGTGGGAGTTCTTGGACCGGCTGCTGACCCTGGCGCTCCCGCGCATCAGGGACTTCCGCGGCCTCAACGGCAACCAGTTCGACGGGCGGGGGAACTACACCTTCGGCCTCACCGAGCAGGTCATGTTCCACGAGATCGACCAGGACCGGATGGACCGCTCCCGCGGTATGGACATCACTCTGGTCACCACCGCCACCAACGACGAGGAGGGCCGAGCGCTCCTCAAGCTGCTCGGCTTCCCGTTCAAGGAGAACTGACATGGCGAAGACAGCCCTCAAGGTCAAGGCGGCCCGCAAGCCGAAGTTCGCGGTCCGGGGCTACACCCGGTGCCAGCGCTGCGGCCGGCCGAAGTCCGTCTACCGCAAGTTCGGCCTGTGCCGGATCTGCCTGCGGGAGATGGCCCACCGTGGCGAGCTGCCCGGTGTGACCAAGTCCAGCTGGTGAGTCGAGTCCACCACCACCTCCGATGCGCTGAAGGTCCCGTAGTGGAAACCACGGCGAGGAAGCACTGATCCGTTATGACGATGACTGACCCGATCGCAGACATGCTCACGCGTCTGCGCAACGCCAACCAGGCGTACCACGACGCGGTGTCGATGCCGTACAGCAAGCTGAAGGCCGGCGTGGCCGACATCCTGCAGCAGGAGGGGTACATCACCTCCTACACCGTGGAGGAGCCCGCCGAGGGCGCCGTGGGCAAGACCCTGGTGGTCACCCTGAAGTACGGCCAGAACCGGGAGCGTTCGATCGCCGGTATCCGCCGCATCAGCAAGCCCGGCCTGCGGGTGTACGCCAAGGCCAACGGCCTTCCCAAGGTCCTCGGTGGCCTGGGCGTGGCGATCATCTCCACCAGCCAGGGCCTGCTGACCGACCGTCAGGCCAACCAGAAGGGCGTGGGTGGGGAAGTCCTCGCCTACGTCTGGTGACAAGGACCGAGAGGAGAACGACAGCATGTCGCGCATTGGCAAGCTCCCGATCCCGGTCCCGTCCGGCGTCGAGGTGACCCTCGACGAGAGCGTGGTCACCGTGAAGGGCCCCAAGGGCACCCTGAGCCACACCGTCGCCGCCCCCATCACGGTGGACCGGTCGGAGGACGGCACCATCGCCGTCACCCGTCCCGACGACGAGCGGACCTCGCGGTCCCTGCACGGGCTGACCCGCACCCTGATCGCCAACATGGTGACCGGGGTGACCGAGGGCTACGAGAAGAAGCTCGAGATCGTGGGCGTGGGTTACCGCGTCCTGTCCAAGGGCCCCACCCAGCTGGAGTTCCAGCTCGGCTACTCCCACCCGATCGTGTTCGACGCCCCCGAGGGCATCACGTTCACCGTCGAGGGCCCGACCAAGCTCGGCGTGGTGGGCATCGACAAGCAGCTCGTCGGCGAGGTCGCCGCGAACATCCGCAAGCTGCGCAAGCCCGAGCCGTACAAGGGCAAGGGCGTTCGCTACGCGGGTGAGGTCGTCCGCCGCAAGGTCGGAAAGGCTGGTAAGTGACCATGGGCATCTCGCTCAAGCAGAACAGGCACACCTCGGCCCGGGTGCGTTCGCGCCTGCGCCGCCAGGTCCGTGGCCGCAAGCGCATCGCTGGCTCCGCCGAGCGTCCGCGCCTGGTGGTCACCCGCTCGGCCAAACACATCACCGCCCAGGTCGTGGACGACAACGTCGGGCGTACGCTCGCGTCCGCCTCGACCATGGAGGCCGACGTGCGTGCGACCGACGGTGACAAGACCGCGAAGGCCAAGCGCGTCGGCGAACTCGTCGCCGAGCGGGCCAAGGCGGCCGGTATCGAGGGCGTGGTCTTCGACCGCGCCGGGAACAAGTACCACGGTCGCGTCGCGGCCCTGGCCGACGGCGCCCGCGAGGGCGGCCTCGCGTTCTGATCGCGAAGACAGAAGAGAGAGAAGGGAACTCTGATGAGCGGACCCCAGCGCCGTAGCGGTGCCGGTGGCGAGCGGCGCGGCAATCGCGACGACCGTCGTGGTGGCCAGGCTGCAGACAAGACCGCCTACATCGAGCGTGTCGTCGCGATCAACCGTGTCGCCAAGGTCGTCAAGGGTGGTCGTCGCTTCAGCTTCACCGCCCTGGTGATCGTCGGTGACGGCGAAGGCATGGTCGGCGTCGGCTACGGCAAGGCCAAGGAGGTGCCGGCCGCCATCGCCAAGGGCGTGGAGGAGGCCAAGAAGCACTTCTTCAAGGTGCCGCGCGTGCAGGGCACGATCCCGCACCCGGTCCAGGGCGAGAAGGCTGCCGGCGTGGTGCTCCTGCGTCCGGCCGCCCCCGGTACCGGTGTGATCGCCGGTGGTCCGGTGCGCGCCGTCCTGGAGTGCGCGGGCATCCACGACGTGCTGAGCAAGTCGCTCGGCTCGTCCAACCAGATCAACATCGTCCACGCGACGGTCGAGGCGCTGAAGTCGCTGGAGGAGCCGGAGGCCGTTGCGGCCCGCCGAGGTCTTCCGGTCGAGGCGGTCGCTCCGGCCGCCCTGCTGAAGGCTCGGGCGGAGGTGTCGTCCTGATGGCGCTCAAGGTCACCCAGACCAAGTCCACGATCGGCTGCAAGCAGAACCAGCGCGACACCGTGCGCTCGCTGGGCCTGAAGCGGATCGGCGACGTGGTCGTCAAGGAGGACCGTCCCGAGATCCGGGGCATGGTCCACACGGTGCGTCACCTCGTGACCGTCGAGGAGGTCGACTGACATGGCAGATCTGAAGCTGCACCACCTTCGCCCTGCTCCGGGCGCCAAGACCGCCAAGACCCGGGTGGGTCGCGGTGAGGGCTCCAAGGGCAAGACCGCGGGTCGTGGCACCAAGGGCACCAAGGCCCGCTACCAGGTGCCGGCTCGCTTCGAGGGCGGCCAGATGCCGATCCACATGCGGCTGCCGAAGCTCAAGGGCTTCAACAACCCGTTCAAGGTGACCTTCCAGGTCGTCAACCTCGACCGGATCAGCGCCCTCTTCCCCGAGGGTGGCTCGATCGGGGTCGAGGACCTCGCCGCCAAGGGTGCGGTGCGGGCCGGCCAGCCGGTCAAGGTCCTCGGCGACGGCGAGATCTCGGTGGCCGTGCAGGTGAGCGCGCACGCGTTCTCCGCCTCGGCCAAGGAGAAGATCGCGGCCGCCGGCGGGTCGACCACGCTGCTCTGAACCGACACAGGGGCTCGGGCGTGGCATCGGAGGCAACCTCCGGTGCCCAGCCTGGGCCCCTGTTAGGCTTCCCAGGGCCCGTGGCCGAGGGTCGACCCAGGTCGGGCCAGCTGCGTGTCCAATCTCCCGGGCATGAAATGAGGACTTGGTGCTAGGCGCATTCGTCAACGCGTTCCGCACTCCGGATCTGCGCAAGAAGCTGCTCTTCGTGATCGGGATCATCGTGATCTTCCGAGCCGGATCGCAGATTCCTGCCCCGGGTGTGAACGTCACCAATGTGCAGCAGTGCTTCCAGCAGGTGGAGAACGAGGGCATCTACGGCCTGATCAACCTGTTCTCCGGTGGCGCGCTGCTCCAGCTGACCGTGTTCGCGCTCGGGATCATGCCCTACATCACCGCGAGCATCATCCTGCAGCTCCTCGTGGTGGTGATCCCGCGGCTGGAGACCCTCAAGAAGGAGGGTCAGGCCGGCCAGGCCAAGATCACGCAGTACACCCGCTACCTCACCCTGGGCCTGGCGATCCTCCAGGCGACCGGCATCGTCGCGCTCGCCCGCGCCGGTCAGCTGCTCCAGGGCTGCACGCTGGACCTGCTCTACCGCAACGACATCACCACGATGCTGATCATGGTCACCACGATGACCGCGGGCACCGCGATCATCATGTGGCTCGGTGAGCTCATCACCGACCGCGGCATCGGCAACGGCATGTCGATCCTGATCTTCACCCAGGTCGTCGCGACCTTCCCCGGCTCCCTCTGGGCGCTCAAGGCCAGCCACGGCTGGGGCGTCTTCGCGATGGTCATCGCGATCGGTCTGGTCATCGTCGCCACCGTCATCTTCATGGAGCAGGGCCAGCGCCGGATCCCGGTGCAGTACGCCCGCCGGATGGTCGGTCGCAAGATGTTCGGCGGCTCCTCGACGTACATCCCGTTGAAGGTGAACCAGGCCGGCATCATCCCGGTCATCTTCGCCTCGAGCCTGCTCTACCTGCCGGCGCTGGCCACCCAGTTCGACCCCGACGGCAGCAGCCCGATCACGCAGTTCGTCTCCAAGTACCTGGTCTCCGGTGACTCGCTGCTCTACATGGCGATCTACTTCGGCCTCATCGTCTTCTTCACGTACTTCTACGTCGCGATCACCTTCAACCCCCAGGAGGTCGCGGACAACATGAAGAAGTACGGCGGCTTCATCCCGGGCATCCGGGCGGGTCGGCCGACCGAGGAGTACCTGAACTACGTCCTGTCGCGGATCACCTTCCCGGGCGCGGTCTACCTCGGTGTCATCGCGCTCATCCCGCTCATCGCGTTGGCGCTGGTCGGGGCCAACCAGAACTTCCCGTTCGGCGGCACGTCCATCCTGATCATGGTGGGCGTCGCGCTCGACACGGTGAAGCAGATCGAAAGCCAGCTCCAGCAGCGCAACTACGAAGGGTTCCTCCGCTGATGCGTCTCATCCTGATGGGTCCTCCCGGGGCCGGTAAGGGCACACAGGCCAAGGTCATCGCCACCCACTTCGGGATCCCCGCGATCTCGACCGGAGACATCTTCCGCGCGAACGTGGCGGGCAAGACGCCGCTGGGCGTCGAGGCGCAGCGCTACATGGACGCCGGCGAGTACGTCCCCGACGAGGTCACCAACGCGATGGTCCGCGACCGGCTCGGCCTCGAGGACTGCAAGCCCGGCTTCCTGCTCGACGGCTACCCGCGGACGCTGGCCCAGGTCGACGAGCTCGACGGCATGTTGGCCGACCTCGGGGTCGCGCTGGACGCGGTCGTGGTTCTGACCGCGGAGATGGACGAGTTGGTCGCGCGGCTGCTGCAGCGCGCGCACGTGGAGGGCCGTGCGGACGACACCGAAGAGGTCATCCGTCGCCGGCAGGAGGTCTACAACGAGCAGACCTCGCCGCTGATCGAGGTCTACACCGGGCGCGGCCTGGTCACCTCGGTGGACGGGATGGGTGAGATCGACAAGGTCACCCACAGGATCTTCAACGCCCTCGAGAACGCGACCGACTGAGCAGGCTCACGGTGTTCCGCGACCGCGGGGTGGAGATCAAGACCCCCGAGCAGATCGAGGTCATGCGCCGGGCCGGGCTGGTCGTCGGCCAGACCTTGGAGCTCCTGCGCGCGGCGGTGCGCCCCGGGATCAGCACCGGTGAGCTCGACGCCCTGGCCGAGGACCACATCAGGTCCTGCGGCGCCGTGCCCTCCTTCAAGGGGTACGCCCACCCGCCGTACCCGGCGACGATCTGCGCCTCGGTCAACGACGAGGTGGTGCACGGCATCCCCGGCGGGAGGGTGCTGACCGACGGCGACGTCATCTCGATCGACTGCGGTGCGATCGTGGACGGCTGGCACGGCGACGCGGCGATCACCGTCCCGGTCGGTGAGGTCCCCGACGAGGTGACCGAGTTGCTCCGGGTCACCGAGGAGTCGCTGTGGCGCGGTATCGCCGCAGCCCGGCAGGGCGGTCGGGTCACCGACATCTCGCACGCGATCGAGACCTACGTCCGCGGTGAAGGCCCGTACGGGATCCTCGAGGACTACACCGGCCACGGGATCGGGTCGGCGATGCACCTGCCGCCGGACGTCCCCAACCACGGGCGCCCCGGTCGGGGCCCCAAGCTGGTGCCCGGGCTGGCGCTCGCGGTCGAGCCGATGGTGGTCCTCGGGGACCCGGAGACCGTCGTTCTCGAGGACCAGTGGACCGTGGCGACTCGCGACGGGTCGTGGGCGGCCCACTACGAGCACACTTTCACCCTCACCGCGACGGGGACGTGGGTCCTCACCGCGCTCGACGGCGGTCGCGCCCGACTGGAGGCGCTGGGCGTCCGCTTCGGGGGGCACTGACGATGCGCCGTACGGCGGGCGTGCTGACGACGCTGCTCCTCGTGGCCGGCTGCTCGGCCGGTGCCGCGCCGGTCGAGTCCCGGACCGCGGAGCGGGCACCGGAGGCCGCCCGCCTGGCCGCTGAAGACGGAGGCACGGTTGCGCGTGCCCGCACCACCCGGTTCGTGGTGGCGATCTCCGTTGACGGACTCAACCCCACGGCGGTGCGACGGCTCGGCCCCGAAGGCGCTCCGAGCCTGCACCGGATGCTGGCGGCGGGTGCAGGCACGTTCGCCGCGCGTACGGCCCGGGAGCTGACCCAGACGCTGCCCAACCACACCAGCATGCTGACCGGCCGACGGATCCTGGGTCGCCGCGGCCACGGCGTCGACGTGAACACCGACCCCGGGGGCACCGTCCACGACCGGGCCGGACGCTACGTCGCCAGCGTCTTCGACGTGGTGCACGATCACGGCCGTCGCACGGCGCTGTATGCGGGCAAGGACAAGTTCGCGCTGTTCGACCGGTCGTGGGGTGCCACTCACGGCGCCAACGACACCACCGGGCGCGACAACGGTCGGGACAAGATCGACCGCTTCGTGCGCGCCGACGCCGACGAGGCCGTCGACGCCCTGGTGGCTCAGCTGGAGCGTCGTCCCGCAGCGTTCGCCTTCCTCCACCTCGCCGACCCCGACCAGGTCGGCCATGAGCACGGGTACCTCGGCGAGCGCTACCTCGACGCGGTCCGGCGGACCGACGCCCACCTGGGCCGGATCCTGGACACGGTGCGTGCCGACCGTTTCCTGCGCACCCGCGTCACGGTGCTGCTGACCTCGGATCACGGCGGACGCGGCCTGCACCACCGCAACCCCGCCAAGGCGGTCAACTACGTGATCCCGTTCATCGCCTGGGGCGTCGGGGTGGAGCGGGGAGCCGGCCTGTACGACCTCAACCCCGACCGCGTCCGACCCGCACGGCGCACGCGGACGGCGTACGGCGGGGCGCCGCCGATCCGCAACCTGGATCTGGCCTCCCTGGCGACCTCGCTGCTGGGGTACGGGCCCGTCCCCGGGGGCCTCCTGCCCGGCACCCGCCCGCTCGAGGTCGGCTGAACCTAGACTCGGCGACGTGGACTACGTCGAGTCGGTGCTGGACCTGGTGGGCAACACCCCGCTGGTCCGGTTGCGCCATGTGCTGCCCTACGACCCGGACTCCGGGCCCCTGGTCCTGGTCAAGGTCGAGTACCTGAACCCCGGTGGCTCGGTGAAGGACCGGATCGCGCTGAGGATGGTGGAGGCGGCCGAGGCGTCGGGCGAGCTGCGCCCCGGCGGCACGATCGTCGAGCCGACCTCGGGCAACACCGGTGTCGGCCTGGCGCTGGTGGCCCAGCAACGCGGCTACCGGTGCGTCTTCGTGTGCCCGGACAAGGTCAGCGAGGACAAGCGCAACGTGCTCAAGGCGTACGGCGCTGAGGTCGTGGTGTGCCCGACCGCGGTGCCGCCGGAGCACCCCGACTCCTACTACAACGTCTCCGACCGCCTAGTCCGCGAGATCGAGGGTGCCTGGAAGCCCGACCAGTACTCCAACGCGAACAACCCGCGCTCGCACTACGAGGACACCGGCCCCGAGGTGTGGCGGCAGACCGAGGGCCGGATCACGCACTTCGTCGCGGGGATGGGCACCGGCGGCACGATCAGCGGCATCGGCCGTTTCCTCAAGCAGCAGAACCCGGCCGTCCAGGTCGTGGGCGCGGACCCGGCCGGGTCGGTCTACAGCGGCGGGACCGGGCGCCCGTACCTGGTGGAGGGCGTCGGGGAGGACTTCTGGCCGACGACGTACGACGCCACCATCGCCGACCGCGTCATCGAGGTCTCCGACGCGGACTCCTTCGCGATGACCCGGCGCCTCGCCCGCGAGGAGGGGCTGCTGGTCGGCGGGTCGAGCGGGATGGCGGCGTACGCGGCGGTCCAGCTCGCCGCGGAGCTGGCCGGGACGCCCGAGGGCGCCGACGCGGTCGTCGTGGTGATCCTGCCCGACGGTGGACGCGGCTACCTCACGAAGGTGTTCAACGACGAGTGGCTGGCGCGCTACGGCTTCCTCGCGCCGCGCGGTGGGCGGACCGTGGGGGAGGTGTTGCGCGGCAAGGACGGCAAGCTCCCGGACCTCGTGCACACCCATCCCCAGGAGACGGTCGCCGAGGCGGTCGCGATCCTCAAGGAGTACGGCGTCTCGCAGATGCCCGTGGTGCGCGCCGAGCCCCCCGTGGTGGCCGCCGAGGTCGCCGGCTCGGTGTCGGACCGGGCCCTGCTGGAGGCGCTGTACTCCGGGGGAGCCCGGCTCTCCGACGTCGTCGAGAAGCACATGCAGGATCCGTTCCCCACGGTGGGCGCCAGCGAGCCGGTCGAGCACGCCTTGACCGCGTTGGAGAGCGCCGACGCGCTGCTGGTGCAGGAGGACGGCAAGCCGATCGGGGTGCTGACCCGGCAGGACCTGCTGGCGTTCCTCGCCGACGACTGAGCTCCGCCGCGCCCAGGGGCGGGTCGGGGGCGGGGGAGACCACGAACACGTCCGGTCCGGTGATCGGGACCGGACTGGACCGATAGGATCGTCCTCTACGTCAAGGGGGACCTCTGTGCGCACACCGAAGCGTCGCGCCGACTCGGGTGGACGGCTGTCATCAGCCGTCCTGCTCGTGGTGGCACTCGCCCTGCTCGGGGGCGTCGCCGGCGCCGCCTTCGGGTTCCTGCAGGGGAGCAGCAGCACCGCCCAGTCGGCGGTGCTGCTCGCGCCGCTGGAGGGCAACGCCTTCTCGCCGGTCGGCCGCGGTGACGACCTGATCAACATGCAGACCGAGGCGCAACTGGTCACCTCCGACGTGGTCGCCCGCGCCGTCGCCGAGGAGCTCGGCCTCGACGCGGTCCCCCAGGAGCTGACCTCCAAGCTCGAGGTGACCAGCCCCGTCAACACCCAGATCCTGCGGATCCGCTACACCGCGAGCAACGAGGACGACGCGGTGGCCCGTGCCCAGGCCTTCGCCGACTCCTTCCTGGAGTTCCGCCGCTCGCGCGCCCAGACACTGATCGACGACCGCACCGAGAGCCTCGACGAGCAGATCGAGGAGCAGAGCGATCAGCTCAACGATCTGGTGCGCCAGCGCGCCCAGGCCACCTCCGACACCGTACGCGCGGTGCTCGACGAGGAGATCGATGTGACCACGGCGCAGCTGAGCCAGCTGCGCACCCAGCGCGCCGCCTACCGGAGCACCTCCACCGACCCCGGTCAGGTGGTCACTCCGGCGCGGGCGCAGGCCGGTGGGCCCCCGGCGGTCCTGCTCTACGGGCTCGCCGGCGCGCTGTTCGGCGGTCTGGTCGGGCTCGTGATCGCCCTCTTCCGCACCCGGACACCGACGCGGCCCTTGCTGCCCGTCGACCTCGAGCCGATGGGGCTGCCCCTCCTCGGACGGATCAGCCGACCGCAGGCCAGCCGGGTCCGTGCCGCGGTGGGCGACGAGGCCCGGATGGTCGAGGCCGTCGACCGGGACTACAAGGAGATCCGGTCCGCGTTGACCGCGCGGATCCGTGAGCGCCCCGCGACGCTGCTGATGGCCGGGTCCTCGGAGATCATGGAAGCGCCGCTGTCCCCGCTGGGGCTGGGGCACGCGTTGGCCTTGTCGCACCTGGAGACGATCCTGGTCGACGCCTCCGGCAAGCCCGGCGGCATCAGCGTCGAGCTCGACGTCGCCCGGCGCAGCGGCCTGTGCGAGGTGTTGATGGGGCAGACCGAGGCGCAACGCGCCTTGGTGCCGGTCGCCGACCGCCTGCGGGTGCTGCCGCTCGGGAGGGACCTCACCCACTTCGACGACCTGGCGTCCTCCCCCCGGATGGACGGCGTCCTCGCGCTGCTGCGTTCGCAGGCCGATGTGGTCCTGGTCGTGACGGGGCCGCTGACCTCGGTCACGAACCGGTTCCTGGTCACCCACGTCGACGCCGTGGTCCTCGAGGCCGTCGAGGGTCAGGTCCAGGTCCGCGACGTCGCCGAGCTGCTCGAGGACGAGGCCGTCGGTCGCGCCGTGGTGGGCCTGGTCTTCGTCGCCCGTGGCCGACGCGGTGGATCCCCGGACGCCCCCGTCGCAGGCTGAGGCGCGACCCACCCCTCATGGCACCCGCGCCCGACACGCCCCGGCCCGACGGCTCCCGCCAGGCAGCTGACGGCGTCACCGGCGACGGCCCGACCGGCGACGCCGCGCAGCGTCATCTCGGCCAGGTGGCTCGTGGGGGCGCGGTCGGGCTCGCCGGTGCCGCGGTCAGCGCGGTCGCGGGCTTCGTGCTGGTCGTCGTGGTCGCGCGGCTCTACGAGAAGGATGCGGCCGGGGTCTTCTTCGCGGTCTCGTCGCTGTTCCTCGTGCTCGGAGCGGTCGCGGGGCTGGGTGCCGACACCGGGCTGGGCCGCTTCATGCTGAGGTTCGAGGCGCTGGGACGCCGCGGCGACATCCCCGCCGCACTCCAGGCCGCGTTCCGCCCCCCGCTGGTGCTCGCCGTCGTGCTGGCGATCGGACTCTTCGTGTTGGCCGACCCGGTCGCCGACCTGCTCGGGGCCGACGTCGTCGGGGGAGCCGGAGCGGTCCGGGTGCTGGCGGTGTGCCTGCCCTTCCTGGTCCTGCACCAGCTGGCACTGGCCGGCACGCGGGCCTTCGGCCGGATGAAGACGACCGCCCTGGTCGACGGCGTCCTGCGGTCCGGATCCCAGCCGCTGCTCGCCGTCCTGGTCTCGTTGCTCGGCACCGGACTGGTGGCGCTCACCTTGTCCTGGGCGGTGCCGTACGTCCTGGCCTGCGGAGTCTCGGTCCTGCTGTTCCGTCGCTTCCTGCGCCGCCGCGGTCCCTTCCCCGAGGGCGGCGACCCCGCCGCCGTACGGCGTGAGTTCTGGCGGTTCACCTGGCCCCGGAGCATCACCAAGATCGCGCAGATGGTGATCCAGCGTGCCGACATCGTCATCATCGCGGCGCTGCGATCTCCGGCCGAGGCCGCGGTCTACACCGCCGCGACGCGCTTCGTGGCGTTGGGGCAGATCGGCACCCAGGCGATCCAGCAGGTGGTGCAGCCGAAGTTCACCTCGCTGCTCGCCGAGAAAGACCCTGCCTTGGGGGAGATCTATCGGACCTCGACGGCCTGGAGCATGGCGATCTCGTGGCCGATCTACGTGGTGGTCGGGTGCGCCCCGATGGCCTACCTGGGCCTGTTCGGCGGGTCCTACGCCGAGGACGGCACCCCGGTGGTCGTCCTGATGATGGTCGCCATGCTCTTCGGCATCGCCTCCGGGCCCGCCGACGTTCTGCTCCTGATGTCGGGGCGCAGCATGCTCAGCCTGATCAACGCCCTGGTCGCCCTGGCCCTCGACCTGGTGCTCTGCTTCCTGCTCATCCCCGAGTACGGCATCACCGGTGCCGCGGTCGCCTGGGCGGTCGCCGTGGTGACCCGGGTCAGCCTGGCGCTGTTCCAGGTGCGCCGCATCCTGGCGATCGCCTTCCTCAGCCGCGGCGCCGCGGTCGTGGCGGCCGCGTGCGTGGTGACGTTGGCGATACCGCTACTGCTGCTCGGCCTCGTGGTCGACGTCGACCTGCCGGTGCTCGCCGCCGCCCTGGTGGTGCTGGTCCCGGCCTATCTCGGGGTGTTGTGGTGGCAGCGTGAGCCGTTGCGGCTCACCGTGCTCCGCACCCTGGTGCGCCGCAAGGCCGGACGAGAGGTAACCCCATGACCAGCAGCAAGCGCCCCGCGGTCGTCTTCATCGGCGGCTTCGGTCGCAGTGGATCGACGTTGCTGGAGTGTCTGCTCGCCCGCCTCGACGAGGTGGTCGTCCTCGGCGAGGTCGAGCACCTGTGGCTGCGCGGCGTCGTGGACAACCAGTTGTGCGCGTGCGGGCAGCCGTTCGCGCAGTGCCCGTTCTGGTCCGAGATCGGCGCCCGGGCCTTCGGTGGCTGGGACCAGGTGGACGTGGAGCGGGTCCTCACCGTCAAGGACGCCGTCGCACGCCAGCGCCGCCTTCCCAAGACCGTTCGTCGGCGTCCCGCTCCCCAAGTGCGCGCCGGCCTCGCCGAGTATGCGGGGGTGCACCGGGCGATCTACCGGGCGGCAGCCGACCTCACCGGGGCCGACGTCGTCGTGGACTCCAGCAAGTTCCCGCCGATGGCCGTGGCCCTGGCGCACGACCCCGAGGTCGACCTGCGCGTCATCCACCTGGTCCGCGACAGCCGCGGCGTCGCCTACAGCTGGTCCAAGACCGTCGCCCGGCCGGAGACCGAGACCGGCGAGCCGATGCCCCGCTACTCCCCGCGCTACAGCAGCGAGCAGTGGGTCTCCCACAACGTGGCGCTCGCGGCGATCCCCTACCTCGGCCGGCCCAAGGCGGACCTGCGTTACGAGGACCTGGTCCAGGACGCGGCGAGGACGGTGCGCGACGTGTGGTCGGCCCTCGACCTGCCCGGATCGGGCGAGCTGCCGATGGTCGACGCCTCCAGCATCGAGCTCCTGGGCACGCATTCGGTGGCGGGCAACCCGATGCGCTTCCGGCGGGGGCTCACCACGCTGCGGCCCGACGAGGAGTGGCGTGACCAGATGCCTGCCGCCGATCGGCGCACGGTGACCGCGCTGACGTTGCCGTGGCTGGCGCGCTTCGGCTACCTGCGCCGCCGCTGACAGTCGCTGCAGAGCACGCAGCCGCGCGGTTCAGTGCTGCTCGCGCCAGTAGGGCGTGCGGCCCATCAGCTCGGCCAGCTCCTCGTCGTACGGCGCGAAGTAGTCCTCCAGGCGTGCCCGCAACTCGGGGGAGAGCGGGTCCCGCGACCGGGCGTTCCACTGCTCCACCGAGGTCGGGGTCCAGTCCGGAAGCCCCAGCGCGGTGTTGAGGCGCGCGTACTCGGCCTGCGGGTCCACGAAGAACCGGTCGGCGTCGACGATGTGCACCCGGTCGGCCCCGAGCAGGTCCACCAGGCGGCGGATCTGCTCGCTGTAGCGGCTCCGGGCCAGGTAGGCGTGGTGGCGCAGGGCGTGGCTCTCGTACGTCGGGTCGGCGCGCACCTTCTCCACCTCGCCGGCCAGGCGCTGCTCCTCCAGGGCCAGGGCGGTCTCGAAGTCCTCGGTCTCGAACCCGCGGGCGAGCTCGTGTCGGTGCGCGGAGTAGGCGCGCTCCACGGGCTCGCGCACCATCACGATCACGTGCACGCCGGGCAGGTCCCGCGCGATCCGCTCGGCCGCGAGCGGGTGGAACATGTAGTAGCCCACGCTCTCGAAGGTGTAGGCCCGGCCGCCGGTGCGGCGTTCGGCCAGCCAGCGCACGGGGAAGTGCGCGAGATACCAGCGCATCGGCTTGTCGTAGTTGAGGTCGAAGTAGGCGATGCCCTTGGACACCGTCGCCCGCACCACGCTCGGGTGCTCGCTGAGCACTCGGAAGAGCGTGGTCGTGCCGGAGCGTTGGGCACCGACGATGAGGAAGTCGGGCTTCATCCGCCAGCGGGCGGTCACCTCACCCCACAGCAGCACCAGCGACTTGAGGAACCGCACGACCCCCTGGGGCGCCGATCCCTTGATCCGCATGGTCACCTGGCGCGCCTTCATGGGGTCCTTTCGTCCGATCCGAGGGGAACGGGGAGGTCGAGTTTCGCGGCGAGGACGGCACCGAAGACGGCGAGCCGATCGGCGACCGCCGCCCCCAGCTCGCTGCCGGCCTGCTCGGCGTAGCGCAGCACGATCGCGACCAGGTAGCAGGCGGCGACCGGGTCGAGGCGGTGCGGTCCGGAGGAGGCTCCGAGGTCTTCCAGGGCGGAGGTCACGCTCGCGACGCTGAGCCCGTCGCGGCGTACGACCGTGTTGGCCGCGTAGTGGAACAGGTCGAGCCCCTGGGGGACCCCGGTTTCGAAGCGCTCGAAGTCCCACAGTTGGAGACGCCCCTGGCTGCGCGCCATGTTCCACGGCGTCCAGTCGCCGTGCCAGGCGCCGACCGGCAGCGCGGCCGAGGACCGGTCGGCGAGGCGGCCCAGTGCGACGAGCAGCAGGTCCCGTACCGGGCTGTCGGGGAGGGCGTCCACGGCTGCGGTGGTGCGCGACCACCAGGGCATCTCGACCAGCGGTGCGGAACCGGCGTCGAACGCGGCGGCGAAGGCCGCCATCTCGGACTCGGGGACGACGAACTGGCGGCTGGGACGCTGCCGGACCGACGTCGGCAGGGCGGTCATCGCGAGCACCGGATAGTCCCGCCACGGGGCGTCGTCGATCAGCGTCGGGAGGGCCAGGGCGCGCGGGAACCGGGCCTGGCCGAGCACGTGCAGGGCCGACGCCTCCGCGGCCACGTTGGAGGCCCCGGTGGGCGAGGTGCCGACCTTGACGAAGGCCAGCGAGCGGCCGGCGTCGTCGAAGACCTGCAGCACCGGCTTGCGGTTGGCCCGGGCAGGCCCGACGCTCAGGCTGGCGACGACCTCGGCGCCCAGCAGCGTGCCGAGGTGCTTCAGCAGCGACCCGGTGCGCGACCCGGGGCGGACGCGTCCGCGCAGCAGGCGTCCTGCTCCGCCATTCAGCGCGCCGGCGACGGCCAGCCGTTGGGCGGTGTCTCGGGGGGTGAGCCCGGCGCTGAACCGGAGCATCGACCGGGCGGCGGCGCGACGGTTGCCCACCGGCACCAGCATCCGCGGGGCCGACGCGCTCGGGACCACCAGCAGGTCGTCGGGGGAGTCAGGGCGTTCAGCTGCGAAGGCGGCCGGAGCGGACGGCCAGAGCAGTGAGACCTCGTGGACGTAGGCGTCCAGGACACCGGCGTGGTTGCTCACGTCGGGCCCCTCTCCCTCGGCGTCCTTCGTGCCCGGGCGCGGTGCCCCGGGCGGACGGTGGTCCTGGGCGGCCCACCGGCAGGCGCCATCCTACGGGGGGACGGCCGGTGCCACCGCGCGCGGTTGGTAGCCTGACGCTCTGTCGTGCCCGTTATCGACCGACCAGGGGGCCGTGCGTGACCGAGCCGACCAGCGACGAGCCGGCCAAGAACGAGCCGGCTCGCGACCCGGAGCCCGTCCGGCCCCACGTCGACGTCGTGATCGCGACCCGCGGCAACCGACCCGAGTTGCTCCGCACTGCCCTGGAGGGCGTGCGCACCCAGACCTACGCCGGCACGATCACCACGACCGTGGTGTTCGACCAGTCCGAGCCCGACACCACCCTGGTCGTCGAGGAGCCGCACCGGCGGGTGCAGGTCGTGCGCAACACGCGTTCCCCGGGCCTGGCCGGGGGCCGGAACAGCGGGGTCGCGGCCGGCCACGGGGAGTTCATCGGCTTCTGCGACGACGACGACGCGTGGCTGCCGACCAAGGTCGAGAAGCAGGTGGCCGCACTGGAGGCGGATCCCCGCGCCCTCACCTCGGTGACCGGCGTCGTCGTGCAGTACAGCGACCACAGCGTCCCGCGCGTCCCGGACCCCGCCGACATGAACCTGGACACCCTCGTGCGCAACCGCGTCTTCGAGGCGCACCCCTCGACGGTGATGGTGCGGCGCGAGGCCTTCCTCGGGCCGATCGGCGAGGTCGACGAGGAGATCCCCGGCAGTTTCGGCGAGGACTACGACTGGATCATCCGGGCCGCCAAGGCCGGAGGGTTCGCCGTGGTGCCGGAGCCCCTGGTGACCGTGCTGTGGGGTCAGAGCCTCTTCTCGCGCAACTGGCCCACGATCATCGCGGCGCTGCAGTACCTGGTCGACAAGCACCCCGAGTTCGCCGCGAACCCGCACGCCCACGCCCGGATCCTCGGTCAGCAGGCCTTCGCGTGGGCCGCCCAGGGCGACCGCGCCCGCGCCTTGGGTCTGGTTCGCCGCACCGTTCGGCTCAACCCCAAGGAGCGGCGCGCCTACGTGGCAGGGGTCGTCGCGCTTCACCTTGTCTCCGCGGAGCGAGTCATGACGATGGCGCACCGGCGCGGCAAGGGGATCTGATGGTGACCGGCGGCGCCGCCCGTGGGGAGCGGGGTCGGCCGATCCTTGTCACCGGCGTACCGCGCTCCGGCACGACCTGGCTCGCGCGTTGGCTCGCCTACGCTCCGGGTACGGCGCTGGCCGGCCGAGAGCCGATGAACCCTCGCGGCAGGCAGTACGCGCTGGCGGGCACGGTGGACGGGTGGGCCCGGATCACCGAGCCGACCCCGCGCCAGCGCCGGGCGCTGAAGCTCGCCTACCGGGGATGGAACCCCTTGGTCTACAGCCGGTACGGCGCACGGCAGTGGGCAGGCCCCCTGCCCTGGACGAGGCTGGTGGTCAAGGATCCGTTCGCGATGATGTCGATCCCGGCCATCGTGGAGGTCACCGGCGCGACCCCGGTGTTGGTGTACCGGCACCCCGGGGCCGTCCTGGCGAGCTATCGACGGATGAACTGGCAACCGGACCTCGCCGAGCTCGCCGACATCGTGGCGCTCGCGCGGAGCCGGGACGGACTGGACCTGCCGGACCTGCCGGCTCCGGGTGAGGCAACACCCGCGGAGGAGATGGGCCTCTTCTGGTCGGTCCTGCACGAGCTGGCCCTGGCGGGTCGCACGCCCGAGACGTCGTTGGTCGTGGTGTCCCACAGTGCCTTGGCGCAAGGAGGGACACCGTCAGGTCGCCGGCTCGCCGAGGCCGTCGGTCTGGGCTGGTCGCAGCAGATGGACGCCGAGTTGTCGAAGGAGTCGGGGCAGACCCCCACGGCGGACCCCACCAAGCTGCACAACTTCGACCGGTCGCCCGCCGCAGTGGCCGATGAGTGGCGGGCCAAGCTGACCGATCAGGAGATCGGCGAGATCGAGCAGGTGTCGGCCGCGACCCTGGCCCGACTCGACAGCATGCGTCTGGCCTGAACCCCGCACGAACGGGCGCAACGCACGGACCCGAGCCCGGCCAGGCGGCCGAACTCGGGTCCGTGAGGTGATGTGTGGTGCTGACCGACGGTCGGCTCAGAGGACCGGCGACGACCGCAGTGCGCGGTTGAAGTCGTTGATCTTCGTCGCCGTGGTGATCCGCCAGTCCATGATCGAGTTCAGACCCGAGTTGAAGTAGGCGAATCCGATGCCGTCCTCGGCCACCAACTGGTTGTAGGTGTCGGTGATCCAGTTCGGGCGGTCGACCGAGGCCTCGTGCGACAGGCCGGTCTCAGCGATGGCCCAACGTGCGCCGTGAGCGTCGGCCCAGTCATCGACGGGGCGGAAGTACTGTCCGACGAAGTCGGTGTGCTTCGTGCTGCCGTCCTTGCCGTAGTGGTTGTAGGGGTCGATGCCCACGATGTCGACCTTGACGTCGGGAAGCATCGACTCGTAGCTGTACTCAGCGGAGCCGCCGGGCCGGGAGTGCCAGCCCATGACGACCACGGAGTAGGCGACGTTCGAGGCGTTGGCGCGGACGATCGGCGCGAGCCGCTCCTGAGCGGCGGTCCACTGGGTGATGTCGCCGTCCATCTCGGGCTCGTGGTGGAAGGCAACCCAGACCGGGCCGTCGAGAGCCGACAGCTTCACCGCGATGTCCTTGGCCCAGGCGTCGCCCTTGCCGGCAGCCATGTCGGCCCAGCTGTGGGGGAACTTGAAGCTGATCCAGGGCAGACGGCCGGCGGCAAGGTCCGTCTTGGCCATGTTCACGGCAGAGGCGACCTGGCTGGACTGGAAGTAGGTCCGCCGCAGGCCCAGGTGCGTGCCCATGTCGGATTCCCAGGGCAGAACGTCGGTGTTACCGCCGTACGCGGAACCGAAGAAGGCGCCGCAGGCCGGGATGCCGCGCTCCGAGACCTCGCAGCCGTTCGAGAGCGTCGGGCCGGTCGGCTCCGGCTCCGGGGTGGGCTCGGGGGTGGGCTCGGGGGTGGGCTCCGGGGTGGGCTCCGGGGTCGGCGTCGGGGTCGGCGTCGGGGTCGGCGTCGGCGTCGGGGTGGGCGTCGGCGTCGGGGTCAGGGTGGGCGTCGGGGTCGGGGTGGGCGTCGGGGTCGGGGTGGGCGTCGGGGTCGGCGTCGGGGTCACCGTCGCCGCCTTGGTCTGGAGCACCGACACCGCGTCGACCACCAGGTTGTCGCCCTTGGCGGTGAGGTCCCCCTTGACCTTCACGTCCAGAGCGGTGCCGTCCTGGTCGATCTCGACGGGGAAGGAGAACTTGGTCCACTTCTTGGAGGTGAGCTTGAAGTCGACGCCGTTGCGGCCGATCAGCGCACCGCCCTTGGTCTCACGGACCACGAACTCGCCGGTCATGCCGACGCGGCTGCCCTTGACCATCACGCTGGCGGTCAGGACCGCGCCCTTGTTGATGCTGTCGACGGTGAGGTGGTCGTCGGAGAGGACGCCGACGCCGGGGGTGGTCACCGTGACTGTGGCGGCCGGCCCGCCGGTGGGGTCGTTCTTGGTGATCTTGAGGGCGGTGTTGGTGCCCGGTCCGGGCTCCCACCCGGTCAGAGCGTTGTTGAAGGTGCCGTTCGTGACGTGCTCGACGGAGAGCGAGCGAGCCTCGGAGGCGACGGAGAACGCGAGAGTACTGGTGACGACCGAGGTCGTGGCCAGGACAGCCAGCAGTGGCTTCTTGAGGGTCATCTGTATCACCGGGGGATGAGGGTTGGGGTTGGGTCTCGTCAGGCCCGCTGGGGTCGGAGGCTGACGGGAGAGCCCGAACCTCCCAGTTGGGCTCTCGGGACCTAGAGTGCCAGGACCTACGTCCCGGTTCGCCCAAAACAGATGTTTTGCTTAGTAAAGGCCCGAATTGGACTGGATGTCTGGGCCGGACGTCTGGTGCGGGGGGCAACTACGCGCGCCCACTGAGGCAGATGTGACAGGTGATACAGGACCTAAGTCCTACTTACGGGGGACCCTCAGAGGTCCGGTGTCACTTCGGCCAACCGTCGACGACGTCGTGCCATCCGCGGACCGATGACGAGACCCAGCCCGAGTCCCAGCGCGAGTCCCGAGGCGATCGGGACTTCGGTCTGGCGTCGCTCGGGACGCGCCCGGTCCACGGTGATCACCTCGCCGGCCGTCCCGGGTTCGAGGCGCAGGCGGACCAGGTCGCTGACGATCGCCTCCCGCGTCTGTCGCAGCGTGTCCTCCGCCGCGGCGTACGCCCCGGTCGCCGTGCTGGGGTCACCCAGCTGCGGCAGGCTGCCACCGCCCAGGCGCTGGAGCTGGTCGCGCAGGATCGACTCCTGCTGGCGTCGGCGCTGCGCGAGATACAACTGTCGTTCCCGCAGGTAGGCGTCCGCGACCGCGGTCACCTGTCGGTCGGCCAGGCCGGCTGCGTCGGCCTCGACCGCGATGTTGAGCACTGTGGTGTTCGGCGGTGCGGTGATGCGGATCCGGTCGGCGAGCTCCTGCAGTTGCGCCGGGTCGGCGTCGGGAAGCACCCGGCGCAGGCTTCGTGCGCTCACCACCAGCGCCGCCTCGGTGTCGACGGTGACCCGCTCACTGCGGCGGCCGCTGGTCGTGGACTCCAGGCTCACCAGCGGGGGCTTGAGCAGGACGCTGCGCGTGGCGACGTACTGCTGTTCGGTCGTCTGGCTGACGAGCAGGCCCAACAGGGTGCCGGCCACCGCGCACACCAGGATCACCGAGCCGCCGGCACGCAGATCGGCGACCAGCATGCCGACGGTGGGGCGGGCCGGTGCGCGCCGTCCGCCCCAGCCCTCACGACGGTCCCGCGCGGCCAGGGTCACCGCGATCATCACCGTCATCATGGGCAGGTCGATGGTGTCGTAGACCACCAGCTGGGTGAGGAAGAAGACGACCGTGACGAAGGCGACGGTCTCGTTGAGCGTGCGGCAACGCCAGTTGCGGCGCAGAGCCAGGGCCCAGAAGGTGAGGAAGAGGGCCGCCCCGACGAGACCGTAGGCGAAGATCACCAGCCACAGCTGGCCCTGGGTGCCCAAGGGGGGGACGCCGCAGGCGCTGCAGTCCGGCGTGCTCGCGCCGGCGATCGAGGCGAAGCTGCCCTGGTAGTCGCGCGTGCTGCCGAACCCGACCACCGGCGAGCCCTGCACGGTCGAGGTCACCGTCTGGATCAGCAACTGGCTGCGGCGGTCGTTGCTGTGCGCGTTCGCCAGGCGCTCGTTGACCAGCGCGCCGAGAGGGCTCAGTGCGAAGGCGACCAGCAGGGTCACCGCAGCGATCAGCGCGGAGCCGATCACCAGCGGGCGCCCCGAGCGCAGCAGCAGCACCGCCCAGATCACCAGGCCGAGCACGAGCGTGCCCCACAGGCCCCGGTTGAGCGAGTAGATCACCGGCACCGCGGCGACCAGCAGCACGACCGGGGCGGCGTACCGCTGCCACCGCCGGCCGTCGACCAGCCACGACGCGAGGAAGAAGGGCAGGAAGAGCGAGAACGCCGAGCCCCAGGAGTTCGAGGAGGCGTACGGCGCCCGCGGACGCGCCTCTGCGCGACCCAGGAAGGTCTGGATGTCCGCGAACGCGGGATGCACGAGTCCGCGGACGAACCCCTGTGACTTCAGGCTCCCGGGAAGCAGGAGCTCCAGCGCCGAGGTCAGCTGGACCGTGGAGAGGAAGGTGCCGAGAAGTCCTCCGGTGACTGTGACCAGGAACATGAAGGCGAACAGGCTGCGCACGTGGCGGGAGGGTAGGTCGCGTTCGGAGAGGTTGTAGACCCAGAGTGCGGCGATGGCGGCGGTGAGCAGCCATGCGGTCCGGTAGGCCCAGGGGACGAGCCGCGCAGGTCCGCCTCCGGGGATGGCGCCGGGGGCGTCGGCCCAGAGTGTGAACACCGAGATGCCGACCCACACCAGGAAGAGCAGCCACAGGCCGAAGGCGGGGGGAAGAGCGATCTTGCGACGCCCGGAGAGCTGCCAGGCCATCACGCCGGCCGCCGCGATCGGCACGAGTGCCTGGATGCCGAGGAGCCACCACAGCGGGTACCCGAGAAGGGTCACCGTGAGCGGCCAGTGGACCGGCAGTCGTCGGCGGCGGTCAGCGCGTCGCGGTACGACGTGCGTCGTCTCGGCGGACTCGCGCTCCGCCACGTCCAACGTCACTCGCGCCCGCCCCCCTCCGTAGTCGTCCGACGCGCCCGCTCAGGATACGGGCGGCCGCGACCCCGGACGGGCGTCCCTGGCTGGGTGGAGCGGAGGGCCTGTCACGTCGGGGACCTACGTCCCTTTATTCGCTTTATGGGGCACTCATTCCCCAATAGTCCGGCTTTGTCATGGTCGACCCGACGAAAGTTCAGATACTCTTGGAGGGCTGAACTCGCGGGGACGAGTTCGGCCTCCGGTGTGGGGACTCCGGAGTGGGGATGAATCACGGAAGTTGTGGGGGACGTCTCATGCGTCGCACGCTCGCTGCCGCCTTGTCGGTCGGCCTTGTCCTGCTGGGGGGAGCCGCGGTCACGGCACCGTCGGCCTCCGCAGCCACCCAGGCCGGCGGCACCCTCGTCAGCGAGGTGCCGCGGAAGGGCACGCCGCACGTGCTCGACGGCCGGGTGCTGTCGATCGTCGAGGTCGGCAACCAGATCGTCCTCGGCGGCACGTTCACCCGGGCCCGCAACAACGACGACACCACCGAGCTCAGCCGCACGGGACTGCTCGCCTTCGACAAGTCCACCGGTCGGATCAGCACCACCTTCGTGCCGCAGACGAACGGCTACGTCAACGCGGTCGTCCCGGCGGCGGACGGCCAGAGCGTGTACGTCGGCGGCGTGTTCACCACGATCGGCGGGGTGGCACGCAAGAACATCGCGCGCGTCCGGCTCTCCGACGGTGCGGTCCTGACGGGCTTCAACGCCGGCACCGTCGGCGGCGAGGTCCGCGACCTGCGCCTGCGCAGCGGCAAGCTGTGGGTCGCGGGCTCCTTCACCAACATCGCCGGGCGCACCCAGCCGGGGCTGGCCACGCTCTACCCCGCCTCGGGCGCCTTCCACCCGTACATGAGGCTCGCCGTCGCCGGCGTGCACAACGGCGGCACCACCACCGTCACCAAGATCGACATCAACCCCGCGGGCGACCGGCTCATCGCGATCGGCAACTTCCGCACCCTGGCGGGGGTCACGAACCGCCAGTTCTTCTCCCTCGACCTCAGCGGCACCGCCGCGGCAGCCTCGACGCTGCGCACCACCTTCTACGAGGCCTCCTGCGCATCGGCGTTCGACACCTACACCCGCGATCTGGACTTCTCGCCCGACGGCTCCTTCTTCGTCATCTCGACCACGGGCGCCTACGGCGGCTCGACGGGCCCGTGCGACACCACCGCTCGCTTCGAGACCTACGCCTCGGGCGCCGCGGTGCAGCCGTCGTGGGTGAACTACACCGGCGGTGACACCACCTACGCCGTCGAGATCAGCGACGCCGTCGTCTACACCGGCGGACACGCCCGCTGGCAGAACAACGCCTTCGCGGCCGACACCGCCGGTCCTGGTGCGGTCTCGCGCGAGGGCATCGCGGCGCTGGACCCGACCAACGGACTGCCGCTCACCTGGAACCCGACCCGCGAGCGTGGCGTGGGCGTCTTCGACCTGCTGCTCACCGCGGACGGCCTGTGGGTCGGCTCGGATACCACGCGCATCGGCGCCGACTACCTGCGCTCGCGGATCGCGCTGCTGCCGGCCGCGAACGGCGAGGTCGTCCCGCCGGTCGCGACGCCGACGCTGCCCAACGACGTCTACTCGGCGTACCCGCTGGGCGCCCAGCCGGACCCGACGCCGGTCGTGCGGGTCAACGCGGCCGGTTCGCAGGTGAATGACGCCCCGATCGTCTGGGCCTCGGACACCAGCCTGTCGCCGTCGAGCTACCACAACTCGCTTCTGAGCCGGAACTCCTACTCAGGCACGGTGGCCTTCGACTCCACTGTCCCGGCCGGGACGCCGACGACGATCTTCAACTCCGAGCTCGCCGGCAACAGTTTCGCCAACAACCAGAGCTGGAACATCCCGATGCAGGCCGGCGCCGAGGTGGAGCTGCGCCTCTACTTCGCGAACCGGTCGAGCAGCACCTCCTCGGTCGGCCAGCGCCGCTTCCACGTCGACGTGGAGGGCACCCGTGCGCTCAACAACTTCGACGTGGTGGCCGCTGCCGGTGGCACGAACCGCGCCACGATGCGCAGCTTCTCCTTCGTCTCCGACGGCAACATCGACCTCGACCTGAGCCGGATCGGTGGGGCGTCCTACCCGATGATCAGCGCGGTCGAGGTGCGGCGCGTGGAGGCCTCACCCGCTCCGGCCTCGCCGCTGGTCAAGCGCGCCTTCTCCGGAGGCTCGTTCGGGGCCGACGTGCCGGTGGGCGCCGAGGGCGTCGACTGGAACGCCGTCCGCGGTGCCTTCATGATCAACGGCGACCTCTACCTGGCCAACGCCGACGGCACCTTCGTGCGGCGCTCGTTCGACGGGACCGCGCTGGGCGCGCCCGAGGCCGTCAACACCCAGGACCTGCTCACCCCGCTCACCGACTGGGCGAACGACATCAAGTCGGCCACGAGCATGTTCTACGACAACGGCCGGATCTACTTCACCCTGCAGGGCCAGAGCTCGCTCTACTACCGGTACTTCACCGCGCAGAGCAAGGTCGTGGGCGCGAAGCGGCTCGTCGCCGGCACCGTCCCCGGCCTCGACCTGGCGCAGGTGCGCGGCGCGTTCGCCACCGAGGGCAAGGTCTGGTTCGCCACCCGCGACGGCAAGCTGACCCGCTTCGACTGGGCCACCGGCTCCGACGCCGGCATCGCGACCGGTGGGACGCAGGTGTCCGGACCCGGCATCGACGGGCTGCTGTGGAACTCGCGGGCGCTGTTCGCCTTCCAGGCCGGCGACGGCTCTCCGGCGGCGCTGCCGCCGGTGGCCGCGTTCACAGCGTCGTGCACCAGCCTGGCGTGCTCCTTCGACGCCTCCCAGACCCAGGTCCCGGGCGGGCTCGCCACGGCGTACTCCTGGACCTTCGGTGACGGCGCCGAGGACTCCGGCGCCCAGGCCACCCACACCTACCCTGCGGGTGGCACCTACCTGGTCACGTTGACCGCCAGCAACGCCGGCGGCACCAGCACCACCACCCAGGAGGTCACGATCGCGCAGGTGAACCAGGCGCCGGTCGCCCGCTTCACCGCCACGTGCGCCGCGACGGTCTGCTCCTTCGACGCCTCGGCCTCCAGCGACGTCGACGGCGACCCGCTGACCTACGCCTGGGACTTCGGCGACGGCACCACGGACACCGGGGTCACCGCGTCCCACGCGTACGACGGCGCGGGCACCCGCACCGTGACCCTCACCGTCTCCGACGGCACGCTCGAGGGCAGCACCACCCGCGAGGTGAGCGTCGTGCTCGCCGCCGTGGAGCACGTGGCGGCCGCGCAGAGCAACCAGTCCGCGACCAACCACCGCGTCACCGTGCCGGCCCAGGTCCGGGCCGGAGACACCCTGGTGCTCTTCATGTCGACCAACAGCTCGACCGTCGCGCTCAACGACACGATCCCGGGTTGGACCCTGCTGGAGTCCCGCGACGGCAACGGCATCCGAGGCCGGGCCTGGACCCGCACCGCGGAGGCGGGCGACGCCGGCTCGGTGGTGACCGTGACCACCGCCTCGTCGGTGAAGTCGGCGATGACGCTGTCGGCCTACCGCAACCCTGCGGGCGCCTCGGCGACCGTGGCCTCGGCGGTCACGGGCAGCGACGCGGCGGCCACCTCGGTCACCACGCCGACCGCGACCGTGCCGGACGCCCAGGGGTGGGTGGTCAGCTACTGGAGCAGCAAGTCCGCCGAGGTTCCGACCTGGAGCCTGCCGGGTGGAGTCGCGAGCCGGACGCAGAGCACCGGCTCAGGAAGCGGCCAGATGAACGCCGTGCTCGCGGACTCGGCCGCCGCCACGGGCACCGGGACCCAGGGGGGACTCGTCGCCGGCACCGGTATCTCAGTGGCCCGGTCGATCTCCTTCACCGTGGTGGTCACCACACAGTGACCGAACCGCGTCATGGCCCGTCAGGGTCGCCGTCTCCTCACTAGAGACACACGCATCACAACTGCATAAGGTTCATACGGGGAGTTGGGGCCCGATCCGCCTGGGGAGGCGAATCGGGGAAAGAAAGAGGTGGGGGCCATGGCCATCATGGATGTTGCGCAGGACCAGGCAGTCGAGGTCGGACCGTTCTGGGTCGTCGACGCGACCGCGACGCAGGTCGTGGGGCAGATCGTCGACGCAGCGATCTCCGAGCGGGACCGGGCGGTGCTCGTCTACGCCCTGCACGTCGGTGGGCTCAACGAGCGTCACGACCCGGCCTTCGTCGAGGCGATGCGCGAGGCCGACCTGGTGTACGCCGACGGCGGCTCGGTGGTCTGGCTGGCCCGTCGCTCCGGCGCCGCGGTGATCGAGCGCGCCCCGACCACCGACATCGGCTGGGACGTCCTCCGTGACCTGTCGGCGCGCCTCGGCCGTCCCGCCCGCGTCGCTCTGATCGGCGGCCCCGAGGGCCTCGCCGAGCGGGCCGGGGCAGAGATGGAGGCCTCCGGTTGGGCCGAGATCGTCTACGTGACCCACGGCTACCACCAGGACTGGACCGACCCACTCGCCGAGGCGCGCGCGGCCGCCCCGGACGTCACGGTCGTCGGGCTCGGCGCCCCTCGCGAGATGGTGTGGGCCAAGACCTGGCGCGAGCAGCTCCCGGTGGGCGTCCTGCTCACCTGTGGTGGCTGGTTCGGCCACATCGTCGGCGATGAGAAGCGCGCGCCCCGCGTGCTGCGCCACTCCGGAGTGGAGTGGATGGCCCGCTTCGCGCAGGCGCCGCGTCGGCTCGGACCCCGCTACGCCAAGGGCATCGTGTCCACTGCCGTCATCGGCGCCCAGCGCGAACGGCGCTCCGCGCGCGTCTGAGCGACGCACGACCGACCTGCCGGCGGGCGATCCTGCCGCTCAGTCCGGCTCGGGCATCGGCGCGAACAGACGTACTTCCTGCGGCCAACCGCAGGCTTCGGCGATCCGTCCGGCCCAGTGTCGGGCGGTGGCTTCGTCGGGAACGTCGACGACCGTGAGGCCGCCCAGCCATTCCTTCGTCTCGGCGTACGGGCCGTCGGTGAAGAGCAACGCGCCGCTGGTCGCGTCGGCGCTGAAGACCGGTCCGTCCTCCTCCAGACCGCCGGCGAATACATAGTGGCCCGCGGCCCGGATCTCGCCGACCGCCTGCATCGCCAGTGGTCCTCGCGAGCGGAACCACTCCTCGTCGTGGTCGCCCACCCACTGCTGGTTGAAGTAGATGAGGTATTGGGGCATCGCGACTCCTCCGCCGGGGCGGATCCGATGTCCGCCGTCACCGACCCTACGAACGGCGCGGCGCGATTTCGACACCTCAGGCGGGGAAGCGGACTCCGGTGTTGGCGTGGCAGCGGTAACCGAACGGGTTCTTGTGCAGGTACTGCTGGTGGTGGTCCTCGGCGTAGTAGTACGTCGGGGCCGGCGCGATCTCCGTGGTGATGGCGCCCAGCCCGCGGCGCTCCAGCTCCGCGCCGTACACCGCGGTGAGGCGACGCGCGGCCTCCTCCTGCTCGGGCGTGGTCGTGTAGATCGCCGAGCGGTACTGCGTGCCGACGTCGTTCCCCTGGCGCATGCCCTGCGTCGGGTCGTGCACCTCGAAGAAGATCTTCACCAGCGCCTCGTAGGAGACCACCGCGGGGTCGAAGACGATCCGCACGGCCTCGGTGTGACCGGTCCGCCCCGAGCACACCTCCTCGTAGGAGGGATGCGGGGTGTGGCCCCCGGCGTATCCCACCGACGTCGACCAGACCCCGGGCAGCTGCCAGTAGATCTCCTCGGCGCCCCAGAAGCAGCCCAGCCCGAACAGCGCGACCTCGAACCCGTCCGGCACCTCGTCGGTCACCAGTGGTGCATCGAGGACCAGGTGCCGCTCAGCCAGGTGGAACGGGCGTTCGGCGCGGCCGGGAAGCGCCTCCTCGGCGCTGGACAGCGTGGACTTGTGGCGTGAGAACAGCATGACGCTCCTGTCGTGTCGACCGCTTCCAGTCTGCCTGACCGCTGGTTGAGGACGACGATCCCCATCGCTGGTTACTGTGCCTGGGTGAGCGAGCACAGCGACACCGCCCCCGACTGGGGCTTCGAGTCCCGCGCCATCCACGTCGGCTCCGAGCCCGACCCGACGACGGGGGCGGTGACCCCGCCGATCTACGCCACCAGCACCTACAAGCAGGACGGCGTCGGCGGGCTGCGCGGCGGCTACGAGTACTCCCGCTCCGCCAACCCCACCCGGACCGCGCTCGAGCAGTGCCTGGCCTCGCTCGAGGGCGGGGTCCGGGGCTTCGCGTTCGCCAGCGGTCTCGCGGCGGAGGACACGTTGCTGCGCGCGCTCTGCCGGCCCGGCGACCACGTGGTCGTCCCCGACGACGCGTACGGCGGCACCTACCGACTCGTCGACAAGGTCGCCCGCCCCTGGGGCCTCGAGCACACGGCCGCCGCGGTCTCCGACCCCGCGGCGATGGCCGCGGCGATCGTCCCCGGGCGCACCCGCCTGGTGTGGGTGGAGACCCCGACCAACCCGTTGCTGAACATCGCCGACCTGGCGAGGCTGGCCGAGATCGCCCACGACGCGGGGGCGCTGCTGGTGGTCGACAACACCTTCGCCTCGCCGTACCTCCAGCAGCCGCTGGCGCTCGGCGCCGACGTGGTGCTGCACTCCACCACCAAGTACGCCGGCGGTCACTCCGACGTCGTCGGCGGCGCGCTCGTGGTCCGCGAGGAGTCGCTGGTCGAGCCGATCGCCTTCCACCAGAACGCGATGGGTGCCGTGGCCGGCCCCTTCGACGCGTGGCTGGTGCTGCGCGGTCTGAAGACCCTGGCGCTGCGGATGGAGCGGCACAGCGACAACGCCGAGGCGGTGGTGGCGCATCTGGCTGACCACCCCGACGTGACCGAGGTGATCTACCCCGGCCTGCCCACGCACCCGGGCCACGAGGTGGCGTCGCGCCAGATGCGGCGCTTCGGCGGGATCGTGTCGTTCCGCGTCGCCGGCGGCGTCGACCGGGCCCTGGCGGTGTGCGCGGCCACCGAGCTGTGGACCCTCGGGGAGTCTCTCGGCGGCGTCGAGTCGCTGATCGAGCACCCGGCCCGGATGACGCACGCGTCGGTGGCCGGGACGGCGCTCGAGGTGCCCGACGACCTGATCCGTCTGTCGGTGGGCATCGAGACCGCGACCGATCTGGTGGCCGACCTGGACCGTGCGCTGAGGATCACCGGGTGAGCGAACTGGTCTGCTGCGTCGACCTGGGCTCCACCTTCACCAAAGCGGCGCTGGTCCGGCTCGACGACGGGGCGTTGCTGGCCACGGCCCAGCACCCGACCACGCTGGGGACCGATCTGCTGGACGGCTGGGACGCGTGCCTCCGCTCGTTGGTCGAGGTCGCACCCGGCGCGGCCGAGGCGCCGGTGCTGGCCTGCTCGTCGGCCGGGGGAGGACTGCGGATCGCCGTCGTCGGCAACGAGGAACTCGTCACCGCCGAGGCCGGACGCCGGGTCGCGCTGTCCAGCGGGGGCAAGGTCGTCCAGGTGGTCGCCGCTGCGGTGGACGGTGTCGACCTGGACGCCCTCATGGGTTCGGCACCGGACGTGGTGTTGCTCGTCGGGGGCACCGACGGTGGCAACGCCGACGTACTGCTCGCCTCGGCGCGCACGTTGGCCGAGGCGCGCTGGTCGACGCCGGTCGTGGTCGCGGGCAACGTCGACGCGGCGGCTGAGGTCGCCGCACTGCTGGAACCGGCCGGGACCCCGTTCGTCGTGGCCGACAACGTGTTGCCCCGGATCGGCGTCTCCGCTCCGGAGTCGGCCCGGCTCGCCGTACGCGAGCTCTTCCTCAGCCACGTCATCGGCGGCAAGCACCTCTCCACCCGCCCCGAGCTCGCCGCGATGCTGCGCGGGGCCACCCCCGACGTGGTCCTGACCGCGGTGGAACTGCTCGCCGAGGAGGCGGGCGACGTGCTCGTGGTCGACGTCGGAGGCGCCACGACCGACGTGTACTCCGTGGTCGAACTGGACCCCGAGGACGCCGGGCTGGCCCGCGAGGTGGTGGCGCGCACCCCGGCCACCCGGACGGTGGAAGGTGACCTCGGGATGCGGTGGAGCGCCCCGAGCGCGGTCGCCGCCGCGGACGAGGCCGGGTTCCTCGATCTGCCCCGGGCCGTGGCCGACGTGTTGGCCCAGGCCCGTCACCAGCACCCCGACTACCTGCCCGACGGCGAGGAGGCGTTGCGTTTCGACGCGCTACTGGCGTCGTGGGCGCTGGCGGTGGCGCTGCGGCGGCATGCGGGCCGGGCCGTGGTGCGGTACGACGACCGCGGTCGCGTCGTGGAACGAGGCGGCGTGGATCTGCGCGAGGTACGTCTGCTGGTCGCCTCAGGTGGGGTCCTGCGGCATGTGCCGGGCGCCGCCGATCTGCTTACCGAGCACCTGGTCGCCGAGGGTGGCTGGCAGGTGCCCGACCGTGACGCCCTGCGCGTCGTGGTCGATCACGACTACGTGCTGGCCGCCGCGGGCCTGCTCGCCCCGGACCACCCCGAGACGGCCCGCGCCCTGCTCCGCCGCCTCCGCTGACTGGTCGCATCTTTCCGCCGACTGGTCACGTCTTCCCGCCGACTGGTCACGTCTTTCGCTGACGGATGGGTCCCGGTGCTCGTCCCTACCCCGGAGGTCTGGGCGTTATAGACCATCAGCGTCTCTTATGGCAATAACTAATATTTCGGGCCTTTAGTCCCGAACACTAGGGCGGGTCAGTTCGTTCGGCTCCGACGGCGCTGGTCCCACGGCCACCACGCGGACCGAAGTCCCTACAGGAGTTGTCAGAACCATGCACCGTGCGCCTGCCCGCGTTACGTCCCGCCGCCTTCGTCCTTGGCTTGCTGCCGGCCTCGCAGCCCTCACGGTCGGGTTGCTCGCCGCACCGCTCGCCTCCGCCGCGGTCAGCCGCGTCGACACCACGACCGCCCCGCTGTCCGGGTCGCTGTCGGTCGGCGAGGCGTCCGGCCTGGTGGCCAGTCGGCAGTACCCCGGTGTCTTCTGGTGGCACCGCGACGGCGGCACCGAGACGGCAACGACGCCGCGAGCCGCGGTCTACGCCATGAAGGTCGACAGCGCCGGTGCGCTGGTTCCTGTGCGAGGCAAGGAGATGTTCCCCTACTTCACGGTCCCGGGGGTCAAGAACACCAACTGGGAGGACATCGCGCTGGACGACCAGAACAACCTCTGGATCGGCGACATCGGCGCGAACATCTGCACGCGCACCAACCAGCGTCTGATCAAGATCGCGGAGCCGAACCCGACCCTGGCGGTCACCCCCACGGTCCTGGCGTCGTACACCTTCCAGTTCCCCGACCCCGCGGCCGGATGCACGACGTGGAACTCCGAGGCGATGTTCTGGCTTCACGGCAAGATGTACATCCTCGCCAAGAACTCCCAGTCCTCGGTCTATCGCGTGGATCTGCCCTCGGCCACGACGGGCCGGGCGACCCTGGTCAAGCTCGGCAGTCTCGCGGGTGGGGTCGGCAACGTCTCGGCGAGCAGCTTCTCTGCTGATCGCACGCGCTTCATGGTGTCCGGTCACGGCCGGGCGACCGTGTACCCCGCGAACCCTGCTCTGCGGGGCGATGCTCTGGTCGTGGACGCGATCCGCCGCATGCCGATCGCGAGCGTGGCCTTCACCACCGGCACCGACAAGAAGCCGAACGTCGAAGGGGGGACCTTCCGCGGGTCCGGCCTCGGCATGGTCTTCGTTGCGGAGAACAAGAGCCGGTACGCCGCCAACGCGCTGTAGGCGTTCGCCGCCCGTCCTGCGCAAGACGTGACCAGTCGCGCGAAAAGCGCGACCAGTCGCGCGGAAAACGCGACCAGTCGCGGGTCAGGGGAGGTGGGGCAGCCACTCCGCGGCGGCGGCGCGGAACGCGGCGGGGTCCAGCGACGGGGCGCCCGCGGGGACGGCCCCGAGCAGGGGGGCGCCGGTGATGCGGGGGAGGTCCTCGCGATTGTGGCGTTCGGCCAGGCCCGGCTCCGCCGGCCACGAACCGATGACCAGGCCGCGCACCGGTACGTCCCGTGCGGTCACGGCCTCGACGGTGAGGGCGGCGTGGTTGAGCGTCCCCAGCCCGGCACGGGCCACGACGATGACCTCGACATCGCCGTCGCCCCCGGCCAGCGACGCGGCCAGGTCGAGGAGGGTGAAGTCCTCGCCCACGCGGACCAGGATGCCGCCGGCGCCTTCGACGAGGACGACGTCATGGTCGCGGGCGACGCGGCGTACGGTCGCCACCTGCTCCTCCCGCGTGGGCAGGGTGACACCGGTTATCCGGGCGGCGGTGTCGGGGGCCAACGGGTCCCGGAGGCGTACCGGTTCGACGGTCTCCACCGGCCCGGCGAGCCGGACGACCTCGGCAAGGTCGCCGGGCTCGTCCGGCGCGACCCCGGTCTGCGCGGGCTTGACCACTGCGACGCGACGACCGGCCGCGCGGTGGACGGCGGCGAGGGCGGCGGTGACCACGGTCTTGCCGACGTCGGTGTCGGTCCCGGTGACGATCTGGATCACGCGACCACCGCCTTCAATACGTCGACGGCGCGGCCGAGGTCGTCGTCGGCGATCCCGGCGTGCGCAGTAAGCCGCAGCCGGGAGATGCCGTCAGGCGTCGAGGGCGGACGGAAGCAGCCGATCCGCACCCCGGCCTCGGCGGCCGTCGCGACCGCGGCGAGCGCCTCGCGGGGTCCGGGCATCGGCACCGACAGCACGGCGCCGGCGGGGGTGTCCACGCCGCACGCGCCCGCCAGCGCGGCCGCTACCTCGTGCACCCGCGCCACCAGGTCGGGGCGCTCGCGGACCACGCCCAACGCAGCCAGTGCGCCGCCGGCGGCCGCAGGGGCGAGCCCGGTGTCGTAGATGAACGGCCGCGCGGTGTTGACCAGGTGCTCGCGCACCAGCGCACTGCCGAGCACGACCCCACCCTGGGCTCCCAGCGACTTCGACAGCGTGGCGGTCGCCACGACGTACTCGCGTCCGGCGAGCCCGAGAGCACCGAGCAGACCGGAACCGTCGGCGCCGGCAACCCCCAGGCCGTGGGCCTCGTCGACGAGCAGCACCGCGTCGTACTGCGCGCACACGCCGGCGAGGTCGGCCAACGGCGCCGCGTCCCCGAGGACCGAGTAGATCGACTCCACGAGGACGACCGCGCGCGCCTGGGTGCGCGACGCCAGGGCCGCGGACACCGCGGTGACGTCGTTGTGCGGCACGACCTGCACGGCACCGCGTGCCAGGCGGCAGCCGTCGATCAGGGAGGCGTGGACGTGGGCGTCGGAGACGACGAGGGTGTCGGCGTCGACCAGCGCGGTCACTGCGGAGAGGTTGGCGTGGTAGCCGGTGGAGAGCACCAGCGCGGCCTCGTGGCCGGTGAACGCGGCCAGGTCGCGTTCGAGGGTCTCGTGCAGGGTGATCGTGCCCGAGACCAGCCGGCTGGCCCCGGCCCCGGCCCCGAACCGGCGCGCCGCCGCGACGGCGCCCTCGACCACCGCGGGGTGCGTGCTCAAGCCGAGGTAGTCGTTCCCGGCCAGGTCCAGCAGGGCCGCGCCGCTGTCGCGGGCGACGAGGCGGCGGGTGAGTCCGGCCTCCTCGCGGGCGTGGGCCGCGCGACGCAGCCAGTCGTCCAGGCTCATCCGTGCACCTCCGCGACGGCCCCCACCAGTCCCGCGGCGATCGTGGCGATCTCCGCGTCGGTGCAGACATAGGGCGGCATCGTGTAGACGAGGGTGCGGAACGGCCGTACCCAGACGCCGCGGTCCAACGCCGCGCGGGTCACCCGCGCCACGTCCACCGGCTCGCGCAGTTCCAGGACGCCGACGGCGCCCAGGGTGCGGACGTCGACGACCGAGTCCAGGTCCGCGGCCGGCGCCAACCCGGCAGCCAGCGCGGCCTCGATCCGGGCGATCTCTGCGGCGGGGTCGCCCGCCTCCACCAGGTCCAGCGACGCCGTGGCCACCGCGCACGCCAGCGGGTTGGCCATGAAGGTGGGCCCGTGCATCATCGCGCCGGCCGGGCTGGCGTCCACGCGCCGGGCGACCTCGGCGGTGGTGAGCACCGCCGCCAGGGTCAGGTAGCCGCCGGTCAGCGCCTTGCCGACGCACAGCACGTCCGGGACCACGCCGACGCGCTCGGCCGCCCACCGCGTGCCGGTGCGCCAGAAGCCGGTGGCGATCTCGTCGAAGATCACCAGCGCCCCGACCTCGCGAGCCCGGCGGGCCAGGTACGCCGTCGCGGCCGGAGCGTGGACGTGCATCCCGCCGGCTCCCTGGAGCACGGGTTCGAGGATCACCGCGGCGACCTCGGAACCGTGCTGCTCCAGCAGCGCGTCGACCTCGGCGCACCAGGCCTCCAGCGCAGCCGGGTCGGGGTCGAGGCCGGCCGGGGGGCGCGGGGCGAACAGGTGCTCGGGCAACACCCCGGCGTACAGCGAGTGCATCCCGCCGTCGGGGTCGCAGACGCTCATCGCGCCGAACGTGTCGCCGTGGTAGCCGCCGCGCAGCGCCAGCACCTTGGTGCGGGTCAGGCCGCCGGTCCCGGCGTGAGCCTGCCAGCACATCTTCAGCGCGACCTCGACGGCGATCGACCCGGAGTCGGCGAGGAAGACGTGCTCGAGAGCCCGGTCGCCGCGCGGCGCCAGGTCCAGCAATCGCCGGCCGAGCGCGACGGCCGGCTCATGCGTCAGCCCGCCGAACATGACGTGGCTCATCGCGTCCAGCTGGCTGCGGGCCGCGGCATCCAGGGCGGGCACGGCGTACCCGTGGATCGCGCACCACCACGACGCCATCGCGTCGAGCACCGGGACCGCGGGGGTGCCCGGTTCGCGGATCAGGTGCAGGCGCGGTCCGGCGGCGCCGGTGACGACGTACGGCGTCCGCGGCGCGGTCATCGAGGAGTACGGGTGCCACAGGTGCTCACGGTCGAACGCGAGCAGGTCGGTCACCGGGTCAGTCACCGGGTCGGTCACCGTCGCCAGGGCGGAGCGGGTGTCGGAGCGGGGGTCCACCGGGCCCTCACGCGTCCGCCCAGGTCGTGGCGCCGCTCTCCCCGTGCTCCACGCAGCGCGCGGTCCACCGCCCCGGGGTCACCTGCACGACCAGCCGCCGACGGCACGACCCGCAGTAGCGCGGCGGCTCCAGCTCCAGCCGTCGCGCGCAGGCGGCGTGGTCGCCCTCGGTCACCGGTGTCGCGCAGTGACCGCAGAACGCCGCGGCGCCGGACCCGCTCACAGCGTCGTGTTGAGGGCCTTGATGGGCATCTGGAGGTCCTCGAGCAGGGCGAGGTCCTCCTTCGGGTCCCGGCCCAGGGTGGTCAGGTAGTTGCCCACGATGACGGCGTTGATGCCGCCGAGCAGGCCGTCGCGGGTGCCGAGGTCACCGAGGGTGAGCTCGCGGCCGCCGGCGTACCGCAGGATCGTGCGCGGGAGCGCCAACCGGAAGGCGGCGATCGTCTTGAGCGCCTCGGAGGCCTCCATCAGCGGCAGGTCGCCGAACGGGGTGCCCGGGCGCGGGTTGAGGAAGTTCAGCGGCACCTCGTGCGGCTCGAGCGACCCCAGCTGCTCGGCCAGCTCGGCGCGCTGCTCCAGGGTCTCGCCCATGCCGACCAGCCCGCCGCAGCAGAGCTCCATGCCGGACTCCTTGACCATCAGGCAGGTGTCCCAGCGCTCCTCCCAGGAGTGCGTGGTCACCACCTGGGGGAAGTACGACTTGGCGGCCTCGAGGTTGTGGTTGTAGCGGTGCACGCCCATGTCCACGAGGTCGTCGACCTGCTCCTGGCTGAGCATGCCCAGCGAGGCGGCGACCTGGATGTCGACCTCGGCGTGGATGGCCTTCACGCCCTCGCGCATCTGGTCCATCAGCCGCTGGTCCGGGCCGCGCACGGCGGCCACGATGCAGAACTCGCTCGCGCCGGTGGCGCGGGTCTGCCGGGCGGCCTCGACGAGCTCGGGGATGTTGAGCCACACCGAGCGGACCGGGGAGGTGAACTGGCCGGACTGGGAGCAGAAGTGGCAGTCCTCGGGGCAGCCGCCGGTCTTGAGCGACACGATCCCCTCGACCTCGATCTCCGGGCCGCACCACGCCATCCGGACCTCGTGCGCGAGCGCGAGCAGGTCGCTGAGCCGCTCGTCGGGAAGCCGCAGGACCTCGACGATCTGGTCGTAGGTGAGCCGCTCTCCGCGGACCAGCACCTGCTCCCGGGCCACCGCCAGGATGTCCTCGGGGGCTCCGGGCGCGGCCGGGTCGCCGGCGTGGGTCTGAAGGGTCATGGCGGGTCCTGTCCGTCGGAAACGTCCCCCCCATTCTCGCCATGGGCGCCGGGGCATCGCACCGGGGTCCCCATCGTGGGACCCGTGGAGGCGTAGTTTGGGCCCATGATCCGACTGCTGGTCTCCCTCGTCGTGAACCTGATCGCCTCCGCGATCGGCCTGCTCGTGGCCGCGGCCCTCCTGGACTCGGTCTCGGTGACGACGTCCGGGTTCCTGCTGGTCGTCGTGATCTTCGCCGTCACCCAGACGGTGCTCGGCCCCTTCATCGTCAAGGTGGTGGCCAACAACGCCCGCGCCTTCCTGGGCGGCGTGGGGCTGTTGACCACGTTCGTCGCGCTGCTGGTGGCCAGCGCGCTGGGCGACTCGCTGCAGATCGACGGGGTCGACGGCTGGGTGCTGGCCACGCTGATCGTGTGGCTCGCGGCGGCGCTGGCCACGGTGATCATCCCGATCGTGCTGGTCAAGTTCGGGATCGAGCAGGCCCGGGAGCGCCGTGCCGACTGAGGGGCCCACCACCGAGGAGTCGCCCGTGCCCGCGGAGGCCGGGTCCGAGGCGCCGTCACCGGACGCGCCACCGCCCGTCAGTGCACCGCGCCGGGTCCAGCGGGCCTGGACGCGCCGACGCAACCGCCAGCAGGCCGAGGCCGAGGCCCGGCTGTCCCAGCAGCTCACGCACCACTTCAGCGAGCACTGGGCGCAGGTGCGCGAGGAGCGGCGGGCCGACGCGGCCGCGCAGAAGGACGTCCCCGACATCCACCCCGGGCCCTCGAACTTCCGGCGTGCGCAGGTGCCGTACGGCGTGGATCTGGCCGCCGCGTGGGCCTGGCGGTTCGTGATCATCGTGATCGCGGGTGTGCTCATCGTGCGCACGATCGACTTCTTCCTCGGCATCGTCATGCCGGTCGTGCTCGCGCTGTTCATCACCGCCCTGGTGATCCCGCTGGTCAACCGGCTCGCCCGGGTCTTCCCCCGAGGCCTTGCCGCGCTGGTGGTCCTGCTCGCCGTCGTCACCGTCGTGACGGTGATGCTCACCTTCGTCACGCAGCAGGTGGTCCAAGGCGCCAACGATCTCTCGGGCCAGGTGGTCACCGGCCTGGACCAGATCCGCGACTGGCTGCGTGACGGTCCGCTGCACGCCAGCGACGAGCAGATCGACGACGCGATCGACGGCATCCAGTCCATCGTGGTCACGAGCAGCGACCAGGTCGTCAACCGGGTGCAGCAGGTCGGCGCGACGATCGGCCACATCGTGGCCGGCTTCTTCATCGTGCTCTTCGCGACGTTCTTCTTCCTGGCCGACGGCGCTCGGATCTGGGCCTGGATGGTGCGGCTGTTCCCCCGCGCGGCCCGCTTCCGTGCCGACGCGTCCGGCCGCGTCGCCTGGCTGAGCCTGACCCAGTTCGTCCGGGCCACGGTGCTGGTCGCGCTGGTGGACGCGATCGGCGTGATGGCGGTGGCCTTCGCGCTCCAGGTGCCCTTCGTCGCCGCGATCGGGGTGCTGGTCTTCCTCGGCGGCTTCGTCCCGATGGTCGGGGCCACCGTGTCGGGGATCGTCGCGGTCCTGGTCGCCCTGGTGGCGCAGGGACCGCTCGCCGCCTTGCTGATGCTGGGCGGCGTGATCGCGGTGCAGCAGATCGAGGCGCATGTGCTGCAGCCCTTCCTGCTCGGCCGGATGGTGCAGGTGCATCCGCTGGCGGTGATCCTGGCCATCGCCGCGGGCGTCTACCTGGCCGGCATCGCCGGTGCGCTGGTGGCCGTGCCGCTCGTGGCGGCGGGCAACGCGGTGGTCACCTACCTGGCCTCCACGTCCCCCGGGACCCGGCAGGAGACAGCAGCGGAGCCGCCCCCGACGTCGTCGGAGACGGCTCCACCTGCCTGAGTCGCGGGCCCGGGGGTCCGATCGCCGCGGCTCAGAGCGGTTCGGCGACGGGGACCGGCTCGGCCTCGGCCGCGGCCTCCTCGCGGGTCCCGAGCGGGATCTCCTTGAGGAAGAAGCCCACGATCAGCGCCAGCACCACGAACGGCACCGCGGCCAGGAACGTCTCCGACAGGGCGGAGTTGAACGCGCCGGTGATCAGGCTGTGCAGCGGCTCGGGCAGCGCCTGGATGGCCGCGACGTTCTCGGTGATGTTCTCGAAGCCGCCGCTGGGGATCGCGTTGGCGGGCACGTCCTTGGTGGCATCGGCCAGGTGCACCGCGAGGCGGCTGCTCAGCACGGCGCCGAAGACCGCGGTGCCGAACGCGCCGCCCATCTGGCGGAAGAACTGCACCGAGCTGGTCGCCACGCCCATGTCGCTGCGGTCCACGGAGTTCTGCACCGCGACGGTGAGCACCTGCATCGTGCAGCCCAGCCCCAGACCCATCACGAACATGCCCAGTCCGACCACCCAGTAGGGCGAGTCGATCGTCAGCGTGGTGAGGATGGCCAGGGCGATCAGCACGAGCACCGCGCCGACCACGGGGAACCACTTGTAGCGCCCGGTGCGCGACATCAGCCGACCGCCGCCGATCGAGGTGGTGAAGAGGCCGATGACCATCGGCAGCATGCCCAGTCCGGACTGGGTCGGGGACATGCCCTGGACGACCTGCAGGTAGACCGGGATGAAAATCATCACGCCGAACATCGCGGCGCCGATGAGGAAGCCGAGCATGTTGGACACGCTGAAGATCGAGTTGCGGAAGAGTCGCATCGGGATGATCGGCTCGGTGGCGCGCAGCTCGATCACCACGAAGAGGACGCTCAGCAGCAGACCTGCACCGAGCAGGGCCAGGCTGGTCGGGTCGCCCCAGCCGTACTCGGGCCCGGCCCAGGCGGTGTAGAGCAGCAGCGAGGAGACCGCGGCGACGATGGTGGTCGCGCCCAGGTAGTCGATCGTGTGGTCGCGGCGGACGTGCTTCATGGTCAGCGCCGAGCTGGTCACCACCAGGGCGACGAGGCCGATCGGGATGTTGATGAAGAAGATCCACTCCCACCCGGGGCCGTCGGCGAAGAACCCGCCGAGGACCGGGCCGAGCACGCTGCTGGTGCCGAAGACGGCGGCGACGTAGCCGGCGTACCGGGGGCGCTCGCGCGGCGGCACGACGTCGCCGATGGTGGCCAGCGCCAGCGCCATCAGGCCACCGCCGCCGAGGCCCTGGATCGCCCGGAAGATGATCAGCTCCTCCATCGTCCGGGAGAAGCCGGCCAACAGCGAGCCGATCATGAAGATGATGATCGCGGCCTGGAACAGCAGCCGCCGGCCGTAGAGGTCGGAGATCTTGCCCCACAGCGGGGTCGAGGCCGTCGAGGTGAGCAGGTAGGCGGTCACGACCCAGGAGAGCTTGTCGAGCCCGCCGAGGTCGCTGGTGATGCGGGGAAGGGCCGTGCCCACCACGCTCTGGTCGAGTGCGGAGAGGAACATGCCGGTGAGCAGGCCGCTCATCACCACCAGGATCTGCCGGTGGGGGAGATAGCCCTGGGCGTCGGGAGTCACGCGTCCTCCTGGGAGGGGTGGTCGGGGGTGGCCGCCGCGAGCAGGGGGCGGTCGGCCAGGTCGTCGTTGAAGCGCCGCAGGAGGCGGCGCAGGGTGTCGAGGTCGTCGGCGGGCCAGTCGGCCAGGACGCCCTCGATGAGGTCGCGGCGCCGGGCCCCCATCCGGGCCAGCACCGTGCGACCGCGGTCACTGAGGGCCACGACACGGGCCCTGCGGTCGTTCTCGTCGTGGCAGGCGGTCACCAGCCCTCGCCGTTCGAGGTGCTGCACCTGGCGGCTCACCGTGGAGGCGTCGAGGTGCAGGCGCTCGGCGAGCGCGCCGCTCCGCTGGGGGCCCGCCTCGCGCAGGACCTTCAGCAGCGGCATCGAGGTGTGCTCCACCTCGTCGTCGGGCAGGGTCTGCCGCACCAGGCGGCCGAGCCCCATCAGTGTCGCCATCACCGTCTCCGAGACCGGCTCGGCCGGAGGCAGGGAGTCGGAGTTTGGTTGCATGTCGCAAGTATTGCATCGATGCATGCGCCATGCAACTAATCTGTTCCGGGGGTCCGGCGCCCTACAGTGCTCAGGTGAGCACTCCTTCTCTCGACGTCGAGGCCGCCCGTCGGCTACTCGACGGCGTCGCGGTCCGGACGCCGATGGAGGAGTCGCGCTGGCTCTCCGCCGCCGTCGGGGGCCCGGTCCTGCTGAAGGCGGAGAACCTGCAGCGCGCCGGCTCCTTCAAGATCCGCGGGGCGTACGTGCGGATGAGCCGCCTCAGCGCGGAGGAGAAGGCACGCGGCGTCGTCGCCGCGAGCGCCGGGAACCACGCCCAGGGCGTCGCGTTGGCCGCGCAGCTCCTCGGGCTGAGCGCCGTGGTCTACATGCCCAACGGCGCACCCATCCCCAAGGAGAACGCGACCCGCGGCTACGGCGCCGAGGTGCGCTTCGCCGGCAGCACCGTCGACGAGGCGCTCGTGGCCGCGCAGGAGTACGCCGCGCAGACCGGTGCCGTGCTGATCCATCCCTTCGACCACCTCGACGTGGTCACCGGTCAGGCCACCTGTGGCCTGGAGATCCTCGAACAGGCGCCCGAGGTACGCACCGTCGTCGTCCCCACCGGCGGGGGCGGGCTGCTGGCCGGGGTCGCTGCCGCGATCAAGCAGGTGCGGCCCGACGTACGGGTCGTCGGGGTGCAGGCCGAGGGCGCCGCGGCCTACCCGCCGTCGCTGGCCGCGGGCCATCCGGTGGCCCTGCACGAGATGGCCACGATGGCCGACGGGATCGCCGTCGGCCAACCCGGTGAGGTCCCGTTCGCGCTGGTCCAGCAGTACGTCGACGAGTTGCGCACGGTCAGCGAGGAGTCACTGAGCCAGGCACTGCTCCTGCTGCTCGAGCGCGCCAAGCTCGTCGTCGAGCCCGCCGGCACCGCCGCGGTGGCTGCGCTGCGCGACGCCCCGGACGCGTTCGAGGCGCCCGTGGTCGCGGTGCTCTCCGGGGGCAACGTCGACCCGCGGCTGCTGATGAACGTGCTGCGCCACGGGCTCGCCGCCGCCGGGCGCTTCCTCATGCTCGTGGTGCGGATCCCCGACCGTCCGGGCGGTCTGGCGCGGCTCCTGGCCGACCTCGCCGGGGCGGGGGCCAACGTCCTGGACGTCGTCCACCAGCGCACCTCCGCGCACCTCCACCTCGGTGAGGTCGAGGTGGAGTTGCAGGTGGAGACCCGCGGCCTGGGCCACGCCGAGCAGGTGCTCGCGACGTTGCACGAGAAGGGCTACCCGGTGCGGCACTGAGTGTCTGAGTCGGGCGTCGGGTCAGGTCTGAGTATCTGCGCGGATGTGATGCCCGCGCCCCGGGCCGCACGCTGGAGGCATGAACACCATCGCCACCTCGAAGACCACCACCGCCTTCTCCGTGCAGGCCGCCACCTCGTTCGCGATCGCCCTGTTCGCGGTCATCCTCGGCATCGCCTACCTGCCGGTCGACACCTGGATGCGCTCGTTCCTCGCCGTGGGGACGCTCTTCCTGGTCTCCTCGTCCTTCACGCTGGCCAAGGTCGTGCGCGACGCGCAGGAGCAGGCGGCCGTCAGCGCGCGCCTGGACCAGGCGCGCGTCGACAAGCTGCTGGCCGAGCACGACCCGTTCGCCTCGGTCTGAGCGGCCTCCTGTCGTTGGCCGGACCGGACCTCAGCCGCTGAACGGCACCGCGTCCAGGATCTCCACGCGCAGCACCTTGCCGTTGGGGGCCTGGAAGTCCACCTCGTCGCCGCGGTGCTTGCCGTTGATGGCCTGGCCCATCGGGGACTGCGGGGAGTAGACGGTGAGCTCGGGGTGCAGGTCGGCCATCTCGCGGGCGCCGAAGAGGAACTCCTCGGTGTCGGTGTCGCCGACGAACCGCACGGTCACCATCATCCCGGGCTCGACCATGCCGTCGTCGGGGGGCGTCTCGCCCACCTGCGCCTTGCGCAGCATGTCCTCGAGCTGGCGGATCCGCGCCTCGGCCTTGCCCTGCTCCTCGCGGGCGGCGTGATAGCCGCCGTTCTCCTTGAGGTCGCCCTCGTCGCGGGCCGCGGCGATGCGCGCCACGATCTCCTCGCGGATGGGGCCGCGCAGGTGCTCCAGCTCCGACTGGAGCTTGTCGAAGGCATCCTGGGTCAGCCAGATGACGTCGTGCTCGCTGGGCTGGGTCACGGTGCAGTGCTCCTGATTCGAGGGGGCGGTCGACCCGGACGGTCGCGTCCGGGCAAGTGAACGAGTCTAGCCGAGGCCCGCGTCAGCGGGGGTGGTCCTGGCGTCAGCGGGGGCGGGCCTGGTCCGGGGCGGTGCACCCGACGAGGTCGACGCTGGTCGCGAGTCGGTCGGTCCGCAGTTGCACCGGCACCGCCTGCGTGGTCGGTCCGCTGAAGACCTGGATGTCGATCTGGCCGACCGTGGTGTGGTCCGCGGAGTAGGCCTGGACCCGGCACGTGGCCTGGGTGGTCTCGTCCTCGCGGACGACGTTGATGACCGCCTGGGCCGTGCGGGCGTCGGGGATCTCGAAGTACGTCAGGCGGGACTGGACCGACGGAGTGCTGTGGAAGAGCACCACCCAGCCCAGGTAGCCCGCCGACCCGGCGACGAGACCGACGATCAGCGCCCACGCGACGATGCGCGTGGCGGCACTGGGTCGGCGGCCGTAGCGTTCGGTCAGGTCGGTCACGACGCCAGTGTAGGTCGGGGCCCCACCTAGACTGGGCGGGTGCCCGGCCCATCCCTCCGCCTCCTCCACGTCCACGCCCATCCCGACGACGAGTCGAGCAAGGGTGCGGCCAGCACCGCCAAGTACGTCGCTGAGGGGGTCGACGTCCATGTGGCCACCTGCACCGGGGGAGAGCGCGGCTCCATCCTCAACCCCGCCATGGACCGCCCGGACGTGCTCGCCAACATCGCCGAGATCCGCCGGCAGGAGATGGACCGGGCCCGGGAGATCCTGGGGATCACCCAGGACTGGCTGGGCTTCGTCGACTCCGGGTTCCCCGAGGGCGACCCCAAGCCGCCGCTGCCCGAGGGCTGTTTCGCACTCGAGGACGTCGCGACCGCGGCGGAGCCCCTGGTGCGCCTGCTGCGCAGCTTCCGCCCGCACGTCGTCACGACGTACGACGAGAACGGGGGCTACCCGCACCCCGACCACATCATGTGCCACCAGATCACCGTCGCCGCGTTCGAAGCGGCCGGCGACCCGGACCGCTACCCCGACGCGGGCGAGCCCTGGCAGCCGCTCAAGCTCTACTACCACCACGCCTTCCACCGCGAGCGGATCCAGTCCTTGCACGACGAGATGGAGCGTCTGGGCCTGGAGTCGCCGTACGTCGAGCGGCTGAGCGACTGGAAACCGGACCCGGTGCACGCGGCGCGGGTGACCACCCGGGTGCCGTGCGCGGAGTACTTCCCGGTGCGGGACAAGGCGCTGCTGGCCCACGCGACGCAGATCGACCCCGAGGGCCCGTGGTTCGCGTGCCCGCTGCACGTGCACCAGAGCGCGTGGCCCACCGAGGACTACGAGCTCGCCCGCTCGCTGGTCGAGGTGGAGCTACCCGAGGACGACCTCTTCGCCGGCGTGCGGGAGCTTCTTGAGACGATGGAGTCATGAGTCTCCCGCTGATGGCGTACGCCGTGCTGTCCTCGCCGCTTCTCTCGGTGGTGCTGGGCGAGCAGCCGCTGGACGACCCGCCGAACGCGAACCAGGTCAAGCCCGGCGTGATCCTCTTCGTGGTGATCGGCCTGCTGGTGCTGGCCACCGTCTTCCTGTGGCGCAACATGCGCAAGCAGATCGGGAAGATCAACCTGCCCGACGATCAGCCGGACGCGTCCGGTCCGGAGACTGCCGGAGCCCCCGAGGACCCGGCCAAGGGCTAACTAGCCCCGACGCACCAACCGCACCAGCGCGTCCCAGGCAATGAGTTCCCGGGTGCCGCCGTGCTCGTCCTGGGCCGCGACCGGGCGGGCCACCCGCTCCGCGCGCACCACGTCGTACGTCGCGGAGTCGGCCTCGGCGTTCAGATCCGCCAGCACGTCCTCGGCGGTGTAGAGCACCGCCGGGTCCTGCGGTCCGCCCGTCCCCTCGGACAGGTTCGTGGAGTCGTGGGCGACCAGGAAGAAGGTGCCGCCCTCGGCCAGCGAGGCGAAGGCGTGACGCACCGCCCGGCCACGCTGCGGCTCCGGCAACTGGAGGTAGGCGAGCACGACGAGGTCCGCCTCGGGAAGGTCGGCCGACGTCACGTCACCGACGCGCCAGTCCACCGCGACATCGCCTGCGAGCTGCGCGGCGCGCTCGATGGCGACGGGGGAGAAGTCGATGCCGGTCGTCCGCCAGCCCCGGCGGGCCAGCCACAGCGCATTGCGGCCCTCGCCGCAGGCGATGTCGGTCGCGCGGCCGGGCGGGAGATCGGCCAGGTCCTCGGCGACGAACCGGTTGGGCTCGGTGGACCAGACCTGGTCCACCGAGCCGTAGCGCCGGTCCCAGTCGTGGGCGTCCACGTCCGGGTCAGCCCTGCTGGTTCTGCTGGGCCTCGATCGAGGCGCGCACCTCGTCCATGTCGAGGCCGCGCACGGCGTCGATGACCTGGGTCAGCGCGGCGGGCGGGAGGGCACCGGGCTGGGCGAAGACCAGGATGCCCTCGCGGAAGGCCATCAGCGTCGGGATCGAGGTGATGTTCGCCGCGGAGGCGAGCTGACGCTCGGCCTCGGTGTCGACCTTGCCGAAGACGATGTCGTCGTTGGCGACGGACGCCTTCTCGAAGGTCGGCGCGAACTGGCGGCACGGGCCGCACCACTCCGCCCAGAAGTCCACCAGGACGATGTCGTTGTCGAGCACGGTCTGCTCGAAGTCGGCGGCGGTCAGGTTGACGGTGGCCACAATGGGTCCTCTCCTCGGGTTCTCTAGCCTCAACACTGGCACGGTGCGGGGTGTTCCACGCCGTTCCTGTTGAGGACAACATACCCTAGGGGGTATATTGTTCCCGCATCGTCACTCGACCGCGAAGGATCCCCATCATGTGCAGCCCCACTTCCTGCTCCACCTGCGGCAAGGTCACCTGGACCGGCTGCGGCCAGCACGCCGACCAGGTCATGGCGAACTTCCCGCAGGAGCAGCACTGCACCTGCGACTGAGCCTCCAACGGGGCCTCGGCTACGCCGACGGTTGCCCGACCGGGCCGTCGGCGATCTCCAGGCGGGCCTCCGCGGCCACCCGGTAGGGGCTGGCGGTGACCAGCCCGCCCAGCACCCGGCGGAGCCGCGAGATCTCCGCGCGCACGGTGACCTCGTGGGCCGTGTCGCCGTACAGCGCGGTGCTCAGCGACGCCGCCGTGGTGCCGGCCGGCCCGGAACGGTGGATGGCCGCGAGCAACTGCGCGTGCCGCCGTGACAACGGCGTCGTCCACCCGCCGTCGGGGGTGACCAGTTCCAGCGCGGGCGTGGGCTCGAGGACCAGCCGGCCGCGGATCGTCGCGCGCTCGGTGCCCTGAGGCCGCAGCAACCAGCCGCCGGTGATGCGTTCCGGCGCGCACAACCCCAGCCCCGGTACGGCGACCGGCAGCACCGCGTCGCGGCGTACGTCGGGCACCGCCACCCGGTCCTGTGCCGCGACCCCGCTGTGATGCGCGACCCAGCCGTGGTCGTCCACCACCAGGAGCGGACCCGAGGTCGCAGCCACCAGATGCTCGGTGCGCTGCCGCAGGCGCGCCAGTGCGTCCAGATGGTGGGTCCACAGCCGCGCCTCCGCCAGGCGCGCGGCGGTCTCCACCAGCGCCAGGATCGCCGGGTGCAACGTCATCGCCGGACCGCTCACGTCCACCACGCCGAGCAGGTCCCCGGTACGCGGGTCGTGCAGCGGCGCGGCCGTGCAGTACCAGGGGTGCTGCTCCAGCTCGAAGTGCTCGGCGGAGAAGAGCTGCACCGGTGCCGCCTCGGCCAGCGCCGTCCCGATCGCGTTGGTGCCGACGTGCTCCTCGGTCCAGGTCGCCCCGGTGCTGAACCCCAGGTCGTCGGCGCGCAGCCGCACCCGTGCGGAGCCCTCGCGCCAGAGGATGGTGCCGTCGGCGTCGGTGACCACCACCAGGAAGCGGGACGCGTCCGCCACGGATCCCAGCACCTGGCGCAGTTCGGGCATCACCAGCGACAGCGGCGACTCGCGGCGCAGGCGCTCGACCTCCTCGGCGCCCAAGGGGTCGCGCACCTGGGGGCGGGTCGGGTCGAGGCCGAGCCCCAGGACCCGCGCCCAGGATCGTGCCACGACGGGCCGCGGGCGCTGGCCCGACCGGGTGCCGGACATGTAGGCGTCGTGGACGCGGACCAGGGCGCGCGCGTGCACCGGCAGGTCGGTGCCGGGGGTGATCGCGCTCACCGGAGCGTGTGCGGAGGCCACTCCTGCACGGTAGTTGGGCGCTGTGACCGGCGCCACACCTGGCGCGGATGCATCGCGATGCAACGCTTCCCGCACAGGTTCCTCCGGGGGTCTGCTGAGGCCCTTCGGTGGTCGTGGCGACCACCCGGACGACAAGGGGAACACCGCGCATGACCGAGACCCTCGACCGGCCCGCGACCGGGGCCGTGCCCCGGCAGGAGCCGTCACCGACCGACCGGGTCCAGGAGTGGTTCGCCTCCTTCGAGGAGGCCCTGACCGCACGGGACGTCGCCCGGGCGGCGGCCCACTTCGCGGCCACCAGCTTCTGGCGCGACCTGGTCGCCTTCTCCTGGAACCTCACCACCGTGGAGAACCCCGACGGTGTCGCCGCCCTGCTCGAGGCGACGCTGGACGACACCTCCCCGCACGGCTTCACCCTCGACGAGCCCGCGACCGCCGCCGACGGCGTGACCACCGCGTGGTTCTCCTTCGCGACGGCGACCGGCCGCGGTCGCGGCCTGGTCCGCTTCCAGGAGGAGGGCGGCGGGCTCAAGGCCTGGACCTTCCTGTCCACGCTGTACGAGCTCACCGGCTTCGAGGAGCCTCGCGGCGTACGCCGGCCGATGGGCGCCGAGCACGGCATCCGCCGCGGTCGCACCACCTGGCTCGAACGGCGCCAGGCCGAGTCCGAGAGTCTCGGCACCACCACTCAGCCGTACGTCCTGGTGATCGGCGGCGGGCAGGGCGGCATCGCGCTCGGCGCCCGCCTGCGGCAGCTCGGCGTACCGGCGCTGGTGATCGACAAGCACGCCCGGCCCGGCGACCAGTGGCGCAACCGCTACAAGTCGCTGTGCCTGCACGACCCGGTCTGGTACGACCACCTGCCCTACCTGAAGTTCCCCGACAACTGGCCGGTCTTCGCGCCCAAGGACAAGATCGGCGACTGGCTGGAGTTCTACACCCGGGTGATGGAGGTGCCGTACTGGTCCTCCACGATCGCGACGTCGGCGTCGTACTCCGAGGAGACCGGCGAGTGGACCGTCGAGGTCGAGCGGGAGGGGGAGCCGCTGGTGCTGCGCCCGCAGCAGCTCGTGCTCGCGACCGGGATGAGCGGCAAGCCGAATGTGCCCGTGCTGCCCGGGCAGGACGTGTTCCGCGGCGACCAGCACCACTCCTCGGCGCACCCGGGACCCGACGCGTACGCCGGCAAGCGGGCCGTGGTGATCGGCAGCAACAACTCCGCGTTCGACATCTGCGGGGCGCTGTGGGAGCACGGCGCGGACGTGACGATGGTGCAGCGCTCGTCGACCCACATCGTGAAGAGCGACAGCCTCATGGACATCGGGCTGGGCGACCTCTACTCCGAGCGGGCTGTCGAGGCGGGCGTGACCACCGAGAAGGCGGACCTGATCTTCGCCTCGCTGCCCTACCGGATCCTGCACGAGTTCCAGATCCCGTTGTACGAGCAGATGAAGGAGCGCGACGCCGACTTCTACGACCGGCTGGAGAAGGCCGGCTTCGACCTCGACTGGGGCGACGACGGGTCCGGGCTGTTCATGAAGTACCTCCGGCGCGGGTCGGGCTACTACATCGACGTCGGTGCCGCCGAGCTGGTCGCCGACGGCGAGGTGAAGCTGGCGCACGGGCAGGTCGACCACCTCACCGAGGACGCGGTCGTGCTCGCCGACGGCACCACGTTGCCGGCCGACCTCGTCGTCTACGCGACCGGGTACGGCTCGATGAACGGCTGGGCCGCGGACCTGATCTCGCAGGAGGTCGCGGACAAGGTCGGCAAGGTCTGGGGTCTGGGCTCGGAGACCACCAAGGACCCCGGCCCCTGGGAGGGCGAGCAGCGCAACATGTGGAAGCCCACCCAGCAGCCCGGGCTGTGGTTCCACGGCGGCAACCTGCACCAGTCGCGGCACTACTCCCTCTACCTCGCGCTCCAACTGAAGGCGCGACTGGAAGGGATCCCGACCCCGGTGTTCGGCCTGCAGGAGGTCCACCACCTCTGCTGACTGGTCAGGTTTTCCCGCCCACTGGTCGCATCTTGCGCCCCGCCCCCTCGCAAGATGCGACCAGTCGCGGGGAAAACGTGACCAGTCGCGAGGGGGTGGGGGTCAGAAGGGCCAGACCAGGGGGACGATCGTGAGGCACAGCAGCAGCCACACGCCGAGCATCGGCAGGCCGAGCCGCCAGTAGTCGCCGAAGCGGTAGCCGGCCGGGCCCATCACCATCATGTTCGCGGGGGTGGCCACCGGGGTCAGGAACGACGCCGACCCGGCGACGGCCAACGTCATGAGCAGCGGCTGGGGCGAGACGCCCGCGGACTCGGCGGCGGTCACCACGACGGGCAGCAGGATCAGCACCGTCGCGGTGTTGGAGATGAACTGCCCCAGCGCGGCGGTCAGCACGAAGACGGCCAGCGCCAGCACGACCGGGGGAGCGTCGCCCACGACGCGCAGCAGTACGTCGGAGATCTGGTCGGCCGCGCCGCTCTCCTGGATCGCCGTCGAGAGCGGGATGAGGCCGCCGATCAGCACCACGGTCTGCCAGGACACCGCCCGGTAGCCCTGCGCCGAGGAGATCACCTTCAGCAGCACCATCGCCACCGCGGCGGCCAGGCCCGCGGTCGCCGGCGGCATCAGCCCGAGCGCGAGCACCACGATCATGGCGCCCAGCACGCTGATCGAACGCCAGGCGCGGAAGTCGAGTGGCGCGGTCTGGCGGCGGACCAGGTCGGGGCTGTTCACCACGAGCACGTCGCGGTCCTCGGTGAGCGCCTGCACCGCTTCCCAGGACCCCTGCACCAGCAGGGAGTCGCCTTCGTGTAGTTCGGTGCTGCGCGCGCCGCGCTCCTCGCCCAGGCGTCGTACGCCGAGGATCACGATCTCGGGGCCGCGCGCCTGACCGGGGAACACGGTCTCCCCGACCAGCGGGGACTGCGGCGGGACCACCAGTTCGGCGACGCCCATCTCGCGGGTGATCAACTCGCCACTGTCGCGGGTCACCGGGCGCATCGCCACGGCCAGCACCTTGGTCTGCGCCAGATGGCTGACCTCCGCGGAGGGGCCGGTGATGCTGAGGACGTCGTCGGTTCGCAACGTGTCGCCGACCGGGCAGGGCCACGCCCCGCGTTGCACGCCGAGCAGCACCAGGCCGGGGTGGTCGGTCAGGTCCAGGCTGTCGGCGGGCACGCCCACCAGGGGGGAATGCTCGCGCACCCGCAGCCGGTAGAAGCCGTCGGTCAGGTCGTACTGCTCGGCCAGCGTCACGGCGTACCCGGAGAGGTCGGGGGGCACCTGGCGCGAGCTGCGGTCGGGGATCACCCGGTCGCCCAGCATGAGGCAGGTCAGCGCGGTGGCGCCGACCAGGGGGATGCCGATGATCGCGAACTCCAGGAAGGAGAAGCCCCCGGCTCCGGCGGCGTCGGAGGCATCGCTGACCAGCACGTTGATGGGACTGGCGGTGAGCACCAAGAGGGAGCCCGACGAGCCCGCGAAGGCCATCGGCATCAGCATCCGGGCCGGGGCGACGCCGAGCTTGAGGGCGATCACGACGACCATCGGAAGCAGCGCCGCCGCGGCGCCGTTGAGGGTGATCAGCGCGCTCATCACCGCGGCGAGCAGCATCACCAGGGTGAGCGCCGTGCGCGGCTTGTCCCCGATGCGGGCGAGCAGTTGCTGGCCGACCCAGGTGGTGACGCCGGCCGCGTCGATGCCTTCGCTGACGACGAAGAGTGCGGCGATGAAGACGACGACCGGGTCGCCGAACCCGGCGATCGCCTCCTCGGCGGAGAGCAGCCCGGTCGCGTAGAGGGACAGGCCGGCCAGGACCGCGACGGCGCCGACGGGGAGACGGTTCCAGACGAACAGAGCGACGACGCAGCCCAGGATCACCAAGCTCGTGGTTGCGTCGCTCATCGCCGTCCTCAGGTCGCGTGCCTCACCGCAGGCTAGGGCTTGAGTCCTGACTTCGGGGGATCGGACCAGAACCGGGATCGCACAAACGTTTACGCTACAGTAACGTCCGCTAAAGAGGTTCTCCCTCGCCCCCCTGCGACACACCCGGAGACTCCGATGACGCGTGCGATCCCTGTTCCCTCCGACTTCGATCCGGCGCCGAGCATCACGCGTCAACCCACGGTCACCGTGGCGTCGGAGGCGGCCGGCGGCGTCGTCGGCCTCCCGGTCCCTCCCGAGGGCGAGGTGCCCACCGCGCTGGGCCTGTCCCGGGAAGCGCTGGCGGCCGCCGGCTTCACCGGTGCCCGCGGGCAGACGCTCACCGCGCCGCAGGCCGACGGCAGCGTGCTCATCGCGGTCGGCACCGGGCCCGCGCCGCACGATGCGACCGCCGTCCGCGACGCCGCCGCTGCGTTCGCCAAGGCCGCGCGCTCGTGCCCGTCCCCCACCCTGGTGCTGGACGGGCTGGAGGCCGCCGGGGCTGAGATCGCCGCGCAGGCCGCCGCCGAGGGCGTCCTGCTGGCGCGCTACCAGTTCACCGTGCTGCGCACCGCGCCGCGCGACCCCGAGCTCACCGGGCTGACGCTCGTCGCCTCCGACGCCGGTGCCGCCGCACGCGGGGTGGAGCGCGCGGTGCTCACGGTCCGCGCCGCCACGGTCGCCCGCGACCTGGCCAACTGCCCGCCCACCCACCTCACCGCGTCACGCTTCGCGGACCTGATGACCGAGCACGGCCCGGGCCGGGGTCTCCAGGTGGAGATCTTCGACCGCGACCAGCTCCTCGAGCTGCGCTGCGGCGGCATCATCGCGGTCAACGGCGGCAGCGTCGACGAGGCCCGGATGATCAAGCTGACCTACACCCCGGCGGGCGAGCCGACCGGCCACCTCGGGCTGGTCGGCAAGGGGATCATGTACGACGCGGGTGGCCTGGCGCTGAAGCCCGGAGACGAGACCCACGCCAACATGAAGAACGACATGAGCGGCGCCGGCGCGATCGCGGCCACCATGCTCGAGCTCGCCGCGCTCGGCTGCCCCGCGAAGGTCACCGCCTGGCTGATGTGCACCGACAACGTCATCTCCGGCGACGCCCTGCGGATGGGCGACGTGATCACCACCCGCAGCGGCACGACGGTCGAGGTGCTCAACACCGACGCCGAGGGGCGGCTGGTGATGATGGACGCCCTCACTCTGGCGGTGGAGGAGGGCGTCGACGCGATCCTCGACGTCGCCACCCTGACCGGCGCCGCCCAGCGCGCCCTCGGCAACCTCGTCGCCGCGGTGATGGGCAACGACGACGCACTGGTCGAACGGGTCCGCGCCGCAGGGGTCGCGACCGACGAACGCGTCTGGCCGCTGCCGCTGGTGAAGGAGTACGCCGCCCAGCTCAAGAGCGACGTCGCGGACCTCAAGAACCTCGGTGGTCCGCTGGCGGGATCGATCACGGCGGGCCTGTTCCTCCAGGAGTTCGTCGGCGACACCCCGTGGGCCCACGTCGACATCGCGGGCACGGCCCAGGCCGACGGGGTCGGGGACTGGCGGCCCGAGGGGTGCACCGGGTTCGGGGCGCGGCTGCTGGCCGAGTTCCTGCTCAGCTGATCCATCAGCCTCACGCCGAGCCGCCCGGTTCGTGCGCCGTCCAAGGAGAGTGCACATGAACAAGTCCCTACTGGCCTCACTCAACGAGCAGCAGCGCTTGCTCATCGCCGAGACCGAGCCGAAGGCCCTGGCTGATCTCGACGAGGACGGCGCGCTGGCCCTGCACGACCGGATCCGCCGAGCGCGCAACAAGCACGTCGGCCTCTACCGCCGCGGCGCGTCGGCGAAGGTGTCCGCCAAGGGCGGCCGCGGCAAGGCGGCTCCCACTAACACCAAGGCCGCGCTGCAGGCCGAGGCCTTCGAGGAGGCCCTGGCACGCGTCAGCCGCCGACTGGGCGTGCTGGCAGCCGCCTCGGCGGCCGAGCTCAAGGCCGAGCGCCTCGAGGCCGCCGCCGCGGTCAAGTCCGCGGGCCCTGGCACCGAGAAGCCCTCCCCGCGCGGCAAGGCCAGCGCGGCGACCACCTCGCGCAAGCGGACGGCCACCAAGACGCCGGCCACGAAGAAGGACGTCGCCTCGACCCGGTCCACCGGCGCCCGGCGGCAGGCCAAGCGCGACTCCCGCTGAGAGCGGCCCCGTCACCGGATCGGTAAGGTCGAGCCCGTGACCGAACGACCCCGAAGTCCGCGACCTCCTGACTCCTCGCCCCGTTCCGGGGCCCGGACCAGGAGGTGCCCCCGATGAACGAGTGGGCCATGCTCGCCGTGGGACTGGTGCTCACGCTGGGCACCGGGGTGTTTGTCGCGTCCGAGTTCGCGCTGGTCAACCTCGACCGCAACGACCTCGAAGGCCGCCGCGATCGCGGCGAGCGTGGGCTCGGGACCACGATCGGCGCGCTCAAGATCACCTCGACCCACCTCTCCAGCGCCCAGCTGGGGATCACCCTGACCACGCTGCTGACCGGCTACACCTTCGAGCCGGCGGTGAGTTCGCTGCTCGAGGAGCCCCTGGGTGCGCTGGGGCTGGGCGAGGCCGCCGTGACCGCGACGGGGACGATCGTCGGCATTCTGCTGGCCACGCTGCTCAGCATGGTGTTGGGCGAGCTGGTCCCGAAGAACTTCGCCCTGGCCGTGCCGCGGCAGACCGCCAAGGTCGTGGTGCCGTTGCAGGTCGCCTTCACCCGGCTGTTCCGGCCGGCGATCGCGGTCCTCAACGGCACCGCCAACCGTGTGATCCGCTCGATGGGGATCGAGCCGAAGGAGGAGCTCTCCGGCGCACGCAGCGCCGACGAGCTGACCTACCTCGTCCGCCACTCCGCGCGTGCGGGCCTGCTCGAGGACGCCGAGGCCACGCTGTTGGACCGCACGCTGCGGTTCTCCCGGCTGGACGCGGTGGACGTGCTGACGCCGCGGGTGGCGATGACGACGGTGCCGGTGCAGGCCACCGCACAGGACGTCGTGGAGACCTCGCTGCGCAGCGGGCACTCCCGGATGCCGGTGGTCGAGGACGGCCCCGACCACATCGTCGGCGTCGTCCACGTCAAGCAGGCCTTCGGCGTACCGCCGGAGGAGCGTGCGCACACGCCGGTGTCGGACCTGATGGTCCCGCCGGTGCGCGTGCCGCAGACCGCCGGGGCCGACTCGGTGCTCACGGTGCTGCGCGCCGAGGGACTCCAGCTCGCGGTGGTCACCGACGAGTACGGCGGCACCGAGGGGATCGTGACCCTGGAGGACCTGGTCGAGGAGCTGGTCGGCGAGCTCGAGGACGAGTTCGACCGCGCCCACAGCGACGTCGTCGCTTACGGACGAGCGGTCGGGTTCGACGCCTCCTTGCGCCCCGACGAACTGCGCGAGCGCACCGGGGTGGTCGTCCCGGAGTCCGACGACTGGGAGACCGTGGCCGGGTTCGTGCTGCACGAGCTGGAGCGCGTCCCCGAGCTGGGTGACGAGGTCCGGATCGACGGCGGCGTCCTGCGCGTGGAGCGGGTCGACGAGGCGCGGCTGCTCCGGCTGCGCTTCGAGCCCGATGCGCTCGAACCTGACGCCGCTGCGCCCGCCCGGCCCGGCTCGGGCGAGGGGAGCGCGTCATGAGCGAGTACTGGCCCGGGTTGGTCTGGCTGGTGGTGCTGCTGGCCGGCAACGCCTTCTTCGTCGGTGCCGAGTTCGCGGTGATCTCCGCCAAGCGCGCCCAGATCGAGCCGCGGGCCGCGCAGGGGAGTCGCGCTGCGGCGACCACGCTCTACGCCATGGAGCACGCGACGTTGATGCTGGCCACCAGCCAGCTCGGCATCACGGTGTGCTCGCTGCTGATCCTGAACGTGTCCGAGCCGTCGATCCACCACCTGCTCGAAGGGCCGCTGGGGTTGACGTCCCTGAGCGCCGAGGCGGTCAGCGCGGTCGCGTTCACGATCGCGTTGCTGCTGGTCACCTTCCTGCACGTGGTGTTCGGCGAGATGGTGCCGAAGAACCTGGCGTTCTCGGTGCCGGACCGGGCTGCCTTGATCCTCGCGCCGCCTCTCGTGCTGGTCTCGCAGATCTTCCGCCCGGTGATCTTCTCGCTGAACTGGCTGGCCAACGGGGTGCTGCGCCTGGCCCGGGTCGAGCCCAAGGACGAGGCGACCAGCACCTTCACCCTCGAGGAGGTCGCCGGCATCGTCGAGCAGTCCCGTCGCGAGGGGACGCTCATGGACCGCTCCGGCACGCTGGCCGGCGCCTTCGAGTTCACCGACCGGTTGGTCCGCGACGTCGAGGTGCCGCTGGCCGAGCTCGTGCTGCTGCCCGACCGGGTCACCCCGGCCCAGGTTCATGAGGCGGTGCGCGCCACCGGCCACTCGCGTTACGTCGTCACCGACTCCGACGGGGCGCCCACGGCCTACCTGCACATGAAGGACGTGATGGACCTGGCGGGGGAGGCGTTCGACGACCCGGTGCCGGCCAAGCGGCTGCGCCGTCTGGCCGCGGTCAGCCGCAACGCTCAGCTGGAGGACGGTCTGGTGCGCCTGCGCAAGGCCGGGTCGCACGTGGCGACCAGCGTCGACGACGCCGGCGCGGTGACCGGTCTGCTGTTCCTCGAGGACGCTCTGGAGATCCTGGTCGGCGAGGTGGTGGACGCGGCTCAGTCCGCGGCCGGCTGACCCGTCGGGTCGTCGGGCCCGCGGGTGTGCCGGCGCAAGACCTCCAGCACGCCGCGCAGGTAGCGTTCCACCCCGGCCCGCTCCTCCGGGGTCAGGTCCGCGGCGACGGCATCGAGGTCGCGCACCATCGGCAGCACCACGGCCAGGACGGTGCCGACGCCCGAGCCGGTGAGCTCGACGGCGACCTTGCGCCGGTCACCGGTGTGCGGGACCCGTACGGCGTGCCCGCGCCCCTCGAGCCGGTCCACCAGGGTGCTCATCGCCGAGGGTTTGAGCCCGACCCGTTCCGCGAGCTCTCCGGGACCGAGCGGAGCCTCGGACAGGTGGCTGACCGTGTGCAGCTCGGACAGCGTCATCCCGAGGCGGTGCGCGAAGCCGCGCTCCAACTCCGCCAGAGCGCTCTGCAGGTCACGGACCAGTTCGCTCAGGGGGTCCGCGCTACGTTGCTGGGACGGGTCCGGGGGGCTGGATGCCGGGGGAATGGGGCCGCTCACGATCTCCTCGAAGTTTAATTTGATTATCGTAGGTTCCGATGGTCAAATTAAGTCTATGACGACTTCCCGGGAACAGGTAGCCAGGCCTGCCGACTCCGCCCCGACGCCGCGCACCGGCACCCCCGCCTGGTGGGTGCAGTCCCGCGGTCGCAGCCTGACGATCACCCTGCTGTTGGTGGCCGCCGCCTTCGCCGTCCTCGGCACGCTCACCGGAGGCACCACGTCGGAGGACTCCACGGACCTCCTGCCGCAGGGCTTCGACTCCACCGAGGTCGCCCAGCGGCTCCCCGACGTCGTCGGTGGCGACACCGCGACCGGCATCGCCGTGGTGTCGCGCGAGGGTGAGGCGCTGACGCAGGAGGACATCGCCTTCCTGCGCGAGGTGGGGGCCGCCTGGTCCCAGGAGGGCGTCACGGTCGCGCCGCCGGAGCCGATCGTCTCCGAGGACGGCACGGCCGCCATCCTCACCGCGGAGATCGACTCCACCGGGGGACCCGAGGCACTGCCCAACCGGGTCGAGGACCTGCGGGAGATCCTCAAGGAGGACGTGCCCGAAGGGCTCGAGGTCGGGATGACCGGGCCGGCCGCGATCTCGGCCGACATCAGCCAGGTCTTCGACGGCGCGAACGTCACCCTGCTGGCGGCGACCGCCTCGGTGGTGGCCTTCCTGCTGATCATCACCTACCGCTCTCCGGTGCTGTGGCTGATCCCCCTGTTGACGGTGGCGGTCGCCGACCGTGTCGCCGCGATCGTCGGCTCGCAGGTCGCCCAGCTCACGGGGATCCCGCTGGACGGCTCCGCCGAGGGGATCCTGTCCGTCCTGGTCTTCGGTGCCGGCACCGACTACGCGCTGCTGCTCATCGCCCGCTACCGCGAGGAACTCGTCCTCCACGAGGACCGCCGCGTGGCGATGACCCGCGCCGTCCAGGGAGTCACCGAGCCGATCCTGAGCAGCTCCTTCACCGTGATCCTCGCCCTGCTGACGCTGCTGCTCTCGGTGGTGCCCTCGACCCGGGGCCTCGGCCTCTCCTCCGCGGTCGGCATCTCGATCGCGGTCGTGGCGGGTCTGTTCGTCCTGCCCGGCATCCTGGTGCTCTTCGGGCGCTGGGTGTTCTGGCCCCGCGTGCCGCGCTTCGACCCCGACGCTCGGGAGACCGGTGACGAGGAGGTCGTCCGCACCACGGTCTGGGGTCGGGTCGGCACCGCGGTCACCAAGCGCCCCGGCGCGTTCCTGGCGGTCACGCTCGGCGGTCTGCTGTTGCTGAGCTCCGGCGCCCTCGGAGCCTCCGTCGGGCTCAACGCGAACGAGACCTTCCTCGACACCCCCGAGTCGCTGACGGTCTCCGAGCGGCTCGCCGAGTCCTTCCCCGCCGGTGCCAGCCAGCCGATCGCGGTGCTGACCCCGACCCAGTCGGTGCCCGAGGTCCAGGCCGCGCTGGAGGACGTCGAGTCGGTGGCGCAGGTCCAGCCCGCCGGGGAGAACGACGGCACCACCGCGCTCAACGTCGTGATCATCCCCGCCCCGGGCAGCGACGCGGCCGACCAGGCCATCCGAGACATCCGGGACGCGCTGGAACCGGTGGGTGACGACGTCCTCGTCGGTGGCCGCCAGGTGCAGGACTTCGACTCCAGTGCCGCCGCCGCGCGGGACCTCAAGCTGATCGTCCCGATGATCCTGATCGCCGTCGGCGGAGTGCTGCTGGTCCTGTTGCGCTCGGTGGTGGCCACCGCGGTGCTGCTGGCCAGCGTGGTGCTGACCTGGGTCTCGGCGCTGGGTCTCTCCTGGTGGATCTTCACCGGGCCGCTGGGCCAACCCGCGTTCGACCGGGCGGTGCCGCTCTACTCGTTCCTCTTCCTGGTCGCCCTCGGCGTGGACTTCACGATCTTCCTGGTGACCCGCGCCAAGGAGGAGGTGCCCAAGCACGGCACGGTCAAGGCCATGGTGGTCGCGCTGGCGCGCACCGGCGGGGTCATCACCAGCGCCGGCATCCTGCTCGCCGCGGTCTTCCTCACCCTCGGTGTCCTGCCGCTGCTCGCGCTGGCGCAGATCGGCACGATCGTCTGCATCGGCGTCCTGCTGGACACGCTCGTGGTCCGCACGATGGTCGTGCCCGCAGCGACGGCCCTGCTCGGGGACCGCTTCTGGTGGCCCTCGGCCCCGCCCGGGACCGAGCCGGAGCCCGAGCGCGAGGAGGCGCTCAGCGGGACGCGGTGACGTCCACGACCGGACGGGACTGCACCAGCGCCCACTCGGCACTGAGATCCCCCGCGGTGCGCTGGAGCATCGGGAGGTAGGTGTCGAGGAGGCGCTCGGTGCTGGTCTCGGCGGCGTGCACGGTCACGTTCATGGCCGCCCGCACGCGGCCCTCGGCGTCGCGCACCGGCACCGCCACGGACCGTACGCCGGGGGCGAGCTCCTCGTCGGCCAGGGCCCAGCCGCGGGCCCGGACGACGGTGAGCTCGGCCTCCAGGTCCGCGCGCGAGCGCGGCTCGGCCGGTTCGGGGAGGCCGGACCGGCTCGGCACGGCCAGCACGGCGTCGAGTTCCTCGGGAGAGAGGTCGGCGAGCAGCACCTTGCCCTGCGAGGTGCGCGCAGCCGGGAAGAGCGTGCCGATGTCGACCCGCAGGGCGATGATCTTGGGCACCGCGACCCGGGCGACGTAGACGATGTCGGACCCGGCGAGCTGGGCCATCGAACTGGACTCCCCGGTGCGCGCGACCAGGTCCTCCAGGCGCGGGCGCGCCACGTCCCACAGACCGAGCGAGGCGACGTACGCCATGCCCAGGGTGACCACCTGCGGAGTGAGCGCGAAGGACCCGTCGCGCGAGCGCACGTAGCCCAGCTCCTCCAGGGTCAGCAACAAGCGGCGGGCCGTCGGCCGGGCCAGCCCGGTCCGGCCGGCGACCTCGGCGAGCGTGAGGGTGGGGGAGCCCGGTGTGAAGCACCGGATGACGTCGAGGCCACGTGCCAGCGCCTCGACGAAGTCCGGTCCGGTGCCGCGCCCGGCCATCCCCCCACCTCCCGCGAAACCTCGAGCCTCAGACGGCTGCGTCCGAGCCGGGTTCGCCCGAGCCCGGCTCGCCGAAGACCGTACCGCGCGCGCCGTGCGTGCTCTCGGTGCGGTAGTCCGTGTACTGGTACGGGTTGTCCAGCACCGCGTCGCTCTCGGGCAGGTCCGGGTTCATCCCCCCGGTCCAGGTCTCCTCGCCCATCTCGCCGATCAGGTGCTCCACGGTCGCCTCGGCCTTCGCCTTGACCGCCGCGGCGTCGAAGCCGACCAGCCGGTGCTCGTGCTTGACCACCCGGCCGTTGACCAGGACCGTGTGGACGTCGCCGCGCTGGGCCTGCAGCGCCACGTGGCCGTAGGGGTTGAGCAGCGGGAAGGACACCGGCGAGGTGTCGTTCTTGATCAGCACCACGTCGGCCTTCGCGCCGGGGGTGAGGTGCCCCAGGTCGTCGCGGCCCAGCGCGCGGGCGCCGCCGCGGGTGGCCCAGTCGACGACCTGCTCGGCGCGCAGCCGGTGGTGGGTGATGGTCTCGCCCTTGGCGTGGGCCTCGAGGTGTTCGCGGGCACGGTCGGCGCCGAGCGTGGTGCGCATCGCGGAGAAGAGGTCGCCGCTCCACCACACGCTGGTGTCCATCGACAGGGACACGTCGATGTTGTGCCGGCGCACCTGCCAGGTGGGCGGGTACCCCTGGCCCGCGCTCTGCTCGGACTCGGTGGACACCGAGATCGACCCGCCGGTGCCGGCGATGCGCTGGTAGGAGTCGGTGGTCAGCGTCGCCGCGTGCACGTAGACGGTGTCGGGGGTCGTGAAGCCGTTCTCGTACATCAGCCGGATGCCGTCGTCGTTGGTCGCGCCCCAGACACCGGCGTGGGTGGTCACCGGGAGGCCGAGGTCGCGGGCCGCCTCGAACGCGGCCTTCTCCGGGAAGCTCGGGTCACCGGTGACGTCGAAGGCGAGCTGGAACCCGAGGAGGTCACCGGCCCCGGTACGCCGCCGCTCCAGGAAGCCGCGCACGCTCGCGTCCGCGGTCCACTCCCAGGGCGCCGCCTGGATGTTGCCGTAGGCGAGGACGAAGCGACCCGGGACCGCCTGCAGGGCGTCGACGGCCGCCTCGGCGTGGTCGACCGTCTGGAGTCCGTGCGACCAGTCGACGGTGGTGGTGACACCGGCCTCGAGCGCGTCCCACGCGGAGACCAGGTTGCCGGCGTACACGTCCTCGGGGCGGAAGCGGCGGCCGTGCTCGAGGTAGTACCAGACGAAGTACTGCGTCAGCGTCCAGTCGGCACCGTAGGCGCGCATCGCGGTCTGCCACATGTGCCGGTGGGTGTCGATCATGCCGGGCATCACGATGCCCCCGCTCGCGTCGATCTCGGTGGTGCCCTCGGGCACCTCGAGGTCGACCCCCACCGCGGCGATCCGGTCGTCGACGACCAGGAGGTCGGCGCGGGGGAGCACGGTGTGCTGGTCGTCCATCGTCAGCACCGTGCCGTTGCGCAGCACGACCGGGCGTCCGGGCTCGGGAGTGGCAGTCATGGGGACCTCCATGGTCTGCGGACTACTGTCCGTCTGGCGGGCAAAGTGGGGATCAATCCAGGGTGCTGCGACGCGGCGGCGGTGTCAAGGGTGTCGTCCAGGTGTCCTTGACAGGCTGTATTTGGGCTGGCCACACTGGAGAAACGCCATTCGCGGACAGATGTCCGCGAAATGAGGAAGGGGTGAACCGGTGACCGCGCAGAATCCCAGCGGACCGCTCGCCGGCATCCTGGTCGCGGACTTCTCCCGCATCCTGGCCGGTCCGTACGCCACGATGCTGCTCGCCGACCTCGGAGCCGAGGTGGTCAAGGTCGAGTCGCCGGGCGGGGACGACACCCGCACCTGGATGCCGCCGGTGCGCGACGGCGTCTCGACGTACTACCTGGGCGTCAACCGCAACAAGCGCTCGATCGCGCTCGACCTGCGCGCCGAGGACGACCTGGCCGCCGCCCAGGAGCTGGCCCGCCGGGCGGACGTGGTGGTGGAGAACTTTAAGCCGGGCGGCCTGGCCCGCTTCGGGCTGGACTACGACACCGTCGCCGCCGCCAACCCCGGCGTCGTCTACGCCTCGATCAGCGGGTTCGGCAGCGGCCCGGGCGGGCGTTCGCTCCCCGGTTACGACCTCATCGTCCAGGCGATGTCCGGGCTGATGAGCCTCACCGGCGATCCGGACGGTCCGCCCTACCGCGCGGGCATCTCGGTCTTCGACGTCATGGCCGGGCTGCACGCCTCGATCGGCATCCTGGCCGCGCTGCACCACCGCGACCGCACCGGCGAGGGCCAGCACGTCGAGGCGAACCTGATGTCCTCCGCACTCTCGGGCCTGGTCAACCACGCCAGTGCCGTGGTCGCCGGGGACACCGTGCCGTTCCGGATGGGCAACAGCCACCCCAGCCTGTTCCCCTACGAGCCGCTGCCCTGCTCCGACACCGATCTCATCGTCACCGCCGGCAACAACGGGCAGTTCCGCAAGCTGGTGGAGGTCCTCGGCGTACCCGAGTTGGCCGACGACCCCCGGTTCGCACGCAACGAGGACCGTACGGCGAACCGCGAGGAGCTGCGCCCGCTCCTGGTCGAGCGGCTGCGCACCCGCACCGCGATGGAGTGGTTCCGCGAGATCATCGCCGCCGGCGTGCCGTGCGGCCCGATCAACACCCTCGACGCCGGGGTCGCCTTCGCCGAGGAGATCGGCCTGGACCCGGTGGTCGTCGTCGGCGAGGGCGAGGACGCGGTGCCCTCGGTCCGCAACCCGCTCAGCTTCTCCCGCACCCCGGCCGACTACCGGCTGCCGCCGCCCCGACTCGACGAGCACGGCGACGATCTGCGCGCCTGGCTGAGCCGGCCCGTCGACCAGACCGACTCCCACCCCGTGGCACACCAGGAGGCCTCCGCATGACCGGTGCCGTTCCCGAGTTCCCGACCTCGCTGGGGACCTCGACCGCCGACGAGATCCGGCTGCTCGGCCAGGACCTCACCGCCGACCTGATGGGCCAGGTCGGCTTCGGCGAGCTGGCCTTCTGGCTGGTGACCCTGCGGCGCCCGACCCCGGGTGAGGTGCGCGTCTTCGAGGCGGTGCTGGTCGCGCTCGCCGACCACGGGTTCACCCCGACCGCGATCGCCGCTCGGCTCACCTACCTCTCCGCGCCCGACTCCCTGCAGGGCGCGCTCGCGGCCGGCCTGCTGGGTGGGGGGTCGCGCTTCCTGGGGGTGACCGAGGACTGCGGCCAGTTCCTGCACCGGGCGTTGGCCGCCCACCGGGAGGCCGGCCACGCGCTGCCCGAGGACGACGCCGGCTGGGACGCGCTCGCCCTGGAGGCCGTCCGGTCCGCACGCGCCGACGGCCGCTTCGTCCCCGGCCTGGGCCACCCGGTCCACAAGGAGCAGGACCCGCGGACCCCGGTGCTCATCGGCATCGCGGAGGAGGAAGGGCTGCGCGGGCCGCACCTGCGTCTCTTCGAGGCCGTCGGCCGCGTGCACGAGCAGGTCCTCGGTCGGCGGCTGCCGCTCAACGGAGCCGGTGTCTGCGGTGCCGCCCTGGCCGACCTCGGTCTGCCGGTGGAACTGCTGCGCGGTTTCGCCCTGCTCGCCCGCGCCGCCGGCCTGCTGGGCCAGATCGCCGAGGAGCACCGCCGCGGCATCGGCATGGACGTCTACCTCACCGTGGACCGCAACGCGACGTACGTCGACCCCTCCGACTGAAGCACCCCGTCACCCGATCCTCCGACCCGACCTCAGGAGCAGCGCATGGCCACCGTCGCCGCCGTGATCGCCTCGACGCACCACCCGTTCTACTACCGGGCCAGCACCGCCACCGGTGACGACCGCCCGCCCTTCGCCGACGCGTGGGTCGAGAAGATCACCGCCTTCCGCGAGACCCTGACCCGCGCCGAGCCGGACGTGCTCGTCATGGTCGGCAGCGACCACTTCCACCAGTTGTGGCTGGACAACATGCCGCAGTTCCTGGTCGGCAAGGCGCCCTACTTCGACGCCAACTGGTACAACGAGGAGCGCGAGTTCGGACTGCCGCGGATGCGTCTGGACGGCGACGAGGACCTCGCCGCGCACATCCTGCGCGGTGGGCTGGACGCCAACTTCGACCTGGCCTTCAGCAACGAGCTGCGCATCGACCACAGCGTGACCTGCCCGATCATCACGCTGCGTCCCGAGGCCGACCTGCCGATCGTCCCGATCTACACCAACATCTTCGCCCCGCCGTTGCCGCAGCCGAAGCGCTTCGTCGACCTGGGGCGGACCATTCGCGAGCTCGTCGAGTCCTGGGACACCGACAAGCGCGTCGCCATCATCGGCACCGGCCACCTCTCGCTCGAGCTGGGCGGCCCGCGCCAGTTCGGCGAGCACGGTCCGGATCCGGAGTTCGACCGCAAGGCCGTGGAGTGGATCGCCAACGGCGACCTCGAAGGGTGCCTGGCGGATGTGACCCTCGACAGCCTGCACGCGCCGGGCAACGCCACCCACGGCTTCATGGACTTCATGCTGATGATGGGCGTGGCCGGGGAGGGCCGCAAGGCCGACTACGCCGACCACCTCGACCTCTTCCACACGATGGAGGCCTACTTCACCTGGTACCCCGAGGGGGCGTTGTCGTGAGCAAGTACCTGCTGAACAAGTTCCTCTTCACCGTCGACCGCGACCCCGACCTGGTCGAGCGCTACCGCGAAGACCCCGTCGGGACGGTGACGTGGTGGGAGGCCGAGATGGCCAACACCCTGCTCAACTGCATCCCGGCGGAGAAGTCGACCTGGCAGTCCTTCACCGACGAGGAGCGCCGGGCGCTGCGCGAGCACGACCACGTCGCCCTCTTCGGGCTCGGGGCACACCCCTTCCTCACGCTCACGCTCTTCATCGCGATGTTCGAGCGCGACCACGGGCCGCTGGAGTACCAGAAGGCGTACGGCGCCGCACTGAGCGGCTTCTCCCTGCCCTACCCCGACATCGCCACCTGAGGTCCACGATGCGCGCGCTGGTCGTCACCGAGCCCGGACGCACGCCGGAGGTGCGTGAGCACCCGGACCCCGAGGCGGTGCTGGGGACGACGCTGGTCGGCATCACCGCCGCACCCGTGGTGCCGCTGGACCTGCTCTGCGCCTCGGGTACGTCGTACTTCGGGGCCCCGGCGACGCCGTACGTGCCCGGGGTGCAGGGGGTCGGCCGGGTACTCGCCTCGGAGACCCTCGCACCCGGCACCCGCGTCTGGTGCGCCGCGAACGCCGGGATGGCGCCCGGAGACGGCACCCTGGCGCAGTTCCACCGTGCCGCCGCGCAGGATCTGGTGGTGCTGCCCGACACCGTGGCTGCGGTGCCGGACACGACCGTCGCCGCGCTCGGCCTCTCCGGGGTCGCCGCCTGGATGGCGCTCTCCTGGCGCGGCGCACTGCGCCCCGGCGAGCAGGTGCTGGTGCTCGGCGGCGGCGGCGCGGTCGGCCAGGCCGGCATCGGGGCCGCCCGCGCACTCGGCGCGTCCCGGGTCGTGGCCGTGGCCCGGAGCGGTGCGTCGGCCGCACGTGCCTCGGCGGCCGGGGCCGACGCGGTCGTCCCGGTCGAGGGGGAGGACCTGGCCGGCCGGTGCCGTGAGGCGCTGGCGGCCGGCGGCGGCCCGGGGACCACGGACGTGGTGCTCGACCCGGTCTGGGGCGACCCCGCCGTGGCCGCGAGCCAGGTGCTCGCGGCGAGCGGACGCCTGGTCAACCTGGGCGGGTCGGCGGGGGACGCGGCCGCGCTCTCGTCGGCGGCTCTGCGCAGTCGCGGGGCCGCCGTGCTCGGCTACACCAACAATGCCCTGACCCCGGCCCAGCGGGCCGACGCCCTGCTCGCCGTCGTCGCCGCGGCGGCGGCCGGGACGGTCCGGCTCGCCCACGCGGTCCGGCCGCTCGCGGAGGGCGCCGCGGTCTGGGAGTCGCTGGCCGCGGGGACGCTCCCGGTCCGGACGGTGCTCGTTCTTTGACCGCCTGACGATCTCGGGTACCCCCGGTATCCTGATCGTCGGTATCGGTGGCCTCGGGAGCCCCGGTCGAGACGGGGGACCATGAGGACCAGACTCGCTGCGGTAGCGGCCCTCGCCGTGGCCCTGACCGCGTGCAGCGGCGGCTCGGGTGGCGGACGCTCCGAGGCGACCCCCTCCCCGAGCGGCGACCTGCCGGTCTCACGCGCCACCACCGGTCCGACCCTGCTGACCAACGGCGACTTCAGCGACGGGCTGAGCGGATGGTCGCGTAGCTCCACGGCAGGTACGTCGGCGGTCACCCCGGTGACCTCGGGCTACCGCGGCACGGGTGCCCAGGCGGTCGCCGCGTCCACGATCGAGCAGCAGGCCCGGACCGCCCTGGTTCCGGCCGGCACCCAGCTCCGTGCCGGAGTCCGCGTCAAGGCGGGCGAGGTCGGCCGCACCGCGACCCTGGTCGTGGAGGAGCGGGCCCCGGACGGCGCGTTGCGCAGCCGCGTCCAGCAGTCGTTCCGGGCGTACGACGCCTCCTGGCACCACCTGCGCACCACCGCACTCAGTACCGCCGCCGGGTCACGCTGGGTGATCCAGGTGCGGGTGGGCTCGGTGCGGGCGAGCCGGCCGACGCTCGTCGACGAGGCGACGCTGGCCGTGGTGGCCAACCCCGACCTCGACGTCGCGGCGACCGCCCCCCGGCTCAGCAACGGGTGCGCGGTGTCGTCCCGAGGGATCCCGCTCTGCTCGGCGCTCATCGGCGGCGCCTACGGCGGCAACACCGCGCCCGAGCGCTGGGAACGCACGCTCGACGGTCCGCTCGGACTGCGCCGGACCTACTACGACGCCTCCGAGATCGCCAAGGCGGCCGCGACCGCGCGCGCCGACCTGCGTGCCGGCCGGCTCCCGTGGATCAGCTTCAAGGCGCCCCGTTCCTGGAGCGCGATGAGCCTCGGTCTCGGGGACGCCTGGGCCCGCCGGATGGCCCGCGAACTCGCCACGCTGCCCGGCCCGGTCTGGGTCGCGATCCATCACGAGCCCGAGCAGGACGGAGACATCCGGGCCTGGACCGCCATGCAGCGACGGCTGGCCCCGCTGGTGCGGCGCGAGGCGCCGAACGTGGCCTACACGATCATCCTCACCGGCTACCAGCAGGTGCTGGGCGAGAAGAAGTACCACCTGGACTCGCTCTGGCCGCGCAACACCGAGATCGACGTCGTCGGGTTCGACGTCTACAACCTGCAGGGCACCCGCAAGGACGGGCGGTACGACGGCGCCCGCACCCCGCTCGAGGACCGGTACTTCGTGCCCTTGAGCGCGTGGGCGCGCGAGCACGGGGTGGCCTGGGCCGTCGGGGAGACCGGCTACACCCGGACCGCGTCGCGCCAGGATCCCCGCTGGGTGCTGCGGACCTACCAGCAGGTCGTGGAGCACGGCGGTGTCGCGTTCGCCTACTTCAACAGCGACCTGAACAGCATCGCCCGGTGGAGCCTGCACACGCCGCGCAAGAACGCGCAGTTCCGCGCGGCGTACCGACTGGGCCCACGCCTCTGATCCCGACTGGTCACGTTTTCCCGCCCACTGGTCGCGTTTTCCCGCCGACTGGTCGCGTCTTCCGTCACACGCGCCCCTCGCTTCACGCCCTCCGGCAAGACGCGACCAGTCGGCGGAGGACGCAGGGGGAGCGGCCCGGACATGGAGAAGGGGAGGCAGCCGGGCTGCCTCCCCTTCACCGTTGTCGTTGGTCGTTCACGGACCTTCTGGTACGTGATGGGATCTGCGCGGTTTCAACGGCCTCGCACCTCCGTTCATACGACAACGTCGTACTTTCGACGGTAAGCCGACTTCGGCGGTGCGTCAACGGTTGGCGCGGCCGGTCCGGTCCGTCGGCCGGGCCTGTCGCGGGTGGCTCAGCGCAGGGAGTACGTCGCGAGTGAGACCCCGACGTAGTGGGTGATGAAGGCCGCGATGGTGAGGGTGTGGAACACCTCGTGGAACCCGAACCACGACGGGAACGGGTTGGGCCGTTTGAGGCCGTAGATCAGTCCGCCGAGGGTGTAGAGCACACCGCCGACGACGATCAGGGTCAGCACCTCAGGCGTCGACGCACGCGCGAAGTCGCCGAGGAAGAAGACCGCCGCCCATCCCAGCGCCACGTAGATCGGGACGTAGAGCCAGCGCGGGGCGTCGGTCCAGAACACCCGGAAGGCCATACCGAGCAGAGCTCCGCCCCAGACGACGCTGAGGAGCACCACGCGGTCGGTGCCTTCGAGCATGAGCAGGGTGAACGGCGTGTAGGAACCGGCGATGAGCAGGAAGATGTTCGCGTGGTCGAAGCGACGCAGGAACGCCCAGGCGCGTGGGCTCCACGTGCCCCGGTGGTAGATCGCGGACACCGTGAAGAGCAGCGCCGCGGTCACGGTGAACACCGTCGACCCGATCCGGGTCACGGCGGTGGGAGACAGGGCGATCAGCACGATGCCGGCCGCCACGGTGAGCGGTGAGGTGACCGCGTGCAGCCAGCCGCGCAGCCGCGGCTTGACCTCGTCGAACCGTGCCTGAAGGTGCTCGCCCAACTCCTGGACGGTGTGGGCCGTGGCCGCGTGCGCGGCCTGGACCCGGGACTGCTTTTCCTGCATGGACCAACGCTACCTTCCCCGAGAGGGTCGATCCGACCCGTCCGGGGCGTGAGGTCGGTAACCTGAGCCGGTGAGTCCGGAACCGGTCGACCAGGCCAAGAGCGCGCTCAAGCGGGTCCTCTACCCCGCCTACGAAGCTCGCCTGGTCCGTGGCCTGCGCCCGGAGGACCTGCCCAAGCACGTGGGCGTCATGCTCGACGGGAACCGCCGGTGGGCCAAGGCGGTCGGCGCGGACGCCGCGACCGGCCACCGAGCCGGCGCGGCCAACATCTCGCCCTTCCTCGAGTGGTGCGAGGAACTCGGCATCGAGGTGGTCACCCTGTGGCTGCTCTCCACCGACAACCTCAATCGGCCCGAGGCCGAGCTGACCCCGTTGCTCCGCATCATCGAGGACGTGGTCGCCGAACTCGCCGACACCGGTCGCTGGCGGATCAACCCGGTGGGCGCACTCGACCTCCTTCCGCAGTCCACGGCGGCTGTCCTCAAGGAGGCGGAGGCGCGCACCAAGACCGTCGACGGCCTGCTGGTCAACGTCGCCGTGGGGTACGGCGGGCGCCGCGAGATCGCCGACGCGGTCCGGTCCCTGCTCCTCGAGCACGCGGAGAAGGGCACCACGATCGAGGAGCTCGCCGAGGCACTGGACGCCGAGCACATCGCCGAGCACCTCTACACCAAGGGCCAGCCGGACCCCGACCTCGTCATCCGCACCTCCGGGGAGCAGCGGCTCGGCGGCTTCCTGCTCTGGCAGAGCGCGCACAGCGAGTTCTACTTCTGCGAGGCCTACTGGCCCGACTTCCGTCGTGTGGACTTCATCCGCGCGCTGCGCGCGTACGCCGCTCGCCACCGCCGCTTCGGCGTCTGACGACTGGTCGCATCTTTCCGCTGACTGGTCGCGTAATGCGCGCGACTGGCCGCATCTTGCCCGGAGGCGTGGGAGGGATGTGGCGCGTGGGGCGGAAGTTGCGACCAGTGGGCGGAAAAATCTGACCAGTCGCGGGGAAGATGCGACCAGTCGTCACCAGAAGTTCACGGATCGCCCGCACGCAATGCCGGGATTCCCGGCCCCGGCGACCTAGCGTCGATCTCAGCGTCGAGTGGGGAAGCTCGGCGTCGGGAGGCCCGTTCGTGAGAGTTCACGATCCAGCAGCATCCGGAGGTCCGCACTCGGACCTTCGGGCCCGGTCCCGGACCCTGGCAACGACCTAGGGCCGGGGCGCCGAGTGCACGCGCCGGTCCTGCGAGGAGCAAGAACATGGCTCACGTACGACGCGCGCCCCAGCTCGAGGCCACCGACCGGGGCCGGCCCGCTCCGGGGGAGCGGCTCACCTACGTCCTGGACACCAGCGTCCTGCTGGCCGACCCGATGGCGCTGGGCCGCTTCGAGGAGCACGAGATCGTGCTCCCGGTCGTGGTGATCACCGAACTGGAGGCCAAGCGGCACCACCCGGAGCTGGGGTTCTTCGCCCGTGCCGCGTTGCGTCGCCTCGACGAGCTGCGGGTTGAGCACGGCCGGCTCGACCGGCCCGTGCCTCTCGGCGACCTCGGCGGCACGTTGCGCGTGGAGCTCAACCACATCGATCCCGAGATCCTGCCCTCGGGGTTCCGGCTGGGGGACAACGACACCCGGATCCTCGCGGTCGCCCGCAACCTGGCCGCGGACGGCTGCCGCGTCGTCCTGGTTTCCAAGGACCTGCCCCTGCGGATCAAGGCCAGCGCGGTCGGGCTCGAGGCCGAGGAGTACCGCGCCGAGCTGGCCCCGGAGTCGGGGTGGACCGGGATGGTCGAGGTGGAGGTCGCCGCCTCCGATCTGGACGGCCTCTACGACCAGGGCTGCGTCGACCTGGAGGCGGCTCGCGACCTGCCCTGCCACACCGGGCTGGTGTTGCTCTCCGACCGCGGCAGCGCCCTGGGCCGGGTGCGCCCGGACAAGTCGGTGCAGTTGGTGCGTGGCGACCGCGACGTGTTCGGGCTGCACGGGCGGTCCGCGGAGCAGCGGGTGGCGCTGGAGTTCCTGCTCGACCCCGACGTCGGCATCGTCTCGCTGGGAGGTCGCGCGGGGACGGGCAAGTCCGCGCTCGCGCTGTGCGCCGGGCTGGAGGCCGTGCTGGAGCGCCGCCAGCACCGCAAAGTGGTGGTCTTCCGCCCGCTCTACCCCGTCGGCGGCCAGGAGCTCGGCTACCTGCCGGGGTCGGAGGGGGAGAAGATGTCGCCCTGGGCCCAGGCGGTCTTCGACACCCTCGGCGCGATCACCTCGCCCGACGTGATCGACGAGGTCCTCGACCGCGGGATGCTCGAGGTGCTGCCGCTCACGCACATCCGCGGGCGGTCCCTGCACGACGCGTTCGTGATCGTCGACGAGGCCCAGTCGCTCGAGCGCAACGTGCTGCTCACCGTGCTCTCCCGGATCGGGGCGAACTCCAAGGTCGTCCTGACCCACGACGTCGCCCAGCGCGACAACCTCCGCGTCGGTCGTCACGACGGTGTCGTGGCGGTGGTGGAGCGGCTCAAGGGGCACCCGCTGTTCGCGCACGTCACGTTGACCCGCTCGGAGCGGTCCCCGATCGCCGCGCTTGTGACCGACCTGCTGGAGCACCTGGTGGTCTAGACCGAGCGTCGAGGGCAGGTGTCAACCGCCCGTCGATCGGGAAAACCCCAGGACAGCGGGGGATTCCCGGTCGGCCCGGTTCCCGGCCGCCCGCACCGGTAACGGGGCCGTCCGTCGTCGCCGATTTGGAGACGCGGACGGCCCTCGGTCATGGTGGAGAGGTTCCTCCGGCGCTTGAGAAAGGGCGTCGACGCCCTGCCGCCGAGTGTCTGTGAGTCCTCCAGTGCCCCGACGTCCCACGGCGCCGCGCCACCGCGCCGCCCGACGCCCCGTCCTGCCCCTCGCCCGGATCGGCTTGGCGGTCGTGGCGCTCGCGGTCACCGGAGCCACCGTCGCGGTCGGGATCAGCGTCGAGGGCACCGACGTGGCCAACCCCGCGGCGTACGTCGCCGGAGCCCCGATCGAGCTGAGCCAGGCGGACCAGGAAGCCTTGGAGTCCCGCGGTCAGAGCGTTTCGCGTTCGGACCGGCGCGGCGAGGTGGATCCGGCGAAGGCGCGCCTGCTGGCGCAGGAGACCCGCTCGGGAGGTCAGAGCACCGAGAAGGTCGACCTCGGTGGCGGCGACCCGCGGACCATCGCGCAGGCGCTGTTGGGCGAGTTCGGCTTCTCCTCCGACCAGTTCTCCTGTCTGGACTCGCTGTGGACGAAGGAGAGCGGGTGGAACCCGTACGCGGACAACCCGAGCTCCTCGGCGTACGGCATCCCGCAGGCCCTGCCCGGCTCGAAGATGGCCTCGGCCGGCGCCGACTGGGCGACGAACCCGGCCACGCAGATCCGTTGGGGCCTGGGCTACATCCGGGACCGGTACGGCTCCCCGTGCGGCGCCTGGGGTCACTCGCAGTCCGTCGGCTGGTACTGACGCCGAAATCCCCGTGCTCGGGGCCACGACGGCACCCTAGCCTCGTCCGATGAGCACCTGGGGTCCCGAGGGCCCGCCCGACGAGGCGTACTCCCGCGTGACCCGCGACCTGGCGGCCGTCACCGCGGAATACGACGCGTGGCTGGACGCGCTCCCGTCACGCCTGGTCGCGGACTACCGCTGTCACGTCCGGCCCACGACCCCGGCCGAGGAGGCCCGGCTGGGCCCGGTGGTCTCCGCGTACGCCGTGGAGCCCGACGACGCCGCCTGCGCCACGTTGCTCGTAGGTCGGTTCGCTGCCGGTGAGCACGGGGAGACGCTCGCGGTGCTGGCCTTCGGGGAGGACCGGGCGCAGGTCATCGACTGCCTCTGCGACGCGTGCGACACCGACAGCGCGGGGCTGATCGAGGAGGGCGAGCAGTTCCTCGCCGCGGTGCTGGGCGGCGTCCGGGAGTACCGCCGGCTCGACGGCCGGCTGGACCACGTCCGGATGCGCCCGTGGTACCGCGACGGCATGGAGGCGAGCTCCGGCCTGTGGGAGTCGGGCCGCACCCGACACGAGCGCGGTGTGCTCGAGTACGACCACACCTGGGCGGCCTGGCCGCGCCGCTGAGTGGCCCGACCGCTCTCAGGGGTGGGTCATGCGCAGGAGGTCGAGGGCCTCGTCGAGTTGGGTCTCGGTGAGGTCACCGCGCTCCAGGTGCCCCAGCGCGATCACGGCCTCGCGGATGGTGAGGTCGTGATCGACGGCGTGTTTGGCCACCCGGGCGGCGGCCTCGTAGCCCAGCAGCCGGTTCAACGGCGTGACGATCGCGGGCGAGGCCTCCGCGTAGCGGCGTAGCCGTGCCTCGTGGGCGGTGATGCCGTCGACGCACCGCGTGGCCAGCAGCCCCGTGGCCGAGGAGAGCAACTGCACCGACTCCAGCACGTTGCGGGCCATCACGGGCATCATCACGTTGAGCTCGAAGGCGCCCGAGGCCCCGGCCCAGGCGACGGTCGCGTCGTTGCCGACGACCTGCGCACACACCATGAGCGTGGCCTCCGGCAGGACCGGGTTGACCTTGCCCGGCATGATGCTCGACCCGGGCTGCAGGTCGGGCAGCGCGATCTCGGCGAGCCCGGTGCGGGGCCCGGACCCCATCCAGCGCAGGTCGTTGCAGATCTTTGTCAGACCGACAGCAAGGGTGCGGAGCTGCCCGGAGAGTTCGACGAGCGCGTCGCGCCCACCCTGGGCCTCGAAGTGGTTCTCGGCCTCGGTGAACCCCAGTCCGGTCAGCTCGGCCAGCTCGACGATCACCTCGGCGGCGAACCCCGGCGGGGTGTTGATGCCGGTGCCGACGGCGGTCCCGCCGAGCGGGAGCGCGGCGAGGCGGGGGAGGGTGCTGACGACCCGGGCGATGCCGAGGCGGACGACCGCGGCGTAGCCGCCGAACTCCTGACCGAGCGTGACCGGGGTGGCGTCCATCAGGTGGGTGCGCCCGGCCTTCACCACCTCCGCGAACTCGTGGGCCTTGCGCACCAGGGAGTCGTGCAGCGTCTCCAGGGCGGGGACGAGGTCGTGGGTGACCGCGGACACCGCCGCGACGTGGATCGAGGTCGGGAAGACGTCGTTGCTGGACTGGCTCGCGTTGACGTGGTCGTTGGGGTGCGCGGCCAGGCCGTGCCGGGAGACGAGGGAGGAGAGCACCTCGTTCATGTTCATGTTGGAGCTCGTCCCCGACCCGGTCTGGAACACGTCGACCGGGAACTGGTCGGCGTGGCGGCCGTCGGCGACCTCCAGGGCGGCGGCCTCGATCGCGGCCCCCAACTCGGGGTCGAGCAGCCCTCGTCGCGCGTTGACGCGCGCGCACGCTGCCTTCACCAGGGCCAGGGCCCGCACCTGGGCGGGTTCGAGCCCGCGGCCGCTGATCGGGAAGTTCTCGACCGCGCGCTGGGTCTGGGCCCGCCACAACGCGTGCGCGGGGACCTCGATCGCGCCGAGGGTGTCGTGCTCGGTCCGGGTGTCGTCCACCACCCCACCCTGCCACGCCCTCCCGTCGGCTCCCCGAGGTGCGCCTCAGGGTCCCGCGAGTTGCGTCGCAGGGTCCCGCGAGTTGCGCCGCAGGGTCCCGCGAGTTGCGTCGCGTGGCTCCCCGAGGTGCGCCTCAGGGCTGTCGGCACCCGCGCAGCAGGAAGTACTCCTGTTCCCGGCCCTGCAGGTCCACCCGGATCGGCACCCGGGTGCACCCGCCGAAGGTGGCCGTGAGGGCGTCCGCCAGGCCGGGGGCCGGGTCGCACGACCAGACGACCAGTTCGCCTCCCGGTCTCAGTCGGTCACGGACCACCTCGAGGAAGGGCGCGTCGTACAGCGCGGCGTTCTCCTCGTGCACCAGGAAACCCGGGCCGTTGTCCACATCGAGCAGCACCACGTCGTACGAGGCGGGGGTGGCCTCCTCCAGAACCTGACGGACGTCCGCCTCGGCGACGTGCACCCGACCGTCCGCCAGGAACTCGCGACCGTGCGGGATCGTCCCGTCGCGGAACCACCCCACGAGGGCCGGTTCCAGCTCGGCGACGACGAGGCGGCGAACTCGCGGATCGGCCAACACCTCGTGGGCGGTGAACCCGAGTCCGAGGCCGCCGACCAGGACGGACTCCACCCGGGGGGCCGACGCGAGCGCCTCCCGGGCCAGGAGCACCTCGCTGTGAGTCTCGCGGTCGTCCATGACGAAGACGCCGTTGACCCGGAGCTCGAGCACCGAGGGGGAGTCCTCGGGGGCATCGGCGTCGAAGCGGCGACGGAGCACCACCTCGCCGCGGGCCGAACTGGCCCGGGCGACGACGGCGTACTGCTCGGTGCTCATGGGTCCATGGTCGCTGGTGGACGGCCCGGAGCAGCAACTCGCGTGACCACGAGACGCAACTCGCGTGAGGAAGGGACTACTTCTCGGCCGAGCGCACCCGGATCCCGGTCAACGGCACGGTCACGGTGCCCGAGGGGTCGGTGAAGAAGTCGTTGCCCTTGTCGTCCACGACGATGAACGCCGGGAAGTCCTCGACCTCGATCTTCCAGACCGCCTCCATGCCGAGTTCCTCGTACTCCAGGACCGACACGGACTTGATGCAGTCCTGTGCGAGCCGGGCCGCCGGACCGCCGATGGAGCCGAGGTAGAACCCGCCGTGCGCGTTGCAGGCCTTGGTGACCTGTGCCGAGCGGTTGCCCTTGGCGAGCATCACCATCGAGCCGCCCGCTGCCTGGAACTGCTCGACGTAGGAGTCCATCCGTCCCGCCGTCGTCGGCCCGAACGAACCCGAGGCGTAGCCCTCCGGGGTCTTGGCCGGACCGGCGTAGTACACGGGGTGGTCCTTGAGGTACTGCGGCATCTCCTCGCCGGCGTCGAGGCGCTCCTTGATCTTCGCGTGCGCGATGTCGCGCGCGACCACGAGCGGACCGGTCAGCGAGAGCCGCGTCTTGACAGGGTATTGCGTCAGTTCGGCAAGAATCTCGGACATCGGCCGGTTGAGGTCGACGTTGACCACGTCGCCGCCGAGGATCTCGTCGGTGTGCTCCGGCAGGTAGCGCGCCGGGTCCATCTCCAGCTGCTCGAGGAAGACTCCCTCGGGAGTGATCTTGCCCAGCGCCTGGCGGTCGGCGGAGCAGGAGACCGCGATCGCGACCGGGCAGGACGCACCGTGGCGCGGCAGGCGGACGACGCGGACGTCGTGGCAGAAGTACTTGCCGCCGAACTGCGCCCCGATGCCGAAGTCCTGGGTCAGCTTGAAGACCTGCTCCTCCAGCTCGAGGTCCCGGAAGCCGTGCGCACTCATGGACCCTGACGTGGGCAGGTTGTCGAGGTAGTGGGCGGAGGCGTACTTCGCGGTCTTCAGCGCGTACTCCGCGCTGGTCCCGCCGATCACGATCGCCAAGTGGTACGGCGGGCACGCGGCCGTCCCCAGCGAGCGGATCTTCTCGTCGAGGAACTCCAGCATCCGCTTCGGGTTCAGGACGGCCTTCGTCTCCTGGTAGAGGAAGGACTTGTTGGCCGACCCGCCGCCCTTGGCCATGAAGAGGAACTTGTACTCCGGCTTGCCGGAGGTCTGCGGCGTCGAGTAGAGCTCGATCTGCGCCGGCAGGTTGGTGCCGGTGTTCTTCTCCTCGTACGTCGTCAACGGCGCCAGCTGGGAGTAGCGCAGGTTCAACTTGGTGTAGGCGTCGTAGACGCCCTGGCTGATCCACTCCGCGTCGTCGGCGCCGGTCAGTACGCCCTCGGACTTCTTGCCCATCACGATGGCGGTGCCGGTGTCCTGGCACATCGGCAGCACGCCGCCGGCGGAGATGTTCACGTTCTTGAGCAGGTCGAGCGCCACGAAGCGGTCGTTCCCGCTCGCCTCGGGGTCGTCGATGATCTTCCGGAGCTGGGCCAGGTGGGCGGGACGCAGGTAGTGGCTGATGTCGTGCATCGCCTCGGCCGTCAGCCGCTGGATCGCGGCCGGGTCCACCTTCAGGAAGGTCTCGCCGTCGACCTCGACCGTGCTCACGCCCTCGGTGGTGATCAGCCGGTAGGGGGTCTCGTCCTTGCCGAGCGGCAACAGGTCGGAGTAGCGGAAAGCGGGTTCGGCGGACACGTGCCTGCTCCTTCGCGGACGGACGGCGCACGGGCGCTGTGTGATCTGGCGGGCTGAACGAGCCTAGTCCTCCTGCTTAGGCTGGACGCATGGCACCTCCACTCCCGGACCCACCGCCCAGCGACGGCAGGAGTCCCGACCAGCTTCGGATCTCCGACGCGGAGCGTCACGCGGTCGCCGAGGTGCTCCGGGAGGCCGCCGGTGAGGGCCGGATCGACCTCGACGAGCTCGACGAACGCCTGGAGGCGACCTACGCGGCGAAGACGTACGCCGACCTCGTCCCGCTGACCGCGGACCTTCCCGTCGCGGGTGCGGCCCTCCCCGAGCCCGTCCGCGCGTCGCTGCCCGCCCAGCCCACACTCAGCTACGCCAGCTCGGTCGGCATCCTTGCGGAGACCAAGCGACGCGGCGTGTGGTCGCCCGGTCCGACGCATGCGGCCTTCGCGTTGATGGGCTCGGTCGTGCTGGACCTCCGGGAGGCCCAGCTACCGCCGGAGCTGGTCATCAACGCCAACGCGGTGATGGGGTCGGTGGAGATCACCGTCAACTCCCGGACCGTGGTCCTCGTGGACGGCACCGGGGTGATGGGCTCCTACCACGAGGGCAGCGCGAAGGTGCCGGCCGAGACCGGGCCGGGATCGCCGGTGGTGCGGGTCAGGGGCGTCGCGCTCATGGGCGAGGTCGTCGTACGGCGTCGGGCGATGCCCGGCGAGGGGCCGCGGCGCCTGTTCGGCCGCAGCAGCACCTGAGGTGTCCAGGCCGGGCGTGCCCTGGCTTGACACGCCCCTGTGACACGGGTCACGGTAGGCGCAACCGTTTTCCGGCCTGCCTGCGGGCAGGTCGTTCTGCGGGACCACCCAACCCACTTCACTACGGATCGTCCGGCACGTACCTGCCGGTGAAGGGAACTGTTTGTCATGGCTGGAATCAGGTTCGAGAAGGCCCAGCGCTGGTATCCGGGGGCCGATGTGCCCGCGGTCCCCGGCATCGACCTGGAGATCAAGGACGGCGAGTTCATGGTGCTCGTCGGCCCGTCGGGATGCGGCAAGTCCACCACCCTGCGGATGCTCGCAGGGCTGGAGGAGGTCAGCAGCGGCAAGATCTTCATCGGTGACCGCGAGGTCACCCACCTTCCCCCCAAGGACCGCGACATCGCGATGGTCTTCCAGAACTACGCGCTGTACCCCCACATGACGGTGGCGGACAACATGGCGTTCGCTCTGAAGATGGCCAAGGTGCCCAAGGAGGAGCAGCAGAAGCGCGTCGCCGAGGCGGCCCGCATCCTGGGCCTGGAGGAGTACCTGGAGCGCAAGCCCAAGGCCCTCTCCGGTGGTCAGCGTCAGCGTGTGGCGATGGGCCGCGCGATCGTGCGTAACCCGCAGGTGTTCTGCATGGACGAGCCGCTGTCGAACCTGGACGCGAAGATGCGCGTGCAGACCCGCACCGACATCGCCAAGCTCCAGGCCGACCTCGGCGTCACCACCGTCTACGTCACCCACGACCAGGTCGAGGCGATGACGATGGGCGACCGCGTCGCGGTGATGAAGCTGGGCATCCTCCAGCAGGTGGACACCCCGCTGAACCTGTACGACCGGCCGGCGAACCTCTTCGTCGCGGGCTTCATCGGTTCTCCGCAGATGAACCTGATGGAAGGCGTCGCGGACAACGGCGAGGTCAAGCTGGGCAACTTCCACGTGCCGGTCGACCCGGTGGCGGCGAAGAAGATGTCGGGCAAGGTCACCGTGGGCGTGCGTCCCGAGGCGTGGCGGATCGTCACCGCCGAGGAGGGTGGCCTCCCCGTCGACGTGCTGGTCGTCGAGGAGCTCGGCGCGGACGGCTACGTCTATGGCACCAGCCCGGTCGAGGGGGTCCCGCAGAACGTGACCATCCGCGTCTCGGGTCGCGACATGGTGCGCAAGGGCCAGACGCTGTACGTCACCACCGACCCGCAGCACGTGCACGTCTTCGACACCGAGACCGGCGAGCGGCTCTCCGCCTGACCTGTCCCTCGAAACGTCTCAGGGCCACGACCGCACGGTCGTGGCCCTGAGTGTGTGTCGGGGGTGTTCCAGGCCCGCTGAGCGACCACGCTGCGCAACTCGCGCAACCACGCGGCGCAACTCGCGCGACCACGCGGCGCAACTCGCGGGGACGGGTCAGGCGGGCGGTGGGCCGGTGGTGCCGCGTACGACGACGTGGGTGGGCACCAGCAGGGTCGGCTCGGTCGGAGGCGTCTCGGCCAGGAGGTCGAGGACGAGGCGCCCCGCGAGGTGCCCCTGCTCGGTCACGGGCTGGCGCACCGTGGTGAGGTCGACCAGCTCGGCGAGCGGGTGGTCGTCCACGCCGATGATCGACACCTGTCCCGGCACCGCGATGCCCTCGCGGCGCAATGTCCGCAAGGCCCCGGTCGCGACCTCGTCGGAGTGGGCGAAGACGGCCGTCGGCGGGTCGGCCAGGTCCAACAGGTGCTGCATGGCGACGGCTCCGCCCTCGCTGCCGAACGGCACGGTGGCGACGTAGTCGTCGCGCCACGCGATCCCGGCCCTCTCCAGCGCGTCACGGTAGCCGGCGGTGCGGCCGAGATCGGACTGCCAGATCGCGCCTTCGGGGTCCTCGGTGCGGATCATCGCGATCTTGCGATGCCCCAGCTCGACGAGGTGCCCGACGGCCTGCAGGCCGACCTCGTGGTCGTCGATCCCCACGCGGGGGTAGTCGAGCACCTGACCCCCGGCGACGACCACATGCATGCCGAGCAGATCCAGGCGCCGTGCCTGCTCCTCGGGGACGGGCAGCGCGACGACCACCAGGGCGTCGGCCTTGCGTCGGGCGGGGAGCTCGTCGAAGAACCGGCGTCGCTGCTCCGCACCGCTGATCTGGTAGAGCAGCACGTCGTGGCCGGCCTGGCGCAGCGTCTCCTCCAGCGCGGCGACCATGGAGCCGTAGAACCAGTAGTCGATCCGGGAGACCACCACGGCCACCCGTCGGGTCGCCCCGCCGGAGAGCGCGGAGGCTTCGGGGGAGACGACGTAGCGCAGCCGCTCGGCGATGTCCTTGATGCGCTGACGCGTCTCCTCGCCGACTCCCGGCAGATCACGCAGCGCGCGCGAGACGGTCGCGACCGAGACCCCGGCCTCGCGGGCGACGTCCGCCATGTTGGCGTGATGCGTGGGCATGGAGGCAAACTACCGGCACTCGGTAAACGTTTCCACGACTGGCCCGTTCACTGGCGCACCAGGTGGACCAGGGTGACCGACTCCGGGATCCGGCGGGGCACCCAGAAGCCGCGCGCCCCGAGTTGGGCCCCGGACACGGGCACGCCGCCGGTCGGCCCCTGCTCGGGCAGGGGGTAGGACTTGCTGACGGCGCGCTCCATGACCGGCCCCTCCCAGGCCAGGGCGTACCGGGCCGTCGGGTCGAGCCCGGGGACCCGGACGGCGACGCCGCGGTTGGAGGCCGGCTCGTCGAGCTGGACGTGGGCGATCAAGGCCTCGGAGCGATCGGCGGCCACGACGCCGTGCAGCAGGACATCGGGGTCGGGGGACTCGGGGCGAACCATGCGTCCTGACTGGAGCAGCCCGCGGAAGCGCTTGTAGCGCTCGACCCAGCCGGCGAGGACGTCGAGGTCGTCGTCGTCGGCCTGGGTCAGGTCCCACTCGATGCCGAAGGAGCCGAACAGTGCCGTCACGCAGCGGAAGTCGAGGGAGAAGGTGCGACCTGTGGCGTGGTTGTGCGGAGCGGAGACGTGCGCCCCGACGTACTCGGGCGCGAGCAGTTGCGAGGTCCACCGCTGGATCTGCTGGCGGGCCAGGGCATCGGTCATGTCGGAGGTCCAGAAGCGCTGGACCTTCTCCAGCACGCCGAGGTCGATGCGGCCGCCGCCGGAGGCGCACGACTCCCAGTGCACGTCGGGGTGCGCGGCGCGCAGCCGGTCCAGCAGGTCGTAGTAGCCCAGGGTCTGCGCGTGTGCGACCGGTGCCCGGCCGACCGCGGCGCCGCCGGCCTCGAGCAGGTCGCGGTTGTGGTCCCACTTCACGTACTCGATGTCGTAGGCGCTCAGGACCGCGTCGATGCGCTCGAAGAGGTAGTCGCGCACCTCGGCCCGGGAGAGGTCCAGTGCCTGCTGGAAGCGTTCCTCGACGGGCTCGCGGCCTCCGGCCGACAGGATCCAGTCGGGGTGCTCGCGGTAGAGGTCGGAGTCGGGGTTGATCATCTCGGGCTCGAACCACAACCCGAAGGTCATCCCCAGACGCTGGACCTCCTCGACCAGCGGAGTCAGGCCGTCGGGCCAGACGCCCTCGTCGACGTACCAGTCGCCCAGACCGGCGTGGTCGTCACGGCGGTGGCGGAACCAGCCGTCGTCGAGCACGAAGCGCTCCACGCCGACGCGGGCCGCGCGCTGGGCGATGCCCTTCAGTCGGTCGAGGTCGTGGTCGAAGAAGACCGCCTCCCACACGTTGAGCAGCACGGGCTGCGGCCCGGGGTGGGTCGGCAACGTGCGCTGCCAGGTGTGCCAGGCCGCGGCGACCCCGTCGAGGCCGTCGTCGGCCGCCACGAAGTGCACCCACGGGGACGCGTAGGTCTCACCTTGGGCGAGCCCGATCTCGCCGGGCTTGAGCAGTTCCCCGCCGCCGAGCGTCGTCCCGGTCGCCGGGTCGCGTTCCAGGCGCAGCACCGAGTTGCCGCTCCAGGCGACGTGCACGGCCAGCACTTCGCCGTACGTCGTGGAGAAGCCGGGGGTGCCGGCGACCAGCATGGTCGCCGCGCCGAGCCCGGGGCGACCGCCGCGGCTCTCGCGCAGGTAGAGGCCGTCGGTGATCTCGTGGCGCTGCGGGCACCGCTCGCGCTCGTGCCGGCCGGTGAAGTCGAGGACCTCGGCGAACTGGTCGGAGACCGGCAGGACCAGTTCCAGGCCCTCGACGAGGAACAATCCGGGGGCGGTGTTGGTCACCGACGCCCGGCCGCGCAGCACCCCGCCGTGCAGGGACTCGAACTCGACCCGGACCTGCAGCCCCGCAGCGGTGTCCTCGAGATCGATGACCAGGCGCTCGTCGGCGGAGATGCCGGTGCACTCCATCCGCGACGACCAGTCGCGGCCCGCGGTGAGGACGTCACCGTCCACGCCGATGCGCTGCCCGCGGAGGTGGGGGCGGGTGAACAGGGCCCGGGAGTGTTCGCCCAGCAGGGCCAGCCCGGGACCGTTGATGAAGACCGGGACGCCGCTGACCTCGGGTGCGGGGCCGGGCTCGAGCAGTCCCGTCCACACGACGCGGGGGAAGCCGCTGTCGTCGAGCGCGATCTCCAGGCCGGTGGTCGGTCCGGCGGCGGTGGCGGGGAAGTGCACGGGTCCTCCGAGGCTGGGCGGAACGTGACTGGGGCGCCCGGCCCGAAGGCCCGGGCGCCCCAGTGTGGGTAGGGAAATCAGCGGGTGGAACGAATCAGCCCTTGACGGCGCCCGCGGTCATACCGCGGATGAAGAAGCGCTGCAGGGCGAGGAACACGATGATCGGCACGATCATCGAGAACATGCCGGCCGCGGTGACGAGCTCCTGGTTCTGTCCCTGCTGGCCGAGCAGCTGGGAGATCGCCACGGTGAGGGGCTCCTTATCGCCCGGACCGAGGATGACCAGGGCCACCAGCAGGTCGTTCCAGACCCAGAGGAACTGGAAGATGGCGAACGAGGCGATCGCGGGCACCGACATCGGCAGCACCAGCCGGAAGAAGGTCTGGAAGTGCGAGGCGCCGTCGATCTTCGCCGACTCGATCACCGTCTTCGGCAGCGTCGACATGTAGTTGCGCAGGATGAAGATCGCCAGCGACATGCCGAACGCCACGTGGAACAACCAGACCGCCGGGAACGAACCGCCGATGCCGACCGTCCGGTAGAACTGCAGCATCGGTACGAACGCCACGAAGTTGGGGACCACGAGCAGCGCCACGATGGAGATGAACAGCGTGTCGCGCCCCGGGAACTCCATGAACGTGAACGCGTAGGCCGCGAAGGCCGCCACCAGCAGCGGGATGAACGTCGCCGGCAGGGCGATCGCCAGGCTGTTGATGAAGGCGTTGTCGAGGTTGATCCCCGAGATCGCCTCCCGGTAGTTGTCCAGCGTGAGGTCGGCCAACTGGGCGGGGTTGGTGAAGATCGTCCACCAGCCGCCCTCGGCCGAGTCCTGCGGCGTGCGGAACGAGCTGACGATGATGCCGATGGTCGGGACCACCCAGAGGAACACCACGACGGTGAGGGTGATCCAGGTGAACCAGCCCGCCTTGCCGGGGCTGCCCTCTCCGTGTCCTCCGCCCCCGGCTTTCTGGGTCGGGGCAGCGGGCGGGGGTGCCGGGGTCTCCGGCGGCGGGGCGATGACGGCGCTCATGCGTTGGCCTCCTCACGGCGGAAGTTGCGGACCTGGAAGGCCATGATCGGGATGGTGGCCAGCATCATCAGCATCACGACGGCCGAGGCTTTGCCCTGGTCGTTGTTGTTGAAGAACTGCAGATAGAACTCGTTGCCGATGACATTGGTCTTGAAGTTGCCGTTGGTCATCACAAAGACGATGTCGAAGACCTTCAGGGTGCCGATCAACACCGTGATGAAGACGGTGATGATGGTGGGACGGATCTGCGGGATCACCACCTGGAAGAAGATCTGCCGTTCATTGGCACCGTCGATACGAGCCGCCTCCAGGGTCTCCAGCGGGACCCCCTTGACCGCTGCGGAGAGCAGCACCATCGAGAAGCCGACCTGCATCCACAGCATCATGACCATGAGCAGGAAGCTGTTGAACCGGAACGTGTCCACCGTGAGCCAGGCGACCGGGTCGAAGCCGAGGCTGGTGATGATCGCGTTCTGCAGGCCGACCTGCACCTGCCCTTCGGGCCGGTAGTCGTAGATCAGACCCCAGACCACGGCCGCGCCGACCATGCTGATCGCCATCGGCATGAAGATCAGCGTCTTCACCGACTTCTCGCCGCGCGGCTTCAGCCGGTCGGCGAGGACGGCGACGATGAGTCCGAGGATCACGCACATGGTCGGCACGAAGATCATCCACAGCAGCGTGTTGAACAGCGTCGCCTGGAAGGCGCTGCTGGTCAGCAGCTCGGAGTAGTTCTCCATCCCGACCCACTCCTGGGCGGGGAAGCCGACCTTGGTCTGGAAGCTGTAGAACAGGGAGCGGACGGTCGGATAGATCAAGTAGATCGTGATCGCGGCGTACGCCGGCAAGATGTAGAGCAGCGGCTTGATCCGCTCCTCCCACTTGCTGGGCATGAGTTCGGCGATCTTGTTGAGCACCCAGAAGACCACCAAGGCGGCGCTGATGCCGGCCAGCACGGTGATGAGGGTGGTGAGGACTTTCTCGAGCATTCGATCAACCTCCGTCGCGGGCTTGGGAGGTGCCCACGTGGTTGTGACACTAGGGGACCAATGTCCTGGTGACTAGAACGCGATGTGGGGCGCGTGATCCGGTGCCTATGCCGAGATCACGCACCCCACGATCGCTTCAGATCAGGGGCCGGTCGAGGCCGACCCCCTGCCTCACTGCGGCCAGCTGTTGTCGATGTTGGTCAGCGTGGTGTCCAGGTCCTGCTGGTCGTTGATCCACGCCGTCATCTCCTTCCAGAAGGAGCCCGCGCCGACCTCGGCCGGCATCGCGTCGGAGCCGTCGAAGCGGAACGCGGTCGACTGGTAGGCGACGTCGGCGATGGCCCGCGTGGTGTCACTGGGGTAGAGAGCCACGTCGAAGGTGGTGTGCGGCGAGATGAACGAGGATCCCGGCGCGGCCTCGTTGCCCATGTCGGCCTCGGCGAGGAGGGCCATGGCCTCCTTGGCCGAGTCGGAGTCGTTCATCAGGATGGCCAGGTCGCCACCACCGAGCACGGGGTTCTCACCGCCCGCGGTGGCCGGCGGGAAGCCGGTCACGCCGAGTTCGCCGTCGAGGTCCGCGACCACGTTCTCCGGCAGGAAGTCCGGGCCGGTGAAGAAGGAGCCCTGCTTGAGCAGCCAGCAGTCGGGCCCGCCGTCGGCGAACATCGGCCGCGCGGCCTCGTTGAACGGCGTGGCCACGATGGCCTTGCGGCCACCGAGCACGTTGCCCTCGGTGAAGGCCACGTTCTCGAAGTAGGCCGCGGCCTCACGGACCAGGTCGGAGTCGAAGAGGATCTCGTGGGTGACCCACTGGTCGTACTCCTCGGGGCTGCCGAAGCGCATGATCAGGTCCTCGAACCAGTCGGTGGCCAGCCAGCCGGTGGCGTCGCCGGACTCCATGTAGAGGCAGTACGGCGTGCCGCCGTCGCCCTTGATCTGGTCGGCGAGCGCGTTGAGGTCGTCCAGCGACTCCGGCGTCTCGTAGCCTGCCTCCTCGAACGCCTTCTTCGGGTAGAAGATCAGCGACTTGACGTTCATCGAGACGAGCAGGCCGTAGAGCTGGTCGTCGACCATGCCCGCGTCCAGGGCGCCGGGCACCATGGACTCCTCGGCGGCCTCCATGTCGATCACGTCGTCGAGGGGGAACGCCGCGCCGAGCTCGACGATGGAGGAGACCACGCCAGGCTGGGGAACCAGCGCGATGTCGGGCACCTCGCCGGAGGCGATCCGGGTCTTGAGCAGCTTGTCGATGCTGTCGACCCGCTCGAAGGTGACCTCGAGGTCGGTCCCTTCGGTCTTGCGGTCCATCGCGGCCTGGAGGCCGTCCATCACGGTCTGGTCGACGCTGGTCCAGATGGTGACGGCGCCGTCATCTCCGCCGGAGCCGCCGTCGTCCCCGCCGCAGGCGGCAGTCATCAGGCACGCGGCGGTGACGACCGAGATCGTCGCCAAGGTCTTGCGACCTCGCACGTGGGCTCGCATGTGCTTCTCCTTGGTTTGGGTTTCCCGGCGATCTCGGCTGTGGTAGAGATCACTTGCTGAAACGAATCAGCCACAGCATTTCGAGAGGCCGCCCGCGGCGTCAAGTAACGAATAGGTCACGAGGCTGACATCGTCTCACCACGTGAGAAAACGTTTGCTCAATCCGCTGCGCGCGGCCCGGGATGCCGGTTTCGTCCCGTCTGGACCACGAAGGGAGCGACGATGCCGAAGACCGCCCGCCCGACCCTCAGCGACGTCGCCCGCCGGGCCGGTGTCTCCACCACGACCGCCTCCTACATCCTCAACGGCCGTGCGGACCAGATGCGGATCTCTCCCGAGACCTCCGCCCGGGTGAAGGCTGCTGTGGAGGAGCTCCACTACCGGCCGAACCGGCTCGCCCGCGACCTCCGCCGCCGCAGCACGGCCACCCTGGGGCTGATCTCCGAGGGGGTCGCCGCGGGGCGGTATGCCAGCCAGATGATCGTCGGGGCGAGCAACGAGGCCGCGACGCGGAACCACCTGCTGCTCATCGGGGAGACCCAGGGCGACAGCAGCATCCGTGACCGGCTGATCGAGGAGATGCTCGAACGTCAGGTGGACGGGCTGCTCCTGGCCACGGTCGCGACCGTGACGCTCCGGACTCCGGCGCTCTTCCTGCGTCGCCCCGCGGTGCTGCTCAACTGCGTGGATGCCGCCCAGGGCCTGCGCAGTGTGATCCCCGACGACGTGGACGGCGGTCATACCGCGGCCCGGGCCGTGATCGAGGCGGGCCGATCCGCCCGGACCTTCGTGATCGGAGTGGACGACAACCCGCTGGCCCTGGCGGGGCCGTCCCGGCTCACCGGCATCACCGAGGCGTTCACTGCCGCGGGCGTGAGCCTGGCGGGGGTGGTGCACTGTCCCTGGGCCGACGTCCCGGCCGCCCATACGGCGATCTCCGACTGGTTCGACCGGGACCACCCCGAGCCCACCGCCCTGATCTGCATGAACGACCGCATCGGCATGGCGGCCTACCAGGTCCTGGAGGAGCGCGGGCTGCGCGTCCCCCACGACGTCGCCGTGGTCGGCTTCGACGGTTCCGATCTGGCCCGTTGGCTACGCCCGGTGCTGTCCTCGGTGGCCCTTCCCTACGCCCGTCTCGGCGAACTCGCCGTACGCCGCCTGCTCGACCCCGACGACGAAGGAGACCTCGTGACCTCCGTGCCCCTCCACCTCACCGACGGTGGTTCGCTGCCGTGCTGAACCTCCACTAACCTCGCGTCCATGTCCGAGCACTCACATCTGCTCACGCCCGACCTTCTCGACGCCGCCCGGACCGGGCTCGGCGACCTCGAGGGGGCCGCCTTCCTCGAGCGGGTCCGGCTCTGCGAGCACGACCTCGTCGAAGCGCTCGGCGCCGTCTACGGCCACCGGGTCGACGTCCTCGACCTGACCACGCGCCTGGTCCGCTCCGCACTGGACGCCGCCGTACGCCGTGCCGCACCCCTGCGCGTCCTCGACCGCACCCGCGAGATCGACCCCCGGTGGTTCCTCAGTGAGGACCTGATCGGCTACGTCTGCTACACCGACCGCTTCGCCGGCACGCTCGAGGGTGTCGGCACGCACCTGGACTACCTGGGCGAGCTCGGCGTGGGCTACCTGCACCTGATGCCGCTGCTCAAACCCCGCCAGGGCGAGAACGACGGCGGCTACGCCGTCGAGGACTACGACGCCGTCGACCCCCGTCTCGGCGACATGGCCGACCTGGAGGCGCTCGCCACCGCGGTGCACGACCGCGGCATCGCGCTCTGTGTCGACCTGGTCCTCAACCACACCGCGCAGGAGCACGCCTGGGCGCGGGCCGCTCTGGCCGGGGACCCGGCGTACCGCGACTTCTACATGTTCTTCCCCGACCGCACGGTGCCCGACCAGTACGAGCGCACCCTGCCCGAGGTCTTCCCGGACATGGCGCCGGGCAGCTTCACGCAGATCGACAGCGGGGAGTGGGTCTGGACCACGTTCCACGAGTTCCAGTGGGACCTCAACTGGGCCAACCCCGACGTCTTCGCCGCGATGCTCGAGGTGTTGCTCACCCTGGGCAACCATGGCGTCGACATCGTCCGCCTCGACGCGGCGCCCTTCCTGTGGAAGCGGATGGGCACCGACTGCCAGAACCAGCCCGAGGCCCACCAGATCCTGCAGGCGCTGCGCGCCCTGACCCGGGTCGCGATGCCGGGCCTGGTCCTCAAGGCCGAGGCGATCGTGGGCCCCGACCAGCTCGTGCCCTATCTGGGTGGGCACGAGCGCTACCGGCCCGAGTGCGACCTCGCCTACGACAACCAGCTCATGGTCATGCTGTGGTCCGCGCTCGCCGCGCGGGACGCGACGCTGCCGAGCCGGGCGCTGAGCCGGCGCAAGAAGGTGCCGGCGCGCACGGGCTGGGTGAGTTATGTGCGCTGCCACGACGACATCGGGTGGGCGGTCGCCGACGAGGACGCCTGGTCGGTCTCGCTGAATCCCTATACCCACCGGGCGTTTCTCGCCGACTTCTACGCCGGCCGCCACCCCGGCTCCTTCGCCCGGGGCGCCGACTTCCAGATCGACCCGCAGACCGGCAGCGGCCGGACCTCGGGCTCCGCTGCGTCGCTGGCCGGCCTCGAGGTCGCGCTGGAGTCCGGTGACGAGCACCAGGTCGATGCCGCGCTGGCGCGGCTGGAGCTGCTCTACTCGGTGATCTACTCCTTCGGCGGGATCCCCTTGATCTACATGGGCGACGAGGTGGCGCTCATCAACGACGCGGCCTGGGACCACACCCCCGAGCACGCCGACGACAACCGGTGGATGCATCGACCGCGGATGGACTGGGCGGCGGCCGAGCGCCGCGGCGACACGACCGTGGCTCCCGGCCGGATGTTCGGCGCGCTCGTCGCCCTCGGGGAGGCGCGCCGCTCGACCCCCTCGCTGCGGTCGGACGCCGAGACCTGGGTGCACTTCCAGTCCAACCCGCGGGTGCTGGCCTACGTCCGGGCCCACCCACGGTCGGCACCGGTGCTCGTGCTGGCCTCCTTCAGCGACGAGGAGGAGATCGTGGACGCGGGCGTGCTCCGTCACGCCGGGCTCGACCAGCCCATCCACCTGCACTCCTCCGCCGGTGAACTGACCTGGCGCGAGGGCAACCTGGTGATCCCGCCGTGGAGCTACGTCTGGGTGACCAACGCGCACTGACGCACCCGACGTGTCTGCACGGGTCAGCGGCGCGGTTCGGCCCGATCCGCCGCCCGGCTGATCGCCTCCACGTAGGTGCCGAAGAGCCCGGGCGGCAGGTCGTGTCCCATGCCCTGCACGAGGATCAGTTCCGCACCCGGGATCGCGCGCGCAGTGGCCCGGCCCCCGGAGACGTGCACCATCCGGTCGGCAAGTCCGTGCATGACCACCGCGGGCATCGTCAGCGCGGTCAGCGCTTCGGTGCGGTCGCGCTGGGTCAGGATCGCGATCATCTGACGCATCACCCCGCGCACGCTGATGCCCCGGTCCCAGGTCTCGCCGGCGCGCTGGGCCGCGGTCTCCTCGCTGTACCGGTAGGCGGGGGAGGAGATCCGCCGCCAGAAGTCCACCGACCCGGCGACGTACTCCTCGCGGGTCCGGCCGGCCCGCTTGAGGATGTGCGGAAGCAACTTGGGGTCCTGGTAGCCGACCGTGCGCCGTCCCGTGCTGGACATGATCGAGGTCAGCGAGCGGACCCGTTCGGGATGCTCGATCGCCATCGTCTGCACGATCATCCCGCCCATCGACACCCCGGCGACATGGGCGGACTCCACCCCGAGGTGGTCGAGCAGCCCGAACGCGTCGGCGGCCAGATGCCGCAGGGAGTAGGGCACGTCCACCCGGCGTCCGACGAAGGCGCGCACCAGATCGCCGGTGCCGACCCGGTGCTGGTCGAGCTTGGTGGAGCGTCCGGTGTCGCGGTTGTCGAACCGGATCACGTAGAAGCCCTCGCGGGCCAGGCGCTGACAGAGCTCCAGGGGCCACCACGTCATCGGGCCCGCCAGCCCCATCACCAGCAGGAGCGGGCGGTCCGTGGGGTCGCCGATGGTCTGGTAGTGAAGCTCGACGCCGTCGGGCAGCAGCACCGAGGCCTCCGGGCTCACGGTCACGTCGGTCGGGGTCTCAGGCACGCCTCCAGCGTATAACCCGGGCGGTTTCGGCCCCACAGGACGGCGTCGAGGCGCTAACGTCGCCGGTATGGGCAGGAGCACCATGGCCGACTTCCTGGTCCCCGACGGGTTCGCGGGGCCTCGCGGCCTGCGCGCGCTCGCGCGGGAGGGGACCGTCGTGCTGGAGGCGGTGCGCTACGTCCGCTGGGACCGCAGCGCTCGTGACCAGCATCGCGCCACGCCGTACGCCCTCCGTGCCGACGTGTCCCGGGAGGGCCACGGCGGCGGGCAACCGGTGCTGCTGGTTCCCGGGTTCCTCGCCGGCGACTACACCCTGGCGCCGATGGCGCGACACCTGCGCCGCCGCGGCTACCGCACCTACCGCTCGGGGATCGTCGCCAACGTCGGCTGCATCGACGAGGCCACCGCGACGCTGGAGCGGAGGCTCGAGCACATCGTCGACCGGCGCGAGCGCAAGGTCGCCGTGGTCGGCCACAGCCTGGGCGGCATGATGGCGCGCGGCCTGGCCGCGCGACGCCCCGACCTGGTCTCCGGGATCGTCACGATGGGCAGTCCGATGCTCGCTCCCGGGGCTGCTCACGAGCTGCTGCTCGCTCAAGTGGCGTTGCTCAAGCGGCTCCAGTCGCTGGGGCTCTCACGCGTGATGGGGCGCGACTGCACCGAGGGCGCCTGTGCGACGCGGATGTGGGAGCAGTCCCGGCTGCCGTTGCCGGCCGACCTGCCGTTCACTGCCGTCTACTCCCCGCGCGACGGGATCGCCGACTGGAGGGCCTGCGTCGCCCCGGACGGGGAGGCCGCCGAGGTGCCCACCAGTCATGTGGGGATGGCCGTGGACCCGGTGGTCATCGACCACGTCCTTGCGACGCTGGCCCGGATCGCCGCGCAACCGGCCGCGCGCCTGCGTCCCGGGGCCGACGTGCGGTTCGATCGCGCTGCCGAAGCGGGCTGACGCGCGGCGGGCGGGGCGGGGCCCTGCGGGCGCGGGCCGGCTCAGAGACTGGTCGGCTCAGAGGTGGGGCCAGCCCTCGGCGAGGTCCTCGCGGCGCGGCGGGTTCGCCCCGCGGCGCGACACGGTGATCGCCGCCGCCTGGTGCGCCGCCTCGACGTAGGCCCGCAGCCGGCTCTCCTCGAGCGTGTCCAGACCGTTCTCCGCGATCACCGCCAGCAGCGCGGCCATGAACGAGTCGCCCGCACCGACGGTGTCGACGACCTCGGACTTGCGCGAGGTGACCTCGACCGCCGTGCGACGGGTGAACGCCGCCGCGCCCTCGCCGCCGAAGGTGACCACGACCAGTTCGGTACGCCCGCCCAGCAGGCGACGGGCCAGATCCTCCGCGGTCTCACCGGGGCGGAGGAAGGCCAGGTCCTCATCGCTCATCTTGACCACCTGCGCGTCGGCGGCGAGCTCGCGCACGTCCTCCCACGCCGCGTCGGCGTCGGGAGTGATCGCCGGGCGCGCGTTGGGATCGAAGGTGACCAGGAGATCCGCGGCCGCCGCGTCGGCGACCAGCGCGCGGACCGCGTCGCGCCCCGGCCGCAACGCTGCACCGATGCTGCCGACGTGGACCGCGGTGGCGTCCTCGGGCAGGGGGATCGGGGCCAACGTCCAGTGCAGGTCGAAGTCGTAGGTCGCCGCGCGGTTCTCGTCGAGGTACGCCGTCGCGGTGCTGGTCCGGTGGCCCGGGACCACCGCCTGCTCGTGCAGGACCACCTCGGAGGCGCGGGCGTGGTCGGCCACGACCTGGCCGAACTCGTCGTCGCCGAGCTGGGTGACCAGCACCGTGTCGATCCCCAAGCGGGCCAGCCCGACCGCGACGTTGAGCGGAGACCCGCCCGGGGCGTGCTGGCGCGGCCCCGTCGCGGGCACGACCAGGTCGACCAGTGCTTCACCGGCGACGACGAACCGTGGCGTGGTCATCGCTGCCTCCCCTCGTATCGACCGTGCGATCAGTGCTCGAAGTTGACCGAGGCGTAGGACTTCAGCTTCTGCAGCTTGTGCTCGGAGTAGATGTTGCGGATCGTGCCGCTGCGCGAGCGCATCACCAGCGAGTGGGTGGTGGCGCCGCCGCCGCGGTAGCGCACGCCCTGCATCAGTTCGCCGTCGGTGATCCCGGTGGCGACGAAGAAGCAGTCGTCGGCGTTGACCAGGTCGTTGGTGTAGAGCACGTGGTCAGGGTCCAGGTTGTGGCCCGCATCCAGCGCCCGCTGACGCTCCTCGTCGTCCTGCGGCCACAGGCGGGCCTGGATGACGCCGTCGAGGGCCTTCATCGCGCACGCGGTGATGATGCCCTCGGGGGTGCCGCCGATCCCGAGCAGCAGATCGACGCCGGTGTTGTTGCGGGCGGCCATGATCGCGCCGGCCACGTCACCGTCGGAGATGAACTTGATCCGGGCCCCGGTCTCGCGGATCTCCTGCACGAGCCCGTCGTGACGCGGCCGGTCCAGCAGGACCACGGTGACGTCGCTGACCGAACCGCCCTTGGCCTTGGCGACCTGGTGGATGTTCTCCTTCACGGGGTAGCGGATGTCCACGACGTCCGCGGCCTCCGGCCCGGTGACCAGCTTCTCCATGTAGAACACCGCCGACGGGTCGTACATCGAGCCGCGCGGGGCGACGGCCAGCACCGAGATCGCGTTGTTCATCGACTTCGCGGTCAGCGTGGTGCCGTCGATGGGGTCGACGGCGACGTCGACCTCGGGGCCGGTGCCGTCACCGACCTCCTCACCGTTGAAGAGCATCGGGGCGTTGTCCTTCTCGCCCTCGCCGATGACCACGACGCCCTTCATGCCCACGGTGGCGATCAGCACGCGCATGGCGTTGACCGCGACGCCGTCGGCGCCGTTCTTGTCGCCGCGGCCCACCCAGCGTCCGGCGGCCATGGCTCCTGCCTCGGTCACCCGGACCAGATCGAGGGCGAGGTTGCGGTCAGGGGCGTCCGTCGGGGGAGTCAGCGGCATGGCGTCAGGGTAGCGGAGCCGAGCGGTCGTGACCCCGGCCGAGCGTCCCGGATCCGGCACCGTCCGCGGCCGGCTGGAGCACCTCGACCTCGGTGGCCTTCACCGAGGCCCACACCCGCACGCCGGGGGCCAGCCCCAACCGGTGCGCGGACTCCGCGGTGACGTCGACCAGCAGGCCGCCCACGGCGTCGAGGTGGACGCGGACCGCCGCCCCCAGCGGGGACACCGACAGCACCCGGGCCTCCCAGTGGTTCCGGGCGCTGCCCGCGGGGGGAGCCAGGTCGAGGGCGACCGCGGACGGTGCGAACGTCGCCTCCACCGGGCCGTACGCCGCCACCGCGGTGACCAGGGTGCTGCCGTCGGGAAGTCGGACCAGGGTGCCCTCGCTGTGCCCCGCAAGCACGTTGAGCCCCACCAGCCGGGCGACGTGCGCGGTGCTCGGGCGGGCGGCGACCTCGGCCGCGGGACCGCGCTGGGCGATCCGCCCGTCCTCGAGGACGGCGATCTCGTCGGCCAGGGCCAGAGCGTCCACGGCGTCGTGGGTGACCACGATCGCGATCCCGGGGAAGTCGTGCAGGTGGGCGGCGAGCTCGGCGCGCAGACTGAGGGTGAGCCCGACGTCCAGGCCGGCGAACGGCTCGTCCAGCAGCAGCAGGGCCGGGTCCGCGGCCAGGGCGCGGGCGATCGCGACGCGGCGGGCCTGGCCACCGGAGAGTTGATGGGGTCGACGCTCGGCCAGGTCGGCGACGCGGAGCCGGGCGAGCCACTCGTCGGCGCGCGCCCGGGCCTCGGTCCGGGCGCATCCTCGCGAACGTGGGCCGAAGGCGACGTTCTCGCGGGCGCTGAGATGGGGGAACAGCAGGCTCTCCTGGAACGCGACCCCGAGCGCCCGGTCCTGGACCGGGACCCGGAACGCCCCGGCCTCCTCCCAGGTCCGTGACCCCAAACGGACGTGCCCCTCGGCCAGCGGCACCAACCCCGCGAGCGCCCGCAGCAGCGTGGACTTGCCGGAGCCGTTCGGTCCCACCACCGCCAGCACCTGGCCGGGGTCCACCCCGACGGCAACGTCCAGGGTGTGCGCGGGACGACGTACGACGACGCGCGCGTCCAACCCGTCGCGGGACGGGGAGGGGGTCGGGCCGCTCATACCGACCGCCCGCCGGCGAGCTCGCCGAGCCACCGGTGGCGCAGCAGCACCAGCACGAGCACCGACAGCACCATCAGGACCAGCCCCAGGCCGTAGGCGCTGCTCGGGTCGTCCTGCAGTTCGGTGTAGATCAGCAACGGCATCGTCTGGGTGGTGCCGGGGTAGTTGCCCGCGAACGTGATCGTCGCGCCGAACTCGCCCAGGGAGCGCGCCCAGGCCAGCAACAGGCCCGCGGCCACGCCGGGTGCGATCAGGGGGAGCGTGATCCGCGTGAAGGTCCGCAGCCGGCTGGCGCCGAGGGTGGCGGCGACGACGTCGTACTCGCCGCGCGAGGACCGCAGCGCGCCTTCCGCGCTGAGCACGAAGAACGGCAGAGCCACGAAGGTGTGCGCGATCACGACGGCGGTGGAGGTGAACGGGATGGTGATCCCGGTGAGTTCACGCAGCGGTTCCCCGACGAGACCGTTGCGGCCGAAGGCGCCCAGCAGCGCCACGCCCGCCACGACCGGGGGGAGCACGAGGGGCACGCTGAGCAGGGCGCGGACCAGACTGCGGAACGGCATCTCGGTCCGGCCGAGCACCCAGGCCAGCGGCAGCCCGAGGACCAGGCACAGGGCGCTCGCTGCGGTCGCTGTCCATAGCGAGAGCCACAGCGCCTGGAGCGTGGTCGTGCTGGTGAGCAGGGCGGGGAGGTCCTGCCAGGGAGCCTGGGAGATCAACCCGGCCAGGGGAAGCAGCATCGCCAGCCCCGCCAGGCCGGCCGGCACGGTGAGCCACAGCGGCGGGCGGCCCAGTGCTGGTCTGTCCAGGGCTGGTGTGTCCAGTGCTGGTCTGTCCAGGGCCTGCCTGTCCAGGGAGGGCTGACTGCTCATGGCGCGGGCGAGAAGCCCGCCTCCTCCAGGATCTGCCGGCCCGCCTCGGACAGCACCAGGTCGACCCAGGCCCGGGCGAGGTCGGCGTCCTCGCTCTGCTCGACCACGGCGATCGGGTAGCTGTTCGGCACGTCCTCGGCCCCGGGAACCTCCAGGATCCGTACGTCGTCGCCGGCCGCCAGGGCGTCGGTGGCGTAGACGAGTCCGGCGTCGGCCTCGTCGGCCACGACCTTCGCCAGCACCGCCTTGACGTCCACCTCGAACGACGCCGGAGCGGTGGTGATGCCGCCGTCCTCCAGCAGCCCGGCGGCGACCTTGCCGCACGGAGCGGTGTCGACGCAGATCACATACGTGACGCTGTCGTCGCCCAGGTCGTCGAATGACTCCACGCCGCCCGGGTTGTCCGCGGGGGTGACCAGCACCATCTGGTTGGTCGCGAACACCGACGACTCGGCAGCGTCGCCGTTGTCCAGGACGGTCTGCATGGTGTCCAGGTCCGCGGTGGCCAGGACGTCGGCGGGAGCCCCCTCGGTGACCTGGAGTGCCAGCGTCGCGCTGGAGTCGAAGGCGAAGGCCACCTCCACACCGGGGTTGTCCTCCTCGAAGATCTCGGCGAGGTCCTCGAAGACGCCGGTCAGCGAGGATGCGGCGAGCACGGTCAGGGTGGTGTCTGTGTCCCTGCCGTCACCTGTGTCCCCGCCTCCGTCCCCGGAGCAGGCGGCCAGCGCCAGCGGCAGCAGGGCCACGCCCGTGAGGAGGGCGGCGCGACGGTTCACGGGACCTCCACGATCACGTTGGTGGACTTGATGGAGGCCACCGCGATGACCCCGGGCTCCAGTCCGAGCTCGTCCGCGGCGTCGGTGCTCATCAGCGAGACGATCCGGTACGGGCCGCAGACCAGTTCCACCTGAGACATCACCGGGTCGCGCTTCACCGCGACGACGATGCCGCGGAGCCGGTTGCGGGCGCTGACCGAGTGCGCCCGTTGCCGGTCGAACAGGCCCTCGTGTCCGGCGTCGGCCAGCTCGAGCGCCAGCCGGGCCAGGTCCTCGCCCTCGATCCCGGCGCGGCCGTCGGAGCCGACCGTGGCGGTGATCCGGCCGTGGTCGATCCACCGTCGCAGCGTGTCGTCGCTGACCCCCAGGACGGAGGCTGCTTCGGAGATGCGGTGGTGCGCCACCCGCCAAGAGTTCCGCATGATCGGCGGAAACTCAAGCAAAGGGCCGCAGATGCGGATTCATGACCGTCGCGCGGCCTCGGCCCAGAGGAGGAACGTGCCGACCGCGAGCGCGACCGGGGTCACCACGACGGCGTACCGGTGGAAGAGCACGCCGTCCACCTGGGCTCCCTGGCGCCGCAGCACCCGCCGCCACAGCAGGTTCGCCAGTGACCCGGAGTACGCCAGTCCGGCGCCCACGTTCACGCCCAGGATCGCCGCCAGCACAGCCGGGATGCCCAGCGGCACCACCAGTGGCACGACCAGCAGCGTCGCGGGCAGGTTGTTGAGCAGGGTGGCCAGTGCCATCGTCCCGAACGCGATGAGCATCAGGGTGCCCAGGTCGCCCACCTCGTCGCCCCCGGGGGCGGGGAGCAGATCGGCGACGGCGTTGCCGAGGAACGAGTCGGCGACCGCGGCCACCACGACGCCGAGGCCCAGCACGAACGCCGCGAACGGCAGGTGGGCCGAGGCCAGGACGTCCCGGGGAGCCAGAGCGCCGCGGCGCAGTGCGGGGAGTGCCAGGACGAACGCCGCTGCTCCGGCCACCCAGGCGGGGTCGACGCCCAGAGGAGAGGCGAGGGCGAAGCCGACGAGCATGACCCCCAGCACCGCGAGTGCCGCGCGAGGGGCCCGTGCCGGACCGTCCTCGAGAGCTGCGTGCCGGGGCAGCGGGCCGCGCAGGTCGCGACGGAACGCCACGTGCAGCGCGACGTACTCGACGGCGAGGACTCCCAGCCAGGGCAGCACCATCCAGCCCACCCAGGCGCTGAAGCCCAGGCCGACCAGTCCGACCGCGAGCAGGTTGGTGAGGTTCGAGACCGGCAGGAGCAGGGAGGCGCTGTTGGCCAGGCGGGCGCACAGCAGGGCCATCGGACGCGTCGCGCGGTGCCCGGCCGCGGCGGCCAGGACCACGGGAGTCAGCATCACCACGGTGGCGTCCAACGACAGGACGACGGTGACCACGGTCGCCACCGCGAACGCCACCGTGGCGGTCCGCGCCGGTTCGTGCCGCCCGATACGCGCGACCACCTGCCCCAGGTAGGTGAAGACCCCGGCCGCCGCGCACGCCTCGGCGACCACGAGCGAGGCGATGAGGAAGGCCACCACCGGACCCAGCAACCGGAGCTGCTCCGCCGCGGCCTCCGGCGAGACGGCTCCGGTGAGGAGGACCGCCCCGGCGGCCGCGGCCGCGGCGAGCAACTCGACCCGGCCCCGCGGATGGGCGAACGCGACTACCAGCAGCGTCGCCAGCGCACCGGTCGAGATCAGGTCGCGTCCCAGAGCTGGAACGACGGCGGAGGGACTCACAGCGGCGCTCAGCACCCGAGCAGGCTAGGCGTCGGCGCGACGGGCCGGGCGGGCGCCCGGGGGAGTCCTTGGGGGGCCGCTGGAACAATGGGGCCCATGAGCCAGCAAGCGGGTCGGTACCAGCGTTCCTTCGGTGGGCTCATCGGCGCGATGCTCGTCCTGGTCGCGGTGGTGATGGCGTTCGTCGCCTTCCGCAGCGTGGTCCGCAACGACCCTCCCGACCCGGTCAAGCCGGTGGAGTACTTCACCTCCGCGGAGTATGCGCGTACGCAGGTCGACTACCCGCTGCTCGCCCCACGGGAACTCCCCACCGGCTGGATCGCCACCAGCGTCACGTTCACCCCGGGCGAGGAGGAGGCCTGGCACCTCGGCATGCTGACCGAGGAGCGGCGGTACGTCGGCCTCGAGCAGGCCCGCCGCACCCTGGCCGACATGGTCGAGCAGCACGTCGACCCCGAGGCCGAGCAGGGCGAGGACGTCACCGTCGAGGGTGAGACCTGGCAGACCTGGACCGACGACACCGACACCGCGTTGGTCCGCGAGGACCCCGTCACCGGGGTCACCACCCTGGTCGTCACCACCACCGGCCTGGAGACCCTGGTCGACTTCCTCGGCATCCTCGAGTCCTGACTGGTCACGTTCTTCCCGCGACTGGTCACGTTTTTCGCGCGACTGGTCAGGTTTTCCCGCTGACTGGTCGCGTTTCTCGCGCGACTGGTCAGATCTTTCGCGTCACTCCTCGCGTTCGGCCAGCGCGGCATCCAGGCGGGCGCGGGCGCCGTCCAGCAGTGTCTGGCAGGTGCGCGCCAACTCCTCCCCGCGCTCCCACAGGCGCAGCGACTCCTCCAGGGACGTGCCTCCCTGCTCGAGGGTGCGGACGACGCCGATGAGTTCCTCGCGCGCCTGCTCGTAGGTCAGCGGCTCGGGCTCGGTCGCCGTCGACGGGGTCGACTTCGGGCTCATGTCTCCTCCTCGGCCCCGGGGGCGGGGACTGTGCTCTGTGCGCTGACGTGGACGCGTCCGTCGGCGAGGCGGACGTCGAGGGCCTGGTCGGTCTCCACCTGGGCGATCGAGGTCAGTACCTGGCCGTCCTGGTCCTGCAGGACCGCATACCCCCGACGCAGCGTCTCCAGCGGAGACAGCGCCCGGACACGTGCGCGGGTGTGATGCAGGTCGTCCTCCGCCCGGTCGACCAGGTGAAGGACCGTACGCCGCGCCCGCTCGATCAGGGCAGCGGCCTCGTCCTGGCGAGCCTCCAGGTGCGTGTGCGGGTCGGCCAGCGACGGGCGCGCTCGGAGGCTCTCGAGCCCGGCGGTCTCCTGCTGCACCCAGCGCACCATCGCGGTCCGGGCGCGGTCCCTCAGCTGGCGTACGGCGTGCAGTTCTTCGGCGACGTCGGGCACCACCCGTTTGGCGGCGTCGGTCGGGGTGGAGGCGCGCAGGTCGGCGACCAGGTCCAGGAGGGGTACGTCGGGCTCGTGGCCGATCGCGGAGACCACCGGCGTCCGTGTCTGCGCCACGGCGCGCACCAGTCCCTCATCCGAGAACGGGAGCAGGTCCTCGACCGACCCGCCACCGCGGGCGATGACGATCACTTCGACGGCCGGGTCCCGGTCCAGCCGAGCCAGGGCCTCCATCACCTCGCGGGCACAGTTGGTGCCCTGCATGCTCGCGTAGACCACGCGGAGGTCGACCGCGGGCCAACGCCGACGTGCGTTCTCCACGACGTCGCGCTCCGCGGCGGAGCCGTGGCCGGTGATCAGCCCGACCGCGGCAGGCAGGAACGGCAGCGGGCGTTTGCGGGCCCGCTCGAACAAGCCCTCGGCGGCCAGCAGTTGGCGGCGTCGCTCCAGCCGGGCGAGCAGTTCGCCGAGACCGACCACGCGGATCTCGTCGGCGGCCAGGCTCAACGTGCCGCGATTGGGGTAGTACCTCGGACGGCCGTGGACCACCACGCTCGCACCCTCGACGACGGGCGGGGACATCGCGTCGAAGACCGCACGGGGTGTGGTGACGGTCAACGACATGTCGCCGAGCGGGTCCCGCAAGGTCATGAAGACCGTTGCCAGCCCCTGCTTGCGGTTGAGCTGGGCGATCTGACCCTCCACCCACACCGCACCCAGGCGCTCGATGTAGCCCTGGAGCAGCGTCGCGATCTGCCGCACCGGCGCCGGCGCCTGGGGGCTGGTCTGCAAGGCCACGGAGGCACCCTAGCCGCGCCCTCCTACGATGGGGGGCATGAGCACCTCAGACCTGGGCATGCCGCCTGTGCTGGATCCGGCCGAGGCTGACCGGGCGGTGTTGCTGGCAGCGCCACGCGGCTACTGCGCCGGCGTCGACCGGGCCGTCATCACCGTGGAGAAGGCGCTCGACCTGTACGGCGCGCCCGTCTACGTGCGCAAGCAGATCGTCCACAACAAGCACGTCGTCGCCGGACTCGAGCGACGGGGCGCCATCTTCGTCGAGGAACTGGACGAAGTCCCCGAGGGCGCCACCGTCGTCTTCTCCGCCCACGGCGTCTCTCCGGCGGTCCACCAGGACGCGGCGGTTCGGGGGCTGAAGACCATCGACGCCACCTGCCCGCTGGTGACCAAGGTGCACCATGAGGCCCGCCGGTTCGCCGGCGAGGACTACGACATCCTGCTCATCGGCCACGCCGGTCACGAGGAGGTCGAAGGCACCGCGGGCGAGGCGCCGGAGCACATCCAGCTCGTGGAGTCCCCCGAGGACGTGGCACGCGTGGAGGTGCGTGACCCGGCCAAGGTCGCGTGGCTCTCCCAGACGACGCTGTCGGTCGACGAGACGATGGCGGTGGTGGCCGCGATCCGCGAGCGCTTCCCGCTCCTGCTGGACCCGCCGTCGGACGACATCTGCTATGCCACGCAGAACCGGCAGATGGCGATCAAGGAGATCTCCCGCGAGGCGGACCTGGTGATCGTGGTCGGGTCGGGCAACTCCTCGAACTCGGTGCGCCTGGTCGAAGTGGCGCTGGAGGCCGGTGCCAAGGCGGCCTACCGCGTCGACGATGCCTCGGAGATCGACGAGTCCTGGCTGCAGGGCGTCGGCACGGTCAGCGTCACCTCGGGCGCGTCGGTCCCGGAGGACCTGGTCGAGGGCGTGCTCCAGTTCCTGGCCGAGCGGGGCTTCCCCGACGCCCGTGCGGTGCACACCGCGGAGGAGTCGCTGATCTTCGCGCTGCCGCCCGAGTTGCGCCGCGACATGCGTGCCGCGGAGAAGGCGGCCAGCGGCCAGGCCTGAGCCGCGCGGCTCGGTGCTCCGACCGGGCTCAGTGACCGACGCTGTGACGGGTCGGGGTGCCGGACGCCGGATCCGGCACCGCCGGTACGTCGTCGCTGGCGGTCCGCGGCGCCGGCACGGTGGCCACGGTCTCGACGGTCTCCGCTGCCGCAGGCGCCGTCAGGATGACGTCCGCTGCCGCAGGAGCGCTGGGGGTGGCGGCCCGGGTCGCGTGGCGCCGACGAAGCGTCCCCCGGTTGCGCAGCGCGATCTGTCGCAGGCCGAGGACGCCGAGCGTCAGGGCATAGCCAACGCCGAGTCCGATGGAGCGGTGAGCCAGGCCGGAGACGAATGCCTGAACCGCGGAGTCGTCCGGTTGGGCGACGGCCCAGGGCGCGAACAGGGCGAGCACCAGCACGGTGGCGCCCAGCAGGAGCGGGGGCAGCACGCCGACGGTGAAGAAGTCGCGAGGGTGCACCCACAGCGCGGCCGTGACGCACAACGCGACGAAGAACACGTCGAACGCGGCGCCCAGTGGTTGACCGATCAGCAGGTGAACGCCGACCACGAGGAGCACAGCGAGAGTTGCGACTCGCACGACGAGCCGTCCTGGGTGGTGTCCCTCTTCCCAGAGGGTCCGCTTGGCCACGCTGTCACCGTACGACGAGTCACGCAGGCTCGCCGTCCGCCACGCCGGGTCGCGACACGCCGTACGTCTCCTCCGACACGCCGTACGACACCCCGGAGCGGTCGTCCTCGACGAGCTCCAGGGCCGACGGCGAACGGGGTGACTCGTCCAGGACCCGGGGGGTGGGGAGGTCGTCCTCGGTGACCGAGAGGTCGCGGAAACGCCGGGCGGTGACCAGCACGCGGCCCTCGAGCGACCCGACGGCCTGGTTGTAGGCCGTCGTGGCAGCGCCGAGAGCGCGCCCCAGCCGGTCGACGTGTGCCCCCAGCGTCGCCAGGCGCTCGTGCAGCTCACGCCCGAGCTCGTGGATCTCGCGCGCCTTGTCGGCGAGGTCCTCCTGGGTCCACGCGTGCGCGACGGTGCGCAGCAGCGCGATCAGCGTGGTGGGGGTGGCGAGGACGACCCTGCGCTCGGCGGCGTATTCCAGCAGGGCTTGGTCGGCCTCCAGCGCCGCAGCCAGGAAGGACTCGCCGGGCACGAACAGCACCACGAACTCGGGGGAGCGCACGGCTCGCCAGTAGGCCTTCGCAGCGAGGGCGTCGACGTGCTGGCGCAGCTGGCGCGCGTGCCGGCGCAGGTGCGCCTGCTGCTCGTCCTCGTCGTCGGCCTCGGTGGCGTCGAGGAACGCGTCCAACGGGACCTTCGCGTCGACCACCACCCGCTTGCCGCCCGCCAGGGAGACGACCAGATCGGGTCGGAGGGCCGCATCCCCGTCGCGGACGGTGACCTGCTCGTCGAAGTCGCAGCGCGAGACGAGCCCCGCCAGTTCGACGGCTCGTCGCAGGTGGAGCTCCCCCCAGCGCCCGCGCACCTGCGGCCGCCGCAACGCGGTGGACAACGCCGAGGTCTCACGGCGTAACTGGTCGGTGGAGTGGCGGACGTCGTCGACCTGCTGGCGCAGCTGCGCCTGCCAGGAGACGCCGTGGCCCTCGAGGTCCTGGAGGCGCTGGTGCAGCCGGTCGAGGCTCTCCTTCACCACCGCCTGGTCGGCGACCTGCCGGGTGAGCTCGGCGGTCACCTGGGTCGATCCGGTCGAGGTGCGGCGCAGGGCCAGGCCCAGGAGCAGGCCGATCCCCACCCCCAGCAGGAGGGTGAGGAGCAGGGTGGTGGCGGTGCCGAGGTCCATGCGCTCACTCTCGCGGAGCGCACCGACAGAAACGGTGAGCGGCACTCATCGCCGTCGAGGAGTGCTCAGTCCGCCAGGTCGACGACCACCGGCGCGTGGTCGCTGGCTCCGGTCCCGGCCCGTTCCTCGCGGTCGATGAAGGCGCCGGTGACCCGCGCGGCCAGGTCCGGCGATCCCAGCACGAAGTCGATCCGCATCCCCTTGTTCCGCTCGTATCGGCGCCGGTAGTAGTCCCAGTAGGTGAAGACATCGGGGCCGGGCGTGTGCGGACGGACCACGTCGACGTACCCGTCCTCGAGGAACCCGGCGAACGCGGCGCGCTCCGCGGGGGTGACGTGGGTGCTGCGGGCGAAGTCCTTGATGTCCCACACGTCCTCGTCCTGCGGGGCGATGTTCCAGTCCCCGCCCAGGGCCACCGGCAGGCCGGCCGCCGCCCATTCGGCCGCGGCGGATCGCAGTGCCTCCAGCCACGCCAGCTTGTAGGCCAGGTGGGGGTCGGTCAGCGACCGGCCGTTGGGGACGTAGAGCGACCATGCGCGGACCCCGCCGCAGGTGGCACCCAGCGCACGCGCCTCGGCGACCGGCGGCTCGCCGTACGACGGCATGCCCGGGAAGCCGCGCTCCACATCGGTCAGGCCCACGCGGGAGACCACGGCGACGCCGTTCCACTGGTCGAGTCCGAAGGTGGCCACCTCGTAGCCGAGCGCCTCGAGCATCATCGTGGGCCACTGGTCGTCGCGGGCCTTGGTCTCCTGGAGCAGCAGTACGTCGACCTCGTGACGCTGGAGGAACGCCTCCACGCGAGCGATCCGGGAGCGGACGGAGTTGACGTTCCAGGTGGCCAGGCGCACCGGGCGAGGCTACTGCTTGGAGCGGGGCGCGGTGCCGACGGCCCGGGGGCGCTCGGGCAGTTCGAACCAGATCTCGGTGCCGGGGCCGTCGAACTCGGTGATCCCGGCGCGTCCCCCGTGCGCCTGCACGATGCGCGCGACCGTGGCCAGCCCGATGCCGTTGCCCTCCACTGCGGTGTTGAGTCGGGTGAACATCACGAACACCTGCTCGCGCTTCTCGGGTGGGATGCCGATGCCGTTGTCGCGCACCGAGATGCGCCACCCGTCCTCGGTGCGCGCGGAGGAGAACCGGATGTCCGGGGGCACGCCCGGCCGGCTGAACTTCACGGCATTGGTGACCAGGTTGAGGATCAGGGAGTACATCTGGTCGGGGTCGGCCTGGAGGCGGGGGAGTTCCCCGATGTGCACCGAGGCGCGCGTCTGCTGGAGCAGCGGACCGGTGTCGGTCACCACCTGCTGCACCGTGCGGCCCAGGTGCACCAGGCCGACGCTGTGATCCCGGTCGACGTCGTGCAGTCGCATGATCCCGTCGACGAGCTTCGCCAGCCGGTCGGCGGAGCGGCGGGCACCGGCGAGCACGCGCGCCCGCACCGGGTCCATGTCCGGCGGGTTGGACTCCTGGAGCATCTCCAGACTCGTCACGAGCGCGGTGAGCGGAATCCGCATGTCATGGCTGATCTGGGCGGCGACCCGCAGGACCTCCTCCGAGGCGGCTTGGTGGCGGGCCTCGCGGATCTCGTCCTCGTGCTGGCGCAGGCGCAACTCGAGGACGCCGCTGATGTTGGAGGCCAACGTGGTCAGGGTGCGCTCCTGCAGCGGGGTCATGACCTTGGGCTCGTCGTCGAAGACACACAGCCGGCCGATCATCGTGCCGTCGGGCCCGTAGATCGGCGCGGAAGCGTAGAAGCGGAGCGACATCAGCGTGCCGTTGACGTACGGGCTGTGCAGGAATCGCTCGTCGACGGCGGCGTTCTCGATGAAGACGCCGTAGTGGCAGTCCATCGTGTGCACACACAGGGTGTCCTGGGCATCGCAGACGAACGGAGCGATGCCGGCGGTGACGGAGAGGTAGTACTCGGGGCCGTCGAGGATCGAGACGGCGGCGTACTTCACCCCGCAGGCGCTCTGGACGAGATCGACGATCTCCTGGAGATCGTGGTCGCCCTCGGAGCTGAGCAGATCCAGGGTCTGGAGCGCGCTGCTGATGGGTGCCCCGGTGTCGTGCTCCTGCCCGGGCACCACGCTCAGGTGCTGCCTCACGATGTCCCCGTCCTCCCATGCCTCCGAGTCGTGTCTCGTCGACGAGTGCAATCTTAGGACCAAGGTCCCGGATCTGCCAGAGGGAGGCGACGCACCGGTCCAGACGTGCGGGCACGTAGACTCGCGGCCCGTGGCTCTCACGATCGGGATCGTCGGACTCCCCAACGCCGGCAAGTCGACCCTCTTCAACGCCCTGACGCAGAACGACGTCCTGGCGGCGAACTACCCGTTCGCAACGATCGAGCCGAACGTCGGCGTCGTCGGCGTCCCCGACGACCGCCTCGGGGTGCTGGCGAAGATCTTCGGGTCCGAGAAGATCCTCCCGGCCACCGTCCAGTTCGTCGACATCGCCGGCATCGTCCGCGGAGCCTCCGAGGGGGAGGGGCTGGGCAACAAGTTCCTCTCCCACATCCGTGAGTCCGACGCGATCTGCCAGGTGACGCGTGTGTTCCGCGACGAGGACGTCACCCACGTCGAGGGTGAGGTCAACCCGGCCAGCGACATCGGCATCATCCAGACCGAGATGATCCTGGCCGACCTGCAGACCGTGGAGAAGGCGATCCCGCGGCTGGAGAAGGAGGCCCGCGGGAAGAAGGAACTCGCCGCCAACCTCGCTGCCGCCAAGGAAGCGCTGAGCGCGCTGGAGTCCGGTACGCCGGTCAGCGCCACGAAGATCGACCGCTCGCTGATCCGTGAACTGATGCTGCTGACCGCGAAGCCCTACCTGTACGTCTTCAACTGCGACGCCGACGAGCTGGGCGACGAGGACCTCAAGCAGCGCATGCGGGACCTGGTCGCTCCGGCCGAGGCGATCTTTCTGGACGCGAAGTTCGAGTCCGAACTGGTCGAACTGGGCGACGAGGAGGAGGCGCGCGCGATGCTCGCCGAGATGGGCATCGACGAGCCCGGCCTCGACCTCCTCGCCAGGGTCGGCTTCGACACCCTGGGACTGCAGACCTACCTCACTGCGGGGCCCAAGGAGGCCCGGGCCTGGACGATCAAGAAGGGCGCCACGGCGCCCGAGGCGGCCGGTGTCATCCACACCGACTTCCAGCGCGGCTTCATCAAGGCCGAGATCGTCTCCTTCGACGACCTGGTCGAGGCGGGCTCGATGGCCGCCGCGAAGGCCGCGGGCAAGGTCCGCATGGAGGGCAAGGACTACGTGATGGTCGACGGCGACGTGGTGGAGTTCCGCTTCAACGTTTAGGTCGTCGAGATTCGCGCTAGAATCGTGTACATGACCACTCTGCCGATTGCTGAGGTGCGGGCCAACCTCTCGAAGTTGGTCGAGGAGGCCGAACGCACCCATCAGCGGGTCGAAGTCACCAAGAACGGGCGGCGGGCGGCGGTTCTCATGAGCGCAGACGACTACGACTCGCTGATGGAAACCCTCGACATCCTCGGCGATGCGGCCACCATGGCTGATGTTCGAGCGGCGGAGACGTTGGCGGACGATGAGTGGGTCGCCGGAGAGGTGGTTGCTGCTGACCTCCGCGCGGCCGGTCGACTTCGTTCGTGACCTACGCAATCTTCCTGTCGCCGCGGGCACGGCGTGCGCTGGAGGTGGATCTGCCTGAAACTGTGGCCGCTGCATGCGCGGAGTTCATCTTCGGAGCGCTGGCCGAGAACCCGCATCGCGTTGGCAAGGCCCTGCGAAACGAACTGAAAGGCTCCTACTCGGCGCGTCGCGGGGAGTTTCGGGTCATCTACACGATTCATGAGGACCGCGTTGCGGTGCGAGTCATCAGTGTCCGGCACCGGCGTGACGCCTATTCGTGACGGAACCCGGTGGAGTTCCGCTTCAACGTGTGACCGCCGTCTGCTTGGGTAGGCTCATGAGCGAGCCGCCAGCGGAGGATCTCGGGCCGGACTTCGACGGGATCCGCATAGGCCGCCCCGCGGCAGGGGCGTTGCTCCGTGCCGGCTACCGAAGTCGTGCGGACCTTCCCGAGGATCTCGATGCTCTGCTCGACCTGCACGGCGTTGGCCCGAGAGCTGTGCGCCTCCTCCGGGCCGCGCGGCTCGGGTGAGCGCTCCCTGGCGGCTTCCGGCCGTGATCGCAGCGGCATTCAGCAACGGAACTGAGGGGTGTTACCGTCGAGCCACTGCGCTTCCAGGTGGTCGATCACCTGAATCATCGCGGAGGGTCCTGGCACGGTCAGGACATGTCCGGATGGGGTGCTGCGCCTCGGCGCTCCTACTCCACCTGAAGGGACATGACTGATGGGCACCAAGGACGACCGCAATCTCGAGCAGGTCCTCTCCACGATCGCCGCGATGGACGAGCCAGCCCGCGGCATCATGCAGCGAGTTCACGAGGTGATCGTGTCCGCGGCCCCCGACCTCAAGCCGCGCATCTGGTACGGCATGCCCGGGTACGCCGCGTCTGCGAGCACTCCGGTACTGGTCTTCTTCCGTAACGACGAACGGCTGAGCCTCGGGTTGAGCGAGAAGGTGGCCTTCCGTGCGGCCGGTGGTGAGGACGGGCGGCTGATGCCTGCCGCGTGGTACTTCGACGCTCTGGACGAGGTCACCGAGCGGCGGATCGCCGCGATCGCCCGGAGCGCTCTGCTAAAGACGTGACCAGTCGCCGGGAACACATGACCAGTCGCCGGGAAGACGCGACCAGTTGCGGCACGCCGGTGATCTCGGCCTAAGGTCGTCGCCATGGATGCGCGCATCAGCTTCGTCACCCTGGTCGTGCGCGACCTGGAGCGCAGCCGCGCCTTCTACGTCACGGGTCTGGGCTGGACCCCCGAGCTCGAGGTGCCGGACGAGGTCGTCATGATCCGCACCGGCGACAAGCTCGTCCTGTCGCTGTGGCAGGAGGACGCCGCAACCGGAGAGCTCGGACCCATCGCCCGACCCGACGGCGCGTTGCCGTTCACCCTGGCGCACAACGTCAGGTCCCCGGAGGACGTCGACGCCGTGCTGTCCTCCGCCAAGGACGCAGGGGCCGCGATCGTCGCAGCGCCCCGCGCCCGGGAGTGGGGCGGCTACTCCGGCTATTTCACGGACCCGGACGGCTTCCGGTGGGAGGTCGCCTACAACCCCGGACCCGTCGGACAGTCGGTCCTCTGAGGGCGTCCGAGCCCACGGGCTCACGGGAGAGCCGAGGGCCACCGAGGAGTCAGCGACCCGCTCGCGGGGCTTCGCGCAGCACGGCGAAGCCGTTGTTGATCCGTGCCTGCACGAACCAGATCACGATCAGGATCGGGACCACTCCGAAGCTGGCGGCCCAGCGAGCCCCGCCGGGCATCACATCGTCGATGGCCTGCTGTCGCGACGCGTCCCCGACCGTCTCCGGCAGCCAGTCCGCCAGGAGCCTGCGCACCATCGTGGTGAACTCCAGCGGTCCGGCGACGGTGGCCAGCACCCAGCTGATCGTGACGATGAGCAGGGCCCAGGGCCAGGCCAGGGCGAGGGACTGGTCGTCCATGATGTCGGCGGCCACCCGGCAGGCCTCCGCGACGAACGCGACGGCCAGGCCGGCCAACAACAGCGCGACCTGGGCGGCGAGCAGGTCGTCGACCACCGAGTTCTCGCCGCTGCCTGCGCGCGGGCATTCCGAACCCGAGTGCCACCAGGCCGACCACGAGTGCCAGGAGCATCAGGGTCGAGGTGGCGTCGTTGATCCGTCGGAAGGACTCGCCCATGGTGCGCGAGACCAGGCCTGAGGCCGCCCGCGGTGGCTTGCCATACACCACCACGGTGGCGAACGCGGAGATGACCGCCGCGGCGATCCAGGCGATCACGACCGAGCACACCGCCGCGAGAGCGAACGACGCGATCGTGGGGATGAAGACCTCGTCGGCATCGTCTCCCATCCGGATGACCACCAGCGGGACGACTCCGAGCATCGTCAGCACCATCGCCCGGCCCAGCAGCGGGAGCGTGAAGGCGGTGAACTCGCCGGGGTCGAGGTCGGCGTCCCGCTCCCGCACGTCGGCGAACTCAGCCCGGAGGATCGCTCGGGCGCGGGTGAACCGGCTCACGGGCCGATCGTACGCAGCAGCCGACCGTTCCCGCGTGCACGCGCGGGACCCCGCGCGGCTACCTCGGTACGCCGAGGTTCACCGCGGCGATCCGCCCGGCGTCGTCGATCCACAGCCAGACCTGCCAGTTGTCCGCGCAGGTGGCGGGAGCGGCGGGATAGAGCACGATCTGGCGGCGCGGGCGGAGGTCGAGAGGCAGACCCCCGCGGTCGATCAGTTCGCACACCTCGTCACCGGGCCACGTGCCGACGTCGGCGTACTCCCCGGTCGAGACCTCGACCGCCTGGCCGGCCACCCGCAGGGGCGAGACCTCACAGTCCGAGGGGGTGACGCCCGAGCACAGCGCCCAGGCCTCCGGGTCGTCGGCGCGGGACGCGGTCACCGTGTCCCAGGGCGCATAGCCCAGCAGTTGACGTACTTGTGGTGCCCACGCCGGGGGCGGACCCCCGCGGGCGAAGCGCAGGAAGGTCTCGGCGGCGGCGTCGAGGGCCGCGCAGTCGCGGGTGGTGTGGGGCACCTCGACCACCAGGGTGACGGGCCCGGACCAGTCCGGCTCGTCCGCACGGTCGTCGATCAGGTCCTGCGGCGTCGGGGCCTGCTCCACCACTCCTGCACGGGGCGCGCAGGTCTCGAGCTCCTCGACCCGGGCGGGATAGCCGGCGGCGGTGACCGCGGCCCGCGCCTCGGCGAGGCTCATCCCCACGACGTCGGGCACGGGTCGCCGCGCTCCCGTGCTGTCACCACCGGACCAGGCGACGACCGCGTCGATCGCTCCGCCGGTCTCATACAGCGCCACCCGGGTAGGGCAGGGCTCCGCGCCGTCGGCGAAGGCGATCGTGAGGGTGAGCGCCTCCCGTTCGGCCACGGCGCGAGGCCGGGCGACGCCGCACCAGCGGTCCGGCGGGGTCCCCGTGGTCGCCTGGAGTTCCGGGGTCGTGTACGTCGTGCCGGTCCTCAGCACCTGCTCGGTGGCACCGGCCAGCAGGGTCAGCGGAGAGCTCGGACCCCAGTCGCCCTGAGCCGCCTTCTCGCCCGACAGCGTGGCCGTGCGTCGGCCGTCGACGAACACCGCGACGTCCTCGGCGAACCGCGGCGCGGGCCCGCGTCCGGTGGCGAAGTCGACGAAGCTCCAGGGCTCTCGCAGGTCCGCCACACAGTCCGTGTTCGCGCCCTGGTAGGCCACGAGAACCGTCACCGTGTCGCCGCGGGCGACCGGCGTCCCCGCGGTCGGCTCGGTGCCCACGGGGCGCCCGGCCGGGTCGCAACTGATCCGCTCCTCGAAGCGCACCTGCAAGCCTCGCTGTTCCAGCAGGGTCCGGGCCGCCGAGCGCGTCTGCCCGAAGACCGACGGCACCGTGCCCTCGGGCGTGCCCGCCAGGATCGCAGCGGGTTCGTCGTTCCGGTCGCCGGTCAGCAGGCCGGTCACCGCCGAGCCGGCCACGACCACGCCGAGGACCGCAGCCGCTGCGGCGAGCGGGACCAGCGCGCGGTGGCGCTGGCTGTGGCGGCCCGGGTCGGACTGCTGGGCGAGCACGGTGGCCAGGTGGGCCTCGGTGTCCACCGGCACACCGTCGGCGATCCGGTGCACCTCCGTCCGGAGCCGCTGCTCCGGGGTCTGCTCGGGCGACTCACTCGGCATGGTCCACCTCCTCCGCCAGCAGCACCGCGAGCCGGGCGCGTGCCCGCGCCAGGTGGGTGCGCACCGAGGAGGCCGAACACCCCAGCAGGGCGCCGACCTCCTCGGCAGGGCGGTCCTCGTAGTAGTGCAGGGCGATCGCCGCCCGTTGCTGCGCGGGCAGGCTGCGCAGCGCCTCCGCCAGATCGAGGTCGCGCAGCGGCGGCGTGTCGCGAGACGGAACCGCCCTCAGCAACAACCGGCCGCTCTCCTCCCGACGGGCCTGGCGCACCGCCATCCGGATCGCGACGCGGCGTACCCACGCCTGCGGGTTGTCGTACCCGCTGACCTTCCCCCAGTGCCGGTAGAGCTGGCCGAACGCGTCCTGGGCCACGTCCTCGGCCGCTTGCTGGTCGTGCAGGACGAGGTATGCCGTCCGCACCACGCGCTCGAACTCGCGGCGGAAGAAGGCCGAGAAATCCGGCTCTTCTGACGCTTCCGTGGGTGGTTGAGCGCGCCTGAATCGTGAGCACGCCGTTCCCTGTCTAGGTTTCTGAGCTGTCTAGGAACAGGAACCAGTGAGCGGAGAACGGCGTGCAGAACGCCACCTTATGGCGCGCCC